>NZ_JAYKKN010000010.1:0-79059 GCF_035117775.1 Cellvibrio chitinivorans
TCAAAATGGCCACGTTAATCACTCCTATCTCCCGCTCAAAAAACAAGCAGGATAGTCGGTTTACGTGGGTCAATTTTCGACGCAAATATGGGGGTTTAGTGGGTCAGTTTTAAACGCAAAACAACAGCCCGAGAGCAATGCGACTACCAGCGCCAGTTTTATTTTCTTCATGATTTACCCCTGCCAATAAATTCTTGTACTGCATGTTACGCACGTTGCAGGAATGGCAGCAGAGAGGCGATGAGTGAAAAATCACCACGAAAAGTTTTTTTCCGTTAAAACCAGTTAAAACTAGTTTTAACTGGTTTTAACTGTCCGAAACTATCCAAAATAAACACAAGTTCACGTAATAATGAGAAAACCTCCAATTAAAACAAGCGATAGAATCAGTTTTAACTGGTTTTAACTAGACAAAACTCCCTAAATCCCCCGCCTTTAAATGCTTACATCGCAACGCCGCTGTCTGATCGCTTACATGATGCCAACCCCAAAGTCTCCCTAACCATACATTCAACCTAGCTCTTTCCTTAGATATAAATATCTACCGCTAACCATAATATGGTTGGCGGGGGTGCAAACTTCCTTGAATCGCTGAATTTCCCCCTAAAAAATTTACGAAAATGGCCGTAAATTAGATGTCGTAAAAAACAGGGGTTTGAGGGGGGTAAAAGGGGGGGGGGTCAACCGTAACTCTAGGTAATGTGACAGTAGTAGGCGTAAATAAAATGAGTAAAACTAACGAGGAAGGTACTGCGCTGCCAAAGTACGATGTAGAGCGCTGGGTTGAGAAGGCGGGTCAGTTTTAAACGCAAATCAACAGGGACTGAGGAAATGCTCCACCTCGACGACCTCTAACTTTGTATTTGTGTCGCAGCCACTTGCGCAACTGCATAGCGATATAACTTTCAATAGCACGATAAGCTTGCAGATGAGTTTCTACTGAAAAGTAATTCGCCCATCCCACCAACGTGCGATTTAATTGCTTTACCATTTCTGTGGTGTCCATGCACGAATAAGATTTTGTCGTCATTCCATGAAGCTTTTGCACCATGTTCTTGATGCTCTTCCTTGACGGTCGCATACCCAATCTGGCTTTGCCCGTTTTCTGTAAGTAAAGCCTGCCAAAGGTGTAACCCAGAAAATCAAAAGACTCTTCAGGTATTCGACAAATTCGCGTCTTTTCTTCGTTCACTGTCAGCTTGAGTTTCTCCATAATTTTCCGCATCAATGAAGATGCTTCGCCAGCTTTTCCACACCGACATAAAATCACCAGATCATCTGCATAAGTAACAATAAAACTTCCAAGACGTTCATTCAGACCAAATAGTTTCCACGCCACCACAAACCGGCGCATATATAAATTTGCTAGCAGTGGTGACACTGGCGAACCTTGAGGTATTCCTCGCCGCTGGTCTTTTGCTTCCGTTGTTTTCGTTGCGCGGCCTTTTGAATCTCTTTCTTCGACAGGAAATTCCAACCATGGCTTTAGTAAACTCAATACCCGTCGATCAACAACACGACGCACAAGTGATTTCAACATTTCAACGTGGGGGATACTGCCAAAGTAATCCGAAAGATCTGCATCGATAACATCGGGTCGCCCTCGATACATTTGCTCTTGCACCTCGACTATTGCCTGTTGCACATTGCGCCTCGGACGATAGACATACATCTGCGGTGGAAGATCTGCTTCGAAAATCGGTTCCAACATCAGCAGTGCTGCTGTCATACAGACTCGATCTCTTAGCATCGAGACACCCAACGGGCTAAGTTTGTCATTGGCTTTGGGGATATACATTCGCGCTACCACCTTATTTGGTGGCACGCTTCACCGGAGGTTTCAACTATTTCGTTGCCTCCATAATTGCTCCGGTTGCTTTCGACTGGAGCGATAGCCGAGTGGGATTTTCACCCACGGGGAAAGCGCCGCCTTATCACGGCCCACGCCATTAGCGGACGTTCAAGCCCGTTTAGTAGCAATGATTGACGCAGCCCCCGCAGGCAAGTATTACCCTCGGGTTCAGAATGATTTTCAAAGTAACTTTTGAAAATCGTGATTAAAAAAGTATACCTTGCAACGGCAATTGGCAAGCGGCGGAACATGAGCCTTTTGGTTTAATCGATGTAGTTAACCTTGGCATGAATCATTCTTTAAAAGCACACATGACAACCAATCGCCTGTCATCCTTTACCCATCTTTGCGCCTATCAAAAACTCACCGAAAAGCACAACGCCATTACCGATAAGAATGAATTAGGACTGATTGTGATGATATACGGGCAATTGCAGATAGTTTGTATTGATAGGCACAACAACTCTCAATATTTTTGTTTGACGCATCATACATCTAGGCTTCTGGCGCTTAGGATTTAAGCGTGCTTATAATTTCATTACTTGTGCAGGCCTCTACGTCATTGCACCTCACCCTCCACCGTGACAAGCATCTATGCAAACTCATGTATCCGCGCCAGTCGATCAAACCAAGCAACAGCAAACTAAAACCTCACAAGACCCCCCGCAGTTAACAAGTGAACAACAAGGTGTGTTTGTGGATAACCGGCCAGAAATGGCGACGTACCTGCAACTGCGGCAATTAATGAATAACAGTCGCCAATCTATAGACAATAAAGCCTTACAGGCGATGATGAATAACAGTGCTCAAGTATGTGGAGACGCGGGACAGCAAGCCAAGATAATCAGCAACACTCCTATCCGCGAAGCTCAGGCATCTCAACGCATGCCTACCTCCAGTGTGCAGTCAAACTCGCAATCAGCAACCGCCACTATGATGCCGATGCAACTCATCGAAGAGGAAAAAACCTTACAAACAAAAGAAAACCGCGAGAATAATATTCAACTTGAAACAGCAGCAGAAGCGCCAAAACCAAATAATACGGGCCTGCCTGACAACCTCAAAACAGGTATCGAATCCCTGTCTGGCATGAGTATGGATCATGTGAAAGTGCACTATAACTCCTCACAGCCGGCTCAGTTGAATGCACATGCTTATGCTCAAGGTAGTGATATTCATCTAGCGCCCGGGCAAGAGAAACATTTGCCCCATGAGGCATGGCATGTGGTGCAACAGGCGCAGGGGCGGGTGAAGCCGACCATGCAGATGAAAGGAAGTATTCCAGTCAACGACGACAATAGTCTTGAAGTTGAAGCGGATGTGATGGGAGAGAAAGCGCTGCAAATAGATGCTATGCAAAGTGTTAGGGTTGAGCAAACCAAATTAATTGGATCTGACCCTGTTTTGCCAATGATTACTGGCAATGTGCAGCGTGTGGCTGTGGTGCAGATGGTGAAAGGGGATGATTTGTTGATTGCAGCAGCCCTAATAGCCAGTAATTTGAACAACCAATTGTTGGCTAAGAACTATACAAAGGCACTTGAGCATTATGCAGAACTTAAAAATGCTGCAAAGGATTTGAATCAACGCAAGTCGCTTAGCTCAGGGGAGGATCAGGTCTTTAATCGGCACATTGATGGCGAAGAGAAAAAACCGGGGGTAAACCGGCTGCTTAAAGCTGCCATTGCCAAGTTTATTGAGGTAGCGCAAACCGATTACGATCAGAAAGTGGATGAAATTACGCTTTTTGTCGTGCAGAAGGAAGCACAATACCGGGAGGCATTTGAAAAAATGACTTTGGGTATTGTGAATGGGCAGCGGGAAGATGCAGCAATCTTACAAAAAATGCTCTCTGGTGCAGCAGAGGGATTCGAGAAAGTGGTCAAAGTCAAATCCGAGATTTTAAAGGATGTGAACGAGTATAAGACGGCTGCCAGTAAAGATACTGAGGTTCAATACATTCTAGAAAAGGGAACGAGTGGTGGCGAAGACAGGATGTCCGCCATTGCTTCAAGTACGCTACAAAAATTGAGCCTTACCAAATATGATGTACTAGCATCCAAGTATAAAGATGCTAAGAAGCTCATAAATGAAAATACAAAAAAGTTGGTCACTTTGCCCATCCCCGAAGCGGGTGAAATTTCCACTGACACAAAAACCAAGGCGCTTGTGCTGCTGGCAGGATCCGAGGAGCGTAAGGTTGAGGTTGCCAGAATTCTCCCTGATAGCATCCCCAATCAGCTTAAAGTATTCGCGGCGCTCAAGCCCCACCATTCGTCAGAGGACATAACTAATGTTACTGGCTACCTGACAGACGTGGAGCTCGTCAATCTTGACGCCGCCCTATCACTCATCACTCTGGTCGGGGGAAAGGGCTCTGTGGCTGAAATCAATGCATTCCAAAAAGCCGCCAAAGCGGTGACAGGGGAGCCAGCCCTGTCGGAAATTGTAAATTTTCTGACTGGCCTTGACTATCCTGCGCTGTCATCGCTGACATCATTCATCACCCCTGTGGGAACCCTATGTTCTTTAACAAAAGTTCGCGAGATATGGGAATTGGCAAATGCCAACAAGAGCGTGGAAACGACCCTTGGAATTTTAGGTGAAGGCAATATTCCCGGAGGATTCAAAGCCTCTACCCTAGATATACTGTCAGCATTTGCCAAGAAAACAGGTAAGAGCAAAGTTGATGATTGGAAAACATTGCTTGATATCGAGGGATGGTCGCTAGAAGAAGTACTAGGTTTGGCAATGGGGTTTGATAGCAACGATGGAAACGCCACCGCTGCAAATTGGGCGGCGGCAGCAAAAGCCGATGTCACCCTGAAAGGCAAGCCTGACGAAGTGAGGGCACAGGCTCGGTTGAACATGTTCGCGAGTGATGATTGGTACGATAAACAAGACGTAGGCAAACTCTCCAACACTGATCGCGCCAAGAAAAAATATACCCAGTTACTCTATGCATTACTGGGCAAAGAAAACCTGGATGATTTAAAGGATATTGACCTTGATTCCATACGTGGTGACTTCCTGTCTTCATTACTTTTCTTTCATAAGCATATTGCCTCCTTTCAATCAGGTGTTGGGCAAGGGTTTGACCGCGGGTCGGAGGAGCCGGGTACTTATTCTCGCAGTGACAAGACGCATCCGCTGAACAAGAAATACGAGCAGCTAGTCAATACATTGGGGATAATTCCGGGTACGCTGCTCCAGCCTTTAAATCCGAGCTTACTCAAGCTCCAAGGGAGCAGCAGCATAACAAAAGGGACGCAAAACGGCGTCGATTACCATACGGGTACGGTCGGCGTTGCGTCGGCAGGGCTTCCCTCGCATAACCTGAAAAACTTGGAACAGCAGCAGTTAATCACCAGCAAACTGATCGCCAACAAAGCCACATCAAAAGCAACCTACCTACAAAATTTATTTGAAACAAGAACGCTAGAGAAAAGCACGAAAGCTAGTCGCACCATTGATGACAAATCTGCCGTCACCGATGAACTAGCCAAGAAACAGAAGGCGGCGCTCGCCGGTAGTGTGAGTAAGACTGGCAGTTACGATAATCTACATGATTTCTTGATGACGGACAGAGGGGAGGTAATTTCCAAGCTCTCAACAGCGATCAATGCAATCACCGGTGGCAGCGAAAAACTCTACGCGATCAGTACGGAGGGGCATCCCAATCTCGTTTTATTGTGTCCATCTGCAGGCGGCAAAACCGTAAAGTATGGTGGCTCAACCTATAGCAACACCGAAGCGATCCTGCCAGTCGTGGTCAACGATTTTAATGGTGCTTCCGGTCAAGAAGTGAAAATAACGCAGCGGGGTAGCTTTGGCTTTCAAAGGCCTACCGTTACCGACACCAGCGAGTCCATACGAATTTGGCCAGGATATGCTCCAGTGGAGGCGCTCATCCCAGGGCTGAAGGCGGTTATCACCAAATTGCGCAACAAAGGCTCGTCAGAGACGCTGGCCAAGCTTAGCGACCTTGATGCAATCACAACCGCCACCAGCGGGCCGGTATTGCACATAGAGGCGCTCAAGGCTGCCATGCGTCACGCCATGATTGTGACGGAAGAAAAAGTGCCGGGCACTGCCACACCCGAGAAAAAGCGCGTGGGAGAGTGGATTAAAACCCGGCTGCTCATCAAACTTAAACAATCAGGTATCCTCATCCAAAAAGGGACGACTATTTATGGTGCGCTTTCCACGGCAACTGCAACGGAAAAGAATAATCATTATTTGATCACGGCCGATATGACCGATAAGTTGCAGGAATACAGCATGATATACACCGCTGCCACGCTGGTGGACACGGGCAATCCCAATGCATCGCATACTACCGCAGGCAAGTTCAAGGACAGCAATGATGTCTATGAAAAGCGTGTCGCATCCAAATTCAGTGGTTTGGATTACCGAGTGTATTACCTCGATAGTGGTGAGCAGGCTTTGGTTACTGCAGGCATCCTTGCTAACAGGTTTGAAAACAACAAGGACGAAAACGATACCGGGGTGGGTAAAAGCGGCTATATCAGTCACAACCCTTATTTTGAGATTGGCGTGTTCAAAGGGGATGCCCGTTCAAACTTGAAAAAGGATCCCTCCGGCAAAATCGTCCACGCGGACTTATCTCCTGTTATCACCAGTGGTCGTAACACACCCAAGCCCAGTGCCGAGATTAACAAAGAGGTGAGAGAAACCTGGCAAAATACAGATCGCCTAAAAACGGTTAAGCATGCTGATATTATCCCTATTATCGATATTACTAACAGTAGCCTCGACGGCGTCACCGGCCTAGGCAACATGCCCAACAATTTCATTATTGTCGAGAGTCTCACCAAGCATGCGCAGCTCGGCGCGGATAAGTTCATCATGGGGCGTCTCATCGCTCTGAGTAAAACAGCAGGCAGCAGCGGCGTTATCAGCAAAACCAACTTCATTGATCTTTCGCAGAAAATTGTGGGACCGGTCGCCAATGCAGCTTACAACCCACTACTTGCCAAAATCCGCGCAAACATGGATAAGGCGCTTTATACAGAGCAAACAACTTAACGTGAAAGAAGTGGGATTTTTTTATGCGAGTTAGGTTTATCATAATGAATGTTGGACTTCCCAGACTTTACTCGACACTTTCGAGCCTCTGAAAAAACGCCTCTTCGTATTTAACGGGAGATAGCCCGCCGTTATGAGAGTGGCGTTTGACTGGATTGTGGAACATCTCAATAAAATTAAATATTTCTGTTTTGGCTTCTTCCCTCGTGCTGTAAATTTTCCTGCGGGTTACACGCTTCTTGAATGTTGCAAAAAAACTTTCAGCAACGTCGTTGTCATGACAATTTCCTCGGCGACTCATGGAAGGAATGAAATTATTTGCTTCCATAAAAGCCGTGTAATCATGACTGCCATATTGGCTGCCCTGATCGCTGTGGATTAACACGGCATCTTTCGGCTGACGCCGTAGCTTTGCCATTAGCAGTGCATCAATTACCAAGTGGCGATCAATATTTTTTCCCATAGACCAACCAACGATGCGCCGAGAAAATAAATCCAGTACCGTTGCTACGTACAAAAAGCCTTCGTAGGTTCGCACGGAAGTAATGTCACTAACGCACGAAACATTGGGCGCGTTAGGGCTAAAATTCCGGTTCAACAAATTGGCGGCCACCTTGGCGGTTTTGCTTCCTTTGATATAGCGTCGCTTGTAGCCAATCTGTGTTTTATCCGGTGTTTACGCATGATTTTAGCTACGCGATGCACGCTGCATGTCTCACCCGCTTCACGCAAATCCTTGTGTATCCATGGACTGCCGTAAGTGCCGCCGCTCGCCAGATAATGTTCTTTAATTAATACCAATAGCCGCTGATCTTCTTGTTCGCGTTTTGATACTGGATTTTTTAGCCAAGCGTAATAGCCACTGGGGTGAAGCTTTAAAACATGGCACATCAAACGTACGGAATGCACCTTGATGTGGGCGCGGATACAGGCGTACTTTATTCGTGCGCCCTTGCAAAGTACACGGCGGCCTTTTTTAAAATGTCGCGCTCCTCGGTAACTCGTCTGAGTTCTGCTTTAAGGCGAGCGATTTCAGCTTGCTCGTCAACTAGAGCAGCTTGGCGGGGTTGGGGTTCATTGTATTTCTTGAGCCAGGAATACAGACTATGAGTGGTGGTTCCGAGCCGTCAAGCAACTTCCGCCACGGAATAGCCTCGCTCGGTAATTTGCTTGATGGCTTCTTTCTTGAATTCTTTGGTAAATCGTTTGGCTGACATAAACACCTCATCTTGGAGTTAGATTATGAGGCTTTTAGGTGTCTAGTGAAATCTGGGAAGTCCAGTGCCTGCCAGGAAACATTTCTTCCAGTTCTAAAACCGCTTCGTACAATTTTTTAATTGTGATTTTAAATTTATCGTGATCCATGTTTTTTATGGTTTGCTTTGTGAATTATTTCCAATCTTATTTAAATAATATTGCTTGTAATAAATTAAATATTAATTTATTTAACGTAAGTGCTTGTTGATACATCCTTAGTGGGCAATAACTCTAACTCTATCGCTGTGGTCAACTGGGGCGAAGTGGGTAAAAGCTGTGTGGAAACGCTTTAAGCGTTTTCCATGGCTTTTACCCACGGTGCGTAGCATCGTCCCGGTTGTCCATCAGCAGTATGTGTATAAGTTGGCTCTACAACAAAGTTACTAATATATGGTTATAAATACATAGTTATTAGTAGTTATTAAATAGTTACATTCTCTGAAAAGCTTGATCTATGGGGCTTAGCACGGTCCTTTGGTGTTTAAAACCACGATTTTAAGTGTTCAAAACCACGAGAGATGGTGGTTAATGTCACGAATAATGGTGGTTAAAACCACGAATACTGGGTGGTTAAAATCACTATGCAATTCACAGTAAATTCACTGCTTATTCAATGGTGGTTAAAACCACGAATGTAAAAATCAAAATAACATACCGTATGTTATTTTGGTCAAAACAACTAAACCATAAAAACTTGATGATTATTCGATCTATTGTTGATTTCTTTTATTTGTGTTGGTGGTTAAAACCACGAATCTGATGGCTTTAGTTTCATTCCGGTGGTTAAAACCCCGACTCTTTTATCCCAGTTTCTAGTGCATGTAGCTTCTTTTGCACTGATTCTTTGTCTTTATACACTTCTATTTTCTCAATAGTGCCGGACTGTTTCGCTGTTTTATATACAAGGTAATAATCAGGAATCGACTGTTCTTCAACAAGAGCTTTTATCTTGCGGCGAAATTCTTTTAACTCTGATTTAACTCCAAATTTTTTATAGAGGTTTTCGAGCCCTATTTCCCAACATATTTGATTGCCGCAATGCTTTCTACATAGTTCATACATTCTGCGATCATAAGGGGATCTTAATTTGAAATACTCGCGATTATAGGTAAGTATTTTGTTGTTAGTGATTGAAGCGAATAGGTGTTCTGACAATACAACTTCAACGTAATCTAACCGACCGTTTTTGTCTGTTACTGCGTTGCCTGAGTCAATGAGACCGAAGATCTGCCCTTTCTTATTGTCCAGATTATTGATGTTGCTTTTAAAGGTGGTACCGCGCAGCCTTGCCAAGGTGTCGGTAATTCCTGCATAAGACTTGCCATCCGTTGCTCTATTGGTACTGATCAGATAATCGTAAGCTGTGATCTTAATTCGTCTGGTAACGTCTTTGCCTCGATTCAGGGCTTCTGCTACTTGGCCGAAACAGTAGAGTAGTAAGTCTTTATCATGGATGGTTGCCCTGCCTACTACAGACGGAATAATCTCAAGCCAATTACCATTCGACCCTTCATAGCGGAATACATCTGTATCTGGTTTGGAGCTTATCGCAAAGATGGGGTATTCCATCGAGTGCAAATCTCCTTTGGGTGCAATGTCGATTATGTCTGCTACAAATAGGTCAAGTTGATCGGTTTTATCCGGCGGCTGACTCATCGAAACCTCCCTTTTCTGCAATTATCTTGGTACGTGTCTCCTGAGGAGACAGCTGCATACCTATACGTGCGAGCAGCTCTTGTGTGATCGCAGTTCTGATGATTGAACTGCGATCTGTGCGGACTTTCTCTTCAGCGAGGACTCGCTCAATTATCTGGTCGATTTGTTCATCAAGGCTGGATGAGATAGTCACAGGAATGGATTCGGTTGAACCGGGTACGATGAATTCTTCTGCAATCAAGTTAAGTGCATCGGAGCGGAGCAGAAATTTTGTTGTTACCCCTTCGATCCACTTCGATCGTTGCTTACGGTTGAAATCTGCCTCTTCCATTGCCTTATCAATTCGCACCAACATACTTGTAGGTACGCGTATGCTGGTGCGTGTGATGCCGCTGTTGGCTTTTGGTAAGGAGAACTTAGCCATTTTGGCGCTCCTCTATCCCTGCTAGTAACAGAGCAATAGCATCGTTAACCCCTGTTTGGCTGGACAGGTCAGTCTCTTTTAACAAACTATCCATTTTTAATTGCTTGGCGGCGGCTTTGATAATTTGCCCAAATTGAGGAACCTGCTGCTTACTTGTGAACTTGATATATGACTTGGGTTTAGCCTTTTGAGTTGGCGTACTGATCTTGTTTTCAAGTTCTTGTGGTGACAACTGTGCAAGTGCTGCTGCCTGTTTAAGATCATTGACTCTCCCAGCCTTTATTGCATTTAGCAGGATGGCTGATGGGTAGCGCAAGACAGCTAGATAGCGTTGGCACTCTGCCCTACTCCGCCCGATCAACTTACTGAGTTTGGTTACTGAGGTGTTATTTATCCCCTCGCCTGCTTCAATTATTTTTCTGATCAGCTCTACTCTTTCCTGAAGATTCATATCTTCACGGTGAACGTTTTCTTCCCACTGAAGTGTGTCTATCTGAGTCCGGTTATACCCCTGCTCTACAATTCGGGCCGCGATATTAAACTCGCCAAGAAGAATATGAGCGAACAAGCGGCGCTCCCCTGCTATGAGGTGAAAGGTACTTTCATCCCGCCACACTACAATTGGGTGCAATAAACGGTCTGCTGATTTCAGAGCAGCAGCAAAGGAAACCAAAGATTCCAAATCTCCTAAGGCTTTGCCAGTTAAGCCTTCTGCCTCCCCTACTCTGGAAACGTAATCTTCAATCCACTCTGTTGGATCCTCGATACTCAACAAGGCTTTGTTGAAAGGGTACTTATTCGCAATGCTTGCGACTTGCGCTTGCGTTAACGCCAGCTTACGGGGATTTTCCGGGTCGCAAATTACATAGGCAACGGGGATGGTTTTTACCAAAATTTCCTTTACGTTCGCAGCGGTAGCGACTTGAGCGGCCACCGATCCTGCCCACTTTTCTACACCACCTTCGCCGGTATCTATTTTGCCGGTTCCGACGCGATTACTGCTGCCAAATTTGCGTGCCATTTGGTTTCCTCCGAGGTGTCTCCTTAGGAGACACCCTTTATGAATTAGTTAAAAATGTGCTCTGTAATGTATGCGCCCACTGCAGAACTCTGTCTGTGGGCGGCATGTTGGGCGGAAATCTGAAAGATGCTGCGTGGTGAAATACCCTTTAGATCGCGCTCGGGAAATGCTGTCGATTGTGGTAAATAAACATCTTCCGGGAACATCACTTTGCCCAGTTCCTGATGGAGCATTTCCAGAGTGCTGCGGTGAATGTTGGTATTGGCGCGGACCTTATTGGGGCACAAACCAATCAGCTGTAACTGGTCGGTATCACTACGAGAAAAGTTTTCAGATTGGATGACCTGTAGCATCGCGTTAATACCCTGCAAACTTTTTTCTTCAGGTTCAAAGGGGATAATGGCATGGGTGGCTGCGCGGACAGCCGAACGGAAAATCGGGTTCCGGCTAGGGCCAGTATCCAAAATAATGAGATCGTAAGTCTCTGCAACATCCTCCATGTGGAGAAATTCACCCAAGCGATCAATGATCATCGAACTGATCTTTCCTGATGCGTTATCGAACTCACTGTTGATTCGTTCGAGTAGGGAAGGGTGGCCAACCATAACCTCTACGATATTTTCAAAGCCATTTTCTTCACGAATATAGGTTGGGTGAGGCAATACGGCTTTACCGAAAAAAATGTCCGCAATACTGGAGCGGGAGTCCAAATCTGGATCTCCGTCATAATCGGGGTGCAGTGGAGGGAGTTGACCACCGGTTGCTTGCGGCGCACTTTCCATGCCTACCCAATAGTCGGAGGAGTTGCATTGCATATCCAGATCGACAACCAGAACATTCTTTTTGGCAACTATTGCGGCGTATTCAGCGATTACGCTGGCGACAGTCGTTTTACCGACTCCACCTTTTTGATTCAGTACAGCAAGCACTTTACTTTTATAGGAAAACATTCTGCACCTCTGTTGTTAAAAACATACATTGCATAATATACATATGCTATTCGTTATAGTCACCCATTAATTCCTTTTCTAGTTCGATAGGATTTTGCAGGCAATACTTTCATCTGAAAGAGCCGTGAATTATCTCAGTGATATTCGAAGTCTCCTAAGGAGACACCAGTTAGAAAGAGATTGAAAATATTGTGTTAAGACCAACGAAGCCTTAACGGATAACTATCTGCTTTGTTCAAAGACTCGGTTGCCATTCGGCAGGGCGTTTCTGCCATTTCACATGGATAGCTCCCTTGGTAATTGCTCTTATCAGACAAAAGTTGTCTGGATATAGTCATTAATGATGGAATCATTGCCAGCGTAAGAGCACTTAGTTGGCTGGGATAGGGCAGGGTAGAGCTGCTGATTTAGGGCAGATGGATAGTTGATGTCTGTTTTGAAGATAAAAATCAAATAAAACAACTTTGTAACTGTATAAAGGTTGTCATGTGACAACTATTTCTGCGGGAATATGCTATAAAGTTGTCACATGACAACCAAATGGTGCCCTAATGACTGATCAAGCTAATAACGAAGTGAAAGGAAAAGAGCTATTTAATCCACTTGTGTCAGCAGGGATGACTGGGCTTGCTATTAAGAAGGTGCGATATATAGAAAATTTGCTCCATGCGAATTGGAAATCCAAAGCAATTCAGCAGCATTTAGGGATCAACAAGTTTGAATATTCACACCTGACGCGGATTTCACGGAAACTTTCAGAGCAGGTAAAGGATTTATTGCTGAGATCAAGGTTATCGCTAGGTCACGCTCGCGCGCTGACTCGTCTATCCGCAAGCGCACAGGAGAAAGCAGCACGTGACGCCATATCAAAACATTGGTCGGTAGGGAGGTTAGAACAAGAAGTTCGTTCAATAATTGAGGGAAAACCAGTAAATGACGACAACAGTTACTACGAAAACCTGGGCGAAAAAATCTCTTCCATCATCGGCCATCCAGTTAAGGTAATTCCCGGCAAAAACGACCAGTCTACCGGAACCATACAAATCACCTATTTAGGCTACGACGCTTTCGACGGAATCATGGCTCGGATGCGGGTAAATCTAGAGGAAGAGTTTTAGACCTTAATCTATTTATGTTGATTTGCATTTAAAACTGACCCACCGGAGGGGCGCAGTTTTGGCCCACCCTTAATAGTCATTTTATGGGTTTCGTTTGGTTTGAATTCTCTTTGAAACGATAGCTGTCATTGCCCGTTGGCAGTGATTGGTGACTCGATCCGATAACGCTTTGGACATCTTTGCATCACCAAACACATTCGACCATTCAGCCAAGCTGAGATTGGTGGTGATGATTATGCTGGTGTGCTCATACAACGTACTCATCGAGTGGTACAACAAAGCCCACAGTTTGACTGAAGGGTAAATAACCCATCTCATCCAGAATCACTAAATCGGTACGCATTGAACTTGATGCAATTTGCCAGGCTTCGCCTAGCTGTTTTTCGTTCTTTAATGCATTTGCCAATTCAGTTGTCGAGAAAAAACGAGCGCGCCGATGCAATTGCACAATCGCTTGAATGCCGATGGCACTGGCAAGCTGAGCTTTGCCCGTACCGGGTCGGGCACCGACAAACACGACATTCTGTGGATTACTCATAAAGTCTCCGGCACACAGTTGCAGAATCAGCACCTCATTGGCCATGCTCCTCGTAAAATCAAAGCCATTAAGATCACGATAGGCAGGGAATTTTGTGGTCTTCAGTTGATAAGCCACCGAGCGCATTTCATATTCGGCCAGTTCGGCTTTGAGTAAATGATTGAGGATGTTGGTGCTCGGCTGGAATGCTGGAGAACTGTACCTTTAACTTCCAGATGAAACCCTACTTCCCCAAAGAGGTTTCAAAAGAATTCCTATTAGTCGATTTGGTGAACAGCGTAAATAAACTGGCAGAGAATCAGGATGCGGTATTGGAGTGTATTCGTCACGTAGCTACTAGCATTAACTCATCATCTTTGAAGAAAGATGCCCAACTTTATGGTGGTGTTCGAGCCAGGAAATTATTTGCATCAATGGATGGTAGGGGTGCGAACCTTTAGCTTGCCTTGCTAAGGCAAGATGTCTTTGAGTGGGTGCTAGCCCATTAAGGCGGACTAACACTAAATGTTAACGGCTGTAGACTATTACGTCCTAAGGACGTAATAGTCTACAGCTGATAATGATTTGTTGGCAAGCTTTTCAGTACCTTAAAGACATTTCCTTGACTTATGAAAATCCGACTGCTATATGTCCTAAGGACATATAGCAGTCGGAATGCCAAAAAATGAAAGCATCAAAAGCTCTTACTCTTTCGTTGGGCGAACTTAATATGCCCGTAATAACCGAATATCAGGTGGGGCTAGCTCTCCATAAAATCTATCGCCAAAAAGAATACAAAGGCGAAACTGTGGCTCTACAAAAGGATGCAGCGGAGCGTAGGGACTTTAATAAGTATCTTTTGAATCTGATTGAAGATGGTGTCCTCAATAAGCACTCTGACCTGCCTCCAAAAGTCTTCGCTTTCGTGGGTCACCTCCGGTGGGCTCCGGAAGAGGTTGTGTGTGCTGCAGATCCTTTTTCCTACATTTCTCATTTAAGTGCAATGGCTTATCACGGATTAACGGATCGGATTCCGGTGAAGCTTTATGTTTCATCTCCTGGTCCAGCCGAGTGGAAAAAGTTTGCTCAAGAGCGAATGGAAAAAGACTTGGGTGAAAATTTAAATGAGTACACAAATAACGGACTCCCTCTGCTAACTCGATCCAACTTTTTAAAGATTGGAAAAACTGAAATTCATTCATTTAAATCCAAGCATCTTGGCGCTTATAAAAATGCGCATGAAAGAGCAATCCGGGTTTCTACAATGGGGCGCACATTTTTGGATATGCTGAGAAGCCCTGAGTTGTGTGGCGGAATTAATCATGTTCTTGAGGTTTATGATGAATATGCGGAGAAGTATTTAAGACTAATAACCGATGAGATAAATACTCATGGTGCCCCCATTGATAAGGTAAGGGCTGGCTACATTATTAGTGAAAGATTAAATATAAAAAATGATGTTGTGGAAAGTTGGATTGAATATGCACAGCGAGGAGGATCAAGAAAGCTTGATGCTACTGGTGAGTATATTCCCGAGTGGTCTGACAGGTGGTGCCTTTCTATAAATATTTTTGAGAGGGCCAAATGAATACCAAATTTGAAGAAATTAAGATTTCTCAATGGGTGCAATCTGCAGATAACGATGAAAATAAAGAGTTCAGGGCTGCTGTACATACCATTCTCTCTGCAATTTCGGCAGAGAAAGAATTAAAAGCCAATATGGTTTTGAAGGGCGGAATATTATTGGCAATACGCTATCAAAGTCATAGATTTACAAAGGATATAGATTTATCAACTGCGCAAACATTAAAGGATATTCAGCCTGAAAATATTGCTGCTGCTCTTGATCGAGGCTTGGCCAACATGGTTGAGATATTGGATTATGATTTGGACTGCAGAGTTCAAGCTCATAAGTTGCAACCAGCGAATCAGCCGGATGCAACATATCCATCAATAAAGTTCAGCATAGGTTACGCGTATAAAGGTACGTCAAAACATAAGCGTTTAATTAAGTTGCAATCTCCCAGCATAATCTCGATTGACTACAGCCTGAACGAATCAACGCCGAACATTGACAGTGTCGAGTTGACGCAAGGAGAAGAGCTTCTTGTGTATTCGTTGACTGATCTTATTGCTGAAAAGTTTCGCTCCTTGTTACAGCAAGAAGAGCGAAACAGATATCGCAGGCAGGATATTTTTGATTTATGCATTTTGTTGCAATGTATTGATGATGTTGATTCGGTTGAAAAGAAAAAAATCCGTGACTCAGTGTTAGAGAAATCTAGAGCTAGAGGTATTGATCCTACTGCAGATTCTTTTGAAAGCGAAGAGCTGAAGAGAAGAGCAAAGGAATATTACGCAACTATTGCTGATGAAATAGAGGGTGATCTGCCAGATTTCGAGGAGTCATTTAAATATGTAGCAAATTTTTATAAATCGTTGCCGTGGGAATAGTTATATCTAGTGCGCCAACATAGTTGCTGCGAGCGGTGGGGCCGTAGCAAGCAGTGTATTGAGTTCTATGCGGAAGACTGTTTAGCCAGAGGGCAAAGTAACTCGACTGTTTACACTAAACGCATACTGCTCGCTGCTTTTGCGAAGTGGTGTTTAAGTGAGAATATTCGCTTGGTTACACAGTTGGATTTGAATTCTCTGGGAGGTTATCGGCGGTTTTTAAACTGTTACCGCAAGGCGCGTGACGGTGAGCCGTTAGATCTTGCTACGCAACGTATGAGGCTCATGGCTGTCACCGGTTTTTTAGAGCGGCTTTACTATTTCGGTATTATCAAATCGGATTTCTTTGTTTATTTCAAATTACCCAGAGTAAACCGACGATTGCCAGCCGATGTTCCTGATGAAATTGAAATGGAGCAAGTGCTCCGGCAAGCAATGACGAAAGGAAAAATGGCAGTGCGTGATCGTGCGATTCTGGAAGTTTATTACGCTACCGGTGTTCGCCGCACCGAGTTGGCCAATCTGGATATCAAAGACGTTGATTTCAAGTATCAACTGGTCACTGTGCGCAAAGGTAAGGGGGGCTTGATCGAAGGGTGCCTATCGCTACCAGAGCCCTTAATTGGATTCGGCAATATCTCAAAGAGCTCCGTCCAAACCTTCAGAAGCTGGATTCCGGAGAAGCATTATTTTTGGGCGCGACGGGCAAGCGAATTCGGCCTAGTAAGCTCTCGGATATGGTTAGCGCTTGTGTACAGCGATCAGGTGTCGGTAAGTCCGGCTCCTGCCACCTGTTTCGCCATGCCGCAGCTACGGCCATGCTGAGGAATGGAGCTGATATTCGCTATGTGCAAGAGATGCTGGCCATCTGGATATAACCAGTACTCAAATTTATACCCGAGTGACCGTAATGGATCTGACCAGGGTGTATAACGATACACACCCAGCTGCCAGAAACTAAATATCAGTATTTTTGATTGCATTTTGTGGGGCACAAGCATGTCTTCATTGAATGAGTTGAAGCGGCAATTAAAGCCGGGTCAGGTATATTGCAGGGCCGATCTGGCGCAGTGGAGTAATGCCGTTGATCGCCATTTGAAGCAGTTAGTAAAGGATGGAACCTTGCAGAAGGTTTATCAGGGGGTGTATGCCTGCCCCAGGAAAGCGTCATTTGGTAAAGCTGCGCCAGAAGATTGCAAACTGGTCGAAGCCTTCTTAAAAACCAACGATTTTTTATTGTTTTCCCCGAATGCCTACAATTCGTTAGGTGTTGGTACAACACAGCTCTATAACGAGCAGGTCGTCTACAACTGGAAGCGTCACGGTAAGTTCAAGTTGGGTAACCGAACCTTCATCTTTCAGGTAAAACCATACTTCCCCAAAGAGCTTTCAAAAGAATTCCTGTTGGTCGATTTGGTAAACAATATAAGCAGATTGGCAGAAGAGGAGGAGGCTGTCTTGGAGCGCGTCAGTCAGGTAGCTGCCAGCATGAATATATCTGCCCTTAAAAAAATGATACGACGCTGTGGTGGAGCTAGAGCTGTAAGACTCTTTGCGTCGATTAATGAGATCACTGTGCATCCTGCCTGATTATTTGCTCCTCCATGAGGAAGGATCTGATTCGAATGGCGGTGCGCCACTGTCAGCATCTCAATAGTCCCAATTCCCGCATCTGCTTCGCTGCCAAGTATTGGCATGAGACTTATCTGGAGTGCTGTCCTCGCTCCAAAGTAATAGTGACTTTATTACATTAAAGGTACTATAATTATTTAGTCCATTTTATTTAAATAAAAATTACTTAAAAATCAGATACATATATATTGTGCGGAAGAAATGACAGATATAAACAAAGATTTAGTCCAGGTTGTTCGTCTTGCCCTTTCTGAGCAGACTGAAGATGTTCGCCTGTTCGTGGCTCGGCTTGTTCGAAAATATAGGGCAACTGATCCGGAGCTGTCTGAACAAATGGATGTGCAGCTGAAAACTAATGCTCCTAGAAGCCAAACCTTAATGCGAAAGGTTACCCCCCAATTTGATCAGCCGGTACCGACAGACGATCAATCTGGCTTGTCGCTGTTGAAGGTTTATAAGGGGGAGGAAGGGATTGAGACTCCAATGCTTGCATCAGGTATCCAGGAAAAAATAGAACAATTAATCCAAGAGCGGTTACAAAAGGATCTTTTAGCATCCTTGGGGTTGCAGCCTACAAAATCTGCAATTTTTGTTGGCAAACCCGGCGTAGGTAAAACGGTAACCGCTCGTTGGCTCGCCGCTCAATTGCAAGTTCCGTTATATATTTTGGATTTAACTGCTGTCATGAGTAGCCTTCTTGGGCACAGCGGAAACAATTTAAGAGCTGCGTTGGATTTCGCAAAACGAAGTCCTTGTATTTTGTTGCTGGATGAAATAGATGCTATTGCAAAAAGCCGCAATGACGATAGTGATGTGGGTGAATTGAAGCGCTTGGTGACAGTTATTCTGCAAGAAGTTGATGAGTGGCCGTCTACAGGTTTGTTATTGGCTGCAACAAATCACCCTGAGCTTATTGATCGAGCTTTGTGGCGGCGTTTTGATTTACTTGTCGAATTTGGGGTGCCGAACATCTCAATGGTGAAGGATGCTATTAAGCGCTTTTTAAGTGCAGATATTTCATTATTTGAGCGTTGGTTAGATATCTTGGTTTTTGTGTTTCAGGGCTATTCATTTAGTGATATTGAAAGAGATATCCAGCGTTTCCGACGCGCGGTTGCATTAGGAATGTCATCAGATACTCAGTTAATTGAAGATCTCATAAAAAGTCGCGTTTTTGAATTGGATCATTCCTCTCGTATTGAGCTTGCAGTAGAGCTAGCTAAGCAGGGTGTTTTTACTCAGCATAATATTCATGCATTGACGGGTGTTAGCCGCGACACGATAAGAAAATATTCCAATAGTTCATCTGAAAAAATTCAATCCTCAAGGAGGAAATCTAGCACATGAGCCAGACAAATTTTTTAATTGGTCGAGGCGAGTTATTAACTCACGATATCAAGGGGCCAAAGAGAAAGCCGGATAAAGCTGAAGTCTATACTTTGGATTATGCGAAGGAGAGATTGGCTCCGCAATTTATTCGGGCAGCTAAGGCTCTTGATAAGTTGCCGCCTGAAGCATGTCCAGATGACTTTGGTGTAATGCGGTTAGCTATGAACCCAAGTTACATTGCAAAGTCTTTTTTTCCCGCCGCTATTTTGCGTTTTGCTGGTTTGGAATCTGTTGGTAGTCGAACAGTCAAGCTTACTCCAGAGGCATGGAGCAAAAAAGGAGAGCCTAGAGAATGTACTACCACGGAGTTATTTGTGGCGGGCAAGAGAGAATCATTTCGTAATTTGGTTGAATGGACTGAGGGGCTTGAGTTGGGCACCAAAGAAGCCCTTGATCTAGCTCATATTGAAAGATTTTCCGTTTTTTCCCCGGAAGAGCGCATTGTGTCTTTGGGGGAAAAATCAGATCACTTTTTTGAGGTCGGTATTCACCTCATTTCTGATGAGAATAATCGGTTTATTCAACGATCTTTTATTGCATACGCTCAACAACTTGAGCTAAATGTTTTTGCGGATCTGAGCTTTATTGCTGGGAGCTTATGGTTTATTCCAGTTGAAGGGAATAATAAGAAGATCCAGGAACTTGCCAAATTTTCTTTGGTGCGTGTAATTAGGCCGATGCCAAAGTTACGCGCACTCCGTCCTATGCAGCGGACGGGAAATATCTCGATTAATTGTACTTTACCAACAGAGCAGCCTCTATCATCAGAACCAAAAGTAGCAATATTAGATGGCGGCTTGCCTGAAAATCATTCGATAGGGCCTTGGTTGCGCTCCTATCGGCTTCTAGACGAGGATGCTGAAGATGACTTAGGTGGGGTGGAACACGGTTTGGGGGTAACGTCCGCATTTCTTTTTGGGCCTATTAGTCCAAACGGTTTGGCCTCTCGACCTTTTTCCTATGTCGATCACTTGCGTGTTTTAGATAAGGATATTCAGCTAGAAGATCCTTTGGAGCTTTATCGTACGCTTGGTTTTGTTGAAGAAGTTTTGTTATCACGTCAATACCAATTTATTAATCTTAGTCTTGGCCCAGACCTTCCGATAGAAGATACGGAAGTGCATGCTTGGACGTCAGTAATTGATGATCTATTGAGTGATGGTGATACGTTAATGACTGTTGCTGTTGGGAATAATGGGTCGAGAGATCGAATATCTGGAAACGCTAGAGTTCAGGTTCCATCCGATTGTGTTAATGCGTTAGCCGTGGGTGCTGCGAGTAACACACAACCTGGATGGGCTCGCGCATCTTATAGTGCTGTGGGCCCTGGTCGCAGTCCTGGTGTGGTGAAGCCAGATTTAATGGCATTTGGTGGGGATGCGGGTGAATATTTTCATGTGTTGCAGCAAGGGAAGAAGGCGTCTTTAGCGCCTCAATTGGGTACTAGCTTTGCTGCCCCATATTTATTACGGAATGCGGTAGGTATTCGTGCAATCCTGGGAGCAGATCTTTCACCTCTTGCCATAAAGGCACTGCTTGTAAATGCAGCAGATTCTGCGGGTCATGACAAATTGGATGTGGGCTGGGGAAAAATTCCCGAAGATTTGATGAGTGTTATCACTTGTCCATCCGGAACTGCTCGCATTGTGTATCAGGGTGAGCTTAAGCCTGGTAAATATTTGCGAGCCTCGTTGCCTCTCCCGGTTGGTGGCTTGAATGGAAATATTCGGCTCAAGGCAACCTTCTGTTATGCATCGCCAACTGATCCTCAGGATGCTGCTGCTTACACAAAAGCTGGGTTGGAAATTGTGTTTCGGCCAAACGATAAAAAGATCAAAGAAGGAAAGGCTAACGCAGATACTAAGGGCTTTTTCGATTTGAAGAAGTATTCAACGGAGGAGGAGCGTCGTTCGGATCTGGGTAAATGGGAGACCGTAATACATGGTAATAAAAGTATGCGCGGCTCAAGCCTTGATAATCCGGTTTTTGATATTCATTACAACGCTAGAGAAGCTGGTGCCAGTGCTAAAAGCGCGGAGAAAATTCGCTACGCACTCATCATAACCATAGAAGCACCAAAACATTTAGAGCTGTATAACGATATTTTAAAATCTTATGTGAATACATTGGTACCAATTCAGCCTCAAATCGCAATACCTTTGCGTATTCGTTAAGGGTCTAAGATATTGATTATAGCCAGGGGTTCAATGTAGATGCTGCTGCGTCTAAGTTTTATCTAAGCTAAGATCAAATGAAATTTTTGATAAATACAAAGAGGATGGTGTTATGGTGTGGGAAGATTTAATAGGTTACATACTAACTTTTATTTTTGGCGGTGCAGTTGGAAGCTTGATAACAATTAAAGTTCGATCTGACGCAAACACGGTTCAGCAAAATAATAATAATGTTAATAACGGAAATATTGTTGGTCGAGACAATAAGTAGGTTTTTGCACATGTCGGACAGTATTTATCAAAATAATAATCGAGTTGTTAATGGAAGTATCGTCGGTGGCGATCTAACTATTAATCAAGCAGTTTCACCAAAAATGATTATAGGGCCAATACAAAATATATTGACCTATATAAGACATCGCAATCCTAATGTAGCACAAGAAGTATTGGATATTCTGCTTTCCACCTCCCATCTTGATAGTCAAACAAAAGGAGTTTTGGATGTATTGGCAATACTCATTGCCGTTGCTAGAAGTAACCCTCCAGAAAATGCATATTCTAAAGTAATGAACTTTCTTGGTGGTGGCCTTGAGTCAATATGCTCAGATATAGCCTGTTCTGCATTAATGCGCCTCGATATATCTAATCGTCGCCTAGCAGATGCGAAGAGTCGTTATGAAAAAATAGAATCACCGGCGAGCTACTGCCAAGAAGTGTTTTTTGAATATGTGGCTGATCAGAAATCACTAGAAGATTGTCTTGATAATGCACATCAATTTTCTGAAGCTGTACTTTGTGGAGTTGCCAGAGGGCTGCTCAGGTGTGAAAGTTATGATTTGGCTCTATCCGTTAGTGAAAAGTTAAATTCAATATATCCTTGCTTTAATAGCAAAATTATCCAGCTTATTGTCAAATGCGCTAATCTCAATAAAAACTTATATCCAACCCATTACTGGTTAACAAGCAACTCCAATAGAAAAGAAATTAGAGCGTTAGCCGATGAGACTACTCTTTTAATCGAAGAATGTAAGGGTATGGATTATCGTGCAGTGGGCCAGGCATATGCATTTTTGAATTATTTGCATGGTGACCATAAAGAACTAATTAACGTATGTTGGAGCTATATAACGAATATAGAGGCATTGAATAAAGAGTTTTCCTTCTATTTGCGCGCCACAATGGAAAAAGATTTTGAAGATGGAGAGGGTGTTTTATACGATATGAAAAAATCGGAAAATGATTTTTCATATCGTAAATCTCTCATTCAACGTTTAAGCGAAAGCGAAGAATTATCTACCGAAGAGGCTATTTTATTTGGCCATATCGCCGATAGTAAAGTTGTTAGAGATTGGGTGGGTCGAGGCGGCGTTGTAGCTACCAAAAGCGATTTGGAGCGGGATTTTATTGCAATTGAGCTAAAATGTTACGCCCATGACGGAACTAGGAGATCTAAGGAGGAAATTAAGAATTCTGTAGAAACTTTTTTAATCCATCAAAAAGGAAATTTCCATAATTTAAATCTTCCCAAGTTGTATGATTTAACGACTAGGCTTCTTGATATCAATTTGGCTCATCAAGTAGCTGTTCTGCTGCAACCAATCATTCCGCAAATAGATTTGTGGCCATCGCCAATAGTTAAAAATTATGTTCGTGCTTTGTTGGAAAGTGATCAACTGGCAACCCTCAAGAATATAGTATCGGAAATAAGCCAGGGTGATTGGGATGTTTATATTTGGCAGATAAAAGCCAGGCAGCTTGATCTAGTTGATGACAAGTCAGGCGCTATAGCAGCTATTGAGTCAGCGCTTAAGTTGTCACCATTATCTCTACAGTGTTGGCATCATTGGTTGCTTTTGAATAAGCGTAACAGTATTCGAAATGAACAATATTCAAAATTATTAGGGGAAATCCCTGATGACATTTTTGCTCATAGGTTTAAGTCTCAGCTCGCTTGGCAAATACTCTACGAGCTTTCAATGAATGGGGAGTTTTCCAGGGCAGAAAGAATTATTGTAAATTGGTTTATTCATGATCCAGATTTGTGCGCTAAAGCAATTACGAATTTTCATTTTTCTAGATCATTTGCTGGCGGCGATGAAGCTGTCGATGCTGTTGCAGCCACAACAGAGCATTGTTTAGGTGGATATCAATATACAATTAATGGAAAATCATATCTTAAATTGATTGTTCAAGGAGTGGATAGCAACCACTCTTGCATTCTAGATAGCGCGTCCAGGTTGGGTAATATTTTACAGGAGCTAAAAGTTGGCGAATCAAAGCAAAATGGAATGCAAGATATAAAACTGCTAGAGACTCTGCCGCCATATGTAGCTGTATTTAGATTGTCCTTAGAGTTAAGGCAGGCAAACAATGATGGAAGCGATTGCTTCCACTCATTCTCATTGCCTGAAGATCCAGAGGAAATGATTCGCGAACTGGAAAAGAAAATACAGGCTACGGATGATAGAAGTAAACAGCAATTGATTTATGAAAACCCGCAGTTTCCTCTTTTTCTAAAGGGGCATGCCATGGGAAGTGGCTGCCCTGTTCATTCTGCTTTGCATCATTTAACAAATAAAAATTCTGTTAAATTGCCTTTGCCAACTGTTGGAGAAATGCAGCTAAAAGGCATCATAATAGATATCTATGCTGCGACCTATCTTGGTTTGACAGGCCTGATTCACGGATTTATTGAATCGAAAGTCGAATTTACTATTACTGCTGAAACTAGAGCTTACCTAATAGATTTTGTGCGGCAGGTGACAAGCGATGACTATATGCGAATTGGCGTTACAAATGAAGGAAAGCTATGGCGTGTAATTTCTGACGAAGTTCAGCCGCAGATAGAGGAGGTGTTGCTTTCGATTAACTATATTCTTGAGTATGCAAAAAACGTTTCGCCAAAGTTAGTTGATATGCCACCTAGCATAATACAAATTGAAGATGCGTTAGATGGATCTACATATTCAAGTTTACGATTATCAATAACTAATGATTTACCTTGGCTATGTATTGATGAAGCATTTGCGCAGCTTTCCTTTAAATCAGGCTATAGAGTTATAAACGCGAGAGAGTTTTTTTCAACGATAGGAGCAGCTATTGAAATAAGAAAAAAATTACCTGGCTTGTATCATCATGTTTGTTCTGGATTGCCATACCCTCTGACCTATGAAGAAATTATTCAAATGGCAAGTTTGGATGATGAACATGTGCACTATTATCTTGCAGAAATACTATCTATGTACCCGAATGCACATGCAGATATTAATTCTGCTGTTGAGCATTTAAGTAGAGTTGTTATTCTGACTTTGGTAAAGGCTTATGTTAATGGAGAAATTTTGAATGGACTGCGAGTCGATAATCCTAAAAATAATGGCTATGCAGAAAGAGTTTTTAACGTTTGTTGTTTTATTTCCATGCAGGTTAAGAATGATTTAAATGCAGAAAGAAAATTGGCTTTTTTGCTTTTTACTCTTATTAATAGGCTTCATGATGCAGGTGACATGATACAGATTGTAAAAATATTAGGCTCGCACTTTATTTCAGGGCATTTCTTAAATTTTGAGGAAGTAAATGCGGGGGTTAGAGATTACAGTCTAAAAAATGGATTCAACACCTAAAATCTGCCTTATTATTTAGCTGGAATTAGTTTACAACTACTTTCGGGATTATGATCCGAGTATTGGAGGAAGGTTAGGGGCAGTTTTTGCATCTCCGCGATGATTCATTAAATCAAGTTTTTTTGATTTATCTAGGTAGCTAGAAAATGAAGCTACGTATTTTATTATAAATCTCTTGGTGAACCGAGGCCGAATCAATTTTGAATTTTGTTTCGGCGTAATACTTTGCGTTATCAGAATACTTCGAGGTTGAGAAAAAACTTGAAAGCGAATTACGAATTTCAATTGGTGAGTCGTTTCTATTTATTATAATACCAATGCCCCAATCTATCACTTTGCTGGTGATGTAATATTGCTCAGCCTGTGTAGGGACAAGAATTAATGGAATTCCACGGGAAAGTGCATTATTTACTACTCCTTGACCACCATGACAAATAATAGCGGTAGCATCTCTACTTGCAGCAGTGAAATCGAATGGAATATTGGTTACATTCAAGGAAGAATTTGAAAATTCCATTATCTCATCTTCTTTACCTCCTGAGTAAAAGCATAGTGTTCTGGCTTCCAAAGATGCAAGAGTTTTTAAAATGGTCTTGGAGCGAGGATCTCGGTGTTTCAAATAGGCGATAGATTTTTTACATAGCCCGGGCTTCCAATGTGGTTTTCTATTACTAATAGAGGCAGATAATGCTGCGCCACAATAGGTTGTGTTTACACGGGAGTCACAAAAATAATCTGTTTCACTGTAACCGGATAGGTATGTTGCATCTGCAGTAAAAAGATCTCCGATTGCTTGTATGGCGGGAGATAGATACTCGCGTTTTACTAAATTTATATTTCTAATAACCGCTTGATGAATATCGTTTGCTCGGTGTTCGTCAAATCCAATACCTGGCGTTAGATTAATGACGGAGCTTCCAGGGGGTGGGGTTAGATAAGGGTTACCAATAATTATTTTGGGGGTAGTTAAGCCGGATGCTGCAAGTAACGCAGTAGGTGCATAGTCAAATAAAATCACATCTGGATTAATGGCTTCAAAAATAGTTAACCATGCATCAGAAAGGATCCTCAGGTGACGGTGAGAATCATAACCTTTATAAAATAGAATCTCCGCAAAAGACGATGCTTTAAGCGACAAAGGGTTTGCTTGAAGACAAATAGGTGCTTGAATAAATTTAACGTTACTGGGCCACTCAATTTTACTGGTAGCTGATAAATTTTTAGATACCACGAAAAAGTGGATAGGATCTTCAGAAAATTGTTTCGTTAAGGCAAGAATTTTTCCGAGGTATCCATAGTCCTCGCCTAGCTCCCAACAAAATAGAATTTTACGCATACGAATTATCTTATTTAAATGTATTTAATTGGACGAGTTGGTCAAATAATTAGGTTCCGCGCCTAAATACTAACTTTCAATTGTGTATATATTGGCCTTGACGCTAGAAGTGTTGCTGCTCTAGAATTGGCGCAAAAATATGCAAAGTGCTGCTTCGCTGCTCCAATTCTAGTTCCCTCCTTAATAGTGGTGATTAATAGGAAGTTGATCGCGAGCCTCATAATTTTATGTAATTTTAATTTCCCCTACCAAGCTCGTCTGTTTACAGCTTAATAGGGTGTTCGTTATTTCTGGATGAATGACGGCGGGAATTATCCCTGTTCGTCTGATGCAATAATTAATTATAAAGAACATGGGTTTAAGGATGCGAAATATAAGCTTTATGCTTAAAAAAGTGGTGACTCTTGGGGTTTTTCTTTTATCGATTGTCGGTATTGCTTCTGCAGAAGCTCAAATTGACATACGAACATCCGCTCCCTTTGGCAAGATTGCAGGTTCCGATCCTGTAGAAGCGACGTTTACCGCTGCTATCAATACCTGCTCTTCTGTCGCAACAGTAGAAATTGGCTCGTCGACTGGACTGAAATCCTACTCGGTGGCTGATGCGCGTCGCGATTCTTCTCTGCCTGATACCTGCCTTTTCGACTTTTCTCTCAGTGGCACTAGCACGCTCACACCAGTAGTTAAAATTGTGACTATTGAAGGTGAGGTAAAAAACCATAGTGAAAGTTTTAGCTACGATGACCAGGCGCCCTCTGTTGAATTTAAGGCAGTATCTGTAACCCCTCGTGTAGATGGGCAACAATTATTAAACGTTGCATTGGTCGCAACTGATGATACCGATGTGCAATATGTTGGTTTCAATGTTACCGGTTTAAGAGCGTCCGATATTCGCAAAGCAGGCGGTGTAATTGCGGAAGCAAAAAGAAATGCATTTGCTAAAACTGATCGTGTAGTGCGTGTTTATCCTGAACGGAATAATCAGGAAAATTTTACACTTTCACTTCCGATAGCTAGCTCCCTGTCAAATGAAGCTATTGCGCAAGATGTTGTTGTTCTAGTTGATGCATTTGTAGTTGACGCATCGGGCAATCAGGCTGCTGTGTCAAAAATTGCGTTCACTGGTGATAGTATTGAAGAGCAGGCAAAAGCACTAATCCTCTCTAATAATAAAATCATTATTAATGACACCCTGCAGACACCTGTACTCAAACCTGCCGTTGATTTTCAATTTCGCGGTGTTGTCGATTTATCCGGTGCAGGCAATGGTGTTAGTTATGTATCGTCACACCCGGATTTCGTAGGTGTTACGGCGGGCGGCGTTGTTTACGCGTTGAAAGAAACGGCCGGCACACCGGTTGCTATTACAGTGTCCTATGCCGGTGTGACGCCGGTCGTTGTTCCGGTAGAGGTGGATTTCACTAAAAATCTCACCGGCATAGTGTTTAAGGGTATTGGGTCAGGTGATGCATTCCAGCTTGATCAGTTAAATGCGTTTTTTGCGTTACCCGAACTCGAAGGTATTTTTAGTGATGGGACGCGCGCGCAGATATCTTCAAATTGGACGCCAGTTGTTACCATTAATTCACCTTATAATGCTGTGCTGGAAAAAAATCGACTCGGCCAGATCAAGTCAACGGCTGTTATTAGTGCTGCTAGCCCTTCCTACATTAGTGTTTCATTAAAAGAATTGCCGGCTATCAAATCTAACCTCGCGGTGATAGCGCGTGATGCATTACCGATTGTAAGTCTGGATTTACCCAAAACCATACAGCCTGCAGAAGAATTGATTTTAAAAGCAGTTGTTGCTGACGATGTAGGTGTAGCGGAAGTTAAATTCCTGCTGGATGGAGTGCAGATCAGTAGTAAAAGGCGCGCACCCTTTGAATTGGTAATGCCAATATCTGAAGCACAGGAAGGAAAAGTTTTAAATATTAATGCGATTGCGGTAGATACCGCCGGGCAGCAACAAATTTCCCCTGGTTATCAGGTACAAGTTATTCCCAAACAGCGTCTGTCTGTTCCCGCATATGAATTTGAATTACCTACAGATGGCCAGCGCAGTGTTGAACGCTCGCGTGCAACCATGCAAATTGCTACCTCGCTTGGTATGTTCCCCGAGGTCTTGTCGGCAAGCGGTATATCCCACGTTGAATTTTTCTTTGACGGTAACAAGGTTGGTGAAGCCAGCTTTCCCATGCTGGAAATCAGACCAGTTCCTGGCACGGAGGACGGAAAGGAATTATTCGAATTGTGGCGCGTGCAAACGAATTTGCCATCCATATCTACCAAAGAAACCAGTTTGTCTGTTTCTGCACGTATTCATGGATTTAATAAAGGTGTATCGGACGCACCGGCCAAACTGATTCGCGTTATCCAGAATACCTCGCCCACCGCACGCATCGTTCAACCGGTTGCGGGGGCTACATTAACGGTAGGACAGGACACCACCGTTAGCGTTGAGGTTACCGATGATACCTTGCCGCTGGGAACAAGAATCGAGCTTTACAGCAACGATAAATTTGTACAAACCCGGACTATCGAAGAAGAGGCATTTGATTTAAATAGCCTTGTACCCATCGTGCGCACGGTAAGTTTTAAGTATAAACCGCAAGCCAGCCAGTTAGGAGATACCCTGAGATTCCGTGCGAAGGTAATCGATTTCCACCAGGAAGTTGCCTTCTCCGAGTACGCAAAAGTAACGGTAAAAGGTGATCAGGCACCGACTGTGACTTTATCGAATCCGACCGAAGGCGCGTCGTTTGTTGCTGGGCTACCGATTCCGATACGAGCTAACGCGACGGATGACCTCGGCGTTGCGCGCGTTGATTTTTTTGTGAATGACCAATTGGTAGGCTCGGATAAAACCGCGCCTTTTGCGTTTGAGTATGCAACCAATAAAGATATTAAAAAGGAACAACCGTTAAGCATTTATGCGGTAGCGACCGATACTATTGGCTCGCAAACGAGCAGCAATAAAGTGAATGTCACTCTGGGATTTGACGTCGATCCTCCGGTGGTAAACCTAGCTTCCCCTGCGTTCTCCGGTACTCACGCCGGTAAAGATAAGGCGGATCTTATTGAGAACAGCCAGTTTGTTTTCAAAATAACTGGCTACGATAATGTGCGCGCAACTCGCTTTGAAATCCGTGGCATAAAAAAACAAGATAATCAATTCACGCTCACGGGAAATGAGGCGGATCTATTAACGCAGGCAGATCTCCCGCTCCAGGAAATACCTGGCGCGCTTAACGCTTACTCAACGCTCGCGTTGATGATGTCACCGAAAAAACGGAATGATGGTGCTCCGTTTGATCCTTACCTAGTCACAGCAACCGTATTTGATGACGCTGGTAACAGCTCGAAAGTGGAAGCTTATCTGGCGGTTATTGATGACGTTGCGCCTAACGTTACAGGTATTACTTTCAATCAAACCAGCTACTTTGCTAAAGACAAGATTTCTACCACCATTCTGGCGAAGGATGATAAAGCGGTAGTGAAGTTGGATGTTAAATATAAAATCGGCTCTACCGTTCTCGCATCAAAAAGTTTTTCTGGCAATGATTTAAAGCCCATGAGCCATGTCCAGATTCTCGACATTTTAGATCTTGCCACACTGTCTATCGCAAATCAGAAACAAAAATTAATCGTTGAGGTTGTTGCGACTGATATTTCCGATCAAGAACACTTCAAATCGGAAGAGGTTGCAATCCTACAAGATTCGCTGGCCCCAGTTGCTGCGATTTCTAGCCCGGCACCGGGAAGTATTCTTTATGCAGGTGAAAGCATTAATCTCCAGTGGCGAGCTACCGATGAAAGTTTTGTCACCGAAGTTAGTTTAAAAGAAGGTTCCAGAGTCATTGGAACCCGTTCAGGTTTAACCGGAAAAGTAGAGACGGGCTCTTTCAGTTATACCGTTCCTGCGAACACCAATGAAATTACGCTTACTCTAGAAGTAAGCGATATTTATGGGAACAGAGCCAGCAAACCCTGGGTTTACAACACGAGTAGTGATGAGTTCCCTGTAATTAGTATCCGTCATCCGGCAGAGGGTACGCGCTTTGTTGAGGGTGAAAGTGTTGCTATAAACGCATTGGTGACAGATGACCGTGAATTAAGGAAAGTTATTTTTCTAGTCGATGCAGCTGAGCAGATGGTTTACGAAGGTAATGCTTTGCACAATGTTATTGAAAAAGGCGGTTACTTCAGTGCAGTTCTGCGCATTCCAAACAGCACTGCAAAAATTTATGTTAAAGCGATTGATAGTGTTGGTCATGTAACAACCAAAGAATTGGATATTAAAATTCTGGATGACAATATTGCGCCGGATGTTTTAATTAGTGTGCCTGCACAAAAACTGGAACTCTACCCAGGTGAAAGTTTTAATCTGGCGGGTACTGCGTCAGATGATAAATTTGTTAATAACGTCGCTGCGATTGTCATCGATAGCACTGGTAAGGAAACAAAACTCGCTGGCCCATTGGCCGGTGTTGATCGCACGGAAGAAATCCGGGTATCCAACCCGGGCACGTTAGGTTCGATTGTTGCGGCTACTCGTCACTTTAAAGATTACAAAGATCGTGTGACGATTCCAGTCGAGTTCAGTTCCTACGCAGGCCAAACACTTCTACTAAAAGCGCGTGCTGCTGATAATGGTATTAATCATAGTGACTCATTGCCGATAGAGTTGCTTATCAAGCACGATGATGAATTACCCAAGATTCAATTAAAGAGCCCGGCTGCCAATTTGTTTGATAGGCAGTTGGTTAATCTTGATTTAACCATCGCTGATAATGTGAACTTGAGTTCATACAGCGTTTCGGTAATTGACACAGCAAAAAGAACGTTGATTAATCAAACTGGCGTTAACAAAGCGTCGGTAAATGTCAATGAGCGTGACTGGATTAATATTGCGATAGCGCCTTACCATCCATTACCTGAAGGTGGTACAGAATTTACCGTACTCGTTGAAGCTACCGATACCAGCGGCAACAAAGCGACCTTATCGCAAAGAGTTAAAATTAATCCCGATCAAAAACCGACGCTTTCTCTCCTTTCGCGCAGTCCTGATGTGGAGCCAATGGCGGGCGCCTTGGCGTTTTATAAATTACAAGTGAACGATGATTTGGTCGCACCGGAATATCCGGCGTCGGCCAGCCTGTTGATTACCTCGTTGAATAAAATGGTTGATCGCGCTGTAACAGGCGGATTGGAAACGACGGATAATCAACAATCGATCGGGCGTTTTGTATTTAATTATCAGGAGGCAACTGGCTTCATCGGATCGATTAAACTCAATGATAAAAACACCCTGGAATTTAAAGATGGTAAAGCCAGATTTGGCGCTATTCCTGATTCAGAAATTTCCAGCTTGGCGATTACGTTTACCGGTGTGTCTACGTCCTATGATTTGACTTTCCATTCGGTCGATGTGTGCGGTGATCAAGCCAAAACTATTCATGTAAGCAGCACAGACATTGCGGCCAATGGAGGCAAGCTGGAGCTTAATCGTTGGTTGCCGCAGGGTGTAACCAATGTCAGTGTGAGCCCCATTTTCAGTGGAACCAATGTTCCGCAATTCCTGAAAGAAATTGAGCTGGAACTGGCAAGTATTCCCGGTACATTAAAGTATGCCGATGGTGAAACATCCAAATCAGTAAAAGGCACTGCGCGCGCCACAGTATTTCTTGCGGATAAATCGTCTGATACCGAATCAATCGAGTTTGTACAACTCAGTACGCTCAATATGGTTTCGAAGCTACCTGCGGTATTTAGTGAATATATTTCGGTACCCAAAATCCACGCTGGCGATAACTATTCGCTCTACGGCGTGGCGGCAGATCGTTTATCCAGTGCGCGTGGTTTATTGCCTTTGCAGCCATTGTTGACTGGAAAAATTGCTAGTGACGAGGTTGCACCAACGGTGAGTATCCTCAAACCTATTGAGGGTAACCAGATTGCACGCCGTGCACGTATCCCTGTATCAATTGAAGTTTCGGATAATTCCTTGGGGCTTGAGAAAGTTGAATTATTTGATGACAGTGGACTGTACGCCGAACTTGGTGGGGTATTTGCCAAAACCCAATACGATTTTATGTATGACGTTGCCGATACTTATCGTTCAGGCGAGTTGAGCTTGAGAGCTGTTGCAACAGACAGAGCCGGACGTTCTACGATGCAGAATCTAATTCTGCCAGTTATTAATAATGAACTCCCACAATTGGCATTTAAGGAGTTTGCATCGTATAAACATGACGGCCGTTATCAAAAAATTATAAATGATGTAAGCCGTCTTAATTATGGCGAATTCTGGCTAAGAGTAGGTGAAGCATTCAAGGTCACTTCAGCGCTAACGGATGATGTTGGCCTAGCGAGTTATGTTATTAATCGCATTGATCGTACCGGTGTGTCCCATCCGGTTTTCCCAGAGCGCAATTTGTTAACACAATGTCCAGCAGAATTAAAATACAAGTCCGATGAAGTCGATGAAATTATATTTGATCAGAGTGAAACGACAGAATACGAAATTATCGTTAAGGATAATGTAGGCCAGCAAACTCGCCGTACTTTCTTGGTCCATCCTCTGTCAAATGTTGCACCAGAAATACGCATTACTACACCTGCTAACAATGCAAAAATTGTTGCTGGTACTTTCCTGATCAAAGTAGGTATGGTTGCCAGTGATGATCGCCGGTTGGATTGGGAAAAAATCAAACTTTTTGCAAATGGGGTTGAGTTACACGGTAGTAAAGTTAGTAGTGGTAATACTGGTGGCGCTGCGATTATTGATAGTGCCTTTAGTTCAATTTATTCCGCATTTGCCAATAAATATTCAACGGATATCGCCAAAGAATTTGGCCAATCAAATAGTCCTTACGTGCTTAAGCAGGAATTTGCGTTTGCGGTACCGTCCGGATTGTTGCGTGCGGATGAAGAAATTGTGCTTACCGCACAAATTGAAGACGTTGACCATGCGATAGGTCGCCATGAAATACGATTTACAGCTGCGCGCGATGACATCAATCCTGAAGTTGCGGTGGTGCGACCAGCGGTAGGTTATGGCCCAACAGAATTTTCGGATTTTGAATTGGCCGTGCGCGCATACGACAACGTAAAAGTCGCCAAACTGGAAATTTACACCGCTTATGGTGTGAAGGAATCCAATAGCCAATATCACCAGCCAATCTACACCAATCCGATTCGCACTATTCACTCAATACCGGATGTAGATGTGGATCCAATAACCACAAATAACATCGATACTCCAGTGTATTCACAGCTAGTACATGTGGATCGCCTGACCGAAATTCTTGGTCGGTTCCCTGGCCTGATGTTCACTGAAAATTCACGGGCAGATATCTGGATAAAAATCATTGCTTATGATGCATCGGGTAATGCGCGCACACGTGAAGTTAGTTATCCCGTTCGCGCTGATCAGCGTCCAGTTGTGGATTTCATTCAGCCATTAAGCAACAGTAAGCAAGTTGAAAGCACTGCGCTTTACGTTAATGTAAACGCGTACGACGATGTAGGTATTGATTCGCTACGTCTAGTAGCCTATCGCGGTACTGGAACCAGTGAGGCCGAGTTTTACGAAATGTCGCTGAAGCAGGCACCTTATAACTTCAGCGTTAATTTGCCGGCTCTTGATAAAGATAATCTCGAAAATAATAAGGTTCGCTTGTATGTAGAAGCGATTGATTCCTATGGTGCCGCGTATGGCGATCTGGATAATCACATCGCGACGGAAAGTATAAGCATTGAGATTGTCGGTGATGTACCGCCGACGGTGAATATTGCCAAACCGATTAATGGTGCTGATCCTGCAACGGAAGGTGAATACCTGTTAGTGCAGGTGAATGCCGTTGATGATGTCGGTATTGATAATTTGGTGTTGAATGTAGCGAATTTGATTACTGGCGATCGCAGCATGAGCGATGATTCGTACCCGTACGAATTTTTAGTGCAAATTCCTTATGGCCAAGCGGGGAAAAATCTCGAGTTAACGGCGGTGGCTACTGAAAAGCGCTTGAATGGCGCTGCGCGTTCAGTAGAAACTCCGACACCTGTTATTGTTCAAGTCGTGAAGGATACTTCCAAACCCGAATTCACTATTGAGCTGCCGTTAAGTAGTGGAACGACGGTGGCTGAAAGCCGTCTGTTACCCTATAAATTAGCTGATGTAAAAGATAACGTGCGTGTTGCTTCTGTGCGCACGCAACTATTTGTAGACATCAATAACAACGGAACAATTGATAGTACTGATCCTAAAGTTGATGAAGCACTGATGCTCGCTCCACCTTATGCAGGCAATATGCGTGTGGGCAAAATTGCAGATTATTTTTCAACAGGCGAAAGCATTCCTGATTTTCTGTCATTACTCTTTGTGGCAACTGCGCGCGATGGAGCGGGCAATGAAACAGTTTCACCGGTGCGCCCGGTAAACTTGGTGCGTAATTTGCCGCCGACAGTTACTGCTATTCAAATTCTTGATTCCCGTGGATTCGCGTTATCCGATGATTTGAAGGAAATTACCTCCGGACGTGAAATTGTTATAGCTGTAACTGCAGAGGATCATGAGGGTGGTGGCATCGGTAATGTTAACTTGTCCATAGGGCAGGGGCCTGTTGTCAGCAATCTGACTTATAACGTTCATTCCACAGACTCAACCGCGCCGTTTCAGTTCCACATTCAAGTACCAGCAGGGCATGTTGGAGAGTTCATCAGCTTCCGTGCAACTGCAAAGGATGTTGATGGTAATACATCGGAATTGTCGGCACCGCGCACGCTTACCATAGTCGCGGATCAGCCACCGACAGCTAACATCACTAAACCTGCAAATGACAATACTGTGATTATTGATGGCCAAGATCTCGAGATCTTGGTGGAAGCCCTAGACGACATGGGTGCAGAAGGCATAGACCGCGTTTCATTTTTGGTAAATGACAAGTTGGTTTACACCACCTACACCAGTGAAACTGCCGCGAAAGGTACTACTGGGCTAGATCATGTCTATCGCGCTGTCATTACCCCACCGGAGAAGGTCGATGGTTTTGCGATTCAAGCTATTGCATATGACAGGTTGGGGCAACAAGGTAAATCGCAAGTTGTACATGTCGGGCGTATTGATGACACAGTCGTTCCTAAACTCAGTGTGTTGCAGCCTGTTAATAAAGATATCCTCAGCATCGGGGAAACTTTTATAGCGGCGGTATCCATTCGCGATATCGGCGCGGAAGCCGGACGCGAAGTAACGGCAAAGTTTATTCGCGAGGCGCAAACTGTAACCGGTGAATGGGTGACCGTAGAAGAGCTTGGCACTACTGGTCTGGAGAAAGTGGAAAGCGTAGCCACCCTCTACCGTAATGATGACAGTGCTGGCAGACCGGCGTTACTGCCGGTTAGCGATCCCGACAACCATTACTACGTTTACTGGGCACCATTTAACCACAAGGTCATTAATCGCAGTGGCGCGCGCAACGAACGTGTAAAAGCAGAGTTCCGTGTTAAGACCAATGCGGTAACTCCTGATCCTGTAGTGCAGTACTACGAAGTGGGTATGCCGGTCAGCGAGCGCCGCTTCCTGAAGCCTGCGGATAATACAATCAGTAAACTTGCCGCCAAGGAAGTCTATTACGGTTCGGTGGCTCAATTCAAAGATAGCGAGCGCACTGGCGCTATGGTCGGTGCCTGGTCCACTATTGATCCAACCATGGTCGAGCAAGGCTTGGGGCTGGATTATCCCATTAATGCCGCAGGTAGCTGCCCCGTGTGCTCTGGAATCTTCCTCGCTGATTTTGGCTCCGAGACATCCGAAAATGGCGATGTATTCGTGTATTCACCGCTGGTGAATCGCTCTAGTGAAATTTTTGCTGGCACCATCGGTGAATTGCATGCGGATGCCAATATTGTCTTGGCAGCAAAACAAGGTGTACCCGCATCATTTGGTGATGATGCTTCGTCGCGCTTTATCAGCGAGCTGAAAGGTCAGTTGAATGAACACGGCAAGGTCTACCCAGAAAATACGAATGGGGAATTACTGATTTTTAACATCAGTAATGGTGATGAACAATTCGGTTTGCCTTATCGACTTATAGGGCGAATTGATATGCCCTACATTCAGGTGTACGGCGTTGACCGCAAGGATAACCTTGCTTTCGTTGCTAACGGCAATGGCGGTGTACAGGTTATCGATATTTCCAAATTTAATGCGCCATACCATATTGGTTACATTAAGCCCAATGGCTATGCGCGGGATGTGAAGGTACAGGGTCGCTTTGCGTTTATAGCCGCATCTGAAGAGGGCGTGGTAATTGCGGATATCCTTGATCCGACTATGCCGATCATTGCGCAAATAGACACGCTGGGAATCGCCAACCGTTTGCAAATTGTTGGCAGTAAGCTCTATGTCACCGATATGTCTGGCGAAGGTCAGGTTTCCCAGCTCAATGAAATTGATATCAGTGATGCTTACAACCCGAAATTGGTGCGCATCGTTGAATTGAAACCGGCACGTGAAGATCTGGTTTCCAAGGGTGTATTTGATGTGCGGGTTGCGGGCAACCTCGCCTACGCTAGCGTACTGTATGCTGATCAGGAAGACCGCCCAGCACAGGCAGTTGTTGAAATCATTGATTTGCAAAAAGTGGATGATGCGAGCCTGGATGCAACGATTCCGGTGATGATTAATCGCAACGCCACTACTGATAATTACGCGGTGCGTGAATTGTTGTTTGTGCGTGGCGCAATGCAGGTTGCCGCAGGTAAGAAAGGTATTAACCGCATTGAATTGACCGAGCTGGTTGTTGCTGGCCATGCGCCGGTAGCGGCTGAAAAGCACGTGAAGACCGATTTGCCGGAAATCACGATTGAACTGTCTGCTGCTTTGGCGGCGGATACTAACGTTGGATCGTTTATCAGCGTCTATCGCGGTGGTGTTGTGCCTCAGGCAGATGGTAACTATGCAGTGGGTGAGGATGTTACCGACAACTTCATTATCGATTTTGCCGAGCGTGATGGCTCGCCTTTACATCGTAATCTGAGCCTGAAACCGTCGGCGGCATTAACCGCTGGGACCGAGTATGTAGTGGTAGTCAAAGCAGGACTCAAACCCTTAACCGGTTATACACTTGCGCAAGACTATCTCTTCTCGTTCTTTACCTCTGCGGCTGGCGATGCCGCTGCGCCGGATATCACCTACATCACTCCGGATATTGGCGGTATTGATGGTGGAACCAGTGTCGTCATTCGCGGCAAGCACTTTGGTACGGCGCCGCAAGTACATATCGGTGGCCAAAGTATCCCAGTCGATGAAATTTTGTCGGTCGATGACAAGGGTAATGAAGGAGTTCGTATTACCACCATACCTAACTATGCAGGTCCAGCAGCAGTTGAATTGACCAATGACGTTGGTTTGCAGGACGTGGTGATCGGTGGTTTCACCTACGTAGATTTGCTGCAAATTTCCTTCGTAAGTCCGGCAATTGTACGTGTGAACCAGACCGGTGAAACAGATGTGGTGGATATCGTCGGTTACGGTTTCCATGATGACTTGACCTTGACTGCTTATCCAAGCGGAGTGCCGGAACGAGCCAAACGCATCACTGTTGATAACGACAAGTTGCGCCTGTATTCCTCCGAGCGTATGAGCTGGAGGGTGAGTGGGTTTGATAGCAGCTATCGCGGCTTTGTCGATATTGAGTTGAGTGATACCTCTGGTCGTCGATTTGTTGCACCGAATGCTTTGTTCATGGGCAAACTGGATGTCACCAAGACCTTGGAAAACAGGGTCACACTCGATACCTCTGTAGATACCCATAAGCTCCCTCCCGGCCGCGTTATCGGCCTGGCATCTGACCCTGACCTGAATTTGATATATGTACTGGGTGCGCCAGTTAGAACAGAGGGTTCACCTCTGCCATCACAAATTACCGACCCAGAAGGCTGGCGCCAATTGCGCACGGGCTGGATTAGCCTAGTGAACTACGATCGCAGTAAAGTCCAGGATGCAGCACCTATGCATGGACTCGGCTATTTCGATTTACCGAATGATCTGGACTCTACCGCTATAGCCCTTGGCGATAGCCATGTTTATGTGGCGGCGGAAGGCTATGACTTTCCGTTCATCAACACGACCTACGAAAACCAACGCTGGATTCTGGTTTATGACCGTGAAACCCGCCGTCTGAGCGAAGTCGATGAAGACAACCAGGCCAAAGACCGCGATGTCCTTTACAGCGTGCCTTTGCCTATCAGTCGTTCGCCCCGTTCGTTGATCGTAAAAGACGGCTTATTGATTGCAAATGCTGGCGATGAAGGTGTAGTGGTGCTGACCATTGCTGATCCGCTCAAACCGGCGGTCGTCAAGGTGATCAATTCTGCATTGTTTGAAGGTGCTCGCACTGCGCTGAATGTCATTGATATGGCGGTCATTGAAAACCGCCTCCATGTGACAACTAGCAATAAAAACTACGTATTTGATTTGAGCTTGCCAAGTGTTCCCCAACTGGGTGCCCAAGCTATCAATACCAATTTGTTCAAAAAGTACCAAGCAACATTTGGATTGCATACAGCCACTGCAAAACTTAATAGTTTGGCATTCGGCGTGAGTGGTTTGGAATTGCTAGATGTTGGTAACCCCAACAACATAAAACCGATTGGCCGCTATGTGGATAACGGTTTCCCATTAAAGGGTAATTTGTCGGCCATTGAAGCTCGCGGAACTATGGTTGCGCAGGTTCGTGCTGCGGGATGTGGCGATCAGGTTTTGAACTACAACCTGCATTTACTGGATACCGGTCGCCCGGATCTTGTTGAGGTACTCGACGCGGTGCGTTTGAGTGACTGCGGTAGATTCGAAATTCCTCAAGGGTATATTGTACCTGCGCCGAACCAACAACCGATTTCCTCAATGTTTACGGATGATGGCTTGGTTGTCACGGCATTGCCCAACAAGAGTCATAGTTTGCTGACTATTGTGGATACTCTGATACCGGAATTTGTATCCAGTAATCCTGCCGCAGGCAGTGTAGGCGTTGCGCGTAATCAGATAATTAAACTGCACTTCACACATGCGTTGCAGGCATCGCAGCTGGATAAACAATACCTGTCGCTGATTCGCGACAACGATACAGCGGCCGGTGTGGAAGTTGCGGTTACTGCAGTGCTTGATCCGGCCGATCCAAAAACAATCTTGTTGAGTCCATCAGCAAACTTGGATGCAAATGCTAAATATCGTATTGAAATGAAAACGGCTTTGGGTAGCCGTCGCACCACGGGATTAGTAGATCATCAAATTAATTTCACAACGGCTTCCGGTACTGCAGCTGCACTAGCTATCAAAGGTGTGGCACCAAGCTTTGTCAAAGTGAGTGGCGGCAACCTTGAAGTTGATGTTGAAAACTCGTCGAATCCGAGTTTCCTGATTTCCGGTGAAGCGACCACCATCGAGAGTGCCAGCCCTCAGGAAAATAACGTTATCCGTTACACCCTAAATGTACCTGCTTACTCACCCGGTGCAGCCAGTATTACAGTAATTGAAAGCGATGGCAGACGAGTATCGCGCTTGGGTGCTGTGCAATATGTTGAACCATTATTGCTCGACGGAATTACTCCCAATATCGGTAGTGCTAATGGCGGAACCCGCGTCACTCTGACAGGTAAAGGTTTCCAGACTGGCTCCGCCCATACCCGTGTGTATGTGGGTGAAACCTTAGTTACCGTAGAAAACACCAAAGTTATTAGTCCAGAAAAATTGGAATTTGTAACGCCCCCCGGCAAGTTGGGCCCGGCAGATGTCCGTGTGGAGCTGGCGAATGGCCAGATGCAAACATTGACAGCAGCATTTGATTACCAACAACCGGTTAAAACTAATATCGAGCACAACAGTGGCATTTATCATGATATTGCGATAGATCCATCGGGCACTTATTTGTTCGCTGCCGCTGGTGAAAGCGGCGTGATTATTTATCACATTGACTCTTCTAAATTTATTGCCGATGCCAAGTGCCCAACCAACCCCGATAACTTGTTGCGCTTGGTGGATTGTAATGGTGATGGCAAAGACGACCGCATTGTTTCCCGGGTTGAATTGCCTGATGGCTACCATGCGCTGGGCGTGGACGCTTTCTTTGAAAACAATCAGGACCGTCTGTTTATTTCCGCAGCGAAGATCAGCGGCTCAACGGCGACGGAGGCCAAGCTTTTTATCGTTGCTTTGGATACCGAAGCCGGCGATTCGAGTTGGCCAATAACCATTGTGAAAGAATTGCTATTAGACGCCAGCTTTGCGCGCGGCATTGTCGTTGATAACGACCAAGTGCTGTTGGCTGCTGCCGAGAAGGGCTTAGCTATTGTCGATGCCTATTTGCATACCAAGGCTTACGTGGGCGAATCCCTGCAATTACCGCAAGCGCGTCAAGCGCTGGATGTGGCGCGCGTTGCCCGGGCACAGGGTGCTAACGCTGCTTACGCCGTGGTGGGTGGGAACTACAACTTCTCAACTCTGATGCTTTCCGATGAGGAGCGCACCGGCGCCGGCGGCTTCCAATTGATCGAACGTACAGAGCAGGGTGGCCTGCAGTTGCGTGGTGGACTGGATATTCCAGCTTCTAACTTGGCCGTGAATGGCAATACTGCCTTCCTCGCAGCGGGTAAATCCGGTCTGGTAATCGTCGATATCTCAAATCTGGACAACCCGCGCGTATTGTCGCGTGTTAACAACCTGGGTTATGTCTACGATCTGGCCTTTAACGGCAATCTGGTTTATGTAGCGCTGGGTGATGCGGGCATAGTTACATTTGATGTCACCAATCCGGCAAAACCTATGCGGATGGGTGGTTTTGAAAATTACGGTGGCGCAAGCGTGACAGCAATCGCCGCCACTGCTTACTCTGCTATCGGCGCCGGTCGTAATAATCGCGGCGCCAGCTTTATTCAGGAAACACCGGATATCGCTCTGAAACTGCAAAGTGTTGACCCAGAAAATCGTATTCTGGATCGTGATCTACTTAATGGAAAGCTAACGGTTACCCTGCGCTTTAACAAAGACATACGTAGCGGATCGCGCTTGCCTCGCAATGAAGATTCTTTCTACGTTGTAGATAAGCTGGGTAAGGTATTACCAAGATCAGTAGAAATTGAAAACAACAACGCGAAAATTACTCTAAATGAACCTGTGACCCTAGCGGTGGGTGAAGAATTCACTGTAGTTGTTGAAGCCGGTCTGCGCAGCCAGAAGGAGCTTGCACAAGCGGCAGAAGGATTGACGTTGTTCAAACTTGCCAGCGAACAACAGGTTCATTTTGTTTACCGCGGTGCGCGCCCGGAAGCGCCTCGCATCCAATCAGTAGTACCGCGCCGCGTGCCTGCGGGTAAAACTTATCCAATTACTGTTGCCATGATTGGGGTTCCGGTAAATAAGGAACAAATCAATCTCTATGCCGGATCCTACAAGTTACAGGTTGAATCCTTGCAGCGCAGTCAGGATGACAGCCGTGTGGTAATCATCAAAGCGCAAGTACCGGAAATTGCAGCACCGGGCTCCTATGACCTCACCGCTAGCGTTGAGGTGAACGGCGTGCGTGAAATTGCTACGCGCTTCGGTGGCATTCAGGTTGATGCTCCAATCAAATTCACTGCGATTGAGCCTCAGTGGGGCCCCATGGTTGGCGGTACCAAAGTAACGCTTTACGGCGAAGGATTTGAACCGGGCAATACGGTGGCTGAAGGTTTGTCGATTGTGGTTGGGTCATCTCCGGCGCTGAGCGTTGAAGTGCTTTCCAGTAACAAAATTACCTTTATCACGCCGCGTGGCTCACCCGGTTTGGTGAACATCCACGGAAAGGATAGTTACGGCAATACTACCAACTTAATGGGTGCCAAAGGCTTTGGTTACGGTATTCGCCACCTCGCCAGCACGCGCGCGGCAAGGTCGAATTTACTTGATGTTTATGTTGATAAGGAAACCGGTGTTGCATTTACGGCAGCAGGCTATTTCCATAACAATTTCTCCGCTGCGGATACGTTCACTGAAGCCAATCAGGCTAGCAACACCATCATTCCGGAAACATGGCGCGCATTAAGCTTTGCCGTACAACAAGCGAACAATCCGTTGCTGGTCGGTGGCGTAGGCTCATTGCCAAGTGGCGAAAAGGGTGCGGCAGAAATCAAGCGTTTCCTAGAGCACGGCCGCTTAAATAGCAAGTCGCAGGGCAGCATTTTGGGCAACACAGCGCCTACTATCACCGAGCAGGAAAAAGTGGAATTGGCTCGCCTGCAAGACACTTATATGCCGCTATCAGTGGACTCGTTACGTCTGAAGGCAGTGACCGAGTGGGATGAAAATAGCTGGCGTAAACGACTGTACGTGTCTAACGGTCATGGGGGAGTATCGCGCCTCAACCTTGAAGAACAGAACGGCATGCAGTTGCTGAGCGAGGCTCTGATTGATGAGGGGATGATTCAGGATATCGAGAAACAAGGCTATGCATTATTTGCTAGCAGTTTCGATAGTGTTGACGCGAAAAATGTACCCAATGAACCTTGCCAATATGTTGCTGGAAATGGCGTAGGTTTGAGTCTGCGTGGTGCTAACCTGATGGTTCCGCAAGATCCGGTCAATATGGGAAGCCTGGCAGTACCGGGTGGTGGTACTGCTCTTTCGTACAATGCCGGCTGGCTCTACTCAAGTAACAGCGCGCGTGGTGTTCAGTGGAGTACATGTCCGTTCATTATTGATACCAATGTTGCCGCTCTTACCGATCGCGCTTCTGACTCAATTACACTGACCAATATTTATGATCTCGCCCAAACCCGTGAATACGCCTTTGATGGGGCCGTTTACGATATGGCGGTTTATGGTAAATACCTCATCGTCGCCTTAGGTAGCAAAGGTGTCGAGATTTTGGATTCTACCCAGCCGGATGTGAAAACCCGCTTTGAAGTAACCAACAAACTGCAAGACGGCGGTGGCCGCGCGGTTAGATTGCTGGTACTCGGAAGTACGTTGTTAGTGGCGGCGGAAAATGGTTTGGTGGCCTTGGATATCTCCGAACCCTTGGCTCCGCAAGTGGTATCAGCTGGTAATAGCGAAATCATCTTCGGAGTGGATTATTTCTCTGATCGACTTATCGCGGTTGGCGGCACCACCGGTCTGCGTAGCTTGCAATTGCCAGCGGCGCTGGTGGTTGAGAGTTCGGTGAAAGAAGGGGGCTTCCTATCGATTGATCAGGATTATCGTATCCGCTTTAACGAGCCGGTGACCTTGGGGTCCCTGCAAGCTGAGGGTGCTGTGAAAGTGAAGCGCCTTGATAGCGGTGCTGTTGTACCAGCAGTAGTAGCAGCGATAGCGCCGGAAAATGATTCATCTAAAGAGTTCGCTATTAACTTTGAGCGTGAATCGGGTGTTGGTTACGAAGTAGTAGTAGATCAGGCACGTAACCTACGCGGCAGCGGCCAATGGGCGAGATTTACCGGCCGGTTCGAGCAAGCAAATGAGGCGGCGATCCAGCCGGTAATCCAGCGTATTACTAACGGTAGCTATCACCGCTTCAAGCAGGCACCGATTACGATCCATGGAAATAGCTTCCGCAATTCACCTGATTTGAAAGTGTATGTTGACCAATATTCAGTGCCTTTTGATTGGGTTGACGAAAACACGCTGCAGATCCCAGCGCAAGCATTGGCTCTAGTTCCGCTAGAGGTTGGTCAGCATCACTTGCGTGTGCTGGATAACGAGCTGACTGCTGAATTCCCCGGAGCGATTGTGACCGGTGACGATATTGATTTGACCCGCTTTAGCATCAGCCCAGAGACGGCTGATCTAAAGGGGGGGCACAAAGTGACGATAAGTGCTTCCACTGGTGTGATTTTGCCGGGCACAAAAGTGATTATGCGCCCTGTGGATGGCGGCCAGCCAATTCACAGCTTGGAATCGGTCATCGACTTGAAAGACGATGTTGAAACGCTGAACACTTTCAGCTATCGCCTTCCGACGGCTATTGAGCCAAAACTGTACCGTGTCTATCTAGTCATGAATGGCCAGGAATTCCTGGTGGGTAATGTTTCCTATACATTGCAGGCTGGTCGTTCTGTTGGTTTGCCAAACTATCCACCGCATGTGATCGGTGGTTCCAAAGCGGTCAACGACTACCTGTATGTGGGTGTCAGATCCGGCGCTGAGCCGACTGATAAGAATCGTTTCCTAATCCCGAGCGGGTTGGAAATATTTGATGTCAGTATCTGGGAAAACCCGATTCGTCTCAGCCAAGTGCGCACTGATGCGCCGGTGCTAGGTGTAGAGGTTGTAGGTAATTCTGCCTTCCTAGCCGCCAGTCAGAAAGGCTTGATGCTGGTGGATGTCACTAATCCGAAGACCCCATTGGTGCTGTCCGAAATGCCAGTTCCGGGTCATATAGCGACTGATGTGGCCTATGACTCGCTGAAAAATATCCTTGCGATGTCAGTTGCCGATGACCTAGGCACAGGATTTATCCGCTTCTTCGATCTGGGGGATGATGAACTGGGCCCACCGCTCGGTTATCCGCCGCTAGTATTCAATACCGACGCTCTCAGAGGCCAGCCATTGGATGTGCAGTGGTTGAATGGTGAGCTGTATGTGCTGTTGAAGCGTGACTACGATTTGTATCTGGCAGTGTTCGATAATCTGCCGAATACCAGCAGCTATCAAATCCAGAAACTGGATCGCGCTAAAGTGAATAACTTCAATGCGTCTATGCTGGTGCAATACGGCCAAATTACCATTACCAGCCAGAATGAGCGGATTGTTTATCGGGCTGATCCGGTAACCGGTTACAAAGCTTCCTATTGGGAGAGCATTTCGCTTCCCGGCGCGGAGCTAATCGCAAATCAGGGTGGATTGTTTGTTGCTTCCTCTACGGGATTGATAGATAGCCGCAGTCCTGGGTTAACTATTACTGGCCTGTCCCCGGTAAATGGCAGTCGCCTGAGTGCCAACGAGACCATCAGCATACAGTTGAATAATTTGATTAACACCAGTGAGGCTGTACTGCGGAGCGCTATTAGCGTGAGCGATGGTAATGGGGTATTACTAGCGGCGAACCAATACACCCTTAAGGGGATTAATACTCTCGTTGGTGGTTACGTTGAAGTTGCGATTACCGGAACGCCGATTGCCGGCAACAAGGTCTCGCTCAACATCAACAGTGAACTGCGTACTTTGGACGATGCGCGCTTGGTTGTACCAGTTAGCGCAAGCTATGAACTAGGTTCAGGCACACGTCCGCTCATCAACAGCGTGGTCAGGAAAACGGGTGAAACCCTGGCTGCCCATTATTTCCATGCGGACGGCAGCGAGCAGGCCCTGATCCAGGGTAGCGACTTCGGTACCAACGCTGCAGACCTGCGCGTTTATATCGGCGAAACCTTGTTGCCGAACAGCGCAATCAAGAGTGTGGCCGACAACCAGATACTGGTTGATGTGCCCAACCTGTTCCTCAATGCCAATACCACGTCCCTGTCGGTACGCGTGCTTAAAGGCAACCTCGCCTATACCCGTCACGGCGCTGTAGTGGTGTTGCCACGGGTGGTTATCGAAGACGTCAATCCGTTACGCGGACCGCCTGAAGGCGGCAATGTGGTCGATATTTACGGACGCGGATTCAACTACGGAACCCGCATCAGTATTGGTGAAAAACTTGCGGGTGACTTGCGCGTAATTAGCGGGAACCACATCCAAGTTAGAGCACCAGCCAATAGTTTTGGCTTTGCCAAAATCAAGGCGGAAAATCTGCAATTCCCTGGTGAACAATCTATATCAGCAGTGGATTATTTTTATGCAGAGAAGGAGACTGCTTCTGTAGACTTGGTCTCTGACAAGCCCAGTCCGATAGCAGCCGTATTGCTCCACAACGATGTACTTTACACCGTTACCGGTGGCGAATACGAAGTAATAAATCGTGAAGGCCGTGTGGCTAAACGTCTACGTTCCAATGTTGCCCGCTTGGTGGCGGCAGACGTTTCTGATCCAGTGCATCCAGTGATCCTCAACAAAGAGTTCGCCGGCGTTAACAATCCGTATCACTTCGATGTGACCGGCGGCTTGGGTACCACCGGCTTTGTTGCTCTGGGAGCCTCAGGTAACAATCTGTTTGCGGCGGGTGGCGATCATTTGTACCACTTCGATGTGACCCTGCCGGCAGATCCGTTGTTGATCAACCAAATCACGCTGACTGGTACCGTGCGCGACCTGGTGGTTAAAGATAATCTGTTGTACCTGTCGACTACCGAAGGCGTAACGATTTATCAAATTACCGCCGCACGTACGCTGGAAAAACTCACCACCGTTGATCGTGTGAAACTGAAAGGAGTGCCTTACTCGATTGAAGTTGTGGGGGATAGCTTGTGGGTGTCCCTGACCGATTTGCGCCGTGTGGTTCAAGTCGAGTTGATGAGTGGCAATTACAACCTATTGCGTGATATCAATGTGCGTGATCCAGGCGGCAATCGCTTTAAGCCGAAAGATATCCTTATCCAGAACAACCTGATTCTGGTATCCACCGGTACCTCCGGCTCTGTGTTGTTGTTCCAGGAAAATGCGGAAGGCGGCGCTGATTCGGTTGCTACTCTTAACCTCGCGTATCTGGTACGCAACGGTGAAATCAACGCTGGCCAGATGATCCTTCAAGGCCAAACCCTGTTTGTCAGTTCGGGTCAGGGTGATTTGCAGCTGTACGACATCTCCCCATGGCTCGAAGGCCGTTACAAAGCGAACATAGCGCTGAAAAACTACTTCTCGGTTATGGGCGATGTGGGTGCAACAGCGGTTCATCCACGTGCGATCTACGCCGGATCAACCTTCGCTTACTTAAACGATAAAGCGGTCGAGAACCCGGTTGACGATGCCACCAAGGTCAACCATATCGGCGGGCGCTTGAATACAATCGTCAATAAACAATTGATGATTGTTGAGCACATCCCGAATGCAGAAGGTGAATTGCAAGCCAATACCCCGGTAGAAGTTCAGTTCAACCGTTTGCTGGATGCGCAACAATTGCAGGCGCATAAAAATGCATTATTCAGCGTGACACAGGATGGCGCATTAGTAGCGGGAACTGTCAGTAGCCAAGTCAATAATTTTGGAACCAAACTGGTATATCGCCCAACAGCGGCATTTGCAGATGGCAAACGCTATCGTGTGACCTTGTCGGCGGCTATTCGCGACCTGCATGGCGAGACGCTGGGAACGGATTACAGCTTCCGCTTCATCGCCTCTATTCATCAGAAACCTAGCATCGATACCATAACTCCGTCTTTTGCAAGCTGGCGCGGTGGTCAGACAGTTAGCATTTTCGGTGAAGGTTTCTCTGCTCAGACCAAAGTAAGTTTTGGCGACCAGTTGGTGCCAACCAGCGAAATCACCGTGGTTAACAACAATGAACTGCAGGTTAGGTTGCCGGCACTGGCAGCTTCTCCAACCGATAACTATGTGGTCGGCGTGCGTGTTAGCAACGGAAATCTAGGCGTCAGTCGCCATGCTGGGTTCACCTATATTGCCGACCCGGCGATTGATGGTATTGGCTTGTACAATACCGTTACCAGCACACTTAACACTGCCGTGAAGAACTACCTATATAACTCAGGGGAAACGGTAGCAATCAAGGGGCGTGGTTTCAGCCAAATGACGCAAATTTTGGTCAACGGTAAAGCGGCGCAAAATGTCCGTATGGAAGCGGCCAATCTGGTTAGCTTCCGTTTGCCGGACAATACTCTTGGCAATCTGCGTATTGCGATAAGCAACACATCATCCGGTGTTGATACGGTTCAGAACAACGAACTGACTATCGAGTTGCCATCCGCACTGCGCTTGACGGGTGTACAGGGTTTCCAGCGTTATGAAGACTTGATACTGACTTACGAAAATACCAGTTGGTCACTGTCGAGCACGCGCGAAAGTGAGTTGCCGTTACTGTTATCCAGAGGCGGTGTACCTGCGACGATTGTGGGCGCGGCATTGAATAACCATTATTTGTCGTTACTGGTTAACGAAGGTCGCAAAGTGGTTTATACCTATGACCTGTCCAATATATATGATCCAAAACAAATAGGCCGTTTTGATAATCCGACAAGCTTACCGATCAACGAGATCCATCTCGCTGGCGACAACTGGATCGGTGAAGGTAACAAGATCCTCTACACTGCGTCTGTTCGTGGCTCAAATGCGCAGGTAATTACCCTCGCTGCAGAAATGCGTGATGTGGCATACGATTACGATGGTGTTGCAATCCTAAACGTGCGCAGCACAGGCGTTGGTGCAGTGGAGTATCGTCCTTACTCGTCTCTGGGTGTGAGCGGAACCCAATTTGAGTTCGCGCTGCTAGATGCAGAATCAATCAGTCTGAATAGCCACCACATCATGGTTCGTTCGCAATCTGCTATCGAGCTGTTGCATTGGTCGATGATTAAAGCGGGTCGTACGGGGAGCTCAAGTGTAGTTTCCCTAGGAACGGTGAACACCAATAACAACCAAGCGGCATTGAATGGCGAATTGCTGGCGACACTAGATACCAGCGCTCAGCGATTGAGTGTTTATGATTTGAACCAAGTTGGCCCGATACTGGCTCTCAATCATTTAAGCAATATTCGCCTTGATTCCACGAATATCGATCAACTTAACTTCGACGGCGCCTTGTTGGAGTGGCGTAGTGGTACGCGATACATCAATACCCGCTTGCCATTTAATAACTTACGTAAATTCACTCCAGAGCGTATCGGTTCAGCAAATGCCATTCTCACGGCGGATATAGCCGGTGAACCAGCGAACTGGGATCAGGTGTCCGTCAACGTAATTGCACGTTCCACCTCGACTAACCTTTCAGGTGCTACTAGCCAAGTAGGCGACCAGTTGTTATTTGAAACCTACGGTGCCGTCTATAGCCTTGGTGGGCATTACCAGGCAGGCCTTTTTAACCAGCCGAAAAATCATATTGATGGGGCGCAGGTGAATATCGATCTGCCGTGGATGCTGGAAACCGAGTCGCTGTTTGGTTTGTCACCCATTCGTGCGCTGGCGATTGCGCCGCAAAATACCATCACCAATCGTACGACGAACTACAAGGTTATCGGCCAGCAATTGCAACTGGTTGATCAGGTAACAATTGGCGAACAAGTATTACCAAGTGGTAGCTGGACAATAAATGCTGCTGGAACGGAGCTGGAATTCAGTGCGTCTTTTGCAGCTTCTGGGCTTAAAACCTTAAGTTTGGTGCGCACCAGCGCCAATCAGGAAGTAACCATTCCCGCTGCATTGCTGGTTACCCAAGCAATCGAAATCCAGAGCTTGTCCACCAATAACGCTAAAGGCAACAAACTGCTGAGCGACAGTGGAGGCAATCGTATCCAAGTGGAAGGTCTGGGCCTTGAAGGGCGCCTAGTTGTACATGTATTCCCCCATGGTTCCGGTCATGAACCTACCGAGGGCAATCGAGTTGTCCATCGCCTTGAAAGCGGACGGTTGATTATTGATAACTCTCCTAAGGCAACTCCAGGCATGAAGTATCAAGTCGTGATCCTGCGCGCTGATACCGCCGAGACCGTGACAACACCGGTTAGTCTGTTGCTTGAGGGGGTAGATGATACTGCGCCCGTGCAGCTGATGGCTAAAGATGGCTTGCAAACCATGGGCATGATTGAGCCGTTGCGCCTGACCTTCAACGAGCCAGTTACAGCGAGCAGCTTTGCGGTTATCAAGAAATTCATGGATTACAGTGCTACGCCTGACCAGGATATTTCTTCGCGCTTTGTGCTGGATATTGTGAATGAGAAGTCTGTCCGTTTGCGTCTGAAAGACGGACAAAGCTTGGAAAATAATGCCGCTTACCAAATCACCGTCAATGGTATTACGGATGTGGCGGGCAACATTGCTACCGGTTCCAGCATAGCCGCCGGTGGCAGATACACCTATTCACTGACTGCGCCGGATACGCTGGCACCACGTACGTTGAGCATTGTGCGCTTACCGGATGGTACTGCTGTAAATCCGGCTATGACGCTGACCCGTGGTCGTAAGTACACCTTTGCGGTAAGCGCGGCGGATAACTACCCGGGCAAAGTGACATTCAAACGACGTGTGCTGGTAGACAGTAATCAGGTTGCTTGGACGAACGTCAATGCCGACACCAACCGGTTTGAATATAGTGCCTTCCAAAATCATCAGTTCTTAAATGTAGAGCTTGAAGCGGTAGATGCAGCCGGTAAAACGATTGTTTCGTCCTTCAATGCTGGTTTGGTTGATCCAATAATTAACTTGGAAGGTTTCCGCACCAACCCGGATGAGCCAGAAGAGTCAGTTAGATCTGAAGCCCACTTCGATTTGATTGGTGATGTGGATATGGTTTCTGCCGCCGTCATCACGGTGGAGCAAATGAAGTCCGGCCGGATGGATGCGACCAGCAAATACAATGGCGCTACTGGCGAAGTTTATGCCTCCTATATTAACCCGAAGCTTCAGGATATTCCGGGCGTCGTGGCTGGTGCACTGTCTGCGCAGATGAACGTGAACCTAGTGGTTACCTACGGTTTTGGCAGCACCAAGGAATTTAAGCAGACTTACACTCTGGCCAAAGACAAAACCAAGCCGACGCTGGAGATAGTTTCTCCTGCGAATGGCGATTATGTCGCCATAGGTGAACGCGCTGATGTTGTGATCCGTGCGTTCGACAAATACGGCATCGACAAAGTCGAAGTACAGCGTAATGGTGGTGCTTGGCAAGTGCTCACCGATCCAACGGTATATAGCTTCGTGCCAACTGAAGAGGATCTGGCGGCTGAGATAATCATCTCTGTACGCGCCACGGATTCTAGCAACCTCGTCAGCGACGTGAAGAGCGTAACCTTGTATCCGTATGACGCAGAGGCTGGCGCACCTAAGGTTGACATAATCACTCCTGCCAACGGCTCCACCTTCCAGGAAGGTGAATCCGTGCGCTTTGAAGTATTGATGCGCAATGTGCTGGCGGCAGATTTGTATCTGGATATCGGTGGTATTGAAGGCAGTTCGCCGGTAGTGCAGCTGACTCGTGGCCCGAAAGACCCAGAACGTCAATTCGTGACGGTGAATTTGCCAACGGTTGATGAAAATGTGGTGGTTTTGGCTCGTATCCAGAAAACGACACTTACACCATTACTCAGGGGCTTCAAGTTCCTGAATGTAGTAGACGACGAAGGTATCGCGGAAACGTTGGAAACCCAACTCTTACCAGCAGAGCGAGTGCTGACCGGTTCGGTATTCCAAGTAGATACCTATGTACCAGAAACCATGGTGGACTTCTCACCGTTATCCTCGGTATCAATTAAGGATCCTGAAGATGCCGCGACGGCAATTACCGGTGCGATTGGTCAGCGCTTAGTGGCTAATGTATCTGCCGCAGGTGAAGCGTTAAGCGTGCAGACTGTATTGAAAGACAAATCCGGGCATGAAAAGACGGCTACGCATAGCATCACCAAAATTCCGTTTTTTAGTGATGCGGCTCCAGTTGATCAACTTAAAGCGCTGGATGCTGATGAGGTATTGGTAGATGTATTGCACATCGAAGGTATGGTCCCGACGGACTCATTGGTGGCAGGCTTTAACAAACGCGTAGGTGGGTATAGTCTGGTGGTTGGCGCACGTACGCTGGAAACAGCAACGAAAGGCCAGATCTTGCACATGTATAACGCCGGTACTGCGCTGGTGGTACAGGTGCAGGTTGATCAGGATTTATTAATCAAACGCTATCCATTGACTGGCGGCGCTGTCGCCTCATCAGATAGAGCTTGGCCGGTTGCTGCTGATCTGATTGCAGCTCAAGGTGCCAATCTGTGGTTCACCTATGGCAATACAATAGGTGCAAGCCGCATCACTGCGGGTAGCCCAGTTCCGGCCCTAGCCTTGCCATTGCGCGACACCATCGTTGCAACTCAGGTTGTGGGCGATAACCTTTATGTACTTACTGACGCAGGTGTTTATCGTTTAGGGATTGCTGCAGCAGTTCTTCCGAGCGTCGATCAGGAAAGTTTTGTAGCTCTGCCTAACCAAGATGGTTTCCACCTCTCGGGTAACTCTCTGTATACATGGAAAGGTGCCAACGTCAGCCACTTTGGTCTGCAGAGTGACGGTTCCCTGTTGTTGCTGGGAACAGCGATGTTGCCAGCGGAAGTGGAGCAATCCACCAGCGATGGTGAAATTCTGTGGTTAGGTGCAACAACGGCAGAAGGTCGCCAATGGTTTGCACTGGAAGGTGAATCTATTGTTGGTATCTTCCCCAGCGCTGCGCGCAAATTGGTAATTACCCCGTCTGCTGCATTCTTTGATGTGACCCGTGACGGCGTAACCTATGTTCAGGCGCGTTCTATTGCGGTTGCCGCCGATTCCCTGACGTTGAATGTAGTTGCCAGTGAATTACCGCATGCGGTTGAACTCAGGGTCAGTCCGTCTGCAGATCTGCTTGGCGCGTTGACTTTGCACGTCGAAACTACTACCGGCCAACGGATTCCTGCGGTGATCAGCCAACTTACAGAGGGCTACTTGGTACAGATAGACCGTGATCAACTGTTGTCGGGCAATCTGGTAATTGTTGGACGTACTCATGGTGCAGCTACCAGTCAGGCGATTTCTGTCTCAACTGTGGCTGTGAGTGCACCAGTGGCGGTGAGAGTTGCGACCAATGCCGTACAAGGCGCATTAATCCCGCTAGTTGCAAGTGCGGGTGAAGATACTCGTATCATCAATCAAACGGCAGATGTGGCAGGTCAATCCTTGCCTATGGCTATGTCTGGGACGACGGCTTACCAGTGGATGCAGTTGCCATCCAGCGGCACTTCCCAGTCCTGGTCGCTTACTGCTAATGGCAGTGAAGTGGGCAATGGCTCTGTCAGCCTGATAGCTAACCCGACAGAAACTGGCTCAGTTACTTTGCTGGCACCAGCAAATAATGTGGCAGCCAAATCCGGTGAATTGTTGAGTATTCATTATTCTGCGTTGGATTCAAGCGGCGATAGTTTCCGCTTCGCGGAAGTATCGCTGTTCGATTTTGAACAGCATCTGGTCAATCGCGTCCTAGTAAATACAGTGAACGGACAAGTGGCGATTCGCATGCCGACAGTCACCCAGAAAGATACCTTCAGCCTGCGAGTACGAGCCTATTGGGGCGATAACTTCCACTTTAGCGAACAAACCATTTCGGTCCAGTTGTTCCCGCAACAACAAATTCCGCAACCAATACTTAAAGGTGTGACCAATACCGCATTTGCTGGAAGTTGGGTTAGCTATCAGATGACCACCCTGAGTATTGAGAACTACCTAGCCAGTATTGAAGTACGTGATCGTGATGGGAAATTGTTGGCTTCAGGCAGTAATTCATTGGAAATGCTGATTCCGGAAGCCGTGGATGGGTTTGATGTCACAGCGAGTTTGGCGGATAAAAACGGCAATATCGAAACTACTACTTATCCGGTACGTGTTGTTGCTGGTGTGAAGCTCAATGAGTTCGCAACAGGTAAGATCTTCGATTTGCTGCTACCTGATGTTGATCAAGCTTGGTTCACCCAAGGCCGTGAATTACGCAATCGCGACGGCGAATTACTTACCCGCCTCGATGCCGATATCACCACGATTGCACGTGTGGGAGATCGTTTGCTAGTTGCTCTTAAAGAGCAAGGGTTGGCAATTATTGATCCGGTTGAAAACTTCCAGATACTCAGTTTCTACCCACTGACCGGAACCGTCACTGATGTCGCGATGCAAGGTGAAAATCTGTTGGCCATCGTGGATGGCCAGTTACAGGCATTCAACATAAAAGGTAACTGGATCAGTCCAATTGCACTTAAACAGACTGTTTCAGGTAAGCCTTCCATTGCTTACAACAATGCTGAAGAGGCTCTGGATATCCAGCCATTCGGTAATGATTTTGTGGTGTTGCGGAGAGAGTCGGCTGTATTCATTCAAAATAGCTCTGAGGCGGAATTACTTGCCAAAGTCGCTACGCAGATAGCCTTGCAAGATCCGATTTCTCTGGTGCAATCGGCGGATCGTCTGTTTGTAAGTACTGAGTCTGGTCTGTTGGTTTCCTTCGACAGCCAGGGCCAAATGTTGCGTCACGGTACTTTTGCGGTAGCAGATCGCTTGCTGGCGTATGCGCCTTATCTAGTTGCGATCAATAGTAAAGGCATTCAACTATGGGATGTGACCAACCCTTATACCGTTAGTCTGGTGGGAGATTACAAGCGTAGCATCGCTGGAGATGTCAGCGCGGCGCAGATTTCTGCTGGGAAACTCTGGATTGGTGATGACGCCGGTCAGGTACTTGAACTACAGCCTCAGTCCGGTGAAATTTTCACAGCGTATAACATTGCGCGTGGTCAAGTAGTCGATGTCGCCGTTGAGCACGGTCAGGTATTGGCTGCAGGCAGCTACTATGGTGCTCTCTACAATAGTTACAACGCTGGTAGCTGGACCACTAAATCCTACCCGGAAAAAGGTTATTCGCTGGCTGTAGGCAGTATTCATCTGGATGCTGGCATGGCGTATATGACGCTATCCGACAAGCGTCAGGTCATCGCCTTGGAAACACTGGCTCTTGATCAATCCGCCGTACCTTCGCCGAAAGTAGTATTCAACAATGTAGCCGTCACTGATTTAGCTACGACAACGCGTTTGTTGGTCGCCGTTGAAGGCAACAAGCTGCATTTAGCGAATAAATACGACTTGAAACAAATCGATGTTCTGTCCCTGCCTGCCGGTGAAAATGTAATCAGCTTGGCTGCGTTTGGCGATACGATTTATGCCAGTACTATCAACCGTCGTATCTACCGCATCCAACCCGGTAATTTACCGCTAGATACATACGCGGATGTTGTGGATTCGATCAACGATGGTGCCAGTAGTACAGAAACAGTGAGTCATCTGACCATGTCAGGTGATTACCTATTCTTCACAGTCGGTACCAGCATCCACCGGATGGATCTCAATACTTTTGCTGATTCAGTCGTCGAGCTTCCCGGCTCACTGGCAGTTAATGCAATGCACTATGCGGATGGCGTGCTGTGGGTTGCCTATCGCACCGAAACCAGCAGCGAATTGCGTGCAATTGCCCCGGCTAATTGGACTGGCCCGATGGATATTCAGATCAGCTTGCCGCAGCTGGCAACCAGCCTGGCAGCACATCAAGGCCTTCTGGCGATTGGCATGGGCGATGGTGGCGTTCGTATTCTTGATTTGAATGGCAAGGTGCAATCGCTGAATGCATCGCTGCAATCACCAGCAATTAATACCGTGTATCGTCAGGGCGATTACCTGATGTTGTCGGTGCAAGCATCAACACGTATTAACAGTATCCAGTACTTTGTGAATGAGCAGCTAGTAGGTGGCTCGGCAGATTTCCCATATCAGTGGAATCTGCAAGTACCTGCGAACCTGCGCAACGGTCAGCCGTTTACCATGCGTGCGCGTATCGAGACTGACAAGGGCGAATTGGTTTGGTCCAATGCTCGTAAAGTGATGCTGCAAGGTGAAGGTTTACCGACCAACCCCTTCCTCAGTGTATCGGTGATTAGTCCGAAAGTCGGTGCCGTCAGCTATGCGCCAAAACCGGTGGAACTGCGTGCGGTCGTGCAGAATTCGGCTGAACCCATCAGTATGGTGGAGTACTACGAAGCGGAAGGCGCGGGTAAGCCGTTCAAGATTATTGGTAAGCACTATGGTCCGGAATTCGTTATTTATCGCGATTATCCCGCCGGTACTTCGCGCTTGCTGAAAGTGCGCGCTATTGATATTTACGGCAATGTTGCTGAATCTACACCAGTAGAAATGGTGCGTGTTGAAGATGAAAACTCACCATCGATAGGGGCGTTTAAGCTTAGCGGCGCGGTGATCAACGGCAAGATTATTGAGAAGAACGCTTATGCAGTGAGTGTGGCAGTGAGCGATGCAGAGAGTGGTATTGAATCTGCGATCCTGCGTCGTAACGGAATTATCGTAGCCGCACGCTTTGAAGATGGTGTGTTAGTAGTTAATGAACGCGGTGCCAATAAAGGTGTACCCGTGGTTTACCAGCTCGACGTAAAAGATAAAGCTGGTAAAACCAACAGCGAGACTCATATCTATGAAGTTATTGAAGACGCGCCCCCGGCAATTAACTTGTTTGCTAGTTCCAGCTTGCAAATGATCGAGCGCGGTTTCGTCACGGTAAACCTGAACGTGACTGACGAGATCGCCATCGCAAAAGCGGAAGTCATTTGGAACGGATTTGCTACACCTTTGGCGATCCAGACGCCGGCATTGCTGGAGCATAACAATGTCGTGATCCGTGATCGCCGCACTGAGCGCGTTACTGCCAACAGTAACGAGAATTTGGTGCTGCGCGTTGTTGACAATCAAGGTCAGGTATCCGAGCAATCTGTGCCGCTGACGCTTGTCGCTGACAAGGTGCCCGACGCATCACAACTTATCGTTACCCATCCGTTGAATGCGTTTTATGGCGATAGGATCCAGGTGGGGGTTAAAGGTTTCACCGCCGCAAACGATGGTTTTGATCCAGTGGTTGTTTCCTTCTTGGAAACTAATCCGGCGACGGGCAACAGCACCCAGTTTGCGGTGAATAATCTCAATAGCGAATTGAAGCAAAGCCTGACTGTTCCATCGGTTGATATCGCAGATAACCAATACCGCTTCCAGGTTCAACTTGCCGACCATCTCGGTCAGTCTGGGCGGACTACCGAGCAGGTAATTAACCTCACCTACAAACCTAACGCACTGCGCTTCTTTAACAGCACGGCGGATATTGGTGTCAATAACGCCTACCTTACAGTGGGTGATACTGCGGGTTATCAGGTCGAGATAGTTGATAAAGCTAATCGCCGCGTACCATCGCAAGAGGTGACTTGGAAGTTGCAGGAAATCGCAACCGGAACCGAACCTGTCACTGACCTTGGTACCACCATGGCCAATATAAATGGTTTGGCGTATATCAACTTTAATACCGGTCTCAAGGCAGGCCGTTATCGTTTGACTGCGCAACTAACTGCCAATCCAGCGGTTAACGTTAGCATGGGCTTGCGTGTGGCGGCGGGTGCGACCAGCGAACTGCGTATCAGTCACGTTCCAGAGATCGAAGCCGGTAAGAACTTCCGCTTTAACATCCAAAGTTTTGATGCAGGCGGCAACCTTACAGAAAACGACTCGGTTACTACCTTACGTATTGCTTTGCCATACAGCGGCTTCCATTTCGGATTTGCCTCAGGTGTAACCACCGGAATTCTCGAAAATGGTGGCGAGATCGCCGAAGTACGTATGCAAGCGGGGACGGCAAATGTGGTCGTTACTGCTAACAACCTAGCCGGCAGTTACACGGCCGCATTAACAGTACCGACTGGTAGCACTATCAGCACTAAATACGACGTAGTTGGTAATGGTACTTATAGTGAAGTTAATGGCATTGCCCTGAATGTGGTCGCTGCCGAGCCATTCCTGTTGGAATTGAAAGAGATATCAAGAACCAACTTGGCTCTAGGTGACTCTGAACGATTGGAAGTAGGCGAAGTGGTGACTGTCGCTGCAACATTGCTGGATAAGCACTACAACCGAGTTCATGCTATCCAGGCAGGCAGTACTAAAGTTGCTGCTAACGCCAGCTTTACCGCGAGCGTAGATGGCTCCGCCGTTATCAACAATATCGGTCAGATTCAAACTGTTAATATCACGGAGGGCTACGGCACCTTCACTATTACCACATCAGAAGTGGAAACCATTCAAGTCTCGGCTGCTGGAATTAACCCAGCAATGCCAAGTGTGGCGAAGTATGGTTCGCTGACTTTCAACTTCCTGAAGCTACCTCCAGCGATTGACAGCATAGCTGTGCAATCAGCAATCAACAGTCAAATTACCCCAATTGTCATCAGTTTCACTGAACCATTGGATGGTGCGACTGCTGATGTACCGGCGATCCTGTCGCTCGCAAATGAGCCGGTTGTTGGCGAGTTCATACTTGATAACAACAAGCTGATCTTTACCCCAACCAATCCCTTAGTGCTAGGTGCTTGTTATGACCTTAGTACTACTAATAGTAGTCTGCGTGGTCTTGCTGCAAATGATCCAGTACTGGATCAGGCGCTCAACGTTTGTGCGCCTGATATCTATCTCAACGTTCCTGCGCAGGCTTTTGTTCTTGAAGGGACTGCGCTTGCTCTGAATTACACATTGGCAGAAGGATTGTCGGTTAATCAATTGCGTAATAGTCAAGCTCATGTAGCACCAGTAAACGCAGTTGCGATACCCGAATCTTTCAATTGGAGTTCACCAACAGTCACTATTCCGAATGGTTTGGTTGATGGGCAGCTCATTAATATCCGTATAACCACTAGCGGAGAAATTGGTGAATTGACCGTGGGCAATGAACTACAGGTTCGCGTTTTGACCGCAGATGGTGATTTCGATGGCGATGGGCTAAGTAACAAGCTCGAACTAGATAATGATCTTGATCCAACGAATAGAGACTCTGATGGCAATGGCCTCGATGATGGCGATGAAGACAAGGATGGAGATGGTCTCACCAATCTGGAAGAGCTGGAATACGGTGGCTCAATTGGCAATAACGACAGCGATGGCGACGGCTTGAGTGACTACGACGAAGCCATGCTGCACTTCACTGATTTGAATAATCCGGATACCGACAATGACGGTGTGCCTGATTATGTTGAGGTGGTGTCTGATTCAGATCCAACGTCTGATCTCGAAGCTAATGTTGACATTGAGTTGATTACTGCCATCGCGGTAGATCGCACTGAAATTACTCATCGTTTGGGGAGCAATCCGGCAACAATTAATCTCAATGTCACTGCAACAGTTGTACACAATGGTCGTACTTTTGAGGACGTCAAACTCGCCAACGATTCGGGATTATTGGAATTTTCTTCAAGTAACTTGGCTGTGGCTACTGTTGACCTTAATGGAGTCTTTACTCCAATGGCCGAAGGTGAAAGCGACCTCACCGTAACCTTGCTGCGCTTTGATGTAGATATTTCGGCGATCGCGAAGTTGTTGGTCCAAGAGGCGGTTGTTGGAAGACCTGCAATTTATGCCGCATCCAAAAATCATGTTTTGTTATGGTCTGGTGATCAGCTATGGGCATGGGGACGCAACTATTCTGGGCAGTTAGGCATTAGTAGTTGGAACTATGAAGTAAGTCATCCTGTAAATGTACCTAGTTATCACTTTGATAACGCAAAAGTAGTCGCTTTGGCTGCTTCGCAGGAGAGTAGTCTGATACTGGATGATATGGGGCGTCTTTGGGGGATGGGTAATTTAGGGGATTTCTATAGTACTTATCCAAGATCTATCGATACCTCACCGTTAGTGGATAGCCGAATCGTTTCGATAGCTCTTGATCAGAAAACCATCATCTTATTGGATGATCTTGGACGTATATGGGGGCGTGGTGATAACCAAAATGGGTTGCTTGGTTCTACAGTCGTAGGATTTAGCTCCAGTTTTGTGTTGATCGATTTATCAGCAATGAATTCTGCCAAAATTATTCAAGTAGAACTCGATGAAGAAAACAAAAGAGTACATGTTCTTGATGAACATCATGAATGGTGGGTTTGGGGATCTGGAATCACCGGTATCCAAAAGGTTGATGCTTCTGCGCTGGGTGAAGGCAAGATAAGTCAGCTGGAGAATGGATATGCCATTGATGATCTGCGCAACATTTGGAAGTTGGATGTCCAAAGTACTCCTGCGACCTTAGAACCTTCCAAGTCCCAGTTGGTTAAGCCTCTTGCGACTTTAAACAATAGCCTTCAAAGCGCCATTAATCTGGATGGCAGGTTCGGTGTTGGCCAAAATGTGGATGTAGAAAACGCGACATCAATGCCATATGCGTCTGTTCGTGCCCAAACAACCGGAGGGTATGAATATTATAAATTTACCGTTTATGAGCCATCTACTTCAGTAGCGATAGATATTGATCGCACAAATTTCAATTCCTTCATTCGTGTGTTAAATGTAACTGGTCAAGAAATAAGCTACAACGACAACTCTCCATACAGTTTGGATAGTGGAAGTGCATCTCTACAGGATTCTCAACTTAATCTTAATCTTAATGCTGGTGTTTATTTTATTGAGGTTAGTAGATCCTGGTTCAGCAGTATGACTTCCGGGAGCCAGTACGACCTACAGGTCAGTATGAGTCAGGCCTATCCACCTATTAGGGAATATGAAGCTGTTTTAGAGTGGTCAGCGGAAGGCAGCTTAGCCGCAGCTTCTTTTGGTCAAATTGGTCTTGCAAATACAGGTGAAAATGCCCCTAAAGTTGCAATCGACTCCTTTGGCAAATTTTGGTATTGGGGAGCTTCCAACTGGATAGAGCTGGGAATGGGGGCACAAGATAATTTAACTGCACCGGTTCAATCAGACTTCCGCGGGCAGGAAAATTCGGGGCTAGTGAGTTTCGCTTTCCCTTGGAGTGATAATTTATATTATCTAGATAATTTAGGTAATTTCTGGGCGCATGGATCTGATAGCTATGGACAGTTAGGGACTGATGAAAATGCGTATTTCCGCGCGACCCCAGAAATTATTGGAAATATTAATGCTGGCCGGCCAGAAATTTCTTTGAATCTATATTCGCCAGTTACCCGCATCACTGTAGGCCAATCTGGCACTGTGAAAATAGCGTCGACAGAAATAGTTTATGGAAAATATTTCAGTGAGCAAACACTGCGCTTTGATAATGAAAACTTATACTTTTCAAACTATGGCGATTATTTGTGGCTGCAAGGATTTACTAGCGTTGCAACTACAATAGAAATTGAAGCATCTGTATGTACATCGATTGGTGAGTTCAGCTTTCCGATAAAAATTTTAGCTAAAGACAATACAGTGCTGTTTAATCAGGATGCGACAATTCGTTGTGTGCCTGATATGAGTGTTGCCATAGAAACTCAGGGAGAAAGTTCCATTCTTGGTGTGAATAATGACAGTCCTTCAGCTTTGTCTGTCGGTTTTATACCTCGCAATAGTTCTACACCTATCACAGCTGATGTTTGCGCTGGCTGTGAACTCTATTTGCCTGTGAATTACTGTGGTAATTCTACTCTCGTAAACTGGCTGGGTGATTTGAATGTTTATGAAAACGGCACAAAGGTTGATTCAATTGCTATCGCTTGCCCTCCAATTAAAAAGGACTTTGATGCTGGTCGGTTCCGCAATCTAGTTAGAGCAAACGGCTTCTTGTGGGCGTGGGGACGGACTATTGGCACTCCACCTGCTAATAGTGGATACGGTTATACTGGTGATTTTTATGTATTACCTAATCCAGAAACCATTTCTCTAAGTGGTGTAGATGTCGCTGATATTAAAAACATTAATTCTGGACAATATAAAAATAATGTTATTGATGGAAGTGGCCAACTCTGGTTCGGAGGTAAGCTCTTACCCGATGAAGAAAAACCCGCTGCATTAAATTCGATTGTCTCTGGTGATTATTATTACCTGGCCCTAGATCAACGTGGTTATGTATGGGAATGGGGAAGTTATAGTCGCAAAAGTAACTGGACTACGCGCTATCCATCGGTTAATAGCTTTTTACCTAAAAATATTATTGCCGTAAGTGCGGGTGCTCATAGTCTTGCGCTAGATGCAGAGAATCGGCTGTGGGCATGGGGCTTGAATTATTCGGGGTCATTGGGACGAGCGAATTATGAAAGTGATTCGTATTATGCGGTTTATAGTCCAGAGCCAGAGCCAATTATTATTCCGGGCTTAAAAGGAGCAAAAATTCTTGCAATAGAAGCAGGGGGGGCTCGTAATTTTGTGCTTGATGATCAAAACCGTATTTGGGCATGGGGAGAGGGTTTAGGCGCGCTTTCCGGTTCAAGTAGTGCGCACACTCATATTCCATTTCAACTGGATACAACTTCCTTTGCTGGTGCGACGATTGTTGCTATCAGTAGCACGAGCTTTAGTGATAATAACGCCAGTTATGAATCAGGTAGTGAAAGTTTAATTGTATTGGATGGTAACGGTCAGGTTTGGATTCTGAATATTGGTAGTGCTGAAGGATTTATTCCATTAAATCAAGCGAATTTGGGTGGTGCTAAAGTCCAGTCTATTGATGCTGGTTTCAATCACTATTTGCTGATGGATTCTGCCAATAGAATTTGGGCATGGGGTGGAGATGAATATGGACAGGTAGGCAATGCTATAAGCAACAATGAATATCCATATCAAGACGAACCTCAGCTTATAGGTAGCTTGGAATCAAACAAAATCACAGCCTGGCTATCAGCAAAGTCGATAGCGATTTCTGCTGGTCGGAGCAGTTCAGTAGTTGCTGCCAATTTAACCATTGAAAATCCAAGTTTTGTGCCTTCTTCTGTAACACTAGAAAGTTCAGGGGTATTTGCTTTTGATCAAGCTAATAAGACGGAATTACCAATTACATGGGTGGGTACAAAAGAAATTCCTGTTTATATAAGTTCGTCTGTATGCACTGAGTCTGGCAATAAAGAAGAAATTCTTCGAATTTTTGATCAGGCTGAACAGGTTGTTGCTACAACAACTGTAAAAGTCTCATGTAAGCCTACTGTCTCGATAGACGTGGATCCTGGGTTCTCGTTAGGAACTACAGAGTTAACCTATAGCGCAAATGGCACCGAAGAGTATCTGGTTAAATTTATTGGTGCTGCTGGTGTAAGTAGTGGCGGACAAACAAGTTTTGATCATGTTGTTTGTGCAGGGTGCTCCGTTTCAGTGCCTCTGGACTATAGTTGCCCCCGCTACTCGTTAAATCCATTAGGGCGTATTGAAGTATTTAATACATCAATGACAAAGCTGGCAGAGCAAGTTGTTCGTTGCCCGCGAAATGACGAGAGAAAATTTGCCATTGCGGGTAATGCATCATACATGACAAAAGAAAACGGATTGTGGGCATGGGGTAATGGTTATCTAGGCGAGGAACAGTCTTCGGCTTCCACAAGACGAAGCACACCGATATTAATGGATACCTCAATGTTAAATGGTGAATCCTTCAAGAGTTTGGATGGGGGGAATCGTTTTGTTGTCGCGTTAGACGATAATTCCGATCTCTGGTCTTGGGGAGAGAATCAGTATGGAAATCTCGGCAACGGAACAATTTATATCAGCAAACAGCTCCCATATCCGGTTGATATGAATGTACAAAGTTTACTTGCTGATAATGCAAATATAATTGCCATCTCTTCGGGGAACCAACACACCCTTGCTCTGGACTCCTTGGGACGGTTGTGGGTATGGGGTTCTAACAGCAATGGACAGTTAGGTGTACTTAATGTTGGTTACTCGCCGCAGTTGTTGGATCCCGCAGTTTTTGAGGGGAAAAAGATAGTTCGTGCTGAAGCGCAAGAGAACCTGTCTGTTGCCTTGGATGAAAATGGGGAACTATGGTTTTGGGGATATAACTATTCGATAGAACGGATGGATGGATCCTATTCAAGTTCAGTGCCAAAACGCGTTAATTTAGCCTCAGTTGGTATTGCTAGGGTTGAGGATTACTCTGTTGGAAGAAGTCATATATTGGTATTAGATGATCTTGGTCAGCTTTGGGCCTGGGGTGAAAATCACTACGGACAACTGGGTAATAACCAAGCTGTTTCTTCAAAGGTTACCGCTCCGGTACTTGTTGATTTGAGTGGATTAAATGGGGTGAAAATTCGAGCCTTGTCTGCTGGATCGAACTACAGTTTATTGCTGGATATGGAGGGCAAGGTTTGGGCTTGGGGATATAACTCTGAAGGTCAGTTGGGATTAGTTGGCTCGACATCAATATATAAACCGACCTTAATAAATCACAATCCGTTGATGGGTGCGAGAGTTTCTCAAATTCTGGCCGGATATAGCATTAGTCTTGCGTTGGATGAATACAATCGCCTCTGGTCATGGGGTTATGGTGGTAACTATCAATTAGGTACAGGCTCTAGTGTTAACAGTTTTGAGCCAGTTCCAGTTAGGTTTCCATTGCCAGTTGAGAGCACCAGTCCAAACACATTAGCTATTCGAGAATTGTTGGGTGTGGAAGGGGTGCTTGTCCCATTGAACATAAGTGAGGGGGAAGATGACGATTATGTAATTCGCCTTGAATCCAGCGATTTTGCACCAGAGTTGTTAAGTATTAGAGATAAGCAAGGTCGTATAATTGACCCAGTTATTGGAACTCGCGGAGAAACACGTGCAATTTTGGTTCATTTGCCAAAAGGCGAATATTCAATACTGGTGTTGAGCCAAAGCAACAATATCAACAATGGAGTGTTCACCATAGATGTAAGCACAGCAGGTGAGCTTGATTACGCTGATTTTTTCGATATGAATGATCCTCGTGTTATTGAGTGGTGGGGTGTAGATTGTGGTGATGCCGGCGAATTGGGCTATTACGGATGGTGTGAGTATTTTTCCGGATCGGCGTGAGAAAGTTTTTGTAGTTTTAGGTTGTCGAAACAATATTTTTGGAGTTGATAAATAATGAAAAAAAATGTAGTTGCAGTGGTGTGTCTCATAGGTGCGTTGGTTGTAGGTTGTTCAGATTCCAATGTGGTTGCCACTGTAAATGGAAAGGATATATCCAAAGAAGAATTTAACGCGTATTTAAAATTTAAGCGTATTCCCGAGCAGGATAAAGACCGTGTTGCACGTGCACTGGATGAATACATCGAGCGCACGGCATTGGTTTCAGCAATTGAAAAAACCAATGTTCTTGATGAACAACAGTTAAAAGTAGAAAGCGAAGAGTTTCATCGCCAAATGGTGATTGGTCGTTACTTCGAACAGCAATTGAAAAATACTGTGGATGAGGCAGCAATTCGTAACTTTTACACTGCTAATCAAGCGCAGTATGAATCGCAGCGAGTACATGCCGCGCATATCCTATTTCGCGTGAGTGAATCGATGGGAGAGCCGGAACGTCAGGAAAAGTTGAGCCGTGCACACGAAGCTTATAGTCGACTACAAAAGGGTGAAGACTTTGCTGAGGTGGCAAAAAGCTATTCTGAGGACACTGTCTCTGCTGAAAAAGGCGGTGACCTTGGTTGGCTGCAAGATGGCGCGGTAGATGCTGAATTTTCAAAAAAATTATTTGCATTAAAACCAGGCGAGATCACTGAGCCGATCCTTACTCCATTCGGCTTTCATATCGTAAAAATGGTTGAAGGCCCGCAGGTAATGAAGCGTCCTCTTGAGTCTGTAGAGGGTGAAATTCAGTACCAGCTGCGTAACGAGGCAAAGACCACAGAGATTGAGCGCTTAATGAAAACTGTCAATATCAAGCGTCAGGATTAATTCAATGTCATCTGTGGAATTATCTCAATTGATTTATGATTTTCCTGCTGGAAGATTTATATCTTTAAAGTTCAAGCCTACGTTGAAGTCCATTTTGATTGGTGCATTGTTATTAGGAGTTTCTGGTTGCGATTCAACAGTGCAACAGGATGATTCCATAAAACGCCCATCTTCGCCTGTAGTTGCTTATGTAAATGAGGAAGCAATCACGCAAGCAGATGTGGATTTTATGTTGCAGCGTATGCTGAAAGGCCAGGCATTTGCGCAGGTAGATGATGCTCTGCGTGAAAAGATTCTGGATAGTTTAATTTCTAGCCGAGCTATGAAAATTCAAATGGAATCTTTATTAACGCCAGAAGAAATGGAAGAGATTGATAGATCTGCTAATGCCTACAAAGAAGAACTCTATGTTAAAGAATATTTGGCAAAGCACGTAGTACCTGAGCCGGTGACTGTGGAAATGGTACAGGCTCATTACGATAAGCATCCAGAAGAGTTTGGTGGTGAGCTTGTGCGTGATTTTCAAATATTAGTATTGAGTAGTGCACAAAATCAGCAAGCGCGAGATAAATTTTTAGCCGCAATTCCGGAAATTAAAGCTACCAAAGATTGGAGCGCCGCAAAAGATCAATTAGCGCAAGCGTATATGATCAAATATCAAGAAGGGCGCGCCCGCCCCGGGTTGTTGGATCCTGTGTTGGAGCAGGCCATTAGCCGACTAAGCGAGACCGAGATCTCTGACTTAGTTTATGTGAATGATCAAATTTATCTAATCAAAATAGTCGGTGTGAAACAACTTGCACCGAAGCCTCTGGTCGAGGTGAGTGCAGAAATTCGTAAGAAATTAGCTGCGCAGCAACTTCGCGCGGCGGTGAAAAAGGCTTCGGAAGATGTATTAACAAAAGTTGAAGTCAAGTCGTCGAGTAGCGCAACGCGGTAACCTCCCTGATTTAATAAAAATTAATAACCGTAATTTGGTTCGAGTATGTCGAGCCAGCGATGAGATAATAACTGTATGGATTGCAAGTTCGCTTTTAATATATTGAAAGGGAAACGCCAGAAATTGCCATTCTTGGCAATGGGATTGGTTGTACTTCTTTTGGCTCCGGCGACTATTGCACAGCAGCAGGTATGCCAAGTGATTTTTCCTGAAGCGCTTCAGAGTAATAGTGTAAGCGGAGAAATTACTTTCGATTGGGCTGCGCAACTATTAGGCAATCAAGATGCAACACTATCCGCTGTTCGTATCAATAATAATCAGTGGTCGCCTTTTCCAAGTTGTGGTTCAGTTTTTTGTTCGGCTGCCGGAACCAATAGTGCTGCGGTAAATAATATTGAAATTGATTCGGGTAATAGCCAAATCGATTTTCAATTGCCTACTGGTAGTACGGCGATACTTGGCGGCTCGCAACAGAATAGCTTTCGTTCAATATTTGTTGGTCAGAATTCACAACTCACTTTTGCTGCTGTTCAAGAAGCCTATCGGATAAAAACGTTGCAGCTTGATTACACATCCACACTCAACCTAGCTCCCGGAGTTTATTGGATTGATAATCTGGTATTTGGCTCACAATCAAAAATTAATGTCGTAGGTAATGGTACTGCGCGTTTATTTGTAAAAAACGATGTGCAGTTACCATGGCGCGTTACAGTGAATATGCAATCAGCTGGCGTTCCGAGAGAGGCTTCGAATTTATTCATTTACAGCGCCGGTGATATTGACTTGCAATCCGAAGCTGAAATGTCAGCAATTCTCTATACCCCGCAGCGATTGTCGATGACTCAGGCAACCTTATACGGAGCCGCGAGTGTTGGTAATGCGTATATCGGCCCGTCAGCGAAAATTTTCCATCAGCAAGAAGAGGTTTCAACTGCTCAATTAGTTGAATTTTGTGGCGACGTGGAGGCAAATAACTCTTCGGCGTTTTCTAGTGCAAGTAGTTCAAGCGTTTCTTCAATCAACCAGTGTTCAGATGTGTTTTCAAATGGTTTGCAGAGCTATAGTGCTAACGGGAAAATTGAACTTAAGTACAATGCTGAGCTGATAAATCCATCCAGTAATTCATTGCATGCCAGTGAAGTAATAGTTAACACATACTCAACGCAACAATCTTGTGGTGCTCAACCATGTTCTGCATCAGGAGTTCCATCAAACGCATTTCAATATCTATCGTTCCAAACCACAGACTCAACGCTGAATGTAACTGTGCCTTGGACCATGAGTCTGGAAATCGGAAATGATGATAATGCCAATTTTGGGAGCATCAATGTAGCCTCAGGAGGGACTCTTGGAGTACAGGCCAAGTCAGAGCCATATAAAATTCGTCATTTATCTCTTGGGTATAATGCGGTTGTTAATTTACCCGCGGGTGATTACTGGATTGAAACTCTTACTATGGAAAGTGATAGTCATATACGTGTAATTGGCTCGGGTACTGTACGCCTCTATGTAAAAAATGCTTTTTCATTACCTTGGTTGGCTAGCATAAACAACAACACTGGAGATGCTAGTAAAGTCATTCTGTATAACTACAATAATGCGAGTTTTTTATCTGGTAGTAGCCTATATGGTTTGGTTTATTCATTAGCTCAAACAACCTTGGAATACAATGCGCAGGTGACGGGGGCGATTGCTTCCAGCGCTATAAATATGGAGAGTGAAAGCAGGGTATTTTTCACCGCTGATGCACCCAAATTAGCTAGATACGGTCTGCTATGCAGTGATGACAATCAGGTGCCTGATGTTACACCTCCAGTACTAACCTTGGATGCTCTGCCAACTGAAACCACTCTAAACGAAATAAGTATCAGCGGGATCGTCACTGATTTTGCACAGCAGGGTAGTGGCGTAGCCAGTGTAGAAATAAAACGCAACACTGGTGTAAGTATTATTGCTTCTCGCAACGGAGATCGTTTTTCCGCCAATATACCTTTAGTTTTAGGTAGTAATATCTTGCTAGTGGAGGCAAAGGATTTTTCTGGTAACGTAACGAGCCATACGCTGACTGTCGTTCGAAAATCACTACCTGAGATCGAATTATTATCGCCTGTAAATAACAGCGAGACTCGTGAAACGAGCATAAAAATAAAAGCAAAAATTACCACCGCTTGGCCGCGAGAGAGTGTGCAGGTCAATATCAACGGTATAGCTCAAACATTCACATCATCAATTGGCAATTATTTAGTTGAATCGACAGAGCTACCTTTAATTATTGGTTTGAATGAATTTGTAATTGAAGTAATAACTCCTGATGGCAGCAGTACCCAAACTCTAAAAATTACCTATCTCAATCCAGATCGTGATGGCGATGGGATTAACGATGACCTTGATTTATTTCCGGATAATCCCACCGAGTGGGCGGACATGGATGGTGATGGTGTTGGGGACAATAGCGATCCTGATCGAGATGGTGACGGTTTTGATAATGTAGTTGAAGAGCAGAAAGGTACCAATCCGAATGACCCGAACGATTATCCGGATACGGTTGCGCCTACTTTGGAAATTACAACGCCAGCAGGTGCTCGTGTTGAATCTACCATCTTTGAATTGCGCGGTAATGCAATTGATCCGATCCAGCCTCGCAGTGGTATAGCCAATATTTCGGTAACTAATGACCGGTTTCCTGGCGCTCCTTCTATGGGGGTTTTAAGCGGCAATTCATTTGTGTCCAGCGTTCCTATAGCACTGGGTAAAAATGTGCTTACTGTTCTCGCGCGAGATCATTCTGGAAATAGTTCTGAATCCCTTCATTACGAGGTAGTGCTGCTTGAACAATTGCAATTTGGCGATATCTTGCCTGCAAATGGCGCTGCGATAGTTAGTGAATCCACCACGATTTCTGGAGCAGTTCATGCTTCGTCCGCTATTGATGACGTGAATGTCTATATCAATGAATACTCAGTGCCCCTATCTGTTACCAACCAACCTGGAGTCTATGCTTTTAGTAAGCCGGACGTTAGTTTAATTTTGGGCGAAAACAGTTTTGTTATCCGTGCTGAAACTGTGTTTGGTAGTAAAGAGCAAATCGTTACATTAATTCGTACTCCGGATCCTGAAAAAATCAATGATCCTGTCATCACTCTGATTTCTCCACTAAATAATACGTATCTACCGGACGCTAATTTCACATTGGCTGGACGCGTCAGCAGTGAGGGGGGGGCGGTGTCTGTGATGGTTGGAGGCGAGCCAGCGATAGTAAAAGCGTTGTCTTCAGGTGATTATTATTTTGAAAAGCAGCTTTCCTTCCCAGACAACCAGCAACAGTGGAACTTGTTAATTCGAGCTAGCGATCAACTCAATAAAGCATCTGAAGTGTCGGTAACTTTTTATCTAGATTCAGAAGCTCCGCAATTAGAGTTGATTGGAATGGCTCCTTTGCCTGCAATCAATACACTTAACCAATTCCCTCTGAGTATTCGTGGGCGTGTGGTGGATGGGAACCTCTCAAGTGTGACCCTCAATGACCGGCCCATAGGTCTTTTGCCTGCGGGATTGGGCGTTTACGAATTTGAGGTGCCTTTGAACCTGACTCCTGGCGCTGAGTCGATCTGGACATTGGCTGCTTATGATCAAAGCGGACATAAAACTCAACGTGAATATCAGTTCCAGTCGTCAGCAGAGGTCTATATCGATACCTTATTACCTGTGCGTGCAGCTGAATTTGTCGGAGCGGATGAGGATCTATCTATTCAGGTTGCTGCTCGTACATCGGGAATGATAGAGACGGATAAAGTAATTGCAGTATTAGGATCAACTCAAGTTGAACTTGTTGTTGCTGGAACATTAGCGAGCGGGAATATTAGCGTTGCTCCAACAGCTGCGAGCCATACGCTAGAGTTTCGTGTCGTCGCAGAAGATGGAAGTGTACGTGCTACCACATCTATTCCTTTTAGTGTCCGTAATGAAGTAGCTACTGCACTTCAATTGATAAGCAATCAGCCATTAAACAACGCTGAAAATATTGAACCTAACCAGCCGATAGAGTTGAACTTTAATAAAGCCATTGATCCTGCGAAATTACAGGTACGCGTTTACGAAACACTTCATGGTAAAACCTATCTTAATCGTGATCCTTCAGGTAGTGACTTTATTGATGCCGCAGGTTATCAACTCGAGGAAGTCAATCGTGACCGCGAATTGATTAGTGGAAATATTTCGTTGTTACCCGATGGCAAACTTGCCGCATTTTATCCGGTTCGCCAATTTGGTTACCACGCGGAACTCTATGTGGATGTGCTCTACGATGGGGAAGAGCTAGGCCATTTCAACTTCCGTGTGAGAAAACTTCCTACGTTAGTATTAGGTGGAATTGCAGACCAATTTGGTCAGCCTTTGGCTGGGGTCACCGTAAGCTTACCTGAGCTGGATCGCACTACCACAACCAATAATGACGGTGGCTTCGCATTTGGCTTTCAGGAGGCCGCGGGTAATGAAATTCCGAGTGGTCGATACCAGCTACAAATCAATCCAGGTCTGACTACGCCCGGTTATGGCAATTTGATACGTAACATCAATTTGCAAGCGGAAAATAAAAATGAGCTGACATTGATGCGTCTTGCAGAATTGCATCCAAGCGTGGCTTTCCAATCTATCAGTGGTGGTCAAGCCGATACGAGTTTTGCTGGTGATGGTCTAAAGATGGACTTGAGCGATGCAAAATTAATTTTCAATCGTGGCCGTAGCTCAGGTGAAATTCAATATCAATTTATGCCATACGATCAATTGGGCAGCCAAGTATTACCCGGTGTAGCACCACAGTGGATGTTTGTCTCACAGCCAAGGGGTGTCCTTGTGGAGGGCAAGGTAGGAATACGCATGACAGTTCCTACACTGGATGGCGATTACACATATATTCCCGAGAGCATTCGTTATGTTTTCTTAATGGGCTACAACCCCGAGCGCGAATTAATTGAGCCAGTGGGTATCGGTGAAATAATAAATAATCAGGTTATCAGTGTGGGTAAAGTCGAATTAAAAAGTCTGGACTTCATCGGATATGCATGGGTACATCCAGATTCGCAAGCACGTATGAAAGCCGTGGCAGATGGCCAGCTTTCTATGCAACAACTCTTGGGTGAACTGCAAAAGTGATATTTGAAAAAATGGAAGTAAGTAGAAATATAAAATGAAGAAAACAATACGCACACTCTGGCTGCATTGTTTGTCACTGATGCTCATGCTGATATACACATGCGATGTTCACGCACAACGGACGTTTGCAATTAAGCAGGGCGCTGTCATGGCGCGCTCATTGGCTCTCGATGAAAACAATCAGCCGATCCTGGTTGAGTACAATGAACAAGGCGAAGAGGTTTCTGTTGTCTCTATTCCTGATGAATACAAAACGGAGGTGGCAAAACTCAAAGTCATAACCGCCTTTGAATATCATCAAGAAAAAGCGCGTCTCGATAAATTCGAAGAGCTCCACAAAGAAGATTTATGGAAAGATGCGGAAGTTATGGCATTGGACCAATTTAAGGAGACCGAATTCACTTCGGCAGATGGTAGAACGATAATCAAGCAAGCCAATCAAAATGCTCCATCGTTGGAGTTGCGTAGTTATGTTAAAAGTGTATTGGTGCGTGGTCGTAGTGCGCGTATAAATCAAGACCCTGATGAATTAATTCTATTGTCATTCAGCGTTGATTTGTCTGAAGAAGAAACCGTGCCTGAAACGGGTAGTCTCGTGATCAATGACAAAGGGCAAGTAATACACAGCAGTACTAACAATATTGCACCCCGTGTTGGATTTTTTGGTGACCCAAACGAAACTCAGGATTTTTATCAGGGTTTGCGTAAACCCGAGGACCAAATTTTTGGGCCTGTGAAATACGTTAAGGTCTATATCAGCCCAGAGGTATTCCCCGGTAGTTTGACTGCATCAGATTTCCGAGGGAAGTACAGCATGAGTTTCATGTTGCCTTACTGCCCAGGTGGTTTTGAATACACTACGGATATATGGGCAGAGTTGCGTTACGCCAATTTCAGCCCCTATGGCTCACCCACTATTCCCTACTATCTACGCCGTCAGGATTGGACCTACTGCTACGATTTACCGCCGTTTTCAGGCGGGACTCTAGGTGCTGCCATGGCTTACACGAATGCAATGGCAATTAACGCTACTACATCGATACCTGTTTACAACATAGATTTCAAAGTAGATGTGATGTTTTTATCCGGGCGCATTTTGTTGAAAAACCCAGATGGCTCAGAAATTACCATCGGCAACGACACTCAGTACCATGTCACTGCTGCGGGTAATGAGAGCCTTGCGCAAGCTTTTTATGATTTTGATGGTGACGGTCAGTCGGATCGCTCTGTAGTCGGGGACATAAGGGATGAAGTTGCAGATGACGGCTCAATAAAAAAAATATTTGTTCAACAGCAAAATGGCCCTTATCAGGGTGTTTTTTTTAGTTCGCAGAGCAATCAGGATGGTACCCCCAATGTTATTCGTTTGGCGGATAAAGGTGATCGAAATAAGCCAAATGGTCTGCTCAAAAGCATCAGTAAAGATGACTTAAAAAATACAGATATCTATGTGTTCCGCGAGTCCACTGGGCAACTTGTTTTGGAGCGAAATGGATTAAAAGATGAAGAGATTGCCGGCCGTGTCGATATCGGTCTAGGTAAGGATGATCAGTATTATTACTACCGCTTAATGCTGCGTGGACCAATGGATAACCAACTGAATGTCGGTGCCATCAATCGCAGTAAAAATTGGGAGGAGTGGGCGGAAGAGTATCGCTTGGCAGAACCTTTTCGTGAGCGTGAATCGGATTATTTAAAATCCGGTGAGTGGGTGCGTTTAGTTGTCATCAACCGAGCAACGGGTTACATGGGCACGCAACGTATCCAATTAGGCGATGCGAGTAAAAATGCGGGCAGCATGCTTAGCGTTAAAATGGATGATACCTACCTACAGCCGCCAAATCTAAAAATTTGGGCGGAGCGTGACTACACCCAAACCAGTGGTTTGAATCAAGGCGACCAATTAAAAAACAACATCATCGGGATGGAAGGTGCATCACTGGATACGGATGACATCATCCGCGTATATACCGAATGGTTGGACGAAGAAGGGCGTCCGTTGCCTGAAGGTTTAGGTGCTGATAATGGAGAGCAATACGGGCTGACTGGCCGTCTTGCGAAAGTCGGTGCGCCGAATCAATTGGTTGGTGTTGCAGCGGGTTCACTCGCTAACTTTCCTATTGCACCAGGTATGAATACGCAGGTGTTACGCTTAAGAGATAATCTCACTGCACCAGAACACTTTTATGTTCATGTCGTTGGTATGCAAAAAGATGAAAACCCAGACTTTGGAACAGATCCAACAGAAGCCCCTCCATTAGATACTCGCCCCAAAAATGCTACGCCTTTTCTTGTCCCCATTTACGATGAAAACAAACATTGGAAAACCTGGAGCGCTTGGAACCAGCTTAAACGTGCCTATGACGCAGAAGAATTGGATGAAGAGCCGCTAAAACCCAAAGGTAGTTATGTATGGCATGCTCGCCCTGAATATCAATTCAGCCAGCTTGCGTTAGAAATACAAAAAATCGAACGCGAATACACTACTGAATCCGGTGAAATAAAAACGCAAGAGTTATTGGTAGAGCAAGAAGACGAAGGAAAAATTCCAACAATCCGTGCGAACGATGATTTGGTGCGTGTTTTCTATTCACTGATTGGCAACAGCAATAATCCGTTATTACCAATTGATGGTGAGCAAGAATTGGTATTTGGTTTCGGTGCGAGCGAGGTACGTGCAACGATAGGTGCAAATGGCGAAATTGTTTTTGACGATCTCTCGCATATCGACAGACTTGACCCAACTGATTTACTCACCCTGCGTTTGTACGTGAATCACGATGCGGGCAATACCCTATGGGAGTGGGCGTTTACACGTAATGGTTTGCATGTGTATTACCAAGTGCCGGGAAATACTCAATTAGAGAAAGACAGGTCACTGGCTAATATTGGTGATAACAAATGCAGCAATAATGTTTGCGAAGATATCGAAATACTTTCTCTCTTGGCACCTCAAGAACAACCCAGCGTTGCGACGCCATTAGAGCCTGTTGCCCAACCTAATCCAATAGTTCGTACCCTTGGGGGTATACGTTTACGCTACCGTTATATTGCGCCTAGTTTAAATGGAATAGTTTTGAAAAAAGTGACTTGGACAATTGGGCATGCAGGGCGTTATTGCACTGAATACGGAATTGATTCAGCTGCATGTGAAAAGCGTGAAACTGGCATAGCCTATGAGCAAGAGGGTGGTTTCAGAATCCCGGGTATTACGCCTACGCTTGAAACCTATTGGGAGCCATTAAATGGTGACAATCCCGATTGGAGCAATTGGGCGGGCACAGAAACCGATAGTGCTGGTGTGAAGGGGCTACTTGAAGCGGAATATACTGTGCCCGTAAATTCGGTAGATTCCTCCGGTAATACCGTATCTATTCCAGCTACTCGCTACTTTAAAAAAGAGTTCACGATTAAGACTCGTGAGTTAAAACCTGCAACCGGTACTGAAAGCCCAATGCAAGGAAGTGATGTAGCGATGCTCGAAGCGATGTTATGGAATCTAGGGATGTCACCTGACGATAAGAAGGGTATTTATGGCCGACGAATCGCTAGTGTTCAACAAAGGTCAGTGTTTAACGTTAATACGCCATCAGTTGGGCGCATGCTAGGTCGATTCAATTACATCAGTTTTTTGCCCATTGCGAATAATCGCTCTCATATGACGATGACTGATGTAACTCACCAAGATGGTAATAGAGAGTCGGTATTGCCAGAGTTAGGGAGACATTGGCAGCACTACTATAAGTCGTATAAATTTTGGAGGTTCGATGACGTAAATTTTGCTGATTTGTCAGAAACACAATTGAGTGCTGCAACAGATGTATGGAATGGCTCGGTTGTTTATTCTGAAGGTAGTAGTTTCACACTCAGCCCTACTTATACTTCGGCGCGTCACGCAAATGTAGTTGCTTTAGCTGGGAAAAACTTTAAGGAAAGCGATATTCTCAGAGCAATGGCGCAACGAGAGGCTAGCGGCATTCATCAATCAGATTATCGAATAACGGTTGGTGGAGCAGATGAAGCAGGAAGTAAAGGGCTTAATCAAATACTTAATAAGTATGTATACGGCAGTTCAGCACAAGATGCAGTGGGTGCAAATGCTAGAAAAGCCGATAAAGAGGTATCTGGTTATAGCGAATCAGGTAGCAGTCAAGTCAACCATTACGACGCAAGAGATAATCTTATTGCAAAGGCCGTATGGCTAGCAGTTCCGGCCGGCGGGTTCAATAAAGCCTTTGTAAATAGAGGCACTGGAGTTACATCTTTCACTGGGATATATACATGGGCGGTAACTAATCCATTGCGAAAAATATTACCCGGTGGAGCGCCGATCATCATTGCATCTAATGCCACACAACACATTGATGATGATTACGAGCTACTTGCGAAAGGTTTGGGTGCTTATAATCAAGGGGCGGCGCGGTTCAGTGGTGGAATAGGGAGTTCATGGATTAATGTATTAGTTAATCGTCCCACTCCCACTTCTGAGGCGTTTAGAATGGTAGCAGCTAAAGATTATGGAAATAGATCTGAGTCAGAAAAGGTATTGTTTTCATTAACAGAAGCGGTGCGTTATGCGATGTGGATTATGCATGACAGTGATAAGTTAGCATTGCCTATGAGAACCTATGTATGGAAGGGTGGTGAGGGGGTTGATGTTAATGGCGATGGTGAAATAAAAAATGTGCCTGCAAATCCAGCAGCGAATCCAGTGCAAGCAGAAATAATCGAGGAAACAGTGGAGTGGTGCTTTGCATATGGTGAGAGCGATTGGGTCGGGGGAGTAAGCTGGGAAGATAAGTTAAATAACGCTAAAGCAATTGATGAATTTGGTGGCTATAAGCTGCCAGTTGGCAGAGCCAGTTGTAATTAGAGGCAAAAATGAAAAATCATATTATTAAATTGATCGCTATTTTGATTGTATATTCGAACACTGTTTACTCTGATGTCCCGCTAGAAAAAGGAATAAATTGTGGGATCGATTTCCACAAAAGAACTACTCCGGAACAAAATATATTGCGGTCTATAGGGGCTTCTTATAAGGCAAATTCAATTGCACCACCATCATCATGCATTGGATGGGCTGGATCAGGTGAATATGAATGGTATGGGGTATCGAAAACAAATGAAGTCTACGGCTTTAATTTGTCAAACAAGCAGTATTTGGGAAGTTGGAAATTAAATGAATATCCAGAACATCTATTTCTTTCTGGGGAATATTTGGCTGCCGCCGCTGTCATCGCGGCCGATCACGGCGATGAATTCGATAAACCGAGTGACCCTCTTGTACCGGTAACTGCATTAACTCCATTTTATTTTCGCTCACTTGATGAGTCGAAACGCGATGCTGCCGGCTGTTTAGAAAACCATCCTATCCGGTATGGCGATCTGGAAGGTGATGGAAAGAATGAACTTGTATTGATGCTAGGGAAAAATATTGTTGTTTTTTCGACAGAGCTTAAAAAAGTTAGTTTTGGTATGCATTACTTTATGACGGATGAGATGGCTCCAAGTATGTCCAGTGAGCCTGAGTACAAGCACGATCAACCTGACGATCCTATTTATCTCTCCTCAAGCACAGAAGATGCAGTTCGTATTGGTAAAGGTGGATTGTTCCCTGCTTGGAGATCCTTCAGCAAGATTTATGTGGATCATTTAGCTTCTGAAAATTCAAATGATATTGTGTTATGGAGAAAACTCTATCAATCCAGATATCACAAAGATCCAATTAAAGGATTTGAAAAATTAGGTGATGTGCTTGTTCACTACAAAATGGTTGACGGAGAATACAAAAAACAAGAAACCGAACAGGGTGTTATCAAAGGTTGGCTAGAGGCTAAAAATCTCACTTGGCAAAAAGGTTATCCCTCCAAAAGCGAATGTCCCGGCCATGAAGGTCAGCTGATTCCAGAGATGCATGATCCATTGTTGAATGATCCAGATGTATTGAAGTAGTTTCAATGTTCTATCGACTCTAAAAACGGAAGCTCGCTTCCGTTTTTTGTTTCGCTTTCGGTAGGGCAGATACATCCAGATTCGCAAGCGCGTATGAAAGCCGTGGCAGATGGCCAGCTTTCTATGCAACAACTCTTGGGTGAACTGCAAAAGTGATATTTGAAAAAATGGAAGTAAGTAGAAATATAAAATGAAGAAAACAATACGCACACTCTGGCTGCATTGTTTGTCACTGATGCTCATGCTGATATACACATGCGATGTTCACGCACAACGGACGTTTGCAATTAAGCAGGGCGCTGTCATGGCGCGCTCATTGGCTCTCGATGAAAACAATCAGCCGATCCTGGTTGAGTACAATGAACAAGGCGAAGAGGTTTCTGTTGTCTCTATTCCTGATGAATACAAAACGGAGGTGGCAAAACTCAAAGTCATAACCGCCTTTGAATATCATCAAGAAAAAGCGCGTCTCGATAAATTCGAAGAGCTCCACAAAGAAGATTTATGGAAAGATGCGGAAGTTATGGCATTGGACCAATTTAAGGAGACCGAATTCACTTCGGCAGATGGTAGAACGATAATCAAGCAAGCCAATCAAAATGCTCCATCGTTGGAGTTGCGTAGTTATGTTAAAAGTGTATTGGTGCGTGGTCGTAGTGCGCGTATAAATCAAGACCCTGATGAATTAATTCTATTGTCATTCAGCGTTGATTTGTCTGAAGAAGAAACCGTGCCTGAAACGGGTAGTCTCGTGATCAATGACAAAGGGCAAGTAATACACAGCAGTACTAACAATATTGCACCCCGTGTTGGATTTTTTGGTGACCCAAACGAAACTCAGGATTTTTATCAGGGTTTGCGTAAACCCGAGGACCAAATTTTTGGGCCTGTGAAATACGTTAAGGTCTATATCAGCCCAGAGGTATTCCCCGGTAGTTTGACTGCATCAGATTTCCGAGGGAAGTACAGCATGAGTTTCATGTTGCCTTACTGCCCAGGTGGTTTTGAATACACTACGGATATATGGGCAGAGTTGCGTTACGCCAATTTCAGCCCCTATGGCTCACCCACTATTCCCTACTATCTACGCCGTCAGGATTGGACCTACTGCTACGATTTACCGCCGTTTTCAGGCGGGACTCTAGGTGCTGCCATGGCTTACACGAATGCAATGGCAATTAACGCTACTACATCGATACCTGTTTACAACATAGATTTCAAAGTAGATGTGATGTTTTTATCCGGGCG
>NZ_JAYKKN010000011.1:0-40434 GCF_035117775.1 Cellvibrio chitinivorans
GTTCAAACCCACCGAAAAAGGAGAAAAAGACGACAGCTTATCCACAACCCAAACCCGTAAAATAAACCATTAAGGGTGGGTCAAAATTCAACGCAAAAGGTGGGTCAGTTTTAAACGCAAATCAACAAACTGTCGACTCTGACCTTTCCCCAATCATTCAGTAAATATCCTCCAAATGGATCTAGATAATGAGCGCCAAAAGAATATCGTCCTGTATATTTTCTACTTATTAAAATGTATCTTTTAAAAAGTAGAAATGTTAAAATTGGAGGGCTGTTTGGGATTTATCAAGACTTTGATCAGGAATCTAACTCAAAAATGTCAGGCGACCATAAGCCAATGCTCTTCATTAAAAAAGAAGAAATCTTGTCAGATGAGCATTCTCTCGCGGCGACTGATTTGACGTCTCCGCGAAATATTACTAACCCTGCATTCGCTTATCTGCGTAGCTTAGGCTCTGTGAAAAGTCAGAAAACCATGTATTCGTTTTTGAATATCGTTGCTGGCCTTGTAGATGATTCCTGTAATGTCAGTAATTTCAATTGGGGCGCGTTACGTAGACATCACATTCATAGTGTGATTGGGTTGCTCCGTGAGTCCGGCCGGTCTCCTGCCACCATTAACACTTACCTCTCAGCACTTAAAGGTGTCGCTTTGGAAGCGTGGACTTTAGGGCAGCTGGATACCGACAGTTTTCAGCACATCAAGCTAATAAAAACCGTAAAAGGGTTTAGGCTGCCGAAAGGCCGCTCGCTCTCAAAAGCGGAGATAGATAGTCTCTTCTCCGTATGTGGTGAAGACCCCTTGGGGTATAGGGATGCTGCAATCATGGCGGTGTTGATTGGATGTGGTTTGCGCCGTGCAGAAATTGTTTCATTGGATTTGGAAAGCATCAATAAAATGGATCACTCTTTTAATGTTTCCGGGAAAGGAAATAAAGAGCGATTGGCTTTTATGCCATCAGGAACCTGGACGAGGTTGAACGAATATCTAACACGAATTCGTGGCAACTTACCTGGCCCCCTGTTCTACCGAATTCGTCGTTTTGGTTTGATAACCAATGAAAGGATGACCGATCAAGCGATTTATCACATCTTGGAAACACGTAGAGTCGAAGCTGGTGTAGACCCATTTTCTCCCCACGATTTGCGCCGTTCATTTGCGACCATGATGCTGGAAAATGGCGAGGACATTATCACCGTTAAAGATGCTATGGGACATGCTTCTGTATTAACGACTCAAAAATATGACCGCCGCTCTGATAATCGCTTGAGAAAAGCCGCGAGTGCTATTGATATTTAAGGTGATTATCTTGGTGTAGCGAAAAAAACCATTCCCTTTGCGGACATATCTGTGATGCGTCTATTCTGTCTAGATAGCCTAATTCAAGGCTTGTGAGGTATGAGGAATTGCGTCCATCACTGTTGCGCTAAAAAACCAAGATCAAAAATGCTCTTTTTATTGCTGTAATGCGCCGCCATAAAATTTGGCACCAAATTCAACAAATAATTTTTATAAAATGATTTGCATTTAAAAAAGAACAAGACGTAATTTTTTTTTGTGCTAACATTCTCAAAATCTCAAATAAAGAATATCTAACAGGGGTGTGGATTGATTCAAGCTGCAATGAATCATTTAGCAATGCAGCTAAATGCCTACCTCAAACGCACCAATAATCTCACTGAAGATATTGTTGTGGTTTCAAGCTTGGTAGAGAGCGACGGCAATACTGCACCTCATACCAACAATAAATTAATTTTACTGCTCACCAATATTGAAAAAGATACTGTGCCGCAATCTGGCAGCGCGCGTGCAACCGGATTTGATGGCCGCGCCTTGGTTGGTAGCCGCTCGATTTATTTAAATTTATATGTGATGTTGGCAGCGAACTTTAGCGGCAGCAACTACGCTGAAGCGCTTAAATTTATTTCCAAAGCCATCGCATTTTTTCAGATGCAGCCGGTATTTGATAAACATTCAACACCGGATCTGGACTCTCGCATCGATAAGCTCGTATTGGATATCGAGAACCTGAACATTCAGGATTTAAGTAACCTGTGGGGTTTGTTGGGCGGAAAATATCTTCCCTCCGTGTATTACCGTGTACGCATGGTAACCATCAATCCTGATAATGTCGTAGCACAATTGCCTCTGGTGAACAAACCACAAGGTGATATTCGCGGTTAATGCGAGTCAATATTCATGGCACATTTCAAACCGATATTTTCTTTGACGGTTGAACACCTTTTTTTTGACGATAACCGCTGCACCAATTTGATATTTATGCCAACGCCTGCTACCCGGTACGTATTGCAGCAATATCAATTGTTAGTGCGCACCGAAGATAATGGCATTGTCATTATTGCCGATCAGAATTCTCCGGTCGCATTTGATGAAGAAGCTGTGCTGCGGTTTGAAGTATTCACACAAGACCCCTATTTTGGTTTTTACACATTGGAAACCCAAAATAAAAATTTTCCCGTATATTTCAACAGCAAAAATATTACAGAAGATAACACGAGTCTTGAATTGCAAGATGAGCAAGCTGCAGAATTACAAGATGCTCATCCTGTGCGAAAAAAACCGGGCGATAAAACACCGTTATTTATTGTGGACATAGATTTAAGCGACACAGAATGTATAAATAGTTTGCAGTCGCTCGCCCCAATCGCACGCAAGATAAAATTTCATACGCGCGATATTTATTGGAAATATTATTTTTTTGGCGAACTTGCGCAATTGGACTTGGACATCCATGATTTAAATCCGCAGGCGCCTATAGCATTTGACTTGAGTGATGAATCTGTTGCTAAAAATGGCAAAGCGTTTGTTTCGCAACAACCAATTGCAATGAACAGCGTGCCAAAACAACGGTTTCAACTGAAAGATAAAAACAACTCAGGCAAGATCCTGATCAAGCGTTTACCTAACGCAGGAGTTAACTTGATCAGCAAGAGCAGGGACCTCAGGGGGCAGCAAATCCTTGTTGCAGAAATTTATGTAAATCAATAGCACTTAAAGGAACGAATATGGCTGGCGCGTATAAAACTCCCGGCGTCTATATAGTTGAAAAAGACGCCTTCCCCAACTCCGTTGTTGAAGTAGCTACCGCTGTTCCGGCGTTTGTCGGGTATACGGAATTTGCTGATAACAAAGGCAAAAGTCTGCTCAATAAACCCTGGCGCATTTCATCCATGGCTGAATTTATCAGCTATTTCGGAGGTCCGCCGCCAGCCAGTTTCACCATCGCGCGCAAAGGCAGCGAAGCCCCTACCCCCGCGGTCTATACCGTAGCGGCCGGCGCCTCAGATGATGAAATTAAAATCGCCAATGAAATCAATAATTCACGTGAGGCCGTTGCTGCAATTGCTGGCGCGGATAAAAATGAGGACCTGTTCAGCGGCGCCGATGAAGATTTTTCACTCGGCAAAAGCGATAAATTTTTCCTTTCCCTTGATGGCACCTACTTCCTGCTCTATCGCAGCATGATGCTGTTTTTTCAAAACGGTGGTGGTGCTTGTTATGTTGTGTCTGTAGGCAACTACTCTGATGGCATAAAAGACAGCGAATTATCTGTCGGTATTGAGTTACTGAAAAAAGAACAAGAGCCAACCATGCTGGTTATTCCAGATGCGGTCTCGCTCGATCAAGCTGATTGCTACAAATTGCAACAAACCATGGTGTCGCACTGCGGTTATGAAATGAAAAACCGGTTTGCGATTCTCGATGTGTTTGGCGGCTTTATGGATAATCGCGACAACGCGTGTATCGATACATTCCGCAATAAATTTGCAACCAACTTCCCAGCTTTTAGCGCAGCTTATTATCCCTGGTTGAATAGTTCTGTTGTGCCAGTGAGCGAATTGTCATTCCGCAACATTCACGAAGACAGCCTGGAAAATCTGGCGAATGTATTGATTCAAGAAGTCCGCGAGACAATTCCATCGCTGAAGAAGCAGGAAAGTATCGTTGCCGAGATCAAAAAACTGGCCGACACTCCCAGCAAAAGTGCAGCAGAAAATAATGAATTACACAAAACCCTCAGTGCGGTTTGCCCACTCTACAACAAGGTGTTGGCAGGTATTCAACACAAACTCAACCTGTTACCTCCAAGCGGAGCTATGGCCGGTATTTATACAATGGTGGATAACACACGCGGCGTATGGAAAGCACCAGCAAACGTTAGCTTGAGTGCAGTTTCATCGCCCACCGTGAATATCAATCACGAAGAGCAAGAAGACCTCAACGTAAATACGGCCGGTAAATCCATCAATGCGATTCGCACCTTTATTGGTGAGGGTACATTGGTATGGGGCGCGCGTACGCTTGATGGCAACAGTCTCGATTGGCGCTACGTTAACGTGCGTCGCACTATGATCATGCTGGAGGAGTCAATCAAACTTGCCAGCAAAGCCTATGTATTTGAACCCAACGTGGCCAATACCTGGGTGACGATTAAGAGTATGGTCGGCAATTTCCTCACGGGTGTATGGAAGCGCGGCGGACTCGCAGGTTCAAGCCCGGAAGATGCATTCAGTGTGCACGTTGGCCTGGGTGAAACCATGACCGCGGAAGATATTCTTGAAGGTATTTTGCGTGTGACGGTATTGGTTGCATTAAGCCGTCCGGCAGAATTTATCGAGATTACCTTCCAGCAACAGATGCAAAAATCATAATCATTTAGTGCATCAACGATAAGGTAATAGGAAATAGTTGACGCGAGGTTTTGTTATACACAGCTGTGTGTAATAGCAGCAAGGACTTCGCATATTTTTAATCCATAGATAAATTAAGGTAGAGATTACTATGGCAGAAGACGGCTCAGCACAATCAGCCAATATTTGGCCCCTTCCCAAGTTTCACTTTGAAGTGAAATGGGACTCCAATGTTATGTCCTTTCAGGAAGTGAGCGGACTGGACATTCAATCAGAAGAAATTAAATATCGCTCAGGAGACAGCAAGCAATTTTCCGTGATCAAAATGCCGGGCATGAAAAAATTCGGCAATGTGACCATGAAAAAAGGTGTGTTCAAGGGCGATAACAAATTCTGGGATTGGTTAAATCAAATCAAACTGAACACTATCAAACGTGTTCCCGTCACTATCAGCTTGCTTGACGAAAGTAGCGCCCCCACCATGGTATGGACTTTGACCAATGCATGGCCGACAAAAATTTCCTCCACCGATTTAAAAGCGGAAGGAAATGAAGTTGCCATCGAGAGCATTGAAATTGTTCACGAAGGTTTAACTATTGCAAATGGTTAATGGTGCGCACAGCTAAATGTCTGCAGCAACTCCCGTAAGTAGCACAGAAGGCGGTTTATACCCGCCTTCTGCGTTTTATTTCAAAGTAGTTTTTGGTGGCAACGCGGATGGCGTTGATTCGTCTTTTCAGGATGTCTCCGGTATTTCCAGCGAGATGTCAACCGAAGATGTTCCCGAAGGCGGTGAAAATCGGTTTGTTCACAAATTACCGACCGCAATAAAACAGAGCAATCTGGAATTAAAGCGTGGGATTGCACCGACCTCTTCACCTTTAGTGAGTTGGTGTCAGGAGGTAATGGAGGGGGATTTTATGAACAAGATAATGCCGAAATCCATCAATGTGTATTTGCTCAATGAAAATGCTGAACCTATTCGTGGCTGGTCATTTGCCAATGCGTTTCCAATCAGGTGGGAAGTGGAAGCATTTAATTCAACTAAAAATGAAGTGGCAATAGAAAAAATCGTCTTAAGTTACACCCACTCCAAGCGAATTCTATAACCGGAAACTTTTAATTTAACACTGATTGCGACAATTCCATCATGGTCATAGAAATCAAACAACTGCTGATTAAATCCAACGTGGTGGATGAAGAACATGATGAGCGCGCTGAACAGCGCAACCTACAGCAAGCCAATATCAAACACGAAGTATTGAGTGAATGCCGTCGCCTGATTGTGGAAATGCTCAACGATAGAGGTCAGCGATAGATCATGGCTGTGGCTAATGGTACAAAAGTGAAATTAAAAATTTCACCCTGCGATGTCAATGATGGCATAGCAACGGTCAATGGAGACACACCTTTTGAAGCCTTGATCAATCCAGCGGGTTATACGCATAGCTCATCGATTAGCTACGCTGAAAATCAGGCGCCTGGACCCGGCAGCGAAAAGAAATACAACAAATCAAATCCCGATAGAATTGAATTCAAAGAATTGGTTCTTGATGGCACAGGTGTGGTAGAGGGCACTAGCAGCAGCGTACGCGCGCAAGTTGCGCTGTTACGCAAAGTTGCCTATGACTATGATGGCTCGGAGCATGAACCACCGGTGGTGGAGGTATCTTGGGGGCCACTCTTGTTTAAAGCGCGCATGGAAGCGTTGAAAGTCAATTACACATTGTTCAAACCCAATGGCGAACCGCTGCGCGCCAAAATGGATTTGGTATTTACCGCGTACAAAAGCACTGAAGAAGTGTTTCGCGGTGCGAGCCTTGAGTCACCTGACCTAACTCATTTAGTTGAAGTCAAAGCGGGCGATACCTTGCCTATGCTCTGTTATCAAATTTATAAAGACAGCTCCTATTATCTGGCTGTTGCGCGTCTTAACCAGCTGCATAATTTTCGCCAGTTACAACCTGGCCAGCTGCTGCGTTTTCCTCCGCTGGTGTAGTCATGGCTGAATCTCCTTTAACAAATACCAGCGGCGTAGTCAGCTTCAATATTTTGGTGGATGGCACGGCGCTCTCCACCAGTATTGAAATTATTTCTATCGATATCAGTGCCTGGGTCAATCGCATCAACACCGCCACTCTGGTGTTGAATGATGGGGATATGCCCGAAGCAAAATTTCCCAATAGTGACAGCGCGACCTTTGTGCCGGGCGCAACAATCAAAATCCAGCTAGGTTACGACCAAACAGTTACCGATATTTTCACCGGCGTTATCATCAAACACTCAGTAAAAATTACTAGCCAAAATGATGCACGCCTAGTAGTGGAATGCAAAGATAAAGCGCTGGCCATGACTATCGGGCGCAAGAACGCCAATTACATTGATAAAAAAGACAGCGACATTATCACCAGTTTGATTGGCAATTCCTCCGGCCTCACTGCTGCAGTAACTGCCACAACTTTTCAACACAAAGAGCTGGTGCAATTTTACAGCAGCGATTGGGATTTTATGCTCGCGCGCGCAGAAGCCAACGGCATGCTGGTCACACTCGATGCTGGCACAGTTACTGTTGCGCCGCCGCAGGTGAGCGCTGCTGCTGTGCTCACAGTTACCTATGGCATTGATTTAATCGACTTCAATGCGGAGCTGGATGCGCGCAATCAATACGGCAATGTCACTAGCAATGGCTGGGATCTCGCCAGTCAGGCATTACTGCAACAAACCGCTACACCGGAAGCCCTGAATGAACAGGGCAATATCACCTCGGCAACACTCGCGAGTGTGTTGGCTGTGAACGATTTCCGTTTGCAAAGTACTGTTCCGCAAGACAGCAGTCTGCTTACCAGCTGGGCTAAGGCACAACAATTAAAATCCGGTCTGGCGCGCATTCGCGGGCACGTGAGTTTTCAAGGTAGTGCATTGGCAAAACCCGGAGTGATTATTGAGCTCGCCGGTGTGGGTGATCGCTTTAACGGCAGCGCATTTGTCAGCGGTGTGCACCATCGTGTGGTCGATGGCAATTGGATTACGCGCACTGAATTTGGCATGTCGCCCAATTGGTTTAGCGAAATCAATGAATTGGAAGCGCCGCTGGCCGCTGGCTTAAATGCCGGCGTTAACGGCTTACATGTGGGCACCGTATTGAAATTGGATAATGATCCGGAAGCCCAATACCGTATTCAGGTTTCCATTCCGGAAATGAGTGCAGCAACCGATGGTTTCTGGGCACGTCTTGCGAATTTTTATTCCTCTAATAGTTTTGGTGCGTTTTTTATTCCAGAAATTGGCGATGAAGTGGTGCTGGGTTTTTTTAACGGCGATCCATCACATCCGGTGATCCTCGGCAGTTTGTATTCCAGCGCAAAGAAACCTCCCTATACGCCGGAAGCGGCAAACAATACCAAAGCACTGGTGACACGCACCCAAATGAAAATGGAATTCAATGAGGAGAAAAAAATCATCACTATTATCACACCAGCCAACAATCAAATTGTGATTAGCGATGATGGCAAATCGATTTTATTGCAGGATCAAAACAGCAACAAAGTTACACTGGATTCAGCGGGCATCTCCCTCGACAGCCCCAAAGATATTACGCTCAAAGCCCAGGGGAAAATTGTACTCAATGCCACGGGCAATATTGAGGCAAGCTCGCAAATGGATATCAAGCAAACCGGTTTAAATATTACCGCAACTGCCAATGTGGGTTTTACCGCGAAAGGCAGTGCAACTGCAGAGGTATCAGCAGCAGGGCAAACCACCATCAAAGGTGCGCTGGTGATGATTAATTAAATTTAAAAATTATTTTTTAGCGGAAAAATATTATGCCACCTGCAGCGCGAATTACCGATATGCATGCCTGCCCTATGACCACCGGCCCCGTACCCCATGTGGGCGGGCCGATTAGTGGCCCCTGTGTACCAACGGTGTTGATTGGCAGTTTGCCTGCTGCGGTAGTGGGCGATATGTGCGTCTGCGTCGGCCCACCGGATTCTATTGTGAAAGGCTCTGCCACAGTCATGATCGGCGGAAAACCGGCGGCGCGCATGGGCGATAACACAGCGCATGGCGGCAATATTGTATTAGGTTTGCCCACCGTCATGATTGGTGGATGAATAAATTGGCAGGTAAAAACATTCGTAGGTAAATAAATACGATGAGCAGCAAATCATTTCTCGGTACAGGCTGGAGTTTTCCACCGGAGTTCACCAGCAAAGGCTTGATAACAGTGAGTGCGGAACAGGATATACATGAAAGCCTACTGATTTTGTTATCGACCACACCGGGTGAGCGAATCATGCAACCCATTTATGGCTGCGGATTAAAAGCCCATGTATTTGATTCGCTCAACGAAAGTAATTTTGCAGTGATGCGCGATACCGTAGAGAAAGCCATTTTATTTTTTGAGCCCCGGGTGGTTGTTGAGCGCATTGATGTAAGTGATGACGATTATCGCGAAGGCAAAATACAAATTCATGTTCACTACCGGGTGCGAGCGACCAACAATCGCTACAACCTGGTTTATCCATTTTATTTTAACGAAGGCAGCAATGTCTCAGCGTAATTTTCTATCTGCATGGTTGCTAATGTGCAAGGAGTGGATCTGCCAATGAGCGATACGCGTGCTGCACAAACAGGAGCATCGCTGCAACTGCATGTCCGCGATGGCATGAGTCGGCAGCGCCGCTATTTGCCTGCACTTGAGCAACACTATTTCAATGTGGATGAAATGTCATTTGAACAGCTGCTGACGCAGTTACAGGATTATGCGCGTCTGGTGAAATTACCGGGAGTGGAATTTTCATCGGAAGATATCGAACAGATTTTGTTTGCGCGCGATGAAATTGTGGTGATGGCCCAAATTATTGCGCTTGATGTCGATGAGCTGGAGCAACGATTCAAGGCGCGTTTGCAGCAGGAAATCGGTAGTGAAGAATGGGCCCTGAGTGAAGCGCAGAATCCTGCCTCGGTATTGGGTTTGGCGCTTATGCTCGACCGTTGGTTGAACCTGTTAAAGCATCCCCAGAGTAGTGCTGGGGAAAATCTCTATGGATTAATTGAAAGTGTTGTGCTCGGCTTGGCCAAGGAATTATATCGTGTGCATGGTGTAATGCCGGAGCGGGTAAAACAGTCGGATTATTTTTCAGCGCACTTCATGAGTTTGATTACTGCTGCCGGACAAGTGGATGTGGCTCGTGAAGATAGCAATACCAACCCACATATAGAACTCAATATTCGTTCGCTCTATGCCTCCTTGCTGAAAGCGGCTGATATGGTACAACTCAGTGCGCGTCAATTTTTGCCGGAATCCATGCGCAGTAAAAATCACGATCCGGCGCTGGCTTTACGTATTGCGTTTGTCACTCTTTATCAAAAATTACAACAGCGGTTAAATCGTTTTACTCTCGATTTTATCGATTTCTATTTCACACAAGTATTGCAAGCCAAACCGCGTCCGGTGAAACCCGACAGTGCTTATTTGGTTTTTCAGCCTGGTACCAAAGAGCGTGAGATACATCTACCAAAAGGTACAGAATTTTTTGCCGGTATTGATAGTGCTAGTCAGGATATTGTCTACGCATCAGATGAAGATGTGATTATTAATGATGCGCAGGTCGAGCAGTTGTACAGCTTATTTTTTCCGCGAGTTAATCTCGATCTGCGCCGCACGGGTAGTACTCGTGCGGCGCAGGAAAGAACCAGCGGCTCATCGGCACGCACCAGTGTTTCACTTGCCGATGGCAGCTGGTTGACGGCTATCAATGCGCAACCCAAAGCCGACAAAAAAACGCGCGATAAATTTATTGCCCAGCCGTTTTTTGGCGCAGCGCGCAATCTGACTAATAGCGACGGACGCGCGAGTGATGAAGCAATCAGCGCACGCATCGGATTTGCGGTTGCCAGCAATGTATTGCTCTTGCGGGAAGGCCAACGGCAAATCACTGTAGATCTTGTTTTTGAAAATATCCTGCGTCAGCCTTGGGGTAAGCTCAATAATATCCTGCGCTACCTACCCAATATCAAAGACAATATTGCTGATGACAAGGCTAAATTTTTTGCTTATTTCAGTAAGCTATTCCAACTCAGCCTGACCACCGCGGAAGGTTGGTTGGATATTGCGGAATACAAACCGGCTTATAACGCGACAGATGGCAGAATAAAACCCAATACGATGCGTTTGAGTTTTATGCTGCCAGAAAATAGTCCGTCGATTAGTAGCTACAACACCGAAGTACATGGTGATGCGTTAACCACAGCTCTGCCAGTATTGCGCTTTACCTTGAGAGAAAATTATCTACAGTACCCCTACGATATTCTTAAACAACTGGTGCTAAAAGAAGTATGCATACAGGTGGAGGTTACAGGCTGTCACGATTTATTACTTCACAACAATATCGGCCAGCTCTCGCCGCTTGCTCCCTTTGCGCCGTTTGGGCCAATGCCAGATGTGGGTTCTTATTTTATTGTTGGCCTCGACGAAACGCGCAGCAAACAACTTACGTCATTGACGGTAGATATTGATTGGAGCAGCTTGCCTGCAACTGCAGGTGGATTTAACACCTGGTATCGCGATTATCCAAATGCAAAACAAAACCATCAATTTGTGGCTGGTGTCAGTGTATTAGTCAATGGCCGCTGGCAGCCAGACACAAGTGATAGTAACAGTTATCAAACACTGTTTAATTTTCCGCTAAAAAATGGCACTGCCCATTTAGTTGCACAAAAAACCTTATCGGCCAATAGCGCAATTCCATTTTATAAAGCGCAAGATCCACATCAGGCAAAGCGCCCCTTCAACTATTCACCGCTGACCCGTTCCGGATTATTTAAATTTACTTTGCAGGGACCACTGGGTGCATTTGGCCATCGCGAATACCCCAATTTGCTCGCAGAAGTATTGACCCACAATACGCGCGTAAAAAACTCAACTTCTGCGCGACCTATTCCCAACCCACCTTACACACCGGAAATCAGCGCAATACGTGTAAATTATTCTGCTGTATCTACTCTGACGCTGGCAGATACCGGGCGCGAAACTGAGTCCAGTTACAAAGATCAATTTTTTCATTTGCATCCACTGGGATGGGAAGCCATATCGCCACTGCGTCATCCGCGCTTATATCTGCTCCCGCAATATCCAGACGATGGAACGTTATTTATCGGTATAGTGGCGAGCGATATTCAGCAGCTGAGTTTGTATTTTCATTTGCAAAATAATTCATTGCCGTTGAGCGAAGAACAACTCACACAAGCTCACACTGAAAGCCGGATGGCCGCGCTTACACCTGCAGCGCTAGTGAACTGGTCCTATTTAAGTAATAACCACTGGCTTCCACTGAACCCGCGTTACATATTGAGCGATTCAACCAATGGTTTTATGACCTCAGGCATTATCACTCTGACCATGCCGGAAAAAATAACCACCGCCAATAGCATTATGCCGGGTGGTTTATATTGGTTAAAAATCAGCGCTAATAAAGCGCTCAGTCATTTCAGTGATCTCTTTTCAGTTTATGCGCAGGCAGTAAAAGTCAGCTGGCGTTCGGGTATGCACCCACCAACGGAGCATCCGATGCAACTGCCTCCCGATACGATCAAGCGTCCACGTCAAACTATCGCGGGAATTACCAGCATCAGTCAGATCAGCAGTTCTTTTGGTGGAGTACCAGCCGAAAATATTGCGCATTTGCGCACACGCATTAGCGAGCGCCTACGCCATAAAAATCGTGCACTTACACCGCTCGATTATGAAATGTTGATTCTGGAAAAATTTCCGCAAATTTATAAAGTGAAATGTTTTGCCAATTTGCGTACCAATCCTCATGCCCCCATTTGTCCCGGACATCTATTGATTATTCCGATTCCATATCGCCACTTGAACGATGATCGCGGATTCAAACCCTATTTTGATGGGCATCTCATGTTGTCCATCAAAGAATTTATTGAGCCGCTAACACCTGAGCTGGTGCAGGTAGCGGTGGAGAATCCGGTATATGAAGAGGTGCAGGTACGCTGCGCTGTGCAATTTAAAAAAGGTTTGCATCCCGGCCGCCATCAAAACTTATTAAATCAGGCGCTGTGTAATTATTTGTCGCCTTGGTGTGAGCAAGGTAACAGTGTCCATTTCGGCTGGAGTGTGAGCGAACAGGAAGTGAAGTCGTTTATTCACAACCTTGAATACATTGAGCATGTAACTGATTTTTCACTGTTGCGCATTGCACCGGGCGACGAAGGTTTATTTATTCTCGATGATACAGGCAGTGTAGAGGGCGACGAAAAATATCGCCAAACCTTAAAACCTACCTATGCCTGGAGTACCGCAGTGCCATTACAACACCATTATCTCGATACTCTCGATCAGCCGCGCCAGATTCACGCCCAAATCACGGGTGTAGATGAGCTGGAAGTGGGTAGTACTTTTATCATTCTCTAATAGGTAGCAGGATGGAAAAACTCGATAGAAATGCCCTGAAGAACAAATTCAAAAAAGGGAAAATGCCTTCAGAGCAGGATTTTTCCAATTTGATTGATTCGATGGTGAATATCCTTGAAGAAGGTTTTGATAAAACCAGTCGTGATGGTTTAAAAATTTCCCAATTAATGGGCTCTGGCAGGCTATTCAGCTTTTATAAAAATATCGCGGTAGAAAGTCCGCAGTGGTTTCTCGAGTTAAGTGCAAGCGAAAACAAATTACATTTTGGTACACCGACTTGCCCGCGTGTACTGAGCCTTTATAGCCATACTGAAGACAGCCAGGGAAAGTTGCGCGTGGCAGTTGGCATTAATAAAGAAAATCCGCAGGCAACACTGGATGTTGACGGCACTATCGCCTCTACCGGGCGCATGGGAAAAAGTGGCGAGATGGCCGCACCTGCCGACGGCAACTGGCACGATATCACCAGCGCGTTAACTGGCTGTGAAGCGTTTGAAATTATGGCAGGTGTGGGCGGTCAGGATGCGGACGGCAAGTACGCACTGCTCCATGCTTTTGCACTCAATACGTTTAATGGCAAAAGTAGTATTAATGCACAGGACGCACATTTTGGTAATAAATGTAATCGTATCGAATTGCGCTGGCAGCCGGTACCAGAACAAGGTCAGTTTCATTTTAAGTTGCAAATGCGTGTGCAATGCAGTTACGGAAAAAACATCTGGATTAAATATCACCTCACACGCCTTTGGTTTGATCCGCTGATGATGGATAGCAATCAGCCCCCGGATAATTAATATTGAATGAGTAATAAGATGACTGGATCTGCCGCGCGCGAATTGCATTTTTACCTGACTCTAGATCAAAGCGCTTTGATATTGGAAGCGTTAGTTGAACAGCCCTTTAAGCGGGTGTTTGAAATCATCGGCCAATTAAATCATCAGGCGCAGCAATTTTATCAACCAGATGCAGACCGTTCGGCACCCGCTTTGTTTGTCATTAGTGCAGAAGACTTTAGTGAATGCCTAAAAGCCTTGGGTGAGCTTCCTTATAATCGGGTCTGCGATTTGATTCATTATCTACACCAACAATTGCAAACCCAACAAGCGCAATTTGCACAACAGAGTAATGGAACACATGCGGCTACAAGCAAAACTGCCATGCGGGAATCTGATTAATGAGTTCATCTGAACTAATTCCGCGCCTGCAGCAAGATGTTGATGGTCTCGACTTTGCCAACCTGCGCAAAGAGGGCATTGCTCGTGCGCAGGAACTCGCTGGCAACATTTGGACAGATTACAACCTGCACGACCCCGGTGTAACGATCCTAGAGCAATTGTGTTTTGGCTTAACTGAATTGGCTTATCAAGCTAATGTACCGGTTGCAGACTATCTTGCAAATGACCGCGGCCTGATCGATTTTAATCACTACGCGCTCTATAAACCGCAAGACATTCTTCCTACTCATCCGGTAACGGCAGAAGATTATTGCAAACGTTTACTAGATGAGGTCCCCGAGATTGATGCGGTAAGAGTTACCACTGCCGATGCACCCGGAAGTTATGGCGCATGTCTCTATCGGGTCGCGATAAAATTGCTGGAGCCATTAACAGGCCCTGCCTATAGCGATGAACAAAAGCAACTGATTGTGCAAAAAGTGCAGCGGGTGTTTATCAAAAATCGCAATATGGGGGAAGATCTTGATAGTGTTCATATTGAAAAAAGTGAAGCCTGCTTTTTGCGCGGAGTTATTGAAACCAATGGCAAGCGCAATCCGGCAGCTATTTATGCCGATGTATTTTTTCAAGTAGCACGCAAAATTTCATCCAATATCCAAATGGAACGCTATGAAACTCTGGCGCAAGAGCAAGTGGACTTGGTCGATATTTTCACTGGGCCACTTACCCGTCACGGCTATATTTATGACGATGCACTTAATACACCAGTATCAACCAAACCTTTGGAAGAGCTTAATGGTTTGGTAGCCCAAATTGAAGGGGTGAAAAAAGTGTACCGGCTGGAATTAGTCGATAACAACGGTAAAGCTCTGGACACCCAATCAATTGATCACAAATCCTTTTTCCTGAAATTTCCAGAAGATGTAGAGCGGCAGACGTGGCTTAAAATTGATTTTAATCCGGGCAAAACTACTGATCCGGCTGGCGTAATGAAAGCACGCGGTGAAACCATTGAGCGACTTATGGAAGAAGCGCGCCGTGCATTACAAAAACTAGAATTTGAATACCGCGCGTTTCGCACCAACAAAACTAATCCCACAAATTTCTATCCTCTGCCACAAGGACGACCGCATCACCACAGCGACTATTATTCGATTCAAAACCACTTTCCTAATGTGTACGGCATTAATGCAGATGGCGTGCCCAATAGTGAATCAGCTGAGCGAAAAATGCAGGCGCAGCAACTGAAATCCTATCTTTATCCGTTTGAACAGCTACTGGCCAACATGCTAGCGCACATCCAAAACCTGCAAGAGTTATTCAGTTTAAATGAACAGCCTAACCACAGTTATTTTGCCCAGTATCTTGATAATCACAATATTCCGAATTTTGTAGAACTCTATACCGATGCCACTATTGGATTAGCTGAAATACAAGCGGTACAGGCACAACATGATCGCGCTAGCGATCGCAAGAGCCGCGCATTAGATACATTACTTGCGATCTATGGTGAAGCATTTTCGCAGGAAGCCCTGTTGCACTTTAATTATTATCATCAAGAACAACCGGACTATTGGGCTATTGATAATAAAATTCGCTATCTATTACATCTGGTGGAAATCAGCGGCAACCGCGCGGGGACGTTTGATACCAGTGAGCCTCATTGGCAGTCAAGCAATCTCGGTAGCCTGCACAAAAAAATAAATATCCTGCTGGGTATACAGCAACTAGATAGTCTGAGCACGCTATCCAAGAGCTTTTCTGTCAACCATATAAATGTGGTAGAGGATAAAGTCATTGGCCAGCGAATGAATGCAGCGGAATTAAATCGCCATGATCAGCAGCCAGTACCAACTCTTAAAATCAAACAGCAACAAAAATTATTGCAATGGAACTACACATCCACTAAAGCCCTCACTTTAAGCATGGCAATGATTGCGGAAGGTACCAGTATCGATGCCTATCGCCTGCGCACTCAAGAAAAAAATGATCTGGTGGATGTGTATTTCTATTCACAAGCACAAGACCTTTGGACTTTACTGAAAAAATCCATGGAGCGGGAGCAGGCTATTGCCTATGTACATAAATTTAAAAAAATAATTACTGATGTTAATGCCGAATCAGAAGGGTTTTATTTACTTGAACATATTTTGCTTCGGAAACGCACTGAAACTAAAAGTGTTAATTCTGAAGATGAGAGATTTTCTGATGATTTCTATCATTGCCGCTTGAGTTTTATTTTCCCTAATTGGACTGCACGATTTTCTAATCCGGCGTTTCGCCATTTTGCTGAGAAAACCATCGCCAACCAATTGCCAGCACATTTATTCCCGCATATATATTGGTTGGATCTTGCCAATATGCAAGCATTTGAAGAAGTTTATAAACCTTGGCTAGAGAGCTTGTATGCATATGAGCAACAACGACTGGCTTCAGAAACCAATGCAATAAATACAAAAAAACTGGATCAGGCAGCACAGCAAGTTCGCATATGGCTTGAGCAAAATACGCCTTCGGCGGCTTACTGGATTTGAGTATGCAAACCGAGCATCGCATTGATGAGCTGATTGTCGATCTGTCGTTCAACACGACCAGACTCGCTCGTCATGAAACGGCGCGGCTCAGTGATTGGTTAAGTGAAGATCTGCTGCCAGCATTAGATCAATTATTTTCGCGTTATGCACCGGGCAAAAACATTTTACGGTTTGAAACTCTGGAATTTGACTTTGGCAATTTACCCAGCCGCAATTATCAACAGCTTATCCGTGAGCGATTGTTACAACAGTGCGCACAATTACTGCAGTCACAATTGCTAGCAGTGATGCCAACAAACCAAAACGTATCTGCTTATGAGGGTGATAGTCCCAATACGCACAGAGCATTGATACAGCTATTTATGTTCTTATCCAGTGGACATTTATCTGCTCATCAACAGAATGAGCGGAAAAATTCATCTACCAGTAATGAACTAACCACATTCAGTATTAACAGATCCACAAAACAACTCGCGTCACATGAGCAGTTGTTGGATGCAGTAATTGCAGAGCAAAACATTGCTGAATTGCTGCGTGAATTACCAGAGCGGGATGCACTGATTCAACGTTTACTGATGCAATTTTCCCAGCCGCAACGATTGGAGTTATTGCGCCAATTAGCACCACAGCACATTAATAATGCGATTGCTCTACTTGATCTTTTGCAATTTTTTGAAGCGCATAGTTGTTCAGCTGATTTATCAATATCTGATTTTTATAAAAACGATAATCGGGCTTATCAAAAGATAGAAAATATATCGCTCAATTCCAACACTCTGCAGCATAATCTGTGGCAAGTGCTATTCCAATTGAGCTTGGAATATCCACAGGCGACAGACGCATTTTGGCTAAATCATTTACTACGCAAGCTTGCTGAAACTTTGTCGTTAAGCGAGCAGCAATTACAGCAGGCTTTTATCGCCATTAAGCTACCAGCCAATTCTGCAGCGACATCATTGGTTCATCTGCAGAAGCAGATTGCGCAATTGTTAGGCGATAAAAAGGACTCAAGTGAGAGCCTAACAGTTGGACAGGGCATAATTAGTAGTACTAATTACCCCGCCGATTTTGTTGTGCAGCAAAATAGCGATGAGCAGAAAAACTCTGAACAGCTGCGTCAATTAATTGCAGCTGCATTTATTCGCACTGATGCAATGCAGCTACAACAACTCTGGGCTCAGTTAATTGTCACAGAACCACAACTATTATTAGCTGCTGTACGGCATTATTTGCCGCAGGCAGAAATTCGACAACAGTTAATGTTGCGTTTATCACTGGCATTACAGGCCGACATATTCGCGCTTTTATCACCATCACTAAAGGATATTTTTTATCGGTTACAGAATCAGGCAATTGCATTAGCTGAGTCGTTATATGGACCGAAATACCAACAATCTACATGGGATAACAGCAATGCAACGAATCTTTCCAGTGTTAGTAATAATGTTGAAATTCCCAGCAAGCATTCACCCGAACTATTGATTCGCCAGCTATGGGAAATTGCGATTGGAATGTTATTAAAAAACACATCCAAAAATGTTGCGATGCATTACCAGAATCATAGTGATGCATTTTTAATGGGATTAGCTGAAGGCTACGCAGAACTATTCAATCTTGATAAAAAACACTTACAGCAGACGTTCCATACGTTATTGCTAGATAGTAAAATTACAAATTCGTATTATCCGCAGCTATCTGACCGCAAGCCAAGTTCGGTTCAGCATATTGAAACTGATTTCACGCCCGCATCAGTAAATCAACATCAAGACTATTCGGCTGTACCAGCAACTAAGGGCAATACACTCGATATCGATATTAAGTCAAATGTCCAACATTTAATGGTGCAATATTCACCAACGCAGCGAGTAGAGTTGTTGCGCCAATTAGCGCCTCTGCACATTAATAGTGTGACCAATCTGCTTGATCTAATACAATTTCTTGAATTGTCTCATTTTGCAGATAGAGCACAAAAAATAGCCCCCCTCGAAACCAACAATCATATTTACCAACAGAGGAAGGACAAATCGCTGGACTCTAAATCCCTGCAAACGAGCTTATGGCAAACGCTATTACAGTTGGGATTGGAGTATCCACAAGAGACAGAATCATTTTGGCTCAGCCATATATTACGCAGGCTTGCTACAACATTGTCGTTAAAAAAACAGCAATTACAAGATGCGTTTATCGCCATTAAAATTCCTGCTCACTCTACGGCAACACATTTAATTAATCTGCAGAAAAAAATTAGGAAATTGTTAGCCGATAAAAATGATTCAATAGAGGGCCTACCTGTTGCGCAAGAGATTAGTAGTAGTAATAATTCACAAGACTTTATTACACAAAAAAATATCGACAATCAAAAAAATCCTGAAGAATTACGTCAATTAATCGCTACTGCATTTATTCGTACGGATACTGCGCAACTGCAACAACTATGGACGCAATTAATTATCACAGAACCTCATCTTTTATTAGCTGCTGTACTGCACTATTTACCTCAGGCGGAAATTCGCCAACAGTTAATGTTGCGTTTGCCACAGAAGTTACAGGCCGACATATTCACGCTTTTATCTCCATCACTAAAGGATATTTTTTATCGACTACAGAATCAGGCAACTGTATTAGCTAACCTGTTAAACGAATCGACAATTAATTTTTCCGCAGCGGATAACATCGGCGGGACTAATCTCGTCAACGCTAGCGGCAATACTGAAACTCCAAGTAAGCACTCACCCGAATTATTGATTCGCCAACTATGGGAAATTGCGATTGGGATGCTATTAACAAACGCATCCACAACTGTGGCAATGGATTATCAGAATAGTAGCAATACTTTTTTAATGGAGTTGGCTGAGCGATATGCAGAGCTGCAAAATCTTGACAAACAATATCTGCAGCAAGTGTTCCATACGTTATTGCTGGATCAGCAGGAAATTAACCATGCTCATAAACAGTTATCTGATCATCAGCGGACTTCAGCTCAGCAGCTTGAAGCGGATTTCACACCAGCAACGGAAAACAAACTGAAAAGAAATTCGTTTATTCCTGTTTCGCAGAGTGTACGCATAGCAGCAAGACTGGAAGCAAGCAACAATAATCAGTCAGAGAACAATTTATCCTGTATTAGTGATCACCAATTATTTGATTTGTGCCTGCGTTTAAAAAGTGGTGCACTAAGTTGGTCATCGCTAGCAAGTGACATTACATTATTGCAGCGTTTAATTAGCAGTTATGTTCGCCTCGGTCACAGTGCTACGGCAGAAAATTGCGCCGATTTTATTACTGCAATTAATACACACGCTGACTTAGCTTATTCCTCATCAGTTTTTTATTTGACTGTATTGCAAGCATTGATTGCAGACAAGGTGATTGACCTTGAAGCTATTGCATTGAGCATTTCCGAAGATGAATTGGACATTCAGCAACAGCAAGTGAATACTCAACACAATGCTAAACATATTCAAACTCTGCAGCAGAGTATCGCTCCTCAATTAATTTCTGCCCGACCGGTTACCGATTCTGCCGCTACCATTAGTCAAGCACAAAACCGAGATGAACTAATTTCCTCAAGGAGTGGATTTATATCTACTGCAACCACTGCACAATTGGATGAATTAGTTGTGCAGTTGCAACAGGGTCTACGTCAACCAGAAACAATAAATTTAACAGTTGAGCAATTGGTGCAGCTGATTGTTCTTCTCATCACCACTGAAACTTTTATCGCAAAAGATACCCAATCGGATTTTATTGCGGCAATTCACTTGCATGCCCAGAAAACAATTAACAAGAGCAATTACTACCGACAAGTACTAACGCAGCTGGTGCACAAAAAAGAATTGGATTTGGTGTTAATCTGTGCTCAAGTGAATCATCAGAGTGATCTCAATAATTCGACACCAGATCAACACACAGCTTATGCGCCCGAGAAAATTTCAACATTACCAATAGCTGCCAGTGATGTAAGTACTAGTGATATTGCGTTTGTTGTGCAAAATTTGATGACTGATGTGTACCCATTAACACGTCTACGCAGCTTGCAGTTTAACCATGTGCAATGGCAACAGTTATTACAGATATTAATGCAGCAAGCAAAATTTTCTGATGTAAATTCAAATGCAGAACTTACTTGCGCTATCGACACCTTCGCGCATCAGTCAATCAACCAATCGATTTTTTACCAGCGGCTAATAAATGCGCTATTGCAGCAACAGCCGCTTGACCTTGAGATGTTTGCTGCAGCCACTCCAAATGATGAAATTCATATTGCGGAGAATATGGCCTCAATTACTGAGCTTGCTATGAGTGAGGCTTCTATAAGTGAGATTCCCAATAGCGAACACTCACGCATCAGCCACATAGCTACTAAAACGTCTGCAACTGAATCACTGGTTAGCAACATTGTTAATTCAGATTCAAGAGAGCATTTTCATTCAGAACAAGCGATAGACTATTCACTGATAACCGGAAGCGATAATTCTGTGCATAGACCTGCATTATTATTAGCGCAGTTGTTCGCGGCGAATATGCCCTTACCCAAAGAACAATTATTAGCGCTACAACAACATATCAATATATTGCTCAATCACTCCAATCAAACACTAATCGCTGAATGGACGCAGTTACTAGCCACGCCAAACAATGCGCAATTACTGGTTCAATCAGTTCCTGCCCATTTATTACATCAAATCCTTATGCGTGTGCAGACCACGCGTTATACATGGTTGGACGGAGTAGTAAGAACAGTAATGGAAGCTTTGGCGCTACTGGTGACTGACATTAATAGTCAGCCGATAAAGCAGGTGAAATGGACATTTATCTTCAATTATTTATTTTCTACCGAAGCGAAAAGTAGTCCTGCCAAGACCAGTGCGCATGCTGCCGAACTAGCGCTTGAGCTATGTGAGCAATTGACGCCAGTTGCTGGCCTTGATGATGTACAACGACTGGTGAATTTAACCCAGCGCCGTATTGCGTTGCTAAAACCACCAGCACAACAAAAACCCACTATGCGCTTGCAGGATATTTCTTCCAAGCTTGCAACACATCGTGATGATACCACCCCTCAATGGGAAGCCGGTCTGCATATTAATAATGCCGGGCTGGTATTGGCTGCTGCATTTTTACCTAGATTATTTTCAATGCTAAATCTGCTAGAGAATGGAAAATTTATTCATCCGGGCGCAGCCGACCGCGCTGTACATTTGGTTCAGTTTATGGTGACTGGTGAAACCTCTACACCAGAGTACGAATTAATACTAAATAAAATTTTATGTGGAATCAGTACTAGCATCCCCATAAGTGCGGGCATCGAGATTAATGAACAGGAACAAACACTAATCGAGCAAATGCTCACAAGCATGATCCAGCACTGGAAAGTTTTGGGCTCAACTTCAATTTCCGGTTTACGCGAGACCTTCTTTCAACGGCAAGGCTGGTTAGTTCTAGAGGACGATTGCTGGCGGTTAAAAGTAAAAGAGCAAACCTTCGATATGTTGATTGATCACCTACCTTGGAGCATCAGCCTGACCAAACACGGATGGATGGATAAACCGCTGCGAGTTTCCTGGCGAAATGATTCCTGATTATTTGACTGAGATAGATGTTCAATGAAGATTAGCCAAGCAAATGCCACAACACTCGAACAGGAACTTGCCTGGTTTGATGCTGTATTAAATTTGCGTTTTACCCATTATTTCGGTGCACCTGAAACGCAACAAGTGACCGCAGATGTACGCAGCATAACACCACCGGATTTAACCAGTGATTCATCGCCCTATGCCCAAATTGTGCGTGAATATAGTATGGGTTTTGATGAGCGTTTGATATTTATTTTGTGCTTGATTCCTCATCTACGTCCGCAAGCGCTTGATATTTTTTTCACCCAGAGTCAGGTCACCGGCCGCACTTATACCGAGTTTGGCGGTTGGCGAGGCAAGGCGCACAGCGGATTTTTACCGACGGCTGAAACCGCGGTATTTATTTTGGCAGGGCAAGAATTGAATCGCCGTTTTGCGGCCTTGCAATTATTTGATGAGCAACATTATTTCCTCAAACAGCGCTTAATTAAATTGGAGCATCAAGCTAGCGGCGAGCCATTTTTGAATGCGACTATTTCCGTCACTGCAGAGTTTCTGCATCGCTGTACTCATGGTCAGGTACATAAACCGGATTACAGCATTGAATTTCCGGCCAAATTAATTACCAGCAAGCTCACATGGGATGATTTGGTACTGTCGCATGATGTGATGGAAGAAATTGATCATCTGCACACCTGGTTGCGACAGGGAAAAGAATTGGTTAATCGCTGGGGATTGGAAAAGTCCGTTAAAGCAGGTTATCGCAGTTTATTCTTTGGCCCACCGGGAACGGGTAAAACCCTGACCGCGACACTATTGGGCGCTAGTGTGGGCGTGGATGTATATCGTATCGATTTATCGATGGTGGTTTCCAAATATATCGGCGAAACCGAAAAAAATCTCGCAGGGGTATTTGATCAGGCTGAAAATAAAAACTGGATTCTGTTTTTCGATGAAGCGGATGCATTATTCGGCAAACGCACCCAAACTAGTAGCTCCAATGATCGCCATGCCAATCAGGAAATTTCCTATCTGCTACAGCGAGTAGAAGACTTTCCCGGCGTAGTGATTCTCGCCAGTAATATTAAAGCCAATATCGACGAAGCCTTCTCCCGTCGTTTTCAATCGATTATTTATTTCCCACTGCCAGATGAAACCGAGCGTTTGCGGCTGTGGAGAAATTTGTTGCCAGACCAATCACTGTTGGCCGGCGATGTCAATTTGCAATTGCTGGCGGAAAAGTACGAATTATCAGGCGGATCGCTAACTAACGTGGTGCGCTACGCGGCTATCCGCGCAACACGTATGCAGCGCAAAACGCTTGAACAGGCGGACTTACTGCAAGGTATTAATAAAGAACTTCTCAAGGAGGGGCGTACGCTCTAACTGATCATGACAATGGTTTCATCACTACAATCGGTTGTGCTTTTGCTTGGGCTGTTGTTGCCTTTGGGCGCGCTCGCACAAACTCCTCCTGACGGCGCAATGGCAAATAGAGATAAATGTCTCGGCTATGATCTGGAATATAAAAAATATCCCAAACCAGTCATCGCGCAAGTACAGGCCGACATGTACCAGCTATACCATTTGGATAGTGACTGGAAAAAAGATGCAGGCCGCAGCGGCAAGCCATTAAATGATGGGATATTGGGACCGATTACCTGGTCGTGGATGCAACGGTTTTGCAGCAATTTTGCATTGGATAGCAACACAGATGTCGCCGTAGCATTTCCTGCACGCGCAATGGCTATAGCGGAATTTTCAGAAAAATATCGCGCCGACGCCGATACGCTTATCAGCAAACCTTTTGCGCTTTGGGCTGCCACACATTTTACCGCTTGCGATTTGGATACTCATCAAACGCTGGCTCAAGGTGACGATCAACAATTACAAGCACTGGTACGCTGTTATTTGCAACCTCCCCCTAGTGTAGTAGCTGAACCAGAACCACCTATAGCCATCGAACCTTTTCAGCTCTATGTGCTGCGCGAAGATGACTTTGCAGCCATGAGCGGTGCTGTTGCAAAAATTACAGCTGCTGAAGCGGTAGTCGATGCGATCAAAGGAGAAGAGTTTCCCGATAAATTATCGGCAACAACAAAAGTATCTGCACTCCTTGCGGATTTACCGGAAGCAGAAAGTAAAAAAATTGCCGATAAAATTAACGCAGGTATTGTGCAATACAATAGGTATCTAATCAGCGATCAAGCATTAAATTCCCTCGCCCAACAGGGCATTAGCGATGCGTTGTTTAGCGAGTTGTCTGCGCTGCGCGATCATGCTTTCTCTGATCAAGCTGAGTTCACTAAAGTAATAGTTGCCGCGATCAAAAAATCCAATCCACCACAGACGACAACACTGGCTGCCAATGAACAACACGATAGTGCAGCAACAAGCTCGGCTGCCAGCAGTAAAGAAAATATTCCGGCAACTGCCACCAATAATACCGACAAGCTTGCATTACAGATTCAGATTGCCAGCCAAACAAGTTATTTTATGTTGAGTGAAGCTGCGGCAGAGGCTATGCATGTCAGCCAAAAACCACTTGCTGCAGTGATAATCAAACTGCTTGAAACACTCAAAGATATTGAATATCCCACGGCAGAACTATTACAACTGGCAATCAAAAATAAAATATTCAAAGCATCCGGCATTTGTAAGCTGGATAAATCCAACACGGTTGATACGCAATTAGGCAACCTTGATGCCGCAGAAAAAGCAGTGTTATTCAATCAGTTACAGGACTACTTTAAAGATCAAGCCCAAGGCCCGCTCAAGTATTGCAATGAAGATCATGTACAACATCTCGGCACTTATTTTAATCAGGAATTGCTTCCTATTCTGGAACAGTTCTACAGCGAACCCATGCCAGAGTACACAGGCAAACCCATTTTATGGGATGGGTCACATCAAGCCTGTGGGTGCGTACCCAAAGAAATACAAACAATGGCTTATGGAATTTTTCCTTATTGGAAAACAACGGATGATGCGCAGGTTTTTGATTTCAGCACATTTAATCGTGTTGCCTACTTTGGCTTGACTGTGAGTGATACCGGCAAGTTGAATCAAATCAATAATCGACCTGGTGTTACCAATTTATTAATCGACAATAGCGACAATGCCAAAGCATTTATACGTGAGGCTCGTCGTTATGGCAGCAAAGTGGATTGGATAATTGAAAAAGAGTTTTCACTCTCGCCCGAATTAAGTGAAGACGCCAACCTGAAAATATTTTTTGATAATTTGGAAGAACAGTTACTGACGTTTTTGTCTGTTTCGCTAACTGATGCTGAGTCGCGCTTGCGTCCTTGGTTGACATTAGGATTAGCCGGGCAACCGGTCAATGGTGATGGCGTCACCTTTTATTTTAAAAACTATCCTAAATCCCAAATTGCCAAAGACAGGTTCGATAACTTCTTTAAACAGCTTAAAACCGAGCTGACCCAGCGGGATAAAGATCGCAATCGCTTTCACTCGATAAAGCACAATACCTATCTCAATATTATGGTAAAGCAATCAGAATTTCTGCTGCCGGATTTTGTATTTGGTAGCAACCATATAGATTTGCTCACCGGCGTAAATCGCTACGCCAGCGACAATCTGTCTATTCCAGAAGTGCAAGAAAAAGTGGGCAGCTTGGCGGTTCTTATTCTGGAAGATCCTTATTACAGCGCGCTCGATGAAATCTATGCCGTTACCAACAGCATTAACCGCGATATTGTCGTACCACTCATGTTTACCGACTATGCAGCCATGAGTGCAAAAGCAACTGGCAGAGACGCGGACAAAATTGATGAGCGACAAAAGCGTTTGGAATATATCCACGAAAGTTTTGGCGGCGGTGGATTCTGGCCAATGCTTGAATATAACGACGCAGGTGCCGGCAAAGATTACACCGCAGTGAATAGCTATATAGGCACCCATTTTTCACCCGGCTATTCCGAGTCGCTGTGGAATGAAACTCTCTGCGGATATCGCTGGACTATAATTGCCATCATGAATATCTGGCTGCTGCTGGCGCTGGCGTATGTGTTGATCGTGTTTTATATCTATCCGCACCGCTGTAAAAAATTGCCGATTTATATTCGATGGCTGCCACATCCAATAACGGTGATCTGCATTTTGCTACCGCCAATTATTATTTGGGAATACTTAATTGCAGTTGATCCATTATTTAACATTATCAATTTATCCAGCCTGCTTGGGTTGATATTAATTGCACTTGCTGCCTGGGCTGGCCTTAATGCAATCAAGGCACTTAAAGAGCAGAAACCCAATCGCAATTTATTGCAATATCAAAAACAAGCTGCATTACCGCAGCGGCAACCATTTGGTGAAGTCGATGATGGAATTAACAGAGATGAAGCAACGGAAGATGATGTAAATTATACGGGCGATACAAAATAAAGTTGTAGATCACAGGTTTTAAACGTTACTCACTTTAACCAGATTTAAGGACTAACCGGAGCAAGATGATGGCCTACACCAGTAAACAAACCGCACGCGAAACCCAAGCGGCAGAAGAATCTGTCGCCAAACAAACCACACCTGCATTTAGCGACCAGCGCGCCTCAACTTCGGTGCAATTAAAACAGCAGCAGATGATGAATACCGCTCAAGGCGCACCACTACAGCGAGCGGAAGATGAAGAATTACTGCAAGGTAAGTTTGAAACTGCTCAATTAGCGGAGGAAGAGGAACTATTACAAGGAAAATTTGCAACAACACAATTAATGGAAGAAGAGGAACCACTGCAGGGAAAGTTTGAAACGGCGCAGCTTGCCGAAGAAGAGGAATTAATACAGGGAAAATTTTCTAACACCGCAACCGCGCAGCTTGAACAAAAGCCAAATAACACAGGTTTACCCAACCAACTCAAAGCGGGAATAGAATCACTTTCAGGAATGAGCATGGACAATGTAAAAGTCCATTACAACTCCGACAAACCCGCACAACTAAATGCTCATGCATATGCTCAAGGAACTGACATTCACGTCGCCCCCGGACAAGAACAACATCTACCACACGAAGCATGGCATGTTGTACAGCAAGCGCAAGGGCGTGTACAACCGACAACACAAATGAAAGGTACATCCGTTAACGATGATGTGGGCTTGGAAGCTGAAGCGGATGTGATGGGAGCCAAAGCACTAAGCTCTGTCAACGGTAGTTCACAAACGCAAAGCGTGAACTCGATCAATCAAAAGAACATTAATTCATCTTCGCAATACAATAGCTATGCACAAGTTGAATCAAAAGTGATCCAACAAGCAAAAGAGGAACATGGGGTCGGTGATCTGCATTATGGAATACATCAACCAAGAGTGGATGGATTGAATGCAATGAATGTGGAAGATCCTTTGGCGACTCCCACTCCGGCTCAAGACCCCTTGACCGTAGATGAATTAAATAGATTGTCGAATGTGACCAGTACTTTCACTCGAGGTAACAGCACTAACAATTTTATGGCTGGATATTTTGATGTAATTCAAATGTTAACCACACGCCCCAATCCTGTAGTCGCATCTCCAATTAAGTCGGAGCGCTGGCTTGATTTCCTCAAAGAAAATATTGATTACTTAAAAATAGATAAACAAATAGCTCAGATAGGATCGCTTAATTCTACAAATGCGCCACCAACGAAGGATAGGCTAAATAAAAATGGGGCAACGCCTGATGCCATCGCAGGTCAAACGATAAATGGTAAAAGACAGGCAATCCTGGCAGCTTTTGCAGCAAGGACTTCCATTCTTCCTGCGCATGCTGATTACGAGGGAATAATAGATTCATGGGTTTGGGATGTTTTCTTTAGAAGGACCTCCAAGCTAGGGATTAAATTTACAGTTGCGGAAGGCAAGGTAGTGCATTTCAATAACGACTCACCGGGCAACCCCACTAAAGGACGGCCGGATACTACAGTTAGTAATGCGGCGGAAACCCCCGTGCGAGGACGTCAACCCATAACTCATAGTGAGATGAGATATATTAATAGAACTGCACTAATAGATAGCAACAATGTGGATGTTTATCGTAATGCTGCAGATGTAAACGACCCAAGAACTGGAGATGAGGGGCAAATGCTTGACTACCAGATCGATAAGATCCTGGATGGCAATTACCCTAAGCCGCTGTAGCATAGTCGCTCAATTGGGATGATGTAATCAGTAATTTTACTTTTTCTGATTAAGCTCATCACCACAACTTTCCACATTCAATGTAGTTGGTCCGGTTGCAGTAGTTGGCAAATCCAAACTGGCGTGTTGCCAGTTTAGCCAGTTAGCGAAGCCAAAACCTAGAACGAAAAGTAATGCAATCCAGAAATTTTGTTTTGCGGTGAACTCGCGATCACAACGTAGCTCTACCAAATGAACTATTAGCTGTAAGAAGATTGAGATAAACGAAATAATAATAATTTTTCCGAGGAAAGTACCGTAGGGAAGTTTGGGGATTGAATCGGTGATGAAGAAGTTGAAAGCGTAGACGGTCAGCATTAGTGTGCTAATTAGTGATAATTGAGTGGCGCCATCTTTTACAAAAAAAATGCTCCAGGCACAAAGCATAATTACCGCGAGCGGCAAAAAAATCTGCAGTAAGAAGTATCCAGGGATTCGCTCAACCGTTAAGGTAAATGCAAATTGGGTAAATTTTTTCTCTGCGGTACTATCCGCTAAATACTGGTATTCCGCCTCACCTACCTGGCAGGCACGCTGGGTGGCATGCCACTCCAACATTGGCCATGCGCTGAGTTCCGCAGGATAAACTTGACTCTTCTCAGAGAAACGCACCTTGGATGCTGAGTAAGAGAATGGCTCGATCATTATCTGAAGCTGTTGCGTGTCAAATGGAAACTTGCGAAAGTTCATCGATGATTGAAGCGTTGCATTGAAACGCTCGTTGTAAAAAACACGGCCATCTTGATAAATAACCAGCCTTTTATTGGAAACATCTTTGATACCCAACACATTGATTATCTCCAATGATGGCATCCACACATGCTCATGCCAATCATCAACATGACCATCTTCCAAGGTTATTGAGTCTTTTCCTTCCGGCACTAAGAAGCCTGCGCGAGCATCCAACCAGCTTGCACCCAAATAAGCATCGACATTAAAACTTTCATCGACCGGGCGAATGTCGTAAATTTTATTGATGTTGAGCGACAGGCGCACATCTATTGGTAAATCTTTAAGCGGTTCCTGCACGGGAATAGCGATAGTTTCGTTATCGCTGATGATGACAGGATCGGGAGCAGTATTTAGTTGACGGGTAACATCCGCTGTTGCAGTTGTGGCAAACAGGCAAAAAAGTCCAACTAACAGGAATAGTTTATTCATAGTGATGTTCTTGTTTAAGCTGTTTAACAAAGCGGTCAATGATTGTTGTAGTGACTTGCTTAAGGATAATGATATGACTGAGAGTTCCATGCACTGTGTCTTCACTCGCCAGAGAAAATACATCGATAATATTTTTACTTGGCTGGGTAAAACAAATCATGGGAGCAAGATAGTTAGGTAAAAAAACCTGGAAGGGTTTTTCGTCGATCCATAAGCGCCCTTCCAATTTTTTTAATTCGGCATAGGCATAATTCACCATTGTCTGTAGCAGTTTAACTTCTTGCAAATGTTCAGCATGGGTTTTGGTGGCGAAATAGTGCCATGCGTGTACACAAGCAAGTCCACTGCGCGAGCCAGAGAAAGTGGAATCTGGTGAACCTATATATTTGGGGTGCACTGGTGGTTGCAGGCGAAATTGTCCGCGCGTGAGATAAACCCCAAATGGAAATGGTGCTCCCATCCATTTGTAAGGACTGGCGCAAATGGAGCTGACTTGTGGAATACGGAAGTCAAAGTGTGGGAAGTGTTCGCCCTGTTGTTCAAATGGCCAATCCCCTAGTTTTTGGCATTGCTCAACCCAAGGCAAAGTATTACCGCAGATGGCTGCATCAATATGAATCCAATAATTGCGGGCAGACTGATCGTTAAAAATCTGCGGCAAGCGCGCAACAATTTTTTCAACTGGATCAAATCCGCCTTTAAAGGTAGTTCCCATATTGAGTGAAAAAATGAGCGGATGTCCCTGCGCAAAAAATAATTCAGCCCAATGTACTAACTCATCAATATCAATCGCACCGCTGGCATCTGATCCGATAAAATCCGGTGCAGATTTTTCTCGCGCATCGCGATAGGAAAAGCTGGAGGGCAATGCGATACCTAAAATATGTGCGGCTTTGGCAGCAGAATAATGAGTCTCTCGGCTGGTCAATAACACTGGTGCCAGTGATTTTCGCGCAAGCAGATCGGATTGGGTTTCAGCAAACCAGAGCTTGCCTCCCGTCAGATAATCGCGCGCGTTCCACAGAGCAAATAAATTCCCTTCGGTTGAGCCCATAGTGGTGACATAACCCCAATACGAATTGGCACAGTTGGGTGTATCTGGGTTCGGTGCATTCCAATGGCGCGCATAAAAATCCAATACTGCTTGCTCTTGGGCTTTTGCATTAACGCGAAAGTTACCTTCGGTATAAGCGTCGCCCAAATTTAATAGATTCAGATTGAGCAGCGGGTAAAGCGCAGGATCAAATTGCACCTGCTGGCTTGTTTGATAACCGAGAAAATTTTCTGCGAGCCGTGTAGTTTTTTGAATAAACCCATCAAGCTGTTGTTGGTGAGTTTCAGGGGCGAGCGAGTGAGTATCGGGCATAGCCAATCCAGGGGAATTTGTTTTCAATTTTTATGCATCCCTGCTATTACCTCGTTTGAGCGCGGTATGCTAACAACAAAAAACTGGGTTGGCTATTTCAGCTTATTACATCTCATTAACGTTTTCGGTTGAGTCGTTTGTTGTGGTAACTATAGGTGATTTAACTGTTTTCACGGATTCTGTTTGACATTAATAAATTGATTAATGATGTGAGTATCGGCATTTGAAACTTCCATCTCCATTAAATGATCTTGCCAAGTCGAAACGATAGTTTCGTAAATGTCATTCACCATATTCTCTGCTTGGTAATCTTTTAATAAAACAAGGGCGTATAGGATAGAGCGTTTTCAATAGTGCTTTGAGAACCTTATTTGCCAATGCCAAGCGCTTGTTGTCCTTTAGTGCCGTTAATCGAAGGAAGCATGTCATAAGTCGGGAAGTCCATCCTTCAGGATTTTGTGATCCAGACTGAGCTCGGCATACATTTGCTTAAGGCGGCGATTTTCTTCTTCCAGGTCTTTCAAGCGCTTAACATCCGACGCTTCCATACCTCCGTATTTGCTTTTCCAGTTGTAGTAGGTTGCATCAGAAATGCCATTTTCCCGGCACACTTCTTTCACTAGCCTGCCGCTTTCTACCTCTTTGAGGATTTTTACAATTTGTGTTTCAGTAAAACGTGACTTTTTCATAGGGGGCTCTCCGTTTGTGACAGTGTATGCCGGAGAACTCTAATTATGAATGACACTAGTTTAGGGGATGGTTACAGTCGATTTGGAATACGTGAGCTGGTGCAAATAATCGTAATAGAATGCTCTCGCATAATTAAGTACGTAACGCGGCAGATCTGTTTCCACTTTGAAAAGTGGATGGTTATTATCGTAAAGTCTAAATTCTACGTCTTGCGGTTCAGAACATTCAATAACATCGAGTTTCCAATGCTTATCGGCTTGCCTATTAATCCAGGTATCAAAGTGGTTTACTGCATCATTCCTATTTGAAAATTCAGCTGCACTTTTCAATGAACATCTTCTTCCCTTTGCAGAAAGATACGTTTTTTCATCAAGATGAAAACTGCGATGAATTTCATCTTCCAGAGCATCGTAATACGCGATTGACGCCAAGAAATAAACTCTTCTACCTCGATAAGAGGCGAATCCGATTCGCTCAAGATCCCTCGCCATCTTTCAATATCCTCCGTTTTTAATTGTTGCCTGTTTTCGGCCAATTGAGGACTTACGATAGATATGTATGCAAGCTACTGGCTACTGATTGTGCACCGGAAATGGCCTTTGAAAAGATACATTCAGGGTCATCGTGATGGCGCCGACCGCTGGTCAGGCAGGGTCGTGGCCGGCTGCGGCGGGCAAAGCCGCGAGCGGATGGTGCTGGAGCATTTCCCGTTCGGCCGCATTCAGCAGTGCCTGGCAATCGGCCAGAGCCGGATATGGCGGAAATCCGGGCAGGTCGCACAGAAAACCGCGCTCCAGGTAGTGCGGAATCTTGATGAATTCATCGATCACCCGCCGGCGAAACTCGTCATGGGTGAACCAGTTGTCCGTAGAGACCCCGAAGTAATTTACGCCCCAGCAGGACAGGCGCAGCCCGGGCCAATGCTTTTCGAGCGTCATGGCGTAGCGCCGGGTCGAGCAAATCTTGCCGATCGCCAGGACACTGCCGATGGACGACGGGCTGACCGATTCGCGCAATTTCGCCAGCCCGAGGATGACGTTTTCTCCGGTATTGGTCGCGGCGTGCTCCAGGATCATGGCAGAGGCCGGCATACCGAGCTGGCGCAGCTGGGCGCCGATGACGTCGGCTTCGGTCTCGGCCTGACCCGCGGTGGCGCCACCGGAAATGAGCAGCTTGGCGAACATGCCCCGACGCCACAGACCGTAGGCTTCGTCACAAAACTCCTCCACCCCGTGGCGGGTGCCGAACAGGAAGCCGATATCACATGTGGCCAAAGGCACGTCTGGCATGACGTGCCGGCTAATCTGCTGCAACGACGATGGATTCATTGGCAAACTCCGAAAGTGCATGTTCCCGTATTGTTGCCGGTCATGCGGCGGCGACGACCTGGTTTCCTAATCGAAGCGCGCCGGTCACGCGGCAGACCTACTCCATGCTCATCTGGCGCAAGCGCACGCTGGTTTCCGGGTCTGTCGGCGCACGTGATTACAGTTGTTATGCCGCTCCTCGCCGCTGACCAGCCAAGCATAGGCGGGGCGTACCGGCGGCACTACCGCGGTGGCCATGTAGCGGATGATCAGGCCGCCCCTGGGCTCAGTACCACTGTTCTGCGCCGACGCGTGGAAAATCAGCGGGTGATGGATCGCAACATACAGAGCTTATTGAAAAAGTTTTTGGTTTAGTTGAAAGTTGGCCTAATAAATTCATCGAGTACTCGTTGAAAAATAACCCTGGGAAATCATATTGGGTGCGCTCTCGCGAAATGGCACTATACTGGTTAGTTCAGTATTAAAATGGTCATTGAGTTTTGAGAAATACTCACACCCTGTAGCAGAGATTGAATGCGCATTAAGGTGGCTGAAAAATAAAGAAGATAATATTACAGGGAAAAACATTGTTGTAGTCCTTGGCGTAAAATCGCCTCTCCGTCGCTTTCATCCGATTTCAAAGTCAGATCACCCTTCTAAAGTAATATTACAAAATTTTAGTTATTCGGAATATTGATAGTCGTTGCTTTATGCATGGAACAAATTTTGTTTCGCTCCGCACTATCATATATGTAACCATCTATATGTACACACAGCTCAAAAAAATGAGGTTACTTCTTTGATTCGTAAAAATAATATCTTCGATGTTATGCAGTTTAGAGATTGCTTAATTTCTGTCGGGGTTGTCGATATGGCCCCTCAAGTTTTGGAAAAGCTATGGAAAAGATACAGAGAGTATCTTTTTCTCAGAGATGCAATTGATATTTCTTTAAGTGAAAAGTTGTTTTTATCATGGAGAGGAAATGCTATGGATGAAAGCTTGGCGGCCAAGTCACTTGAAAGACTCTTGCGTTAAGGTCCGCCAACATTGATGGTTAAACGAATCATTTTCGTTGAAAATTAAGTCTATTTCCCATAGGCGATTCAATAAAAATTTTAACTTTAATTTTAAAGATGACTTCTTAGCCTAAAGGTTATCGTGGGTGAGTCAAAGATATTACGTATGAATATGCCCATATCATTTGAGATGTTAACACTCCGTCAATTCAAAATATTGCATGTTATTACATATACTTCTGCAAATGTCGCTTCATATAACAAAGACATGCGTTTACGAATGAGCACAGCAAGATGGCAAATAATTTGCAAAATAGTGAGTTCTGAAAGTGAACTTGACCGGAGGTCTACATCATGTATGTTTCAGCGACTCAGCACTCATCCTTGAAGTCTTTGCATGTTACGCAATCCAATGCTATTGCGAATCAGAGTTCTCTTAATATTGCGACTACAATCTCTGGAGACGATACGGTCACCTTATCAGCTGAAGGACAACGGTTAGCCGCTACGATGACTAAATCTGGCGTTGAGCAATATGCGTTACCATCCTGGTTTGGTGAATTTTCGCCAGCCTTTTCTAATTTAGGCTCAGGGGAACGAGTCGAAGAAGGCAGAAAATTTGTAGCAATGAGTGAAAAATTAGGGACTGATGGAGAGCTATCCCTCAAGGATCAAAATGCAATTCAGAGCTATTTAAATAACATATCTGTTACCGCAGAGCGCAAGCAGGTTGAAGCTCAATACTACAATAACAAGGCACTCTATGAGGAGTACAGCACCATACATGCCAATCATTTTAAAGACGCTTTAGCCGCGCAAGGTATTGACACACAAGACGATTGGAATGAAAAAGTCATAAATGCTCCTGGAAATAATCAAGAATTAAGGATGAATATCATGGAAAAAATGTTAAATGATCCTCGAGCGGTTGAGTTAATGAGCATATTAGGAATTAAGAAGCCAGTAGTATGATAGGAAAGCAATTGCCGCTTTATGGAATTTAACTTTCTATTGGCGGCAATTTTTTTCCCTTCTCAATTCAAGCACTATGATTTTTACAAATCTCTGTCAAGTAAAGTCAGACCAGCAAAAATTTAATTCCTCCGGTATCTGCTCCACTAGTCGCCTGACTAATAATCAAGGCTCCCTACCCTGACGGGCTCTTTTACAAATAAAGTAGCTTAGGCATGCCCACTAGAGCCTGGGAAGTCCAGCCCATTGGGCGCACTGGTGGTATTGAACGAAAAAAAACAGATAGAATAAATGTTTATAGATTGCTATCGCGCGTTTTATGTAGTCGTAATTATTGATAAATATAAATATGTATCTAAAGTTTTTAAATGCGTGGACGCTAACAATCAGTAGGTACTCAACGTATTTGAATTGAAATTTATTATGGACTCTATAAATCTCGATCATAAGCAATTTCTGGCGACAGCTTCTAAGTCAATGCATTCATCCGCCAATGAAGGATTATCAGATACAGCCGTCGAAAATGTGTTCACCCCAAACTCAAAATATCCTTCCGCGATAGTGACGCTCTCCCCCGAGTCAACGAAGCTCTCTTCCGAATATGAAGCTCAATCACGCTTTGATTCTCTTGAAGAACTAAGCGAGCACAAAACTCGTCTGTATTCTACTTGGGTGACTTATGAAGAACTTGATAGTGGCAAAAGGCGCCCATTCGCCTCACCGGAGGATCAGCGTCTGAGTACCCTCGCACTCAAGGAATTAATGGAAGAAAGTTTAAAACTACCGAGCCTGGATAAGAACGGCCATTTACAATCCAGCATGGAAGGAACCGAACAAGGTGACCGTATCGGCGTGGCTGTCGCCAACATAGTAATTGAATCTCAGTACAATTATAGAAAGACCGCAAAAAGCGTTGAGGCGTCTTTAGAGAAATTCAAACAACATTTGGAAGAAAAATTCAATATCGACCCTGACAGTTTTGAAGTGATGATGGTAGACGGCAAAATTAGTGCTGTTAGCAAGGGGAAAGACGGCGCAGATAATGCAACGCTGAAAAAAATTCAAAATCTGCTGGATAATCCTGAAAATATAAAGCCAGCAAAAGATTTGGTTCAAGATATCCAGGCTTTCAATGACGCCGCCTTCAAAATGATAGACAATCAACTAACGCAGTACATATATGGGGCACAACAAAATCGCTATCTACCCAAGAGTGTGTCTACCGATTGGCTCATGGAGGGAATGAATTATTCACAGGCTACCACCAGCGGGCAAATTGGCGACAAGTATTTATCGATAGTGGCTGATGCACGCGAAAAGTACCATGCGGCGCTGAAAGACGGCTCTCACCTCACAGAAGGAAAAACCAATCCAGGTATTTTGGAATTAAGAAAATTGCGCCAGGCAACGACGCCTTAATTGCCATGCCCAAGTAATTTTTCAATGCAAGGATGCAGATTGATTTGAATGAAATATTTATTACCTACCTACTCCGAATAATCTCACATTCTCTAAAGCCAGCGTTCGACAGAGGCTTTCTAAAGATAGAAATCGATGATTTTTTCAAAGCCAACTTAAAGTAATTTGAACTTAACGAAGGGCACTACATTTTTAGTGTCATTGCATTTCGTGCGTTTGTTAATTAGCTCTCTGAATACTCAATGGAAATAGACGCGAAAAAAAATATGAAATTCGAATCGGTTTTTTATCGATAGAAAATTTAAGAAAAGAAGATACTTAAGCAATTGAAGTGGTGAGAGGAGATAACCCTTTTAAATCTATCGGTGAAGTGGCAAAACATACATCATTAAGTGAATCCGGATTGGAATGTTTATCATCCGCTGATGCCTTCAACGAGATTGCGGGCAATCGTTTCAGGGCACGTTGGCAAGCTTCTGCCTTGATGCTGTTGATTTGCACTTAAAACTCCCCCACTTTTGCGTTGAATTTCGACCCACAGAAAATAACTTCAAAGCCACATGGGTGTTGAGCTATTCTGTTTTTGTTCTGGGTCAATTTTGGATACAAAGGTGGGGCAAGCTACGGTGCAAATCAACAAGGTTAGTTAGCTTTTCTAAATCATCATCACCTTGAAGTTCACGAATAACTAATTCCATGTGATTTCCTAACAGTTCATTAAATTGCGCCGACTGGTCAATTAAATTGGATAACTGCCAATAGCAGGCCTTCGGCACATCCTTAAGTGAAATTAAATGCTCTCAACCGTAGCAGACAAATTTAGCTTTAAGTGACTATACAAGGCTGCTTCAGTTGTCACATTCATGTGAGATTAAGTCCTCCATCAGAGAGAATCACTTCGCCAGTTAGATAGCAACTAGAAACAAGCATAGAGACAGTATGTGCGATTTCACTCGGCTTTGCCCCGCGCTTCATTGGGGATTTTGTCCTCCAAAGCTCATGTGCTTCGCTCCAACTTTGAGTCATAGGCGTATCCACAAGGCCAGGAGCAATCGCGTTGACTCGTATATCAGGAGCCAAGGTTAATGCCAAAAGCTGAGTCACATGATTAAGCGCTGCTTTGCTTGCAGCATAAGGTATTGATGCTCCTTTCGGCCGCACACCAGCATGTGAGCTGACATTCACAATACAGCTGGGGCACTCTTTTGTTGATGCATTTCGAAGTGCTTGTTCCGCCTCTGAGATTAAAACCCATGGGGCGATAACATTTACTTCATAGAGACTTCGCCAGATTTCAGGCGTTGCTTCTTTAAGTGAGCAATGAGGAATCATGGCATTTATTCCAGCGTTGTTAACCAGTACATCCAGTCGGTCATAGCGAGACAAAATGTCTGAAATCAAACCCTTTGTTTGAGCTTGATCGGATAGGTCTGCTTGGATGTATACAGAATTAGGAATTAATGCGGCTAACGTCTCGCCTTCAAGCACAGATGACTTTGAGTGAAGAACAACTGCAAACCCATCGCTTGCAAGCTGTTGCGCAATAGCTTTGCCAATTCCAGATGTCGAGCCTGTGACAAGCGCAACTCTACCTAGATTTTTTCCTTGATCGGACACCATTACTTTCCTTCGGGAGTTTTTGAGTTAGTGTTGTGGACTTCCCAGCACACGTAGTGTGCGAGCTTGACTCGACTTGTTATAGATTGTTGTTTAATTTTCTAGCCATAAAGCCATGAGAAAAACAAATTATGAATACGCATAGTGAGCAAACCATAAATGATTTCAAATACAAGACTAATGCATTTAGCCAACCATGAAACTCAATAAATAGTATTAATTTATTATTAGATACGGCCTTTCTAATTAATACATCATTTTCGTAAATGTCCATTGGTACTATCTGTACCACCAAGAAATAAGACCAAGGTAATAAGAGACCAAATAATACGCTTAATATGATTTTAGCTAGCACTTGCAGATTCCATTTCTATAACACCAAGCTAAGCAGCAGTTTTTAAGTTGTAGTTTTGTGAGTTATTTTTGCGCAGCAAAACTACAACTTACAAACTATCCAGCGCACACAGTGCGCGATACGTGAGCGATTTTTTATGAACGCTTTTAAAGGAATTTGATTTTCCGAATTAAGCCTTGTTCAATTGTATAAATAATTGTGTCTCGTTCAGTCACAACATGAGCACCATTTTGAAATGAGGTGTCAACTTGGTCAATGATTCGATTACCTTGAATTATTCTAGCCACAACCACTTCATTTGGACTGGATTTAAAGGTTTCTGAAAAAGCAGCTCGAAATGACTCCAGACCTTTCCGTTGAAGTTCACCTGAAGAGCTATACGCCTCTATTTCTGGGTGGAAAAACTTTAGCATTCCCTCAAGGTCATGTTTATTGTATGCGGCTAGGTGCCCGTCAACCACGGCAGCATCATCACTGCTTTGCGGAGAACTTGATGCGCACTTTTCTTGTTGCGATGCACACCCGAAAATTGCCAATGAAAGAATCGCAACCAACATTAAATTTTTCATTCTTACTCCCTTTTCAGAGCGCCGTGCTTATGGGCCGCAGTGAAGCGTAGCGGAATGGAGGTTACAGACTCTTGTGGTGGTTGACCTCCCACAATCAGAGACCTTCTCTTTATTAAGTTCACTATACCCACATGAGTATTTAACGAGAAAGCTCTTCTCTTCGTTACCCATAAAACCAACTGTTGCATCTACCAAGTACAAGGTGGGCTCCTCGCAAACTGGACAAAAATAAGTGACAGACATACCCGATAAATGCATATGAATATCTTGCAACCGGTGATAAACCTCTGTTGCTTGAGATAATTCAGCTTCTTTTTTTGAGATTAACTCTCTGTTGGTATCTTTATCTTCATTCAGGCGGCCAAGCTCCTCATTGAGGTGGGTTACTCTCTTAGACAGAGCTTCATTCAATGGATCAAAGCTTTCATTTTCAAGCCGATCTTTAAGAGTAGATATACGCTCTTTTAGAAGCTCAATTGTTGCATCCTTTTGGCTTATCAATACTCGATAGACGCCAAATAGCGCTAGTAAAAATACAACGACCGAAACTATCTGTGTATAAAATATTACCGTGTTATCCATATCGGCCTCTAGACCACTAACGCTAAGCTCAGCCGCAGTTTTTACGTTGATGCTTTGTGAATTACTTGTGCGCAGCAAATCCACAAAGCCGCGACTTACAAACTGTCCAGCACACCCAGTGTGCGGGTTGCAGCACTTTGTTAGGGATTTTTAAATTGCCATAGACATTACGACACTAGGGTAATTAGTAAAAGGTCGCCAGTCACATGTACCAACTAATTTGTATCCCCAAGACTCATACATTTTTATAAGAGCTTTTGCAGGTTCTGCGGTGTCTAATGCCAAAGTAGAAACTCCCATTTCTTTTAATAGTTTCAAACCTTGTGAATGGATGGCTTTGCCATAACCATTACCTTTAAATTTTGGAGATACACAAAATTGTGCCAAGGTCCAAACAGATGGTTCACGATATAGGCCAACTGGCGATTCAGGTTGAGGCCGGCGAAATAAACCTGTAGCAATATATTCACCGTTAAGCAATGCCACTAAGCAAATGCCCATAGCTATTCGCTTTTTTGTGTCTTCGACTGTTTGGTGAGTACCCCAATACTTTAACCCCGACGCTGCATGAGGTGCGTACGCGGAATGAATTAGGTTAGTTAGCTTTTCTAAATCATCATCAACTTGAAGTTCACGAATAACTAATTCCATGTGATTCCCTAACAGTTCATTAAATTGCGCCGACTGGTCAATTACATCGGATAACGGTAGAGTCGAAGACTGGCGCGCCGAGTTTAGGTAGTGGCTTCCTACTCCTGCTCTTTCGATTAATGCAGGTGACACTCCTTCTACCTTGCTCACGTTTCCAGCCCCCGCTCATCGAACCGGACGT
>NZ_JAYKKN010000012.1:0-285 GCF_035117775.1 Cellvibrio chitinivorans
TGGCGGTACCACTACCAGCACCGTGACCATCGGTGTGACGCCGGTGAACGATGCGCCAGTCAGTGCCGATCAAACCCTCACTACCGATGAGGACGTAGCGCTGCCGGGTCAAATCGTGGCGACCGATGTTGATGGCGATACCTTGTCCTATGCCATCACCAGCAGTGCCACCAACGGCACCGTCTCTCTGAATGCCGCGACTGGTGCCTTTGTCTACACCCCGAACGCTAACTACAACGGCAGCGATGCATTCACCGTGACCATCAGCGATGGCAACGGCGGTAC
>NZ_JAYKKN010000012.1:295-32392 GCF_035117775.1 Cellvibrio chitinivorans
ACTCTTTTGTTGTCACCATCAGCGATGGCAACGGCGGTACTACCACCAGCACCGTGACTATCGGTGTAACGCCCGTGAACGATGCGCCGGTTGGCGTTGCAGACAGCATCTCCGTCACTGAAGGTGGAACGGCAACCGTTTTGGTTGGTGGTGCAACCAGTGTGCTGGTTAATGACTCTGATGTAGATAGCGCTATTCTTTCGGCTGTTCTGATTACCGGCCCAGCCCATGGCACCTTGACGCTCAATGCCAACGGCACTTTTAGCTACACCCATGATGGTAGTGAAACTACTAGCGACAGTTTTACCTATCGTGCGAATGACGGGGCTACAAGTGGCAATATCGTGACGGTTAACATAGCGGTGACCCCGGTAAATGATGCTCCGCAAACTAATCCAATAACTGCGACTGGCGATGAAGATACCCGGATCACTGTGGTGCTTACCGGGTCGGATGTTGATGGCACTGTGGCCGGTTTTGTTATCAAAACCCTGCCGGCCAATGGCACTTTGTACACTGATGCGACTATGACCACGCCAGTGGCAGTGGACACGCTGGTCAGCGGCCCTGTGTACTTTATGCCGGGCGCCAACTGGAACGGATCCACCAGCTTCACCTACGCCGCGCAAGACAATCTTGGCTTGGTGGATGCAACCCCTGCGACCGCCACCATCACTGTGAATGCAGTCAACGATGCGCCACCAGTAGCAAATGATGACCCCTCGGCTAGCTCATATACTTTCGGGCTTCGTGACGGTCAAAATCATTCTTGGAACAATTCATTCATCAGTTCAATGACAGCTACTGGCGGAACCTTACTCAGACCTGGTGTAAATGGCGTGACAAGTGCCGATGGTGTGACAGGTGCGATTGGTGTTGCAGGAACGGGCAGTACTATCGAGCTTGATGATGAAATTCAAAATGGCGAATACATTACCATCTCATTGGCCGCACCAGTAACAAGCGCTAGTTTTGGCTATGACAAATTGGACTTTACTCCAACATCTGAAATAGGTTTGTGGATTGCTTATCTGCAAGGTGTAGAGGTCGGTAGAGGAAATTTCACTCAAGCTGATGCAACCCGTAAGGGAATCGTTGAGATCAAAGATAGCTCTGGCAACGCCATTGCTTTTGATCAAATTAGATTTGATACCGCCACAACCGGTTCCGATTATGTCGTCACTTGGCTAACCGTTGGGCGCACTGCGGCAACTGTCCAGGAGGGAATGAGTATTCTTGTCCCTGCTAGTGCTACTAGCGGTGTGTTGGCGAATGATTCAGATACGGATGGTGGATCTTTAACTGTAGCTTCCATACGTACTGGAACTGAGACAGGTGCAGGAACTGATGGTGCAGTAGGTGTTGCCTTGCAAGGTACTTACGGCAAGTTAACACTGAACGCTGATGGTAGTTATAGCTATGTGGCAGACGATATTTCTACGTTGAATCCCGGTCAAATCGTAAAAGATTATTTCACTTACACCGTATCCGATGGTCAAGGTGGTAGTGATAAAGCAACACTGACAATTTCGGTCTTTGGTGCAACGGGAGTTTATGGTACTTCTGTAAACGATACTCTGACTGGCACCAGTAGTGCTGATTTAATTATCGGTGGTGCTGGAAGCGATGATCTAACCGGTGGCTTAGGTGCTGACACCTTTAAGTGGAATTTGGGCGATGATGAACTTATATTTGGCTTGCCCTCAACAGATATCATTCGGGATTTTTCCCAGACGCAAGGCGACGTTTTACAGCTATCGGAACTGTTGCAAGGTGCGGATGGTTCGAATCTCACAGATTATTTACATTTCACTTATGATGCAGCTCAAAACTCCACAACAGTGCACATTAGTAGTGATGGTCGGTATGACTCTGGCTACAATGCCAGTGCGACAGATCAAAAAATTGAGCTTAAATCAGTTCAATTGACGGGTACGGATCAAGACATTATTAATCTGTTGAAGTCATCAGGTAATTTAATTACTGACTGATAAAGTCGGTGAGAAAAAATCCCGCTTCTCTAAGCGGGATTTTTTATTGAGGACATTTTATGTTTGTAAAACGAAATTCAAATGGCGACATTATCGCGCTGAGCAAAATAGCTGATGGCGAAATAAAAGAGTTTATCGCTGATGATGCCAGTGAACTTGTTCAGTTTCTGAAAGGAGATAAATCTGCTGAACAGTTTGCATTGGAGCAAACTGACCAATCGATGGCACGGGTAATGGAGGATGTGGTCAGCTTGTTGGTAGAGCAGGGTGTTATTCGCTTTACTGATTTGCCCTCAGTTGCGCAGGATAAATTATTGGCGCGGCGTGAATTGCGTGGCAAGCGTCAGGGTATTCAGTTGTTGGATGATGGCGATAATTTGCACTTATAAAATTTTACTCATCTGTTAAACACCAACCCCTACACAATGTAGGGGCCAGTGAAACCATCAAGTCCAATTTTGATTAGCGCTTGTCGCTCCTCTTCGCTAATCACCCCTTCTGCGATCATATCGATTCCCAACGAATGACCAAGTGTGCTGAGACTTTGTACAAAAGTTTGGCTGCTAATGTTAGTGTGAATATCGCGAATGATTGCACTATCAATTTTCAAATAATGTAAACCCATCGCTTGCAAATTACCAAACTGGGTGAACTCCAAGCCTACATGCTCCAAACCAATTCGGCAGCCAGTGCCGCGCAAGCGCGATGTAAATGCGCGTAATTCATCCAAATGGCGCAACATACAAACCTCTGGGAATTCCAGCCACAAATGTTTTGCGTGTTGCGGAGCATTCAATAAGAGTGAGATTGCTTGTTCACGGAAATTAATACTACAGAGTGATGCAGCAGAAATATTGATTGCGAGCGGAGCGGGTGATTGCGCCGTTTGTGCGAGAGCTAATTTAAGTACGGTTAAATCGACTTCGGTCATTAGCCCCAAACGTGCAGCCCAAGGCATAAAGTAACCGGCTGGTCTTAGTTCATTATCAACTTCCAAACGCACAGAGGCTTCATGATGAAGTAAATCGCCAGTGTTGGTTCGTACTGGAAATTTTGCCAATGCAATACGCTGTGCTGTTAAGGAATCAGAAATGGCTGTGCGCCATTCGTTGAGATTGTGTTGTGCATATTCAGTTTGATTGTTGTCCAATACAACTACTGCGCGATTACCTTTTAATTCTGCCTGCGAAAGTGCACCATCGAGCTTGTGCATAAGCTCATTGCGTTTGTCGCTACTATTGAAACTGCATAAAGCAAGCGGTAGTGCAGCTTTATCGAAGCCACCTGCTGCAAGTTGAGTGCTTAACTGTTGCGCGAGATCATTGCTAAAAATTGAGATAGGTGTATCGGTTGGAACCAGCAAAGTAAAATCACTGCCGTTTAAGCGCCCTGCAAAACTGTGTGGGTATTTATCTTGTGTATCGCTAAATACACCGGCTATCGAGCGCAATAGCTGATCAACTTGCTGGTGCCCCAGCTGGCTGTTGAGTTCGATCAGATTCATTATGCGTGCAATGACGATAATGCCATTGCCTTGTGTGTCATCGCGGGTTAATTGTGCGTCGAGTAGATTTAAAAAGTGCGTGCGATTTGCCAACCCTGTGAGGGAGTCGGTTTGCGATTCTCGACGTAAAACCTCCAACTGCCGCGCTTCTTTGTCGAGCATTTGTTTTACTCCCTGGGAGAGAGTATTCATCGCGCGTACCAAACGCTGGAATTCTTTGGTTTTAGGTTCTTCCGAGGTAATAAAACGACGCTCGCCTATAGCTTCAGCTTGGGTGACAACCAAATCCAATGGACGTGAAATATATTTTAAAATCAAACTGCCAATAACACCGCTTAACAGTGTGGCAATAACAAACCATTCCAATAAGTCGCGCGTGCTGTGCCAGAGCGCTTCCAGTGCATAGCGTGAATGACTTTTTATGACCAGTGTGCCCGCTTGTTGCCAACCATCTTGTACCTGCGCAATACCGGGCTCGACGTCAAAGTTAATTTGTTTTGCAAACCAGTCGGGTATTTGATCGATGTCTGAATTGCTCGCTTCAAAGTAACGCGCAACTATAGGTTTTTGGTCTGCATCCTGAAAAATAATGTATTCGTAATGGCCTGCATCAAATTGTGCATTAATGAGCAGCTCTAGCGTAACGGGATCTTTGTCCGGCATTTGTGAAATCGATAGCGCAAGTGAATTGGCGTTGTCGATATTTTTTAGGCGCAGTTGTTCTTGCAAATAGGTTTTAGCAGTGATGGTACTGATCACAAAATTACCGCTGAGTACCAGTAGTAGCAGCGCGATAATGCCAATCCACAATTGTTTAATTAGTGACATGGTAATTGCCTTTAGACTTCATCATTTTTGAAATTGTATGCTGTTTGATTTTGTTCACCCATATCAAAATCCTTCTTCTTTTACGCGCGCCAACAGATCGCGCCAACGTGAGAGGCGTGCGGTAGGGTCTGCTTGGGTCGCCTGATTACCAACCCACAAGCCTGCACTGTTAAAACTGAAAACCGGGTGTAAATCACTGCGTTTATTGGCAGGGTCGATAGAGTTAACCAAACTATCAAGAATCAGCGGAATAGAATTAGGGGTAGGGTAATAACCCAGCACCATATGTGCCTGTGAAACTCTACTTTGCGGCCCGCCGATTTGCGCTTTAACGTAGATGAGGCGTAGCTGTTCATTGGGTACACCAAGCTCAAGCAGGCTGAGATATTTGGCGATGGTGTAATCTTCGCAATCTCCCGCGCGCATCCCCATGGTTTCTAATGGCGTCGCCCAGTAATCACTTTTTTTCCATAAGATACTGTCTTCGGTATAGCGAATATTGCGATTAAAAAACTGATTCACCTGCGCCAGTTTTTCTTCATTTGTCAATGAATTCGCGTTTTCCAGCATGCGCTGCCAAGCACTGAGTAATGCTACACCGTCATTTCCATAACGTGCAGACATGGTGCTTTGCAATTTTTGTGGGTTGATGTCGGCGCTGACAAGTAAGGAGGTGCTTAATAACAAAAGCAACCATTTATACGGCAACAAAAATTTGCTGTTGAAGTGGAGAAAAAATGTATAGCGATAGAAAAATTTAAGCAGAAACATGATGAGGTTCTGCCGGAGAGATCAAAAAGGAAAATCGGGTGGTGTTATAAGGCATGAGCGCATATGGGTAGTGTCAGCATGCCTTGGAGTATAGTCAGTGATAAGTAAAACGCACTGATATTTTTGAGGTGTATCCGTCGTAGTGGACTTTGAGTAATCAGATAAAGTATTCAGGGTGTTCTTGCGGAATCAATTCCAAAATGGTGTAGACATCTTTCAGATGAACACTCATCGCGGCTGCAGATTTTTCAGCAGAGCCAGCCTTAATTGCCTTGGTAATGGCAGCATGCTGATTAAGGATGCGCTTGTATTGGCCACTGACATGCAGGCTCAGATTACGCACGCGATCCATATGGGCTTTTTCAGCCTCAATAAACATGGCGACACGTGGGTACTGAGTATAACTCGCCAGAGTTTGATGAAAGCTGTCATCAAGGCTTTGAAAGGCGAGGGCATCGTCATCGGCAGCGGCTGTTTTTTGGTCTGCGATAATTTTTTCACAGGCGTCTACTGCATCCAAGCGAACACTTTCGTCTTCATTTGTCGCCAATTGGGAGACTACTGCAACCTCCAGAGCCTCGCGAATAAAGCGTGCTTCGAGGATTTTTTCCATGCTGAATTTGGAAACATAGGTTCCGCGCTGGGGTAAAACCTCAACAAAACCAATATTGGATAATTGAATCAGCGCTTCACGCACCGGTGTGCGGCTTACACCAAATTGCTGCGCCAATGCAGTCTCGGAGATCATTTGGCCAGGCAGCAGCTCCATGCTGATAATCGCATCGCGGATAAAACCGAATATTTGGCTGGCTGCCGGGCGGTCATACGATAACCCTTTGGATTCGGGGCGCATGCTAATCAAAGGCTGTTTGGCCACTCTGTATCTCCTGAAAGTATTCAATTGGTTAATTATCTGCCAAAAAACATTATTAGTAAAAACTTATCCAGTAGTGGAATTGGTTTTTTTGAATCATAAAGTCATTTTGACAAAAAGCTTGACCGACTAGTATGCAAGGCGTAGGATTTGCTCAATGTTCACTGCACTATCGACAGGGTAGTGAGCAGGGGTTGTGTTTGACCTTCTTCTGGCGGAAGTGTTCCGCCAGTTTTTTATGTGTTTGATTGTGTTGATATACGCTTTTGTAATGGCTCGTTAGGCGGGCAGTGGTTTGCAAAAGAGTGTTTTTGTTTAGTTGTTTGACCTCTCCTTCTTGGCAGTCACTGAATCAGTGGCTGCTTTTTTTATGCACAATAAAAAACGAGCCGGGTATAAGCCGGCTCGCTGATGATAAAGAAGGTTGAGTGTTGTTGGTCGATCAAACTACAGTTTTTATGCTAGCGAACGGCTTTTATTAAAACGCGCTAACAAAGCATCGTAAGTTGCGGTAGGAATGCCGCCCAATGCAATCCACTCTTGTATCAATGGCTCGAATTGACTATCGCGTTGGCCAAAAGCCTGTTGCATCTGTTGTACCTGATACGCCATACGCGCCTGCTTGTCTTCTGCAGGGCTTTCTTGTCCTGCCAAAATTTCAGCGCGAATAGTCAGAGTTTTTAATGCATCGATATTAGTTTGCTGGATCTCACTGGTGATGTTATCGGCTTTAGCCAAACGTTGCTGAACCGCATTTAAGCTACCGCTAGGCCAGCGCGAAACACTATTGATGAGTGCTTCTAATTGTGATTTTTGAGTGTTTAACGCTTCCTTATCTGTTTGAGCAATTACTGCTAATTCGTATTCACGCATTGCATTGAGTGCAGCAAATAAATCTGTCCAACTCTGCGTTTCTGCTTGATTGCGAGCACTGTCGCGTGTGGCTGCTATGGCCGCAATGCTGGCGTTAAACTTATGTTGCAGTGCTTTTGCCGACTCTTTGGGTAATTCCAGAGCAGCAAATTTGGCTTGAAGTGCATCTATGTCGGATTTTGCAGCATTTAGCTGTTCAAGTGTCTGCGCAGCATATTGATTGAGCTGGGTAAGTAAATGTTCAGCTTGCGTAATGACTGCTTGACGCTGTTCTTTGGCGGCTTCAAAAATTTGGTTGCGCTGTGCAAAAACCGCATCGCAATGGCTACGGAATTCCTGCCACAGCTGTTGGTCTTCTTTGTGCCAGCTTTTGCCAATGGTTTTCCATTGTGCTTGCAATTGTTTGATGCCGTCTGCAGCAGCGCGAGTATCGCTAGCGCCAACAAAGGCTTGAGCCTGCTCGATTAAATTGGCTTTTGCGGCTTTGTTGCTTTCGTATTCGCCGGTGATTTTGCTAAACAGCTGTTCCATTAATGCTTCGAACTCTTTTTGCAAATCATTGCCTGCTTTGCGTGGTACAGGCCAATAAGTTTGCCATTCGGCGCGCGCGGTTTTCAGTGTTTGCTCAACGTCTTTCCAGACTGCATTGGTGAAGTCATAGCCATTCAAATACTGTTGCAATTGGCTGACCAGTTCACGGCGTTTGTTCAGATTGTTATCGCGCTCTGCTGCTTGGACTTCAAAGAATTCTTTACAGGGGGCGTAAGCAACTGCAGAGGCTTGCTGGAATTGCTGCCAGAGTTCGTCATCCTGTTGCTGCACGCCTTTGCTAACTTCTTTCCAGCTGTCTTGTAGTTCATGCACCTTGGTTGCGAGCGCTTCAGGGTTCATATCGCTGTTGGTCAGCGCTTGCATCTGCGTGATCAGCGCTTCTTTTTTCGGGGTAACGGCAAATTCATGCCAATCGCCCAATTTAACTAGCTGTGCTTCAAAATCATCGATTTTACCTTGGACGCTCTTAGGTAAATCCAATGCCTGCTCAGCCAATTGTGCACGTTTTTCTTGCAGCTCTTTCTGAATGGCGCGCGCTTTACGAACAAAACCTTGTTCTGCTGCCCATAAGCCTTTGCGCGCTAGCTCGCTGAAATCGCGCAATGCGTTTTTTGCGGCTTGTTCGGTTTGGTGGCGCTCAGCCCAGATAGCATCAAGTTTTGCTTTGGCCGTGCTGAGAGTTTCTGGCAATTCATCGCCAAAGTCTTTTGCTGATTTGATCAGCTGTTGTAACTTTTGTTGAGCGTTTTTAACGATGTCAGAATCTTCAGCTTGTTCGAGTTTTTCGGTTAGCTGCTGAACCGTGCCAGAAGTTTTAATCTGATCGATCAAGTTAAGTGTTTGCTGTTTGCGATGCTCAAATTCTTTGGTGAGTTTATCCAGCGGCAATTGGCGATTGGCAGCCAAGCGCACAGCGTTGCTCAGTTCCTGAATTTTTAATTCGTAATTAGCATTGATCAAATCATCGATATGGCTTGCGCGATAAATATCATTGGCCAGTTTTTTCAGGCTGGTATAAGCATCTTCAGCCAGTGCTAGCGCTTGAGAATCCAGTGCTTGTTTTTCTTCTTCATCGGCGATGGCTTGCGCTTGCGCTTGAATCTTGGCTTCGCAGGCGGCAAGTGCGGTTTGGTAGCGGGATTGGGCGATGATTGATACTTGCCCAAGGCTTTCCCATTCAGTTTGTAAAACTCCTAGTTTTGCTTTGAATAAAGCATCGGCCTCAAAGTTGGCGTGGCGTTCTATTTTTTCGCAAATACGTTCTGCGTTGGCTTCCAATTCTGCAATTTTTGCATCTTCGGCTTTGAAGACATCCAGTTTGGCTTTTACGATTTTGAATACGTTTTTGTCTTTGGTTTTAACGATCTTAGCCAGTTGTTCAAGTGAATCACGATTATGAATTTTCTCGGCAGCAGCTTGGCGCAGTTGACTGGTCGCACCTTCACTTGCCAGTTTGAGCAGTTCGCTTTCATCGTTTGTTTGCTCAACTACATCCAGCGTTATTACTGGCTTTGGCGCCTTGGGTTCTGCAACCGGAATAGGTGCGGCTTTGATAGGCTCAATTTTTGTTTTTAAAGCAGAGGGTTTGGCACCAAACAGTTTGCGTAAAAGTTTCATAGTCGTGGCTCGTCAGTCAGTGAAGGTCGTGTTGATCAAAAATTACAGGGATTGTTGCAATAAAATCTGTACCGGGTGCGGCAGTTTTTCGTTATCTATGCGTTTAACCTGGCTGCGGCAGGAATAGCCTGTTGCTGTGAGTTTTCCTGCGTTGGCAGGATTATTTACGACCTGTGACCAGGAAAGTGCATAGATTTTTTTCGAGGTTTCCAGATTGCTTGTCTCATGGCCATAGGTACCTGCCATGCCGCAGCAACCGGTTTCGATTACTTTGAGTTGCTGGCCAAGCTTGTTAAAGATTTGTTGCCAATCTTTAACGGAACTAACCGCATTGGTTTTTTCAGTGCAGTGTGCGAGCAGTGAAAAATTGGCACGTTTGAATTCGCGTGATTTTTCGTCGAGTTGACTGCTCTGCGTTGCTAGCCATTCTTGAATCAGTTGCACCTTGGGTGCATTGTCGCCCAATATTTTTTTGTATTCAGCGCGATACGCCAACGTCATCGCTGGCTCAATACCAATTAAAGGAATGCCAGATGATGCGAGGCCATTGAGTTGGGTTGCATTAACGTCGGCAGCTTTGGCAAAAGCCTTCAAAAAACCGTGCACTTGCAGTGGTTTTCCATTCGGCTTGAAGGGTGCGAGCAGTGGAACAAATCCGAGTTTTTTGAGCAGGGTGAGTGTGTCTATCACCAGTGGCGTTTCAAAATAACTGGTGAAAGCATCTTGCACCAAAATAACGGCTTTGTTTTTTTCAGCAGCGCTAAACTGCGCGATGTTTTCCAGGGTTGCGTAATTGACGCCCAAATTTTCAGCAGCTTTGTGCAGATTAATGCCCGTGAGCAAAGGGCTATCTACCATGCCGATAAAGCGCGCCATAAACGTCTGCATGAATTTGGGCTTCATCATGATGTTGTAAGCCCAAGGCATTTTAGCGAGAGTTGGAATCATAAATTCCAAGCCGCCGATAAAATAATCTTTGAGCGGACGCAGGTAGCGGCTGTAGTAAAGCTCTAAAAATTTAGCGCGGAATTCAGGTACATCTACTTTGATCGGGCACTGGCCAACACAGGATTTACACGCAAGGCAACCCATCATGGATTCATGAACTTCATGTGAGAAGTCGTAATCGCCTTTGCGTTTGCTTAGGCTATTCATCGCACGTGTCGGCAAATTAAAAATAAAACTGGCGCGTTTGAGTTTTTTACTTTCTTCCACGGCATTGATGCCGCGCTCGCTCATTTGTTTGAGCCATTCGCGCATAAGTGACGCACGGCCTTTAGGGGAGTGTTTGCGCTCGCGTGTACCTTTCCAGCTGGGGCACATGGCATCGTTCGGGTTCCAGCTGTAGCACAAGCCGTTGCCGTTACAGTGCATGCCTTCGCTGTATCCTTCCCATACTTGCACCGGGATTTTTCTATCCACTTGCCCGCGTGTTGCTACTTCATCGATTTTTAAAAGATGCAAGTCAGCTGCGGGAGTGGCGATTTTCCCCGGGTTTAATTGATTGCGTGGATCAAAGGCCGCTTTGATGCGTTGGATTTGTGGATACAACTCGCCAAAAAATGCCGGAGCATATTCCGAGCGCACCCCTTTGCCGTGTTCGCCCCACAATAAACCGTTGTATTTTTGGGTCAGGGCGACCACGCGATCGGTAATGATGCGCACCATTTTTTCTTGTGCGGGATCTTTCATGTCCAGCGCTGGACGCACGTGTAATACACCGGCATCAACATGGCCGAACATGCCGTAGGTGAGTTTGTATTCATCGAGCACTGCTCGAAATTCGGCGATAAAATCGGCGAGGTTTTCTGGCGGTACTGCTGTGTCTTCTACAAACGGAACCGGGCGGATTTCGCCTTGGACATTACCAAGTAGGCCTACTGCTTTTTTGCGCATGCCCCAAATTTTATTGACGGCATCGTTGCCCCATGCGACCGAATAGCTGATGCGCCCAGTGCTGGAATCTTGTGTTGCTTGATCGAGCAGGGCGGTTAATTTTTTTACATCAGCTTTCAATTCATCTTCGGTGTTGGCTGTGTATTCAACCAAGTTAATACCTTGAATTTTTTCGCCGCTTTCAGGTGCCGGGAAAAAATCAGAAACGCTATGCCAGACAATATCGTTCATCGCCAAATTCAAAACTTTTGAATCGACGGTTTCAATTGAAGTAGGTTCTGCTTTCATCAATTGAGTGGCATCGCGCAGGGCGACGTTGAAGTCGCGATAGTTGACGTTGATCAGTGCGCTGAATTTGGGAATGGGCAATAAATTGATTTTAGCTTCGGTGATAAAACCGAGCGTACCTTCACTGCCGCACAAAATATTGTTGAGGTTAAAGCGACCTTGTTCATCGCGGATGTGCGCGAGATCGTAACCGGTAAGGCAGCGATTTAATTTGGGGAATTTGGCATCGATGAGTGCGTGATGCTCACGTTGAATCGCATCGATGATGCGGTGTACATCGCCCACACGGTCTTCGCGCTTCCAAAGTTCTTCCAGTTCGGTCTCGTCGATCGCTTTTGACGTCCACTCTGTGCCATCGAGCAGAACGGTTTTTAATTCCAGAACATGATCGCGGGTTTTACCGTAGCGGCAAGAACCTTGGCCGGAGGCATCGGTATTGATCATGCCACCGATAGTGGCGCGGTTACTGGTAGATAGTTCCGGCGCAAAAAATAATCCATGGGGTTTGATCGCTGCATTGAGCTGATCTTTGACCACGCCGCATTGCACGCGCACCCAGCGCTCTTCGGTATTGATCTCCAAAATCTGATTCATGTATTTGGATGTATCCACCACCAAACCATCGGTGAGCGATTGGCCATTGGTGCCTGTGCCGCCACCGCGCGGGCTTAATACTACCGATTGATATTTGGTTTCCTGGCTGAGTTTGGCAATCATCACCAAATCGGCAGTGGTGCGAGGGTAGAGCACGCCTTGTGGCAGAACTTGGTAGATGGAGTTATCCGTCGCCAGTACCGTGCGGTTGGCATAGTCAGGGTTTAAATCGCCACCAAAGCCGCGCTCACGCAATGCGTTGATGAAATTCAAATACAGGGCTTGGACGGGAGAGGTTTGATCAATACGTGGAATCATGGAGTATCACAAATCGGCTGCTATTTACTGGCGCGCATTCTACTCCTATGAATGCTTAATGTCCTGATCTTGGTGGCGCTTAGGTGGGCTCAATTGTGGCGCTGTAAAACAAAAATTGCCGCAAAGGCGGCAGTTAGTGGGTGGAGTGTAAAGAGGCTTAGAGTACCGAGACAGCTGGAGCTGCTTCTTTGCTATTGGCTGCGTTGGCTTCGCGTTCTTCTGCTGCTTGGCGCATATTGGCTGAGAGGCGGCTGCCCGAGTTGGTCGTGGCTAAGCGGAACTCTTCTTGCTGCTGATGCCAAGCGATGATCTTGTGATAGTTGCGCACGTTATCGACAAAGCCGACTGGCTCCCAGCCGCGCATATAACCGTGTTTGGCGCGGCTGTAATACTGTTGCTTGGCCAGTAATGGCATGTATTTGCGTACATCTTCCCATTTACAAGGATCGCCGCCCATGCGCTCGGTTAACACTCGCGCATCTTCAAGGTGGCCAAGACCTTGGTTGTAAGCGGCCAAAGCCATGCTTAAGCGATCTTCACCTTTGATGCGCTTGGGCAGGCGTTTTAGCAGCAAGTTCAGGTATTTGGCGCCGCCATAAATGCTTTGCTGGGGGTCTTCACGGTTTTTGATGCCCATGGCTTTGGCGGTATTGAGTGTAAGCATCATCAAGCCGCGTACGCCTGTGTGCGAGCGGGCATCGGCTTTCCAGTGAGATTCCTGATAGCTGATTGCCGCTAGCAGTTGCCAGTCCAAACCAAACTCATCCGCTGCAGCTTTCATATCGTCGAGCCATTGCGGTAGGCGCTGCTCAAGGCGATAGGTAAACACCATAGCTTCACCGGTGGTGACTTCTTCTATGTGACGATCAAAAAACTCTTCAGTTACCTTGGTGAGACTGCCATCGGATTTGATGCTGCCCAGATATTTTTGTGCTGCATCAAATAGCGTTGTGTCGCGCTGCGCTGGAAACGCCCAAGCCAATTGCTGCGGATCGCTGACATCAAAAGCGAGGCGGGCTTTGGTGTAGGAGTAGCGATTCAGCTCATAAGCACTGGAGTCGATAACGGCGTAATCCGCCTCACCTTTATGAACCATATCGAGCAGATCGATCATCTCGGCGTTTACAACAGCGCGCCAATGCAGTTCGGGGAACTGGGCTTGCAGTGCTTTAAAGCGCTCGGCGTGCGAAGTATTATCGATTACCAATACTTCTTTATTGCGCAGATCTGCAATGCTCGCAGGTTGCGGCACGCGGCTGTTGTAGATCAGCTGCTGAGTAATCTGCATAAACGGCGTAGCAAAAATCACCTGATCATTGCGGTTTTCCAATGAGGTCAAACCTGCTGCAGCAAAATCGACATTGCGAGCGGCAACGCTGTTGAGCATTTTGGTGGTGTCCAGCTCATCTTCAATGACCAATTTCAGGCCGAGCGAATCCGCAAAGCCTTTTACAAGGCTATATTCAAAACCCGTCAGGCCATCTGAGCCTTCGTAGTAAGTAGTAGGACCATTGCTTGATAAAACGCGCAATTCGCCTGTTTCCAGCACTTGCTCCAACTGTGTTAGAGGAGTGCTGCGCACCAGCAATATACTGCTGGCAATTAGTAACGCGCCTAGCATAAGGCTCGTTAGGATGGACTTAATCACTAACACTGATGGTTTGCGAATTTCCATAAAGGGGTTACTCCGGTTGCTGAACTGCAACGCCCGAAAGGCTGTTCTCTTCGTGTGTGCGCATTCATGCCGAATCCAATCCATTATTGACCCGTGCAAATACGCCGCCATTTTATAGTTGGGCAATAGGGGCGCCTAGCTTGTTTTTTGATCACGCATAGGCTAGCCAATTGATTGAAATTTAATCGTTTTTGCCTGATCCCCCCGTAGTGTAAGGGTTGCGATGATTTTTAATCGCTCTAAAAAAGCCGATAAACGGTTAAAAAAATGCTAAAAAATGTGCCATTTTCTTCTGCGGTCGCGCCAAAGAAGGGCGAAAAGGGATGTTAAAACGTAAATATTTGTTAAAAAATTGCGCAAAAATGCGCCAGATTTGAGACTTTTTAGTTATAAGCTCATGATTTGCTTAGTTAATTTACGGACGAATTGATCTATAAAGCCTTAGATGAGCCTATGGGTGGGGTTAAATTTTCCTGCCTTAAAAAGGCGATTTGGCTAATTGATTGGATGGTTGAGCTGGGTGTCTATATAAAGAGATATATAAGTACATATATATAGATGCAAGAGGTAGTGCGTCAGGTGTGAAAAAACTCTCAGCTGGATGGGTAAATCCAGTACAATGGCGGCCTTTTTTCATGTCCCCCCGATGCTGAGGCTCTTCCCACTATGCTGATTCTGCGTGGCGCTCCCGCTCTTTCCAGTTTCCGTACACAAAAACTTCTGGCCAATCTGCAACAGCGCGTTCCTGCTGTAAGCGGTGTTAGCTCCGAATTTGTGCATTTCGCTAATGTTGCTGCGCCATTAAATGCTGAGCAGCAGCAAGTGTTACAGCAGCTGCTGACTTACGGCCCAAAAGTTGAGGGCGAAGTGAGCCATGAGGGCGAACTCTTTCTGGTTGTTCCGCGCCTAGGCACTATTTCGCCTTGGGCATCCAAAGCAACCGATATTGCTAAAAATACCGGTCTGGAAAACGTAAAGCGTATCGAACGTGGTGTTGCTTATTACGTGACTGGCGCATCGACTGCTGATCGCGCCGCTATTGCTTCTTTATTACATGACCGCATGGTGGAAACCGTGTTCGATAGTCTTGATGCTGCTGAACAGTTGTTTGTATCCCAAGCGCCTGCGGCACAAGCATCGGTGGATGTTCTTGGCGGTGGTCGTGCTGCTTTAGTAGAAGCCAACAAGTCTCTTGGTTTGGCTTTGGCAGAAGATGAAATCGATTATCTGGTCGAAAGCTTTACCAATCTTGGTCGCAACCCCATTGACGTAGAGTTGATGATGTTTGCCCAAGCCAACTCTGAACACTGCCGCCACAAAATCTTCAATGCCTCATGGACTATCGATGGTGAAGAACAGCAGCGCAGCCTGTTCAAAATGATCAAAAACACCAACGAGCTGGGCGGTGAAGATGTGTTATCTGCCTATGCGGATAACGCCGCTGTAGTGACTGGCCACGAAGCAGGTCGCTTCTATCCGAACCCTGAAACCAAGGCTTACGAATACACCCAACAGCCAATCCATATGCTGATGAAGGTGGAAACTCATAACCACCCGACTGCGATTTCTCCTTTCTCTGGTGCCGGTACTGGCGCTGGTGGTGAGATTCGTGACGAAGGTGCGGTAGGTCGTGGCTCCAAACCTAAAGTTGGATTGAACGGTTTTACCGTATCCAACCTGCAAATCCCTGGTTTTGAACAGCCTTGGGAAGTCGCTCTTGGAAAAGGCGGGTACGGCAAGCCAAACCGTATCGTAACTGCGCTGGATATCATGATCGAAGGCCCCATCGGCGGCGCTGCGTTTAACAATGAATTTGGCCGCCCGAATATCTGCGGTTACTTCCGTACGTTTGAAGAAAACTTCGACGGCGAGCGTCGTGGTTACCACAAGCCAATTATGTTGGCGGGCGGTTACGGCAATATCAAAACTGAACATATCGAAAAACCGCCATTTGGTGCCGGCACCAAGCTTGTCGTATTAGGTGGCCCGGCGATGTTGATCGGCCTTGGCGGCGGTGCTGCTTCTTCTATGACCTCCGGTTCTTCCTCAGAAGATCTGGATTTCGCCTCGGTACAGCGTCAAAACCCGGAAATGGAGCGTCGCTGTCAGGAAGTGATCGACGCCTGCTGGCAGTTGGGCGATAAAAACCCCATCGCCTTTATCCACGACGTAGGCGCGGGCGGTCTGTCTAACGCTTTCCCTGAATTGGTAAAAGACGGCGGCACCGGTGGCAAATTTGAATTGCGCAATGTACCTAACGACGAGCCGAGCATGAGCCCATTGGCGATTTGGTGTAACGAATCGCAAGAGCGTTATGTGTTGGCGATTGCACCGGCAGACTTGCCGCGCTTTGAAGCTATTTGTCAGCGTGAGCGCGCCGCTTACGCGGTAGTCGGTGAAGCAACTGACGAAAAACATTTGCTCGTGAACGACAAACACTTTGATGCAAAACCGGTTGATTTGCCGATGTCAGTATTGTTTGGCAAGCCGCCAAAAATGCATCGCGTTGCTGAAAAGCACACTGCAAAAACATCTGAATTCAGCACTGCTGGCATTGAATTAAAAGATGCCGCTGAGCGTGTTCTTAAGCATCCTGCAGTAGCAAGCAAAAATTTCCTGATCACCATCGGCGACCGTTCGGTAACTGGCATGGTGGCGCGCGATCAAATGGTTGGTCCATGGCAAGTTCCGGTAGCTGATGTTGCAGTCACTACCGTGAGTTATGACTCCTACGCGGGCGAAGCCATGAGTATGGGTGAGCGCACGCCAGTTGCATTGTTGGATGCACCAGCGTCTGGTCGTATGGCAATTGCCGAAGCGATTACCAATATCGCGGCAACCCGTATCGCAAAATTGTCCGATGTAAAGCTGTCGGCAAACTGGATGTGTGCTGCTGGCCATAAAGGTGAAGAAGAAAAACTTTATCGCACGGTAGAAGCTGTTGGTATGGAGTTGTGTCCAGCACTTGGCATTACTATTCCTGTAGGAAAAGACTCCATGTCCATGCGCACCGCGTGGAAAGACGGCGATGAAAGCAAGGCGGTAACTGCGCCGCTGTCATTGGTAATTTCTGCTTTCTCCCCTGTGGTGGATGTGCGTCAAACTCTGACTCCGCAACTTCGCACGGACAAAGGCGATACCGATTTAATTCTGGTTGATTTGGGTAACGGAAAAAATCGTTTGGGCGGTTCTATCCTCGCGCAGGTTTACAACCAGCTTGGCCAAACGCCTGCGGATCTGGATTCAGCCGATCAACTCAAAAATTTCTTCAATGCAATGCAGGCCAGTCTTGCCGCTAATGAATTGCTGGCTTATCACGACCGTTCTGACGGCGGCCTGTTTGCAACTGTTGCCGAGATGGCATTTGCTGGTCATACAGGTGTCAGCATCAATCTGGATGGTTTGGGTGAAGATTCTCTTGCCGCATTGTTTAATGAAGAAGCTGGCGCAGTGGTGCAAGTTACTCGTGCACAATCTGCTGCGGTGCAAAAACGTTTTATTGATGCTGGTTTGAAAGTGAATGTCATTGGCGGCTTGAACGCGAATGATTCATTGAGCATCAGTGCAAATGGCAAAGTGGTATTCGATCAACCACATGCGCAATTGCAAGCGTTGTGGAGCGAAACCAGTTATCGCATTCAATCGTTGCGCGATAATCCTGCCTGTGCAGAGCAAGAATTTGCAGCGATCACTAAACCAAACCCCGGTTTGAGTGTGAAGTTGAGCTACGATCAAAACGACGATGTTGCAGCCCCATTTATCAACACCGGCGTGCGCCCATCTATCGCGGTACTGCGTGAGCAAGGCGTTAACGGTCATGTAGAAATGGCAGCGGCATTTGATCGCGCTGGTTTCAATGCAGTAGATGTCCACATGAGCGATTTGCTGTCCGGTCGCGTATCGCTGGAGCAATTCAAAGGCTTGGTTGCTTGCGGTGGTTTCTCTTACGGTGACGTATTAGGCGCGGGCGAAGGCTGGTCAAAAACTATTTTGTTCAATAACAAAGTGCGCGACGAATTCGAGCGTTTCTTCCATCGCAATGACACCTTCAGCTTAGGTGTTTGTAACGGTTGCCAGATGATGTCCAACTTGAAGGACTTGATCCCAGGTGCCGATCACTGGCCGCGTTTTGTGCGCAACCTGTCTGAGCAATTTGAAGCGCGCTTCAGCTTGGTTCAAGTGCAGGATTCTTCATCGGTGCTATTTAAAGGCATGACCGGTTCGCATATGCCAGTGGCGGTTGCACACGGTGAAGGTTATGCCGAATTCGCCAATGCTGACGCACTTAAACGTTGTAATGAAAGTGGCACGGTTGCGATGCGTTTTATCGACAACAATCTGCAAGCGACTGAAACCTATCCTGCTAACCCTAATGGCTCACCACTGGGTATCACCAGTGTTGCCAGCAAAGACGGTCGCGTCACCATCATGATGCCGCACCCCGAGCGTGTATTCCGCGCGGTAACCAACTCATGGAAACCGGACGACTGGAAAGATGATGGTGCTTGGTTGCGTCTGTTCCGCAACGCACGCGTGTTTGTGGGTTAATCGTCATAGATTGATTATCAAACGATTGAAACAAAGGAGGCCTCGGCCTCCTTTGTCGTTTTTGGGCTGCACGATTTGGGCTGGGTAACTAGTAAAAAGTGGTTTATGATTGGCTGAATCGTTCGATTTGATTGATTCGGTTATTTCAATTGAGAGGTGTACAAATGGAAACCCTGACTTCTAATCAGGCTAAAACCCAGTTTGGGGATTTGCTGCTCAAAGTGCAACGCAACCCCGTAGGGATTACTCGTAATGGTAAACCGGTAGCAGTGATGCTATCTGCAGAAGACTATGCCGCGATTGAATCGCTCAAAATGGAGTTGCTACAACAATCACTCCAGCGCAGTTTGAGCGATATTGAAGCGGGCAGAGTGAGAGATGGCGATTCTTTTCTAACTGGATTGATTGAAACCCCAGAAACCAATGGAGTTGAGGAAAAATAATGGGAAAGTTTCTTCTTACGGATGAGTCAGTAGAACACTTAAAAGCTATCGCCAATTACTCGCGTAAAACATGGGGAATTCAACAGCAAAAACAGTATTTGAGTGGGTTGCGTAGTGTGTTGAGCCAGCTAAGTGAAACACCTCTGATGGGGACATTACGTTTTACAGCAGAACACATTTACAGCTTTCCTTATGTGAGTCATATGATTTACTACCGTATCCAGCAAGATCAAATAATTATCCTTGCTGTGCTGCATCAAAGTATGACGCCGGAAGTGCACTTGAAAAAAGAATAAATGATGTTTGTTAGGCCCTACATTTACGGGGCTGTTGAGCGTTTCAATAAATTACATTCTCTTAATTTACATGTTGGCAGTAGCTTTGTTATGGTCGGTTAACTCTGTACCTCACTAGAATATAAATAGGTAATGTTATGAGCACTCTGTTACAACAAACTCTATCAAAATGTTTTTTGATGATGCTTTCTGCCAGCTTGGTGGTGGGGTGTTCGATGACTAAGCCCCATGAGAAAAACGCTCAGTTAAAGGCTGATAAAGAAGGTCTGTCTGTCGTTGAGCATACGCGTTTCGATGGCACGTTTATCGCGCCGGGTGCGCAGTTTTCGCAGTACAGCAAATTGTTTGTTGAGCAGTTGGATATGTCGGATGTAAAAATCCGCAAACAGTCGTCCAATAACTTTACGCAGGATACGCCTTGGGAATTAAATGATGAGGATCGTCGTTACTATTCCGAGCGTTACATAGAGGCGTTGATGAATAATCTGATTGTTGATGGTACCTATGCCACGGCAATGCAGGCAGGACCGGATGTGATGACGGTGTCAGCCAAGGTGTTGGAAATTGCTCCGCTTGGCAGCAAAGATGATTCCCAAGGGCGTCCAACTCGAATGAAAGTCTATAGCGAAGGCATGGGAACTATGACCTTGGAAATTACGCTTTACGATTCGCTCTCGGGTAAACCTTTGGCGATTATTACTGACCAGCGTGATCTTGGGCGAGTATGGGAAGAAAATAATCGCGTGACTAATAATATGCAGATACGTCTGGCATTTAATCAATGGTTGAAAAATTTACGTACGGAATTGGATCGCGCATCTGGTCGCTAACTCAATAGTCGTTATCCAGCGTTAATAAAAAAGAGGAAAACCCGCAAAGGTTTTCCTCTTTTTTTTGTACTCTAAAACTTGGAGCGATTACGAAAAGTAGCGAGTTACGAAAAACAGCGTCGATTATTTCAAATCGTCGAGATATTTTTCAGCATCCAGTGCTGCCATACAGCCCGAGCCAGAAGAGGTAATCGCTTGGCGATAAATGTGGTCGGCCACATCGCCTGCTGCGTATACACCTTCAATGCTGGTTTGGGTTGCATTGCCTTCCAAACCGCTTTTCACTTTGATGTAGCCATTGTGCATATCCAACTGGCCTTCAAAAATATCGGTGTTTGGCTTGTGGCCAATGGCGATAAACACACCGGCAACATCGATCTCTTGAGTGGCGCCATCTTGAGTGCTCTTCAAGCGCAAACCGGTTACACCGGACTCGTTACCCAGAACTTCGTCCAGTTGGTGATTCCAGATTACTTTGATATTGCCGTTAGCGACTTTTGCCATCAGCTTGTCTTGCAAAATCTTCTCTGATTTCAACTTGTCGCGACGGTGAATCAAAGTTACTTCACTTGCGATGTTAGACAAATACAGTGCTTCTTCAACTGCAGTGTTACCACCGCCAACCACCGCAACTTTTTGGTCGCGATAGAAGAAACCATCACAAGTTGCACAGGCGCTTACGCCTTTGCCCATGAAGGCTTCTTCAGATGGCAGGCCAAGATATTGAGCCGAGGCACCGGTAGAGATAATCAGCGCATCACAGGTGTAAGTATTTGAACCGATAAGCTTAAAAGGGCGCTCGGTCAATACGGTTTCATGAATGTGATCGAACACGATTTGCGTATCAAAACGCTCGGCGTGTTCTTGCATCTGCACCATCAGGTCGGGGCCTTGCAGGTCGTGAACACCGCCTGGCCAGTTTTCTACTTCGGTAGTGGTGGTTAACTGACCACCTTGTTGCATGCCGGTAATCACAACCGGCTTGAGGTTGGCGCGCGCAGCGTAGATCGCGGCGGTATAACCCGCAGGGCCGGAACCGAGAATAATCAGACGGTGATGTTGTACGTCGCTCATAGGGGATCCTTGATATTGATGCAAAAGAAGAGGGTATGGCAAAAGGGTGTTGCTCAATGTGGGGGCATGATAGGCGAATCACAATAGCCGTGCAAAATTGTCTGGCTCAATGTGTGATATTGGGTTTGGCTATTTGAATGGTCGAGCTGATTGTTTTGTGGCTGGCTTGGCTGCCTTTTAGGCTGTGGTTGGCTATGAGTTGGATAAGAGTAATAAGTCACAAATTTTATATGCTTATGTGGCATTGTTATCGCATGTAGTGTGACATTGCTTGTGTCTCATTCACGACTCCCCAAGCATATTGGGCTGGCGCATTAATCCACCTTGGTTTACTCTGCGTCAGGTAACAATAATCATAAATTTAGTTATACACACCGCCTCTACATCGCACGAGAGTTGTTGAATAACGCACCATATTAGAGCGTTTATGTCGTCTTATACTGCATCGCTTAAATTCTGGCTCAGTATGCAATGCCAAATGCTAGGTAGTGTTAATGCTGCCATGCTTGTGCAAACTCCTGCGGGTGCCTCTCCGGCAGTCCTCGCCAAATGGTCTAACACTGCGGTCAATGATGCTGCTTTGCGTTTCGCACTGAAACAAGTGGTCGATAAAAAGCGGCTATATGTAATGCCCGATGATGAGGGGTTTTTAGTTCTCGGGCAGCCCGTACAAATTGAAGATGAACCTTGGGGAGTGCTGCTATTGCACTTATCGCTCAAGGATAAAAAAGAATTACCTGCCGTATTAAAAAATATCTCTCTCGCTCAATTCTGGCTGCAATTTCTGGTGCGCCAATCTGTTGTAGCTGTGCAAGCTGTTGGATCTGCGCAAACTGTTGATACAGTGCAGTCAGAGGCTTCGCCAGATGCTAACCCTGTTGCCAGCAAGGTGTTGCAGCTAAGTGCTGGCTTGTTGAAAGAATATTCCCTGCAGGAAGCGGCGATTAGCTTGGTTAATTTGTTGGCGACTTCATTGTCGGCTGCGCGTGTTAGCCTCGGCTTGCGTCGTGGGAATAATGTCTTGTTGGAAGCGGTTTCTTTTTCCGCAAATTTCGATAGGCGCACCCAGTCAATGCAGGCTGTGAGCGAGGCTATGGCAGAGGCGATAGATCAGGGCGTAGCCATTGATTATCCATCTGACGTAACTGTTAATTCAGATGAAAATTCTGCGTCGCCATTATCTGGATTAATTACTCGTGCCCATCAGCATTTGTTGCAACAGCAGCAAGTGCAATCGGTGCATAGCCTGTTACTGCGCAATAATAATGCGATTCTTGGTGTGCTAATTATCGAGCTGGATAAGCAAGCTCATTTATCAGAGGAGCAGCGCAATTTTTTACAGCAGTCGCTGCATTTTGCAGGAGCCATATTCGCACTGCGCCAGCAGGCAACTGCTGGTGTATGGCAAGGGGTAAAACGCCGTTCGCTCGCACGTATAGAGCGTTGGTTTGGGCGCGAAGGCTGGCGCACCAAACTTATCGCAACATCATTTGCGGTGTTGTTTATCGCGTTGTTTATTCCGCTTGAATATCGCATCGCGGCTGATGCCAATTTGCAAACGACGGAAAAATATTGGGTGGTATCGCCGCAAGAAGGTTATTTGGATGCAATCAGCGTGCGTCCGGGTGACACCGTGAAAAAAGGCGCGCTGCTTGCGAATTTAAAAGATGATGACTTGCGTTTGGAGCGGCGCAAACTTGCCAGTCAAGTGCAGCAGTATCGCCAAACGCAGGATGCGGCGCTCGCTAATGCCAATCGGGTTGAGGCAGCGATTGCGCGCGCGCAAATGGATCAGACCAGTATTCAGCTGCAATTAATCGATCAACAATTGCAGCGTACAGAGTTGATTGCACCTATAGATGGTGTAGTGGTATCGGATGATATTTCCCAAACTCGCGGTGCGCCGGTTAAACAAGGTGATCTGCTATTTGAAATCGCAGCGACGACTGGTTATTTAGTGCAGCTGTATGTGGATGAGCGCGATATTGCCAGTGTAAAAGTTGATCAGGATGGGCAGGTAAAATTCTCCAGCTTGCCCGGTGAAATATTTGCGCTGCGCGTCAAAACTATTACACCGATCAGTGAAGTGCGCGAGGGGCGCAATTATTTTCGTGTGGAGTGTGAGCTGCAGCGCGAGTTGGATGTACTACGCCCCGGTATGACTGGAAGTGGAAAATTGTCGGCAGGTAAGCGAGCGTTGGGATGGATTTGGTTTCACGATTTGTGGCACTGGCTGCAATTGAAACTTTGGTAATTCAATAATGACTGACGCAGCCAGACTTGATCATTCCGCCATTAACAATCCTGCCAGCAACAATCCTGTTTGGCAGCGCCTTGAGTCTTTGCGCCCGTCTTTGCCCCGCCATATTCATATTCAGCGACGCGATTACAGCGGTGAGCGCTGGTACATTTTGCAAGATAAAAGTAATGGCCGCTTTCATCGTCTGACACCTTCTGCATGGCGTTTGATTAGCGCGATGGATGGCCGCAATTCGTTGAACCAGATTTTAGCTGCGGCAGCAAAGCCTGAGTTTTATGTGGATAAAGAAGAAATTCCCACGCGCGAGGATTTGCTGCATCTATTGCAATATCTGCATGTCGCCGATTTATTAATCTGCGATTTACCGCCGAACACCCAGGAGTTATTTGCGCGGCGCGAGCATAAAAAACAACAGCGCTGGTTGCGCCTGTTAATGAATCCGCTCACCTGGAATATTCCGCTCGGCAACCCCGATAAATTGCTCAATAAATTAATGCCGCTTGCGCGTGTACTTGCATCGCGCACTATGGGGATTGTGTGGTTGTGCGTTGTGGGTTTTGCGCTGTTGCAAGTCGGCGTGCACTGGACGCAGCTCACTCAAGGGCATTTGGATCGCGTGCTGTCACCATCGAATTTGTTATTGCTGTGGCTGACCTATCCCTGTTTTAAAGTGCTGCATGAATTAGGACACGGCCTGTTTACCAAAGTCTGGGGCGGGCAGGTAAATGATTGCGGTGTGATGTTTGTATTGGGCACGCCTTTACCTTATGTGGATGCCAGCGCAGCAACCGGATTTCAATCCAAGCGTCAGCGGCTGATGGTGGGCGCGGCGGGTATGGCGGTGGAATTATTTTTAGCAGCCTTGGCACTCTTATTGTGGCTGCAATTGCCCAATGGCTTTGGGCGCGATTTTTTATACAACATCATGATTATCGGCGGCGTATCCACGCTGTTTTTTAACGGTAATCCGTTAATGCGTTTTGATGGATATCACCTGCTGACTGATGCGTTTGATTTGCCCAATCTTGCCACCCGTGCCAATCAACAATTCAGTTATGTACTGCGTCGCTACGCCTATGGGGTGAGCAATGTGTTTTCGCCCGCGTCCAGTGAACGTGAAGCGGTGTTGTTGATGGGCTACAGCATTGCGGCATTTTGTTATCGCGTATTTGTACTGTTTTTTATCATTCTGCTTGCTGCGCAGTACTTTCCAGCCTTAGGTTTGGTTATCGGCGCTTGGTTGATATTTTTCCAATTATTCTGGCCTGCAATCAAGGCATTAATTTTTGTGATACGCGATAAACAATTGGAACGAACTCGCACACGTGCTCTAGGTGTAACCGCAGCGGGCATAGTGTTGTTAAGTGTCTTTTTGCTTGCTGTTCCCATGCCGATGAGTACCTCTGCCGAGGCAGTGCTGTGGTTGCCGGATGATGCACGCGTGAAAGCAGAATCGAGCGGTGAGGTTGCGCAGGTTTTGGTTGCCGAAGGTGATGCAGTTGAGCAAGGGCAGGTGTTAGTGCAGTTGCATAATTCTGTATTGGTTGCGAATTTGGCTGCGCAGCAGGCGTATCTGCGTGAATATGAAGCGCACTATCAAAAGGTGTGGGTTGATGATCGCTCGCAGGCGCAGTTGTTTGAACAGGATATTAAAGCGATTCAGGCAGAAATCGCACTGTTGCAAAAGCGTGTAAATGATTTGGCTGTGCGCAGTCCGTCCAGCGGTATATTTCGTATTACCCGCCAGCATCATTTACTTGGCAGTTTTTTGCAGCAGGGTGATGAATTTGCGTTGATCGAAAAATCCCAACAGCTACGTGTGCGTACGGCTTTGCTACAGGATGAAATAGGCCTCGTACGTCAGGCGACTAAGAGCGTGAGTTTGCAGTTTGCCAGTGCGCCAGGGCACCGTATTCCAGCGGTGATTCAGCAGGATATTCCGGTAGCCACCAAAGAGCTGCCCAGCCAAGTGCTGGGTGCCCAAGGTGGTGGGCGTTTAGCGATTGATGCCAGTCAGCCAAATGGTACGCGAGTGACTGAAAACATATTTTTGCTCGATTTAACTCTCAGTGATGTCGCGCAATCCGGTCGCTATGGTGAACGCGCTTATGTGCACTTTTCGCATCCAGCCGAGCCTTTGGCAGTGCAGTGGTATCGCGCGTTTCAGCAACTGTTTATCAAGCATTTTTCGTAACCTGCTTTTTTACTCTATAGTGATAAGCAAATAACTTTAATACAGCGGATTACATATGTACAAGCGGTCTTTTTTTTCACTCATATTGGGTTTGTCTGGCGCGCACGCATTTGCGCAAGCACCGGAGCCAGCGCAGCTGAATTGTCGAATCGAACCATCGGTTGTGATCGAAATGAGTAGCGCGGTTGAAGGTGTTATCAGCGAAGTTCTGGTAGATAAAAATGATCGTGTAAAGAAAGGCGATGTGCTTGCACGCCTCGATGCGGGGCTGGAAGCGGCTACGGCCGAATTGCGTCGTGTGCAAGCGGAGTTAACCAGCGATGTGCAAGCGCAGCAGTTAGCGTTGGAATTTAGTAAGCGCTCGTTGACTCGTGTTACTGATTTGTACGAGAAAAAAGCAGCGTCGTTTTCGGAATTGGATAAACTCAAAACCGAACATGCCATTGCGCAGCAGCAATTGCAGCAAGCGCTGGATCGTAAGCGTCAGGCAGAGTTGGAGCACAAGCGCGCGCTGGCGGATTTGCAACGTCGCACCTTGGTTAGCCCAATTGATGGTGTTGTGGTCGAGCGCCTGAAAGAGCCGGGTGAGCATATCGATTTTGAGCCGGTGCTCAAGCTGGCGCAGTTGGATCCATTGCGGGTAGAAGTTTTTGCGCCTGCCAGTTTGTACGGCAAAATTAAAACCGGTATGACTGCCAGTATTCAACCAGAGCTAGGTATCGCTGATAAAAATTATCCTGCCGAAGTTACTTTGGTTGATCAGGTGATTGATGGCCCGAGTAATACCTTTGGTATTCGTTTGTCGTTTGCTAATCCTGACAACCGTTTACCGAGTGGGTTGCGCTGCAGAGTGAGTTTTGAAGGCGTGAGTTTAAGTTTGTTGGATGATCCGCATTTACCTTAACGGTTAATACCAAATCCCAAGGATGTATTTCGTTTTCACCAGTCCTTAAAACAAATTGTGCCGAGCTTTTTTGCGAAGCACAGATTAAAAGAATTTGGTAACCCATGACCAAGCCGCCACGTCACCGTCGCCCGTTAATTGAAGCGCTTGAACCGCGTTTGTTATTTTCTGCTACAGCGGATGTCGCTGTGTTTGATGATGGCAATTCGGACGGCCAGTATTTGGCGCAAGCAGCAGATGCAGTTGATTTAACCAGCATCTATTTCCCCGATGAGCCTTTGGTTGATGTGAGCAATATCGCTACTTCAGCTGTCGAGCAAATTATTTTTGTTGATGTCACTCTTGATGGTTATGAAGCGATTGTCAGTGACATACAGCAACGTTATTCATCTGGCGAAGTCGCTGTTGTATATCTCGATCCTCAACTTAATGGTGTAGAGCAAATCACATCTGCTTTAGCGCAATACACTAGCCTTGAAGCAATTCACATAGTCTCTCACGGTTCCGGTGGCGCAGTTGAGTTGGGTCTGACAACGCTAAGTCAAAATACATTATTTCAATACGAAGATGACCTGATTCAGTGGGGAAGGGCGTTAAGCGGTGATGCGGATATTCTGTTGTACGGTTGCGATATTGCCGCTCACCCATCAGGTCAGTCACTGATTAACCAAATTGCACAATTGACCGCAGCTGATGTTGCAGCCAGTGATGATAAAACCGGGCATGAGTCTTTGGGTGGCGATTGGGATTTGGAGTATCGCGTAGGTGAGATTGAAACACCGGTACTGGTTAGTGCGGAGTTGCAACAATCTTTTGTGGGGGTATTGGCCACAACGCAGTTTATTAATATTCAAGATGGCAGCAGCTCCCAAGTAGTCTCGTCCACTATAAACGTTGGGCAGAGTTTTTCGTTTGATAATGGCGGTGCTCCTTACACCGTTAATCAAATCAGCGTGCAGTTAATGAAATCTGCCGCTGCGCATGGCCAAGATATTACTATCCAGCTGCTTGATGACGGTTGGAGTGATGTTTCCCCGCTGGCAAGTAAAACGATTAATTTTGACAAATTAACCACCGAGTTTGGCTGGAAGACGGTCAACTTTGATGATGTCACTTTAAATAGCAATCAAACTTATATTGTTCGTATCTCTTCCAATAATGCAGACGGAGAAGTATTTGTTGGTTACAGCGATAGCAACCGCTGGAATAATTCAGAGATGATTGTTTCTGGCGCGAGTAATGCGAGTGCAGATTTAAAGTTGTTGGTTGGCTATAACGATGGCGTCAACATAGATTCCGTTAATCATGTGCCTGGCTCACAATTCACCGGGCAAAATACACCTTTGGTTTTCAGTGCTGCTAACGGCAACCAAATTCAAATTTCTGATGCAGACGCGTTTCCGCAACCAATGGAAGTGACTCTCACAGCTGATTATGCTCACCTTAGTCTTGGTCAAACTACGGGCTTGAGCTTTACCGCTGGTGATGGAACTAACGATTATCACATGCGCTTTATTGGCTCTATAGATGCAGTCAATGCGGCGCTCGCCACTATTACTTATACACCGGCAACCAATGTGACTGGTGCTGACACGCTCAGAATAACCAGTAGAGATTCTGGAATAGATGCAGAGGATGCTGTCAGTACAGTTGCCATTACCATTTACAACTCACTCAACTCACTTCCTGCTGACCCGCAATCGGTTGATGAAGACAGCACCCTGCAGTTCAGTGCGGCAAATAGCAATCAAATACAAGTAGAGGATACCGGTGCTGGTGTGACACTAGATCCTGATGATGTTCAAGTGACTTTGTCTATCACCAACGGTTCATTATCACTTGCTAATACTAGCGGCGTGACCTTCACCACAGGTGATGGCAGCAGTGACACCACAATGGTTTTTAGTGGCACTTTAATAGAAGTTAACGCTGCACTGGCGACTATTAATTTTATTCCGAATGCAAACTATTATGGTTCAGCACAGCTAACGATGACGACCGAGTCAGGTGGGTTAATTGACACCGACTCGCTGAATATCACCGTTAATTCCGTTAATGATGTTCCCGTTCTTGATAATCCTATTCCTGACCAATCGGTGCAGGAAGGGAATATGTTCAGCTATACCATTCCTGCAAATACTTTTAGCGATATAGATAACAGCACGCTTATCTTTACAGCAGCTTTGGCGAGTGGGAGCGGATTACCTCCGTGGCTGCAATTCAATCAGGCAACACGTACCTTTAGTGGTGTTCCTGATGATGGTGATGTGGGTGTGCTCGATATTCGCGTAACGGTGAGCGATGGAAATGGTGGGAGCATAAGCGATACATTTAATCTGACAGTCATCAATGTGAATGATGATCCCTTTTTGAATATTCCTGTTCCTAATCAAAATGCCACGGAAGATAGTGCATTTACTTACACCTTTCCTGCCAATACATTTGGTGATGGCGATGTGGGGGCAAGCTTTACTTATACTGCTGAATTAGCTGCTGGAGGTGTACTGCCTGGGTGGTTAAATTTTGATTCGGCAACGCGAACATTTAGTGGTACACCTACAAATAGTGATGTAGGAACTTTGTCGATCAGGCTGATTGCTAATGACGGTGCAGGTGGAATCGCATCGGATACCTTCGATATTGTGATCGCTAATACCAATGATGCGCCGGTTGTTGCAGTTCCAATTTCTGATCAAGCTGCAACAGAGAATGCTCTGTTCAATTTTACGTTTGGCGCGAATGCCTTTAGTGATCCGGATACAGGAACTACTCTGACCTACACTGCAACCCTTGTTGGTGGCGGTGTCTTACCCGCTTGGTTAAGTTTTGATGCACCGTCGCGCACTTTCAGTGGCACTCCGAGCAATAGTGATGTGGGCACTCTCAGCGTGGAAGTCACTGCTAGTGATGGCTCTGCCAGTGTTGCCGATATTTTCAATATTGTTATCGGCAATACTGACGATTCTCCTGTGTTGCTTAATCCCATTCCCAACCAGAGCGCGACTGAGGATACCCCCTACAATTTTCAGTTTTCGGATGCCACATTCTATGATCCAGATGTGGGAGATACCCTGACCTATACCGCTAGGTTATCAGACGATAATGTTTTACCTGGATGGTTGGTATTTGATCCATCGACTCGTACGTTTAGTGGAACACCAACTAATAGTGATGTGGGAACTATCACTATTAAAGTCACCGCAGCAGATAGCGATGGCGGGGCTGTTGCTGTCGATACTTTTGATTTGGTAATTGCCAATATTAACGATGCACCTACAGTTGCTAATCCGATTCCCAATCAAACGGCACTGGAAGATAGTGCATTTAATTTTACCTTTGCGGTAAATACTTTTGCAGATGTGGATGTTGGTACTACGCTCACTTACACCGCGCAACTAGCGGGTGGCGGGACATTACCTGCGTGGTTAAGTTTTGATGCAGCAACACGCACTTTTTCTGGTACGCCCCTTAATGCCCATGTGGGAACCGTATCGATAGTTGTAATCGCCAACGATGGCAATGGCGGAACTGTCACAGATACTTTCGATATTGTGGTCGCCAATACCAACGATGCCCCCACAGTAGCGAACCCAATCCCTGATCAAAGTGCGGCTGAAGACGTCGCCTTTAATTTTCAATTCACAAGCAATACTTTTGCTGATCAGGATGTCGGTAATACATTGATTTACTCGGCTCAATTAGCAGGTGGTGGCGCTTTGCCGGGTTGGTTGAGTTTTGATGCAGCTACTCGCACATTCAGTGGTACTCCGGCCAATGCCAACGTAGGGAGTTTTTCGATTGATGTTATTGCCAGTGATGGCAACGGCGGTCTTATTACTGATACTTTCTCTATTACGGTTGCCAATACAAATGACGCGCCTGTAGTAAATATTCCGCTGAGCGATTACTACGCTAATGAGCAGACCTGGATAAATTTGCATGGAACGGGAATCAGTGTTGCCGATGATGATGGTGACACACTGACAATTACATTGTCGGCACAGTGGAGCAACAGTAATCTTGCGGCAACCGCTGGTACTACCGGGGTGGTGATTGTCTCTGGTGTAAATACCAAAACCTTGGTGCTTAGCGGTACAGCGGCACAGCTCAATAATTTTTTTGCCGGTAATAACGGTGGGGCTTTAACTTATCGCCTATCAGGTAATACGCCGGTTACGGCTGATGTGATTACAGTTGCTGCCAGTGATGGTGGCTTGTCCGGTAGCGATAGTTTTACCGTCAATATAACTGCAGTAAATGATGCGCCTGAAAATGAAGTGCCCGGTGCGCAGGTCATTGATGAAGGTTCTGCTTTAGTTTTTAGTGCAGCTAATGGCAACAGAATTCAAGTGAATGATTTGGATGCGGGTGCTGGTAATCTGGAAGTCAATTTATCAGTCACCAATGGCAATTTAACGCTTGCGGGTGTTGCCGGTTTGTCGTTTATTTCGGGTGATGGTGCAGCTGATGGCGCAATGATTTTCCGCGGCACGCAAGCGGATATTAATGCAGCTTTAGCAATTCTAACGTTTAACCCTGTAACTGATTTTAGTGGTTCTTCTGTTCTCACTATTACAACCAGCGACCTAGGCAATACAGGCATTGGTGGAGCGCTTACCGATACAGATACAGTTGCGATAACGGTTAATAATCTTAACGATGCACCAACAGTCGCTAATGCCATTGCCGATCAAACAGTTGCGGAAGATACGAATCTTAGTTTTCAATTCGATGCCAATACTTTTGCCGATCTCGACAGCGATACGCTCACCTACACCGCAACAATTTCCGGTGGTGGTGCATTACCCGCATGGTTAAGTTTTGATGCTGCAACGCGTACCTTCAGCGGCACACCTGCTAACTCAGACGTTGGTGTGATTTCAATTGATGTGGTCGCCAACGATGGCAGCGGCGGGACTGTCACCGAAAATTTCAGCATCACCGTAACCAACACCAACGATACCCCGACAGTCGCTAACGCGATTGCTGATCAAACCATCGCGGAAGATTCAAATTTCAATTTCCAATTCGCAGCAAACACTTTTGCAGATGTCGATGGCGATGCACTCACTTACACCGCAACACTTTCCGGTGGTGGTGCATTACCAGCATGGTTGAGTTTTGATGCAGCAACACGTACGTTTAGTGGCACACCTGCTAACTCAGATGTTGGTGTGATCTCAATTGACGTTATCGCCAACGATGGCAACGGTGGGACTGTCACCGAAAATTTCAGCATCACCGTAACCAATAGCAACGATGCCCCGACAGTCGCTAATGCCATTGCCGATCAAACCATCGCGGAAGATGCAAACTTCAATTTCCAATTTGCGGCAAACACTTTTGCAGATATCGATGGCGACACGCTCACCTACACCGCAACACTTGCCGGTGGCGGTGCATTACCCGCATGGTTAAGTTTTGATGCCGCAACGCGCACGTTTAACGGCACACCTGCAAATGCGGATGTGGGTGTGATCTCAATTAATGTGATTGCAGATGATGGCAACGGCGGAGCTGTCACTGAAAATTTCAGCATCACTGTTACTAACACGAATGATGCACCGACAGTCTCCAACGCTATTGCCGATCAAACCACTGCCGAAGATGCAAATTTCAATTACCAATTCGCAGCAAACACTTTTGCGGATGTCGATGGCGATGCACTCACTTACACCGCAACACTTGCCGGTGGCGGTGCATTACCCGCATGGTTAAGTTTTGATGCAACAACACGTACCTTTAGCGGCACACCTGCTAACTCAGA
>NZ_JAYKKN010000013.1:0-16851 GCF_035117775.1 Cellvibrio chitinivorans
GTTCAAACCCACCGAAAAAGGAGAAAAAGACGACAGCTTATCCACAACCCAAACCCGTAAAATAAACCATTAAGGGTGGGTCAAAATTCAACGCAAAAGGTGGGTCAGTTTTAAACGCAAATCAACACTCGGGCGCTCAATCTTTCACTGCGAGTGATGCGGATGTTGACTCGGCGCTTGCCAGCTACGGGGCGGCGGCCAATCTTCCAAAGTTTTCGACTGCCGATGAAAAGGACGCGGCGATCAAAAGTCCGCCTTACGTGATGACATGCAGAACCGTCGGGATAAGATGGATGATAGATTTAATCACGATTGGTCGCACACATACAAAGACACTGTTAGTGGCCCTGCAGGATTTGAAGTGAATGCGCTTGTGATGTTCCCCGCAGCGGTTTGCCATCTGGTACCTGGCATGGCGGATCTTCTATTAATAGTGATCTGGGTGGCCGCAGATATCATTATCAGAAACAAAGGGTACACCGTTTTGAGTTTTGCCCGTCGACTGCGAGTGAAATTGACTGTTTCAAAAATTATGGGCGGGAAAAACAGAATTAAAGGACGGCGTTGATTAAAGGCTAAACGACTTCGAATTGCACGCAGTCAATAACTATCTACTACCAATATTAGGTGAAGAAAATGGTTAAACATCAATTTAAAGCGAAAAGAACATTAGATGGACTTAAAGCGCTTGCTGCGAACGGTTATGCCATCTTCATTGACGACAATGGCTATGATAGTCACAAGATAATTTCTATTGGCGCGGATGGCTCAGTACACCGTTTTAAACTCAACTCCTTAGTGAAAACTGGAACTCAGAATGTTTTGCGTGACCACGATGGAAACATCATCAGCGCTTACGAAATTGGTGGTCAACTGTACACCTGCAATGAGTCATTAGGTCGCGACAGTCAATCTTTGCTGGACAATTATCAGTACTCGAATGAAAACTTGGCACTCTTTTCACATTGCGTCCAAAGATCAAAAATGTGGGATAAAAAGCTGATAATCGCCACGACACTTCCAGTTAAGCGTATGGAAGTGGATGGAAACAAACAGAAGGTGATTGCTCAATTTAAAACCCCTGTTGTGCGCGCTGGTAAATCAGAGCCGCTACAGATTGCATCCCATATGGTTGTAGCTGAGGGGCATGCTGCGTTCTACGAGTGGGCGATCAACTACGATGGTTCTGTATTACAGGAGGCAGCTGAAGCCGAAACTATCCTTGTAGTTGATATTGGTGGTGGAACTATAGACCTTGTAACCATGACTAGCGCCGGACAACTCAATGTCAGTGTGGATGAAGCACGCTGCTTTACGTTTGAAGGTTTTGGCCTTGTTTCTCTTAAAGATGAATTAGCTAAGTTAATTCAATTTAAGTTGAAGGTAGAACTGCCAGAGGATTATAAAGCAGCGGCAAATAACATCTCCCAAAGAACAGTTGATGCAGCGTTCGACACTGGTTTTATATCCTTCCCAATGCTCAACAAGCCTATCGATATCAGCGAAGAGGTAAGCCGTCTTAAAGGTGATTGGGTAGCCAAGCTGTTAAGGCTTATCGTAGAAAATGTTGATCGGTTAGATGGCTATAACAAAATCCTGATCGCCGGAGGAGGTGCGGTTGCTCTTGAGCAAGAAATTGACACTCGATTGCCTGGGTGCGTCTATCTGGATGAATATGCAAATGTAAACGGGCTAGCCAAGCTGATGGCTTGTATTCTGATCAATCGTTTGAAAGAGAGCGTATTAGTGGCTGAAGGGGTTAGTTGATATGGAGAGCCCCAGTTTATTAGTTGGCGTATCCATACATACCGGTAGTGTTCGGTAATATTCCAGTTGAAACCGATCCCGCCTCTAACATTGAACAAGATTTTGACGCCCTAGCTAACAACATTTAATACAAATCTTCAAACAAGCATGGAGGCCATTGTTCCCCGCCAATAAAAGCCATTCATTTTCAATTTATAAAAACTCTAAAGAAAAAGATTGACCTTTTGTTTTTAAGAAATAATTTGGTCTTAGTGAGTTAAACAACTGAGGAAGAAAAAAGTGGAACTGACTAAATTCAAAAAAGTGAATGGTAAGGCGGTAGATATCGTGCCCACTTTCGCTGGTTATGTAGTGATGGGCGCTGAAAAGCTGCCAAGCATAGTTTCAGGATTGATCACCTTAGTGCTGGGCAGCATTTGTGGTTACATGATGGTGGTTGGCTGGGTTGGATTATTGGCAGCAGGATTGGTTGCCTTATACCTTTCAATCCCAATTTCTATGAATAGAGCGGTTCAGCGTGGGGAGGTTAGCCCTTTTACGCTCGCATTAATCTGTGTGATTTTTTTCTTTTTCCCATTGGTATTTTGGGTCTTTACATGGAATGACATGCCGTGGAATGTTATTTTTGAATTGAATGTTAAGGCCTTTCTGATACTTGTGGAGCCTGGGACTCAGATTATTGCAAACGTGATTATGTTTATTTGTGCAATTTTTAGCGATTACGAAGTAAACATGCATAATGTATTGCTTGCAAAAAAAGAGTGGAGCTATTGGATTATTTGCACATACCACCTTGCTATTATTTTTCCATTGATCGTAGGTCTTTTTAACTTGGGTTATCAAACGTATAAAAGCAAACCTACTTTTGGTGAAAGGTTGTTACTTGTAATTATGATGGTGGTTCCAATGTGCTGGGTTTGGTTTGTTATGAAAAGAAATGGTTTCGTTTGAGACACGAGGATGGGCGCTTAACAACTTATATTTTATAGTCGTTTACTACTGGCATAATCTGATTATGTATATCTATTAACGTTTATTTGAATTGTAATGATGAGGTGTTGCGCTTGAGTGGAAATTTCAATGCATTTGATTTTGAAACCTGTCGTGAATACGGTGAGTGGTTGGTTAGGGAAAATCAAATTTTTCTTGAGCACTCTAGACTCTCTTATGAAGCAAGAGAATGTGTAATGGACAATATAGAAAGAGGGAGAGAATATCTAGCGCAGGGCAATCGTAGTCTCTATGAATATGATTGCGAAAGAAATATTCGTCTGAAAGAGCAATACGAAAAAAAATTGATCGCAACGGCAGCGCGTAGACACAAAGAAAGACAGGTTCGTGAACAAAAGGACATTGTTAGAAATGCAAGGCGTACTATTACTATCGCTAGGACTAGAGCTCAACGTGGTGATGGGGATGACTATTTTGAATACCATAAAACAATCCCTTTGATTGCTCGCCTAGATTATCCTCCTTCCTATTTTTTCCCTTTTTAGCGAATTGGAAGCAGAATCATCTAATGCGATAGCTTGGCAATAAGAATCACCTTAGGCCGACAGTCTATGAAAGAAGCTCTATCTGTACTCCAGAAAATGAACCGATAATTTGAGTCCGTTGCTTGTCATTTCGTTGTTTGCGTGTTGCTGCTAATTGAGCGTTGAACTGTTTTATCGGTGCAGTTTTGATTGCAATATCCTGAAAGACGAGTACAGGCAAAGGTGCGTTGTATGTCTTCCGGAAAATTTCCCCGTTAAATGATCCATCAGTCTTGTCCTGTGCGGGACGAGCAATTCGTGTTGCTTCGGGTGGAATATAGGAGACTACATTGGCTGCTGGTTGTACTTTTATTGGGTAGCGCAACCGTAGTTGATCGGGGTTGACCATGGATAAGTTGGTTAGGAGTTGCTCCAAGGGAAGAAGGGTATATTCATTTGCTGAAAGTATCGCCTGTTGAATTTGCGCGATTAAATCATTGAACTTTTTTGGACTTGGAAGCACGACGGAATCTTTTCGTTGCCAACTAAACCGAACTGACTTTATTTCTTGTCGATCGAAGCAAAGAATTTGTCGGTACAGATGTTTGGTCATTATTCCATGAGCACATTCGCGAATTGCGGCAAAGCGCATCGAGCGAGTGGAGTAGGTGTCAGTAATGTACCTTTCCAAAGAGGCTTTGGTTAAATTGATATGTTTGATGAGAGCTACAGTCTCTAAACTCAATGCCGTTTTTTCAGGAAAGCGAATGACTCCAACATAACGCCGGGTAGCTTTTTGTGACCAGGGTTTTACGATATGGAGGTCGTTAAAAGCGTGTGCGGCGAACTCAATGGCATCAAGATCCCGATGTTCTTCGGGATGAATTAGTTCGAGCGGTTCTGTTTCATCGCCTTTGAGTACGGGCGGGATAAGTGATACACACGCTTGCAATGGAGTATTTTGCCGCAGGAGACCACCTAGCTTTGCTAGCGATAGTTTGATCTCGTCTATAAGGAGTTGCGGGTTAGACATGACATTACTCGGTTGGCTTATTGAGTAACTATATTAGACCATTATGCAACAAATTTTTGTTACTTGCTAACTTTTCCTTTTCTTATGGTAAGAGGTAAGTGTGATGGCATTATTTTAATAATAAGTTGCATAATGGTCTAAATAATCAGTAATGATTTAAGATGTCATATTGAGAGACTTTCATCGCTCATTGATTTATGCCTGTTTTTCATGCTTTTAAAGCATAAATATTTTTTTATTAAACATATGCCTTTAATTGAAATTATGATGATTTTTTATTTCGCTTTTATTCCATAAGATAAAAATATATAAGCACTCATTATTTGCTAACGCATAGACTATCTTTTCTATATCACTTGTCACTGCTTAATGAAAGTCCCGCGATTTAACTGAGAGCGTTTGTAAGCGAGGGGTTAAGTCTTCTATTTTTCCTGCGATGACATGAATCACAGGCGTGGCTACACCTTCAGTTAATATTTCAACAGTTCCATTAATAACTAACAGCTTTCCTGTGAGTATCTGAGAGCGGAAATGCTGTTGGGTGCTGTTCCAAATCACCACGTTGATGGTGCCCGTTTCATCTTCCAGTGATAAAAACAATACGCCAGTTGCGGTGCCGGGTCGCTGTTTTCCGGTGACGAGACCGGCGACTCGCACAAAACCTTTATGAGGCAGGTTGATTAAATCTATATAGCGCGTTGCGTTTTTAAATGGTGGCTCTTGCCGAAGGATTGCCATCGGGTGTGTTCGCAGTGTTAAGCCTGTTGCGAAATAATCTTCCATCACGTTCTCTTCCAACGAAGGCGCATCCATTAACAGATCATCTTGATCTGTTTCGCTGTCGTTAAGTAGCTGTGAGTGAGATACGAGCGCTGATGCTTCCCAATGTGCTCTGTATCTATTACCTGCTATTGAATTAAAAGCGTCGGCAGCAGCCAGATGTGTCATGTCGGTTGCGGTGAGGGATGTACGATTGCTTACCTCTTTGAGTGATTTGAATCTTTTATTTCCCCGCGCACTTGCAACCGCCTTGGCGCGTTCCGTATTCAGCGTACTTACGGCAATAAAACCCATGCGGATTGCATGACGGCCATGCTGATCTATTTCCAGTGTGTATTCGTAATGGCTGTAATTGATATCGACAGGAAATATTGAAATATCATGGCGACGTGCGTCCTGAATTAATTGAGATGGGCTGTAAAAACCCATTGGTTGGCTGTTTAAGAGTGCGCAATAAAATGCGGCTGGGTGATGGCATTTAATCCAGCTGGACACATAACACAAAATGGCAAAACTTGCGGAGTGGGATTCTGGAAATCCATAGCCTCCAAAACCTTTCACCTGCTCAAATAAATCGTCTGCAAATTCCTGTGAATAACCGTTGTTTAGCAACCCCTCTTTGAACTTTTCCTCGAACAACAACAGCTTTGAATTTTTTCCCCAATTGGTGATTGCTCTACGCAGTTGATCCGCTTCGCCACCGGTAAAGCCTGCTGCAACCATTGAGAGACGCATGACCTGTTCCTGAAAAATCGGAACTCCCAATGTGGGTGTTAATACGTCTTTAACGGCGTCGCTCACATAGGTGATGGGTTCTTCGCCGGAACGGCGGCGCAAATAAGGGTGCACCATATCGCCTTGAATAGGGCCTGGGCGAACTATCGCGATTTGAATTACTAGGTCATAAAAGCACCTGGGTTGTAGGCGTGGCAGCATTGCCATTTGTGCACGGCTTTCTATTTGAAATACGCCGACGCTGTCGCCACGACAAAGCATGTTGTAGGTTGCCGTGTCTTCTCGTGGAATATCTTGCAGTGTTTTGATACTTGGATTGTAGGCAGAGATATAACTGAGTGAACGCCGCAGCGCCGATAGCATCCCTAATGCCAATACATCCACTTTCAATAAACGCATTGCCTCTAAATCTTCTTTATCCCACTGAATAATGGTTCGCTCGGGCATGGAGGCATTTTCCAGCGGCACCAGATCGCTCAGTTTGCTTTCGGAAATAACAAAGCCGCCGACATGTTGGCTCAGGTGGCGGGGGTAACCGTGAATTTGTTGCACCAGATTAAAAAAGTGCAATAGCAACTTGGATTGGGGGTTAGACCGGGAATTGCCATTCAATGCGGTGATTTGCGCTTCAAGGCTTTCCTGCTTGTCCCACCAAGTAATATTTTTAGCGAGATGATCAATCAAGGTCTCATCCAGTCCTAAGGCTTTGCCCACATCCCTGACAGAGCTTTTGGTGCGATAGGTAATTACGGTTGCAGCAATGGCGGCGCGCTCGCGCCCGTATTTTTGGTAAATATATTGAATGACTTCTTCGCGCCGCTGGTGCTCAAAGTCTACGTCGATATCGGGCGGCTCATCCCGCTCATGTGAAATAAAACGTTCAAACAAAACATTGATTTGCCCCGGTTCAATTTCGGTGATGAACAGGCAATAGCACACCACGGAATTCGCGGCTGAACCTCTACCTTGGCAGAATATTTTTTGTTGCCGAGCAAAACGGACGATGTCATGTACCGTTAAAAAGTAAAATTCATAGGCAAGTTCTTCTATAAGAGTCAATTCTTTTTCAATTAACTGCTCAATAGGTTCGGGCACACCTTGTGGCCAGCGAGTGGGCTTGCCGCTCTCAACCAGATTGCGCAAATGCTGAATGGGTGTGCAACCTTCAGGGACTAATTCTTGTGGATATTGGTAGCGCAACTCGGCCATTGAGAAATGACACAGATCGGCAATGGTGCAGGTTTCTTCCAGTAATTCGGGTGGATAAAGACGAGCGAGTTGATGGAGGGATTTTAAATAGGCTTCGCCATTTAATTCCAACGTACTGCCCATCTCTTGCACGGGAGTGTTGTGGCGAATTGCGGTGACTATATCTTGCAGGGGCTTGCGCTCATTGCAATGCATCAAAGCCTCATCGCACGCCACCAGTGGAATATTGTTGTCGATAGCGAGTTGCTGCCAGCGTTTAAAATCCTGCTGCTCGCCACCATGCAGTTGGTGATTAATACCAATCCATAGGCGATCTTTAAAGCCATTGCTGAGTTCTGTTGCGTGCGTATCCGAAATCATTTCACTTAATTGTGCTACCCAAATAATCAGGCAAGAGCGCAAACGAAAACGCAGGTCTTCAAAGTGCGCTTCGTATTCGCCTTTTTCTGCTCTGCGCCTTGCCAGCGTAATAAAACCTGATAGTTCGGCATAAGCGATGCGCGAAGGTGCAATCGCAATGAGTTGCATGCCGTTGGATAGAGTGAAGCGGCTACCGATAATTAATTTAATTCCCCGTTGCTCAGCAACCACAAACGCTTTGACGACACCGGCGAGTGAGCATTCATCAGTAATCGCAATGGCGTCGTAACCTAGATCATCGGCGCGTTCAATGTATTCACCGGGGTGAGATGCGCCGGTTAAAAAAGTGAAATTGGTAATGGTGTGTAAGTGAGCGTAGCGCATCAGGCAAAGACTCCATGCACATACCACTTTTTGTCGTAGAGATTAAAAAAAATCCACAAGTGCAAATGGTCGTGGCGCTTGGCAAGGTAATAGTCTCGTGCGACAGGTGCGTCCCACCAATTGCCGATTATGCGTTCCGGCTCCGACAGCGGTGAAACATAGCCATTCCAAAACAACCGCTCGTTGCGCTGCTCCATCAATTCCGGTGCGGTGAGCAGCCAAGTGGGGCGTAATACGTGTTGGTATTTTGCGGGCAGGTTTTGCAGGGATTTTTCCAGTAGCTTATGGGTAATGTTATTCAGCTCGGGAACCCGGCTTTTATCGCTGTAACCTAATTTGTAGACGGCATCTTCACCCAAGCGGGCTTTGAGCTTGGCGATAGTTAAGGCGAAATCCTGCGTGGAGGTTTTGCGGCGGCGTGCGCCTTCAAAATCCAGTAGCTCGGTAGTGGTTTGGATTGCTAGCGTGTGTTCACACAGCAACTTAATCGTATCGACTTCAAAGAGAAGTTCTTTGTTATCGAACTGGATAATCGACAGATCAAATAGCAACTGCCAGTGACTTTGTGGCGTATCGCTATGAACATTGAGTATTTCTTTTTCCCGATAGATATCGGAAATGGTCCAGCGGATGTGTTGGCATTGCTGCTGGCGTTTACGCAAGTAATCACACAGTTGTTGCAACAACGATTCAATGGCCGGTTTTAGTTGATCAACTTGTGCTACCGGATAGTCAAATTGAATCTCCTGCTCAAACCACTCATCGGGTTGATAGATGTCCCGTGGTTTTTGAAACAGAGAGGCTTGTTGGAAATGCTGGTCAATATCATAAATCTCGCAGAGCACATCACTAAATTTTTGCCCCATGCGTTTGGTAAAACTGCGTAGGGAGTTGCCCTGAATTTGGGTGGCAATATCGCCAAAACGGCGAAAGCCGGTTTTATGCAATGCCTCCAAGGCTTTGGGGTAATCCACCAGCAGATCAATCGGCAGTTGATTTAATCGTTCAATAAAAAGGGATTTGGTTTCAGCGCCGCTGATTTCCCAATCTGCAAACGACAAATACCAAGCGGCCTTGGCAGAGTGAGCCAAGCCGAATGTATAGACGTATTCTGTTTGTTGCATAAAGGCTACGACCTGCTCAGTCATCGCCTTAATGCCGCCAAACAAACGCAAACAGCTGGAGATCTCTAACAACACGCCCGACTCAGCAGATTCGCTACTGCAATAGGTTTCTATGTAGGGCGTAAATTGATACAGCTGTTCAGAGAGTGTGTGGAGTGCTTGCGCTTCTTTTGTGTGATCACGTGCTACAGCAACGCAGCCCGTTAGTAATTGGGCGCTGGTGATATCCATACCAATGCGTGCACCCTTAGCCTCTGCGACAGGGTTAGCAAAGATCACCTGTTTGGATTCGATAACGACGACGGGGTTAGTTGTGGGGTCATTAACTTCCAATGCCGATAGTGGAAGATCGGAACACCGAATGGCCAACCAAAGTCGTGAAAACTGCTCACTCACTTTGTCCCTCGAATCGGTGTGACACTGGCGAGGCGTTTGGATTTTTGCGGTCGCGTTTGATTGGGAATTGATTGCGTGAGCGCGTAATAGGGCAGTGCTGGCTGCCAGCTATTAGGTAGCGGAATCACAATGGGTTGTGGTTGCTGTTTCAGTAAAAAACCTTTCTGTTTAAACGCCGTGACTTCCAATCCATTAGGCACCAGTTGCACAAATAAGCGCAGTGCGGCAGGCGAGCTTTGCTGTTGGTTTTGCTGGGGGCTCAGCATCACGCACAGACCTGTGCTTTCCGTTGCTGCCAGTGCGCATTTACGCAACTCGGTGTAGGTCAAATTCTCTTTGGGGGGCCATGCCAGTATGGCGCCGACACTGGCACGGGCAAGCTCGATAAAGCTGGCCACAAAGTGGCTTTTATCGCGGGTATTTACTACCACTAGGCGATCCAGGTCTATTCCCATCTGCATGTATGGCAAGCTGAAAGGCACCGCAGGCGGATTGAGCAATACAATCAGCCCTGGTTGTTCCAGCAAAGCTGGGCTAAACAGTTGCCATTCGGCTTGGATGCCCCGCTGACAAACCTCAATTAAACTACCCAAAGGCCAGCCCTTGTTAAGCAAGCCCTCATTGAGCAGATCAAAACCAGTGGTCAGCGCCACGCGGCTGGTAAAGCGGCGCGAATGCCCCAGCCAAGTGTCATCTCGCTGCAATAGCTGCTCTAGGCTGACTGGCTGAATAACGGCATCAGCTTGGTCGGGGGTACTGGATTGATCGGGCGGTAGGGTTGTCATGGTTTCAAAGCTATACTGTGTTTATGTACAGTATAGTGCAGAGGTATGCTGTATGGTCAATCGGGAAAGTTAGAACTTTTTGGCGCTTGGGGGATGGGGTATAAGCTATGTGCGGTTATTTAAGGCGTCATGTAACGCCACGGGACTTGCGGGCGTTCCTCGATCTGCTGGGTGTAAAAAGCAATGACATCGACTGGGGCGAGAATGAGCCTGAGTACGACATCCCCAAACTTGAGCACTTCTATCCCGCATGGGGCGGCAATACGAGCCGAACCATTAAAAGGTTACTGGTTGAGGAGCAAGGTGAGCTAAAACTGGTCGATGCTACCTGGTGGTATCACGCACAGGAAGTAGATGGCCAAGTCGTGCTCGGTTCTAAAAAAACCTTTAATGCACGCAATCTGCATTACGCATTTTGGAGCAACGCCATTAATCATCGCCGTGCTATTGCCATAGTGACCGGCGTTGGGGAGGGTAAAAATGTTAACGGCAAAGATGTTCACTACCTAATCGAATCGGATGATTTTTTATTGCTAGGTGCGGTGTATCAACGCTTTCCCTCCGGCCAATACACTTGCTCCATCATCACCCGCGATTCTGATCCGCAGTATCAGCTTTATCACGAAAACTCATTTCCTTTATTTCTGCCAAATGATGTAGAGACGTTAAAACTCTGGTTAGGTACAGCAACAGCGGATCACCCAAAAATTAAAGAGATGTTGGATAACCCGAAAGTAGTAAACGATTTAGCAATCACGCCCGTAAAAACATTTAAAGATGCGGTGCCTACAGGACCAACTGAATATCTGAAAGCGGAATAGCTAACGGGAAAGAGCCTAGTTTGTCATAAGGCGTAATTGACGCCATTCCATCTATGGGCTTAACTCGATCAATGTCGTAATTGTGCCCATTAGTTAATGGTGAGCTTGTGCTCCCCCACAATATTGAAAGACCGTAATGTGCCCAAAGCGGACCTTAATATTAAGCGAAGAAACTTTTCATTACTGAATGTGAGCGCGCGCTTTCCAAGTCCAACCTTGTATATTTATGCAGTATATTTTTTAGATCCCAGGAGTGTGCTCAAAATGCAACTTATCAATGCTCATTTAAAACTTTCGGCAGGATAAAAAAGTCTCTATAGTCAGTAACTTGGGGAATGCCAATAGTTGATATTGAGCATTTGATTAGGAAGAATCGAGCATGCGCAGTTTCTACCAGGCCAAAACAGATAGATCTCACTGTAATTCATATGAATTCAAAAGATTACGAGAAGATCTTGAAATCGGTTTAAGGATAGATAATGCGCATGCGCAGTATACAAATGTTACACAGTAAGTTTGTTTTTTATTGGTAATTCCTGCTTGCGGAAAGTCATAAGTTTGGTGGTTTTCCGGGGCATAGTAGTTCCGGGCAAAATTGAATCTCTTTTTGTTGGAATGTATTGGCTGCTTGTATTTCGCCATTTGAGGCATTTTAAAAATAACCACTGCGTGTTATTTTCTGGCGAGTTTATCGCTCTGAATAACGCGGTAAAAATAACCGTTGTGCAAGCGGAACCTTAATCGCACTTTGTCGCTTTCTGAAAGGTTAGTTGACTTTTCTAGTTCGGTTTAATTAAGAAATCCGTTTGTGTAACAAGTCGTACCAGCACGCGCCTTCGGCGCTGGACAATTTGTAAGTCGCCTTTTTGTGGTTTTGCTACGCAAAAGTATTCCACAAAAAATCAACTTACAAATTGCCGCTGTACTAGGCGTTATGTGTCTCGAATATTCCAAGTTCGGAGTTAAAAGTTGGAAAAATTTAAAAACGCAGGTAAGTCTTTACGAGCCGAAGCAAAAGTAATGGTCAGGCAATTTATGGAGCAACATGAACTATGTGCTCCAAATTCGTCAGGACTTAAACAGGCTGAAATTTTCAGAGAATGCGGCTTAGACTGGAGCAATAAGCCAAAAGCCACTTCTTCGAATCAACAATATTGGCTGGTGGCTTTGCTTAAAGAACTTGAAGAAGAGGGAGTTGTTGAGCAAGTGAACGAGAGTGGACCTTGGCGGTTACTCGCTAAGTAACACATAACAAAGCGTAGCAGCCCGCGCACTACGTGCGCTGGACAGTTTGTAAGTCGCGGCTTTGTGTTTTTGCTGCGCAAAAGTATTACACAAAACCACAACTTACAAACTGCCGCTGTACGCGGCGTTATGCAAAGGAAGTTATGAAAATATCGCTATTACCGCTTCTGTTGCTTCTTTCATCTTGTTCATATTTAAGTTATGAGCTTGAGTATTCTAAACAACGGAATGAGGCAAAAAAATCCGATGATTATAGCCACTGGCCACAAGCGAAGGCTGAAGTTGAGAAAAAGTGCTCTAAAGTAAGCGGCATATATCAAGGACACAGTCGTGTGGTTTCAGTATATTTTGAAGGCGGCACTACACTAACAACTATATCTCCTGAAATTGACCAAATTCTTGATGTTATTTTATCGTGTCGTGGAAGCTATGAAGGTGTGGAAATCCTAATGGAATAGGCGAAGCATAACAAAGCGGTCAAACACCGTTCCGCTTCGCTCCACTGGACAGAATTTAAGTCGCGGCTTTGTGGTTTTGCTGCGCAAAAGTATTCCACAAAACCGCAACTTAAATTCTGCCGTTTACCGCGGCGTTAAATTAGGAAGAGTGTGTGCACAACAAATCGGTTGATTCTTTACAGAGACATATTTCTTATTTTAGATCTCTTATGGTTGAGCGTAGTAGTCGTGAAGCCAAACCAGAGGAGGAATACTCTGCTTTTATTAAGCGCACGCTAAAGTTGAACAAGCCTGAGGACTGGAAATTTATTTGCTCAGCAATGGATTTAATCGAAGATACTTGTTCTGCAATAGATCACTTTCTTCGTTTCGGTTTGAACGGTTCTTCTCGGTATGACGAAATTGGTGAGAAGTATCTTCGGCTGTACGGTGTTCTAAATTCCACCTATTTGCAGCAAGAGGCTACCTACGTTATTTGCAAATGTTGTCAAGTAGATCAATTAAAACAGTTTAAAGAGGCAATAGAGTCGCTCGAAATTAGAGATGTCAGGCATAAACTGGGCGCGCACAGCGTAGATTACATTTCAAAACACAGTCAAGAGTCCCTGTCTTTCGTTCCCGTTCAAATTTTATTAAGTGGCATGAGCTGTACTTATATGAACAACAATACATTTGAACAAACAACTGTAAATCTTCAAACGTTACTCGAAGAACACGTTCGTCTAATGACAAAAATAATTTTTTCTACGCTAAAAAAAATGAAAAAAACATTGTACAAAACTGACAAATTAAAACTCGCTGAGGTTGAGAGATATCTAGAAGCCTTATCAGTGTTAGAAAGTGGCGGGGTTGTGCACTGGGAATATAATGAGCCAAAAATTGTAATCCGTCCTTTTGTAGAAGAAATTTAACAAGTCGCTGAAGCATCGCGCACTACGTGCGCTGGACAGTTTTTAAGTTGTAGTTTTGTGGTTTTGCTGCGCAAATGTATTCCACAAAACTACAACTTAAAAACTGCCGCTTAGCTCGGCGTTATGTGAATCAGGTCCAAGGTGCGAAGAATGAATGATGAGTTAGTGCAACAAATGGTTGAGAAGGGATATTCCCAGAGTGACGCTATAGTTTTTGTTCGTGCCAAAGGTTGTTGTGAATATTGCGGTGAACAACTCATGCATGACCGCATTAAATGGGACTCAGTTCAGTTTGATCACATAATTCCAAAATCCAAAGGTGGTACCAATGACCACGAGAATCTTGCCTTATCTTGCAAGGTTTGTAACAACGCTAAGATGACCTTTGTTCCATTAGGTAATTGTCGCTTTGAATTAATTGAATCTGCTTCTGCACATGTAAAATCTCGTCGGGAGCATGCAAATGAATTCTGGCTGGCAATTAGCAATCTCTTTAAAGAGCACAACTACACATAACAAGGCGGTCAAACTTCGTTCCGCTTCGCTCCACTGGACAGAATTTAAGTCGCGGTTTTGTGGTTTTGCTGCGCAAAAGTATTCCACAAAACCACAACTTAAATTCTGCCGTTTACCGCGGCGTTAGGCAAAGCATGAAAGAACAGAATCGTGAATTCAATATTGTAAAAACAGGAACGTTTTTATATAACGAACTGGTTGAGTGCGACATCCGAATAATTTATAGCAAAGTACGCTACGGCACAGGTGACTATGAAGACTCGCCAGAGTTTGCTAATGACTCAGTACAGGGCACTTATTATTTGGAGTATGGCTCAACAACTCAACGCGGTGTTTATAATGCTGGTAGCGGTGGTTTTTCATCAATTGAAGAAGCAACAAAAGAAGCAGAATCCGCTGTTGGTTTTGGGCATACTGTGAAATGGAAATAGGCTTAACCTATTTGCACTAAGGTTAATGGCTTGGTTCGTTTATTATTTTTAAAAAAAGCTGCTAATCAAAATATGTGCAATTAAATTAATGCCTAACAAAGCGTTGCAGCACCGTTCCGCTTCGCTCCACTCGACAGTTTGTAAGCAGCAAATTTAGCGAATCGCTGCGCGAAGTTTTTCGCAAATTCGCTGCTTACAAACTGCGGCTGAACTTAACGTTATAGGTGCTCGTTCTTTTTAAACGAGCAAGTAGAAAAGTTTTCGCAAGCAGTTGCTTTTGAGCAGTGCGGCAAATTCAAATTTCGGTGGCGTTGTTCCTCGTGCTAATAAGAAAGTAGGCAGGTTGAAAAGGGCGGGTTTTGCGGAAGTAGGGAATTACTTGGTTGGTGAAATTGGAATTCTAGTCTTGTAGCCTCTTTCCCGTTGCCACTAAGTGAGTTCTCAGAGAAAATCAGCTTTAACATTTTGTCTGGGTTTTCCGGTTCTGAAAGTACGGAGTATTTTGGTTTTTTTAATCGCTCTATAACAAAGAGTAGCAACACGCCGCTGCGCGGCTGGACAGTTTGTAAGTCGCGCTTTTGTGGTTTTGCTACGCAAAAGGTTTCCACAAAATCACAACTTACAAACTGCCGTTGTACGCGGCGTTAGGCCATCCAGAATGAAGAATATATTTAAACTTCTACCTCTTCTTTTAATTACTCAGACTTGCTTGGCGTGGGAGTGTTTGGATGGTTACGACAGATACAAAGACCCTATAGAAACTCACATTTCCAAGGCAACAGAAATAATTTTCGGAACGCTAGTTTCTGGAAATTTTGAGAAACGCAATGGCCTTATTAACTTTGAAATGTCTATTTTGAAGTCGTTTAAAGGTAAACTTTCGGGAAATGTTAGTCTAAAAACAAATCGGGACGCTTACTTTGGAGATCTTATTCTTGGTGGTAACTACATAATATTTCTTTACGGAAGCAAAGAAATAGATTTTTGTGGTGTTGTTGTAAAATTGGAACCATATTACAACAGAGTAGATCGCCTTAATAAAATATGGGATGGGAATCTTAATAACATCCATAATTTATTTGAAAATTTGAAAGGCAAGAGCTAAGCCTAACAAAGCAATCAAACGGATGGTTTTTAAGTTGCATTTTTGCCATTCCGCTTCGCTTCATTTTATGGCAAAAGTGCAACTTAAAAACCACCGTTTATCGCGGCGTTATGTGACCAGCTGTATTGAGTAGCGAGAAAGGAGCTGACTTGTTAGAGTGCCCTAACTGCAAAAATTATGGAGAAACGAATTCATTTAAGTTAGTGAATTCACACTTTACTTGCCCAATCTGTAAGTGTCGTTTTGAGCTGTCAAAAACTGGCAAGACTATTGTTCTATATAAGCCATTACCGCACATAATTTTTTCAATCATATTTATAGTTACTGCATTTTCTCTAGCTGCCGCCGGTTACAGCAAAGTTTATTTTCAATTTTTTATGTGTGCGGCGTTTTCTATTAACATTTATTATGCATGGAAAGTAAAAATAGTTTATGACAACACAAAAATATGCTTGTTATCAAAAGAATTAGTGTTTATTGACTTTTTACGGGCAGCCGTAATTATTCTCATTAATATCGGCGGCTTTATTATTTTTTCATACTTTCTATTAAACTATCTCATGTTTTAAAAGCACATAACAAAGTGCTGCAACCCGCGCACTACGTGCGCTGGACAGTTTGTAAGTCGCGGCTTTGTGGTTTTGCTGCGCAAAAGTAATCCACAAAACCACAACTTACAAACTGCCGTTGAGCACGGCGTTATGTGTACAGGCCCGCTTGAACATCGGTACTTTACAAATTAAGGCGTGGTTATGAGTAAGTGCTGCAAATATGAATACTAGAATGAAAGGCATTTTACTATTGGTCTTATCAATGGTTCTTTTTTTGAGCTCTTGGTACGGATTAATGTGGATGTTCTCTTCCTCTAGTTTGGCGTTCACTGCGTGCAATGGAAAGTACTCCCTTTTCGCAGGAAATTTTAGGTGCAGGCAGCCAAATTTGGCGCTAATGCTTTGGGTCTTCAGCGGGCTATCATCAATAGCATCTTTAATATTTGGTTTAAAGCTCATTAAAAAGCACAATCAAAATTAAGAGCTATTAATTACCATATGTACACATAACAAAGTGCTCCAACTCGCGCACTGCGTGCGCTGGACAGTTTGTAAGTCGCGGCTTTGTGGTTTTGCTGCGCAAAAGTAATCCACAAAACCACAACTTACAAACTGCCGCTGTACGCGGCGTTATGTTTCCGAGTTACCCACCAATTGTAGACACCCTGTATAGTTGAAAATCCTATATGGAGGTGCTCACTATGGCACGTAAAAAAACACAGGCTTATACCGAAGAGTTTCGTCGCGAAGCCGTTAAACGCGCAG
>NZ_JAYKKN010000014.1:0-15192 GCF_035117775.1 Cellvibrio chitinivorans
CGCTTCACCGGAGGCTTCAACTATTTCGTTGCCTCTATAATTGCTCCGGTTGCTTTCGGCTGGAGCGATAGCCGAGTGGGATTTTCACCCACGGGGAAAAGCGCCGCCTTATCACGGCGCACGCCAAAAGCGGACGCTGACAATTGGAAATCATACTGGAACAAAAATGCGGATTTGATGCCAGACTGGAACCCAATACCCACGACGAGCCTCATCGAGGCACTTTCATGCATAACTATAGAATTGAAGCATGCCTTTGTATCTATTTGTAACTGATGATTATTTCATATTAAAACAATCTTTACTGGATGTTATTCCAAACGCAATATTTGGCAGCTTTACTCTCTCTGATCCCTTTTTATCCATTTAACCACTTCATCCTAAAGCATAATTCCTTTCACCGCCCCCCTGTATTGGCGACGTCCTTGTAGTTGCTATTTTAATGATTTACATCAACGGCAATAATCGTAAAAAGCGGAAAAATCTGTAGGAAATTGACAATAGTGCGGCGTCAAGGGTGTGGTTGGGGCTACGCTTACTTTGGAATCACGGCGAGTAGGCATGCGCGTTGATTGTTCATGAAATGACAGTTAGATTACTTGGCAGCACCCAATGGAAAATTAGGCTCGCGCATGTGATTCATTTATCAATGAAGGTCATTGTAATTTAACTTCAAAACCCAAATTGGGAGCTGCCCATAAGGTAATATCCAGACCATTAGCACCTCTAATCCTCCTTGATAAATTCATCTCTTTGATATCCGCTAATAACGTGCTATGCGGATAGACACATGTGAGTTCAAGATCATTGACGGAACAGTGAGCACCAAGTGACCTGCCGCTTTTTAATTTTATCGATACTAGCACCTCTACTTTCCGCTCTAATGGAGTTGAGAAAAAAAATCGGAATTTGCCTTCATTTTCAGAAAAATTAACAATTCTCGGGGGCTCTTCATAAGAGCTATTATCAAATTGAAAGTGAGGGCCGGAATGAATTGCATTACCCTCGAATGCCCCAATGTCGGGAGCAAGCCCTTGATATTGGCTAACCCATCCCTTCAACTTAATCACTTGACCTCTGTCTATCGCGGAACTATCTCTTGCCAACCGAAAATCCCCGGTTTTACCACTTTTAAATATCTTACGATTACTGACAAGCCCATTTTTTCCAATTATTCTCGCGTCTAAACTGCAATTAGTTAAATTATTTTCTGATATGTAACTGTTATGCCAATATGAGCCATCTTCTACCGAGCAATCAGCAAAGTATGTAGCATTGTTGAAATATCGAAATCCTCTCGAATCTCCACTTCCAATTAACGGGCTTCTGCTATACCAACTGTTGTTAAAAACGTAAAAAGGCTTAATTGGGTGTGGTCCACTCTTGGCAAATTTAAATATTTTGCCTTTTCTGTTATCAGAGCCTCCTGGTATATCGTCAAACCAGCTCATATTATTAAAAATAAACCAGTCACCGCCACCTACTTTAGTGAAAGAAAAAAGTGCATGTGCATTCTTTATACGGTTTTTGAAAACCCACCAATTGTGAGCATCTAGCTCAGGCTCAATTGGATTATCACGGATATTTTCAAAATAGTTTTCATATATTTCAATATTGGCATTCTGAACTATTCCGGTACTATCATTGCCAACCATTCGTATACCGTTAAAAGCGTTTTTTATGATGTTATTTCTAATAATCACGCTACCTAAAATATCTCTAGATGAAAAAAAACCGCCATTTAAGTATTTATACTTTCCATGATGACTATCGGCCCATGAATATTCACTCCAAACTCGACCACTTGGATCTTGAATCCAAGTGGACTTTTCGATGAGCAAATGATGGGTGCTCATTCCTTTCGCAAACACCATGTATCGCGAATTTTCAGCATGGATTTTTTTAAAAGTTATATTGTTACTATTTTGCACAATAATTGATGCAGCCCAGCAACCTCTAAAAACCACATTCTCAATTGTGATCCAACTTGATTCCAATATTCCGAGGCAATACCCATTCGTGCCTGGATCGAATTTTGATTCAACAATAGTTTTTTTGTCCAAGCCACGAATTATCACAGGGTTATTTTCAGAAGCCTTGACTTTTAAAAAAACCTGCTGACTATAAACGCCCGGCGTCAATTGCAATATTTCACCAGGCTTTACTTCAGCTACAGCCACTTTAAAATTTTTTGTAGCCACTTTAATTCCATCAAGTTCAATTAGCCCTCCATTTGGACTAACATATGTAATAGATTGATCTGTAGCAGTAGCAGTAGCAGTAGCAGTAGCAGTAGCAGTAGCAGTAGCAGTAGAAAATAACACCCAAAATGCCATTAAAAATTTCATTGCCAAATTCCATCTAACATTGGATTTATGATTAAGGTTCAGCGATTGTTAATTAAAAAAATTAATAGAATTAACCTATTGTGAATATTTATCAAAACTCACTGCACTGGTGAGAGACCTTAATTCTGTTAATGCAATAGATACTTTTAACTCATCTCCTTTTTTGTAATATTGACAAATCCTTATCATGATCGCCATGCAATATGAATAAAGAAGAAACTCAAAATCAATATTCCCACCAGCCTCGCGATAGCCATCTAAAATTTGTTTAAAAATGTCGTGCTTCCTTTTTGCGGTAACATAGGCAGATAAAAAAAATGCGATATCAAAATGTCTATCATTTATTTTTGGATTAGGATCTATTAATGAAATTTTCGTGTCATGATAAAAAATATTCTTATCGTGCAAGTCGCCATGACATAAAACCGCATCAAATCTACTCCCGCTTATAGAAAACGCTCGCTGAATAAAAGCAATATCAGAATTGGAAATTGCACTTTTGGATGCTATCGAAATAGCACTCTTAAAAGCTTTTTTTCTAACTTTCCTCTCAAACAATGGAATCGTTGTTCCTGAGATATTCACCTTATGGACACTATTTAGAATCCTGCCCAACTCAAAGAAAACCTGATTTTTCAGTAAATAGGACTTTGAAAAGTCAATTAATAAGCAAGATTCAAAAAAAGACATTACTAGGAAATTGACTTCAAAATAAGAGAAATAATCTATAATTTCAGGGGTCTCTACAAGCTCATTAGTTGCTTTGAAAAATTCATACTCTTTATTCATATCACCAATCTTTGCCTTCACCACGATCGGCCGGATACGATCAGATAATAAAATTTTTGCAACTACACAGGTATTGCCGCACTGAAAATACTGTATTTCATTGATGGAGTAATTCTTTGACTTTAATGCTGGTTCGATTTTTCTGGATATTTCTATTCTATCGTTTATCTGTTTTTCACTCATCCATTCGGCAATAAAAGGTGTGCTACCGACCAAAATAGTCTGGACCATGATCTAAAACTCTGTTCAACTCAAAGATAATTTCATTCTTTTTGTTTCGATCGTAACTATTTTTTTTAACTACTTTTTTAATCAAAATTGAGGCGTAAAGAAGACTCAAACTAGCGGGACAAATATCTCTAATCGAAGCATATCCTTCAATAACCTGAGAGAAAATTTTTATCCTATTTTTCTTTCTTGAAAAAGAAGACAGTAAGCGAGCAATATCCCAATGCGAATAATCAACCTTTGGATCTGGATCTATTAAAACAAAATTATTTTCTCTATAAAAAATATTTTCGGAGTGAAGATCTCCGTGACACACAACGATTTCGTCGTTAATGATGTTTGACTGTAGGAAATTTTGTATTCTTCTAGATAAATCAATTCCAAAAAAAACGTTTGTCATTTTTTCATTGCAATACTTATTGGCTTCATAATTAATTCGGATAGGAAATTCGCCATCTTTAACAGCTCTCGACACCGAATGTGTTTTTGCAATACTAACACCTAAATTTTTGTAGATGTTGTTATTAAAACAGTATGCCTTTGATATGTGATGGATGGGTAACCCACCAACAAATTCCTCAACTAATACACTCACTCCATCAAAATTTAAATATTGGTAAAACTGAGGTCCGTAGCTTGTCTGCTTAATTAGATCATAATAGCGGCAAATTTTATCATAGTTGGCCCTACCATTTATCGGGGTTTTTATTGCTACATCCATCCCATGTATGTTTGCCCTAAACACATGAGAATTAAAACCAGAATAGACGTACTCTAAATTCACAAAACAAGGATTAGCCCTCTCCAAAAAAATAATGGAATCAGAAATACATTTACTTTCCATACCTGAAAATCAACATTAAAATTACTAGACAATATGAGAGCCAAAAAAGAAGTAAAACGTACAATACTTTATCACCATCTAACAACCGGGCTTCCAACAAAATTTATGTTAACTTTATTATTAAGAATGACACTGAAAAATTCTTCGAATTTCTTTTCGATGATATAATTATGGCCATTGTTTGGGGCACAATTTCCATTAAAATTTATCCTGATTTCATCTAAAGTTAAAATTCTCGTTTCGATTTCATTGTAAGTTACACATAACTCGTTATATATTTCAACATTCATTTTTTTAGGGTAAAAGTATCCAAAAAATGAGCCATTGATCAAATCCTCTCTAACAATAACTCCGCGATCTATGAGTTTGTTAACCAAAGCCCAGGTTATAATTTTTTTCCAGCATAATTTCCAGTTGCCATCTTTCTTAAGGTTAACCCTAACCAACTCATCATAGTCATCAATCAACACTAAGGTCTCATCAATACAACAATTCATCAGATTAAATAAATCGCGATGAATCTTGCCGTCAGCATCAATTACTAAGAATGAAACCGAATCTAATTTGGAAACGTAATTTTTATTTGCATCAAGGGAGCTTTTAACTAAAGTAACATTATCCTGCACACCAAAAATTGAAAGTCGATTTAGAACGGTACAGTAGTTCACACCCGAATCCGAAACATCCCCCCATGACCCCCCAGAAAACTTATCAACACTAATTGCGTTTAAATTTCTACCATTAGCTTTTAGACCCAAAGCTGCGGAGATAATTGAGGCGCCGCCAGCTGTTCCTAACTCAAGAACACCCCCTGAATCCAATGCTTGGCAAATTTGGAATATTTTTCGATAAGCCTTAGGTGACATCATTCCATTGCATACACATCTAATAATGTCGAACATTTGATCGCTATTCGAAAAAAAATCGGATTTTTCAAATTCAATTTTCAATTTCGAACTCCATCAGCCTTTGGTATAGACTAATCCAACTTTCACTCTCCCTTTCCAAATTGAATTTGCTAGCAATTTCCTTTGCACCATTAGATAATTTTAAAGCCAACTCATCATCGCGGAGAATCCTGGAAATTGCATGCGACATCGCTTTGGCATCTCCAGCTTTAACGAGTAAACAATTTTCGCCATCTTTCATAACATCCTTCATACCACCAACATTTGTAGCAACGATAGGCACTCCACACGCGCATGCCTCAAGTAAGGTATTAGGAAATCCATCGTGAAGAGAACTTAATACAAACACATTTAATGAGTTAATGTATGAGCATATTCTGTTGCGTTTAAGCTGACCCATATATTTTACGAAGCCAGAAAGATTATTATTAATTACCAGTTGTTGCACAATTTCCGCTTCAGCGGTATCAGTGAAGTCGCCCGCTAGTAGGAGATGAGTCTTTAAGTTTTTTTCGATCAATGAAAATGCATCTACTAGATATGGAATACCTTTTTTATATCTCAGTTCACCTAAAGTACCAACAGATCCACGCTTTGCCGCGCCTATATTCCATTTTTCAAATTCCGAATGTTCAATACCATTATGAATTACGCTTGAACGACCCTCTAGATTTTCAAAGATCGAGACATTCTCGAGCAAATCTGAGCTTACAGATGTTATGTGAGTGGCTCTCTTTAACACAGCCTGAATGAATGGCATTCTCTTTACTTGACCAAGGCCGGCAACCGCGTCATTACCTCTAATACTCGCAATTACAGGTCTACGTCCAATTGAAGACGCAATCAAGCATCCATATGCATACGGTAGCCAGAATCCATGAAAACAATCGAATTGCTCTTTGAAGTCCAAAATGGTAATGAATTCATGAAGCTCACTCATTTCAACGGAGCTATTTCCCAGAAAAACTTTGTAGATGAGCTCGCCGCTAGCTCCGACTTCTGGATTTTCTAATGCTAGTTTGTGATGAAGACCTCCATTTGATTCGATCACTTTGCGTTCAGATAACGGAGTTACCACATGTATAGTTGCTCCAGCATCTTTCAGATATGCGACAAGCCGCCTCGCCGATCGAGCAACTCCAGTCCACGCATCACAATACTGATTAGTAACGACACATATTTTTTTACCAAACAAGCACAAATTAGCATCTTCAACTTTTGTGTAATTTAATAAAGCGCCCATTTTAATTTCCACCTCCAGCTATGCATTCAGGAATCTGTTATAAAGTTGTTGCCACTGTTGCTTTTCTCTTCGAGTGTTTAAATGAAGTGCTAACTTTTTGGCACCCTCACTCAATTTTTGGCAAAGAGCATCTGAAGCAAGTAACATGTCAACCGCCGCACTAAAGCTGCTGGGGTTTCCCGGTTCACACAGCAACGCATCAACTCCGTGGGTGAGAACATCAGCCATTCCCGATACATTTGCAGCGACTATTGGAATTCCGCAAGAACATGCCTCCAATAGTGCATTTGGGAGACCATCATGTAGAGATGGAATGATGAAAATATGAAATTTGCATATCTCAGTTAGTAACACATCCCTTGGCAAGTAGCCTGAATATACCCAATTGTTGGCTATACCAATTCTATCGATTTCACTAGCCACTCTTAGCCTTTCAACGTCATCCGAATACTGGCCAATAACGTGAATAGCAGATCGCCTTTTCGGATCTAACATTGCGAAGATCGAGGGTAAGAGATGTATACCTTTTTTATAGCGCAATTCAGCTGCGGTCCCGATCACACCTCTATTGCATGAACCAATCGACCAAGATGGCATATTTTCATAATCAATTCCGTTGAAAATAACGGAAGACTTTTTTTGCACCGCCTCTAATCTGTTTACATTACGAATTAAATCTGAACTAACACTGGTAATCCAATCAACAGCTTTTAGGGAAGAACGAAGATACGGAAGTAAATGCTGTGATCCCAGTAGCGTGTGCCCATCAACCCCCCTAAAGCTTCCGATTATTGGAGTGCTATTTTTCTTCGCCACAGTAATCGTGAAATAAACTGCTGAAAATGTAAATGCATGATACAAATCAAACCGATATTGATCGTTAAGGATTTCTATCGCTTTACATATCTTTTGAAAGGAGATTACAGGCAATCTTCCATGCTCATTTAGAATGGCAATCTCATGCAGAATCAGTCTAGGCTCTAATTCAACTGCCGAGCAATAAGTACCATCAATCGCAAAAGTTGCACTGGTTACGTTAAAGTCTGGGTTCACAGTTTTTACAGGAGTAACAATGTGGACTCTGTATCCTAATGCAAGCAGATGGCCAACTATTCTGCGAGCAGAGAGAGCAATTCCCGACCAATCTTTTGCAAACTTAAAGCACAAAAAACATATTGTCTTCACTTCCATATATCTCACTTCCTTAACCCATGCGAAACAAAAGCTGACTTTGCTTCAAAGTAAATTAAAGTATCCATTACAGTCATTAAGGATCTGTAAGCCATGATGCCATTATGATTTATTAGGAATATTGAACGATACCATTTTATTGAATCATTAAACATTTTCACGGTAAAGTCTCTTTTTTCCATACGAAACTCTGACGGGATAAATAACTGAATAAAAAAAATAAGTTCATTTTTATTAAAAGTAAGATAAAGTTGTTCAACGTCCTCCCTACTCCATTCGATATCTCTAGCCAATTGTTTGGCGATACTTATATATAAAGACATCCTTTTAAATCCAGGAAAGATAGCTTCATCCAAAAACAGCATGCAATTTTTAAATAATTCTATTTTATCGTTTTTTCCATCATGATTATTTTTATCTTTAACACATTCAACTATGGCTCTAGCTCCCATCAATTCGAATCTGCCAGTCCATTTAAGATTCCTTACTTCATTAATAGCATCTTCCAACTTGTGGGCGCTTAAAGAATCATCCGATAGAATTTTGCAATTATAGTGACTAGAAAGGTAATTTAATCGCACGCATTGCTCCGATTCCCATACCCGTGGAACAACTACCAACCCCACACCAAGTGCGATACTTTCGAAAATCGTGTTATAACCCCCCATACAAATATGTATTTCACTTTCCTCTAGATAAGACTTAAATTTAGAAGAATATCGGTGAACGTATAAGTTTTCGATTCCAGAGCTTGAAATCAGAGTGAGCAGTTCCGCATCACTTGTCTTGCTCGGTAAGAAAACATTTACCTCTTCGAAAACTGGAACCCAAAACCTTTCCGCCAATAAACCAATTATTCTTTTTATAACCTCGTTCCCATCTTCCCCCCCACCAGCAGACACTATCATTCTATTTCTTTTGATAGGAATGAGATCTCCACGATCTGAAATGCTATTAGGGACAACATATCCAACATACTTTACAATTGGATCAAGTATTGAAAATTCGGGGGCGCCGATAAAGACCTCATTCTTCTCTTTTTCACCACACACTATTATCTGATCAAAATACTTTATTGCGTCAGAAATATTTTTGTCTCTATTCTTTTCCGGTATATCCATTACATCCCTGATATAGGAGGTTACAAACACATTAGGATGCCAACTTTTGCATAAATCAATCGTAAATCTAAAAAATGCTGAAAGATGAAATCTTCCGAAAGGATAGAACTCTAGATAAAGGTTATCGAGGGTTTCAATTTTAGAAATAAAATTATGTATTAACGCCATTCTATTTGCTGTTAATTTTTTTGTATCAACAAGAAGTGATTCTGCTTTTGAAGATGGAAAATCCTCGGTGATGTTTAAAAATGTAATTCCGTCAGGAACTGACTTCCCTTCAGGTATCCTTCCTCCGAAAATCAGGTAGATATTAACTTCATTAGTTTCCAGAAAGGCTTCAATAATATTAACAGTTCTAGAAAAATGTCCAGTACCGTAAATTTGTTCGCAGTAAAAAAGAACGTTTTTCATGCATAAATCCATTAAAAATGCTGGCTTTCGCCAGCATTAATTATTAGCTGAAATCAACATCGATTTCGATATCGTTATCGATACAGCCAAAGTAGCAACCACCACTGATTGAATCATGGTTGTTTGATTCAACCAGATCGGCACTATTTTCCAAATCGGATTTTACATTTTTTATTTCCATAAAATTTCTCCTAAATTATTAACTAACGGTTTTTCTCCTGTCCGAGAGCCTATCTCTCGTCCTAAGAGTCGGCATTAGATGCAAACTTCACTTGCGTCTAAAATTTTTTCACCCTTAACAAAAGGGCTGTCTATAGCGCTACTCTCTCTTTTTTCAATCAGTTTTAGATATAAATTTAGCCAAGAGCGCTTTTCCTGTTCTTCATTTAATGATTCCGCTAATAGAAGAGCACCTGCAGACAATTTGTTGCAAAGCTCTTTATTCTGTAACAATCTAGATATAGCAGCGGCTAACTCCAATGAATTGCCTGGTTCAACCAACAGGCAGTTCACTTCATGACTAAGCACATCAGCCATCCCAGCTACCCTTGTTGCAACTATCGGGACTCCGCATGCCGCGGCCTCTAACAACCCGTTGGGCAGTCCATCATGCAGAGAACAAATTACAAATACATTTAAAGTGCTAATTTCTTCGAGCAACTCTTTCCTTTCTAAGGTGCCTAGATGTAAACACTCAGTACCTATCCCCAATCTTTCAATTAAGTCGAACGTATGATTTTTTTCGGCTTCAGACTTATAGCTCCCAGTAAGCCTCAGCTGACGATTATTGAAAGTAATACGGGAAAATGCATTTATTAAAAATGAAATTCCTTTTTTATATCTTAATTCTCCAACATAACCGACACTTCCTACGGAGCAATTGTTATAACTCCATTGGGGAAATCCTGTTTTGTCGATACCATTCAAGATTACTGATGATCTATCATCAATTTTCTCGATTGATGCCACATTCGAAAGCAGATTTGAGCAAACAGATGTCACCCAGTCAGCTTTGTACAAAACTGCCTGAATAAATGGTAAGTAGGTCGGCAATCCAATCCATTCGACCGCATCGTTTCCTCGAATACTTGCGATCACAGGAGCATTGAGTCTCGATGACACGATTAACGCTGGATATGCAAATGGAAGCCAGAATCCATGATATAAATCATAGTGATTTCTGTAGTCCATCAGCTGCATAAGTTCGATTAATTTACTCATCTGTTGCTCATTTGGATAAATAGGTACTGTAAATATTCTTGCACCATATTTATCTACACTCCAACTTTCGGAAATCTCAGTAAGGTGAATCTGCCGGCTTTCTGCTTGAAGCATTTTTTTATCAATATTCATGGGTATTACAACATCAACATCAGCACCTTCGCTGCGAAGATATTTCACTAGGCGTTCCGAAGATCTAGCAACCCCACCCCAAGAGGGAGGATATTGAATTGTTATCAAACAGATCTTTTTATATTTTAGGCGCATGTCAATTTCTTCCATTTCATTTAACACAATTTTAATACTGGGCATTAGCTAGCTGCTTATCCTTCTCTCTTGCCGTTCGATCAAGTGCTGCATGATGCTTCGCAAGATACTCATTAATGAACATGAATTTCTGTTCTTCCATACTGAAAACTTTATCCGCATACTTTATCGACTCTAATCGATGCGCAATAGATATTCGTGTGATCTTCAAAGATTGTAGGTTTTTATTTATTTTCAACTCTGTTTCAGAATCAAGAGCGGATGCGCCTTCATCAATTAATAATATTTTTGGTTCTCTATATATTGCACGCGCAAGGAGAATCCTTTGCCTTTGTCCCGCAGATAAAACTCCGCCTACTGGCTTTACAAAAGTCTCATACTTCATAGGCAATGATTCAATATCTCGGTCAATTTCAGCAATTTGGCAAGCTTTAACCATCGCGTCATAGTTTAGTTTGCTTTTATCCAAGCAAATATTTTTTGCTATCGAACCTGACATAATAAAATCCTCCTGCATTACAGTGCCAACTTGTTTTCTAAAGTCAGAAAGAGAAAACTTATTTATGTCTAATCCGTCATAGCAAACCTTTCCTGATCGAGGCGTATACAACCCGAGAATCAACTTTAAAAGAGTTGTCTTTCCACTTCCGGACTTTCCAACTATTACAACAAAATCTCCCGCATCAACATCAAAGCTTAACGTGTTTATTAGATCGCTTTTATTTGACTGATGCCTGAAACTGACATTTGACAAGGATATCTTCCCATCTAACTTACGCTTTACGGGCCTATCTAAATTTTTGTACTCAGGCTCCTCCTCTAATATGTCATTTAGTCTTTCCAATCGGATAAAAAGCATCTGATACTCGACAATGGCATTTACCAAATCTTTAGCCCGCATCGTTAGCAGTCCGCCATACATAAATACTGCAAAAAACTGTCCCATAGTTAATAAACCTTGGAGCATTTGACTCACCGCGAAATAGATAAGTAGCAATCTGGTACAATTAGTTACTAAATCTCCAAAATGCTTGAATACAAGCTTGCTGTTATTTATATCAATATTGCTATTTAGTGAGGATGTATATTTTTCCTTCCATGAATCAATTTGTTGAGATTCAAGATTATAAAGTTTGATAGTTTGGATGGCCTGAACGGTTTCAGTTAGGTTAGTCGTTTCATCTGATGATGAAATAACTCCCTCCCTTTCAAGATGACTTACCTTTTTGCAATGAAAATATGCCGCTATTGCATATACTAAAATTGAAATGACGATGATGTTGGAGAGAATCGGACTGTAAATGTACAAAAAAACTAGAATTAACGCGGACAGAATTGCATCGACTATGGTACCTATAAATCGAGATGATAGGATTCGCTCTAATGATCTTGTAGCGGTTATCCTAGAAACAATTGCTGATGGCTTTCTAGATTCAAAATAGGAAATGGGAAGCGAAAACAAGTGACTACTAATACTCGTTGTTGTTTGTAGAATCAGATTGGTTCCCAGATAGACTTCCTCTCTAGATCTTTGAATGGAAACTAAAAAATGAAATAGCGCAAGAGCTGCAAAGAAACTTACAAATACAAAAAGTAGATCGTCATATCCGTTTAGGACAACACTATCTACAATGATTTTGTAAGATAATGGAAATGCAAGCACAAAAAGTTGAGATAATGTAGCTAACCACAAGCTAGCTTTTACCGATGGCCAATACCCTTTTGAAATTTCTAGAATATCTTTAAGTTCGATATTCAATTTCTGCTTGTGCTTCTGAAATCCACTCGTTGGCTTAAGATCCATACACCATCCAGTGAAGTGTTTGGAAAACTCCTCGCTATGCAGTGATCTTTTTCCGATTGCTGGATCATTAATTATGAAATGGTCCCCTTTAAACTCAACAAGAACGACGAAATGATTCATATCCCAATGTAAAATCAATGGTAGCGTGCATCGCTTCAACTGATCCAATTCCAATCGAAGAATTTCTCCTGACATATTGTGCTCGTTTGCCAAGCTTCTAATGTCATCAAAGGACATACCGAGGCCAGCACAATTAAATGATTTCCTCAGCGTTTTTAGCTTTACATCTTTCCCAAAATGTCTAAGTATCATTGCGACACAAACGAGGCCGCACTCTGCCTCTTCTCCCTGTAGCACGACAGGAGTTTTGCCTTTAAATAGCCTAAAATCTAAAGAACCTTCCATTTTTCCACCTAGATGCTTTGAAAACGCTGGTACACGGGGCGAAACAACCACATAAAAATGTTTTTTCTGTCCCCCTCTAAAGTCGCAGATAGGCTCATTCCTGGAATTAATTTAATTTGAAAGCTCTCGCCTCTGCCCGCGACCAGCCCAAGCGTGCCCTCACAGATGAAATAGTCACCGGGCGGCAGATCAATATAAGACCTTATCTCAGATACCTTGTAGATTGATTTTCCAATCGTTTCTATCTTTCCCTTAAAATACCCATAGTCTTTAGCAGGGTATGCAGCATATTCAATATCAAATGAGTCCCCTTCCTTAATGAACCCAATCGCGCCGGAAGGAATGTACAATTTTGTAGTCAGATTTGATCCATCTGGCATGATTGTAACTATTGGGGTTGTAGGCTCGACTCGCACTCCGGCACCACTTTCAATGCCAATGACTTGTCCATCAACAGGCGATAGTACTTGATAGCTATTTTTTCTTCGCAGATCAGCAATAATTAGTTTGATATCATGAATCAGTATTGTTGTATTTAAGATTGAAGCTTCTTCTTCAATTCCTAATTTTGCATATTCATTTTCTAACTTTTCCCTTGTTATTTCTGAAGTAGAAATTTTTTCTGATAGTACGATGTTGATTTCTTTAGCATCCAGATATTCTATATATTTCTGCTCCTGCGTAATTTTTGAGATTGCGCCATTATTATTTTCATCACTTAGAAGATCATATCTTTTCCTGATAAGGTCAAGCTTGATCTGATTGTTGTATTTACTTTTTTCAAGATGCTTCAAATATTGTTGGTTCTCTTGAATTTCAAGAGATTTCATTTCACGAAGTTTAGAATATCGCTTCTTTTCATTTTCTATTTGCGAGATAAGAGCGTTATGCTTTTCATCTAGTTCATTTAAACGAGCAGCCAAATCTAGAACATTTAGCGCCTCCACCGATTCAGGCTTTATCACTAAAAGAGGATCACCTTTCTTAACTTCAGCCCCCAGATTGACAGTGACTTCCTGAATAACACCAAGGGAATCAGAATAGACCCTTGAAAGACCGATGTCTGGCGAAACAACTCCAACCACTTTCACCTTTTTAGAATGGGGGAAAAGTAGAAGCGCCAGCAAAAAAGCCAAAAATAGTGATAGAAAAATGAAAAGTGAAGGTTTTGATGAGAAAGGTCGCTTAATAATTACTGAATGGGCACGTAGGCCGCTCTGGTAGTCCAGCGCTTCCTTTCGGAAATTATTTTGAAATGAGCTCATCCTTTAACACCAGATCTCTATCGAAAATATTAGGCAGGAAAATACAGTTCCGCGTGAGGCGAAATGCAATGATAATAGCCAGTTTAAAAAACCGAATAAATTGCCGAAGACTATTCTTTCAAAGAAGAATTTTTATTAAAGTGATTTATTTTAATTTGAGGTGGTGTGAATTGATTCTTTCATTTTAGCTTCCTGATTTTATTATTGATCCATTTAGCGCTGTAGCTATTAGGCTTATGTTATAAGAAAATCTGTGCAAGTCAAGCAGTATGTAAAAATCTAAAGTCTCGCCTTCAAGCACAGATGCCTTTGAGTGAATGACAACCGTAAACCCATCATTTGCAAGCTGTTGCGCAATAGCTTTGCCGATTCCAGATGTCGAGCCTGTGACAAGCGCAACGCTACCTAGATTTTTTCCTTGATCGGATACCATTACGTTCCTTAGGGAGTTTTTGAGTTAGTGTTGTTTTTCAATCGACCTTACAAGATCAGCGTAACGATCCTCGATAAACCCAATATTTTTATAACCACCGCCACTACTATCTAGCTTTATTTTTATTTCTTCATTTGTAAAATGAATTTCATGGCTAAGACCAAGCTTTTCTAACATCTTAATATGTTTAGAAATTCCATTTTTATATTCTTCAGTAGCTGGGTCTTGGTGTTCGACTAGGAAGGCGGCGAGTTCTTTTAGTGGGCCCACATACGTAGCATCCGCGAGCTGCGCGGCGCACCACAACCTTTTGTTTTCATCACTAATGCTAGATGCTCTTTGCAGCTTTTGGATTGTAGAAAGAATTGAACCTTAAGACGATTCCAGCTCCTTCAGTGCCTCCTCAACGACTTGTAGTGCTACTGTTTTTTTCCTGCATATTTCTGCTCAATTATTTATTTCGTATATGGTTCAATATATTTGGAAATATACGGCCGATTAAATTTAAGGTTCGAACTTCCGCTTTGGGCACAATTGAGTCGGCCTTGTTACGTGGAATCGTGGATCGAGTCAATTACATCGCATAACGGTAGAGTCGAAGACTGGCGCGCCGAGTTTAGGTAGTGGCTTCCTACTCCTGCTCTTTCGATTAATGCAGGTGACACTCCTTCTACCTTGCTCACGTTTCCAGCCCCCGCTCATCGAACCGGACGT
>NZ_JAYKKN010000015.1:0-14021 GCF_035117775.1 Cellvibrio chitinivorans
CGCCGTTTTCAGGCGGGACTCTAGGTGCTGCCATGGCTTACACGAATGCAATGGCAATTAACGCTACTACATCGATACCTGTTTACAACATAGATTTCAAAGTAGATGTGATGTTTTTATCCGGGCGTATATTGCTAAAAAATCCGGATGGTTCACCGATTAGTATTGGCAACGCAACTGAATATGAAGCTACAGCGCCTGATGGTAAACGCATTCTGCAAGAAAGTTATGATTTCGACGGTGATGGTACCCCTGATCGTGTTGTATTAGGTCGAATGGTTGATCAGCCGCAAGATGATGGCAGCACCAAAAAAGTATTCGAAGCCTATCCAGCGGAGCAAACAGATAACATAACTGATGAAAACGCGCTGCAAGGCGTATACCTAAGTGCATCAGAAAGTGGAGGTGCAGATCAGGAGCCTGATTTTGTTCGATTAGCCGATACTAAAAAATCATTCGCGCCTAATGGGAAATTGAAAAGTATAAGTAAAGATGATTTAAAAAATACCGATATTTATGTATTTCGTGAGTCCACAGGTCAGCTTGTTCTTGAGCGAAATGGATTAAAAGATGAAGAGATTGCCGGTCGTGTCGATATCGGTCTAGGAAAGGATGATCAGTATTATTACTACCGCTTAATGCTGCGTGGACCAATGGATAACCAACTGAATGTTGGTGCCATCAATCGCAGTAAAAATTGGGAGGAGTGGGCGGAAGAGTATCGCTTGGCAGAACCTTTTCGTGAGCGTGAATCGGATTATTTAAAATCTGGTGAGTGGGTGCGTTTAGTTGTCATCAACCGCGCCACAGGCTATATGGGTACGCAACGTATCCAATTAGGCGATGCGAGTAAAAATGCGGGCAGCATGCTCAGCGTTAAGCTGGATGATATCTATCTACAACCGCCAAATTTAAAAATTTGGGCGGAGCGCAAATACACCCCAGAGAAGGGCATTGCAACTAGTGATGTTAACGGTAATGAAAAACACTACTTGATTGGTCAAGAAGGCGTCGCGCTTACTAGTGATACTTTGGTAGAAGTATTTACTGAGTGGTTGGATGAAGAAGGGCGTCCTTTGCCGGAAGGTCTGGGGGCAGATGACGGCGAACAATATGGGCTCACTGGCCGTTTAGCTCGCACTACAGGTAGAAATACCTTAGGTGTTGTTGGCGGCGATCTCGCTAATTTTCCTATCCCACCAGGGCGCAATATTCAGGTTCTTAAAATTAGCGACAATCTTACTACACCGGAAAACTTTTACGTTCACGTAGTAGGAACCCAAAAAGATGAAAACCCAAACTTCAGTGGCAGCAACACCGCGCAAGGTTTAGCTGGGCGCCCCAATAAATTTACCCCCTTCCTAACGCCACTTTATGATGAAAACAAAAACTGGCAAACCTGGAGCGCCTACCAGCAATTAAAACAAGAGTGGGCAGGCGAAGAAAATCCGGATGAAGCGAATAAACCAGCAAAGCCATTGCCTTTTTATGTATGGGGCTATCGTCCAGAATACCAATTTAGCCAATACAATTTGGAAATTGCAGAGCTAAACCGCGTAGTTGCTGATGAAAATGGCGAAGAAGAAAAAATCGATATATACAACGCCACAACACCGGTCATTGCCTCCAGCGACAAATTAATTGAGTTGCTCTATTCCTTATTAGGCCCGAACAGTGAACGTCTGGATGCCATCGATGGTCCCCAGGATCTGGTTTTTGCTCTGGGTGAAGAAGAAATCAAAGTAGAAATTGGCTCAGACAAGCAAATTCGTTTTGAAAATATCGAGCACCTCGCGAGCTTAATGCCGGAAGATTTTCTAACCATGCGGTTGTACAGCAATCAGGATGCGGGGAATGTTCTGTGGGAATATGCGTTTGAACATGTAATTCTCGTCCCGAATGTTGATCCCAGTGTGGTAGTAGAAATACCGGCTGATAACAATCAATTTGCTATTTCAGCCATATATCTTGGATATCACAGTCGCAGTACCGAGAACCAAACAGCTCAAACAATTAGTTGGGAGGTCGATGGCACCTATGGGTATTTTTCTCCCTCCAGAGAGGCCGCCGCAGAGGCAGTTTTTGCTACCACATTGAATACTACCAGGACCAGTAGTGACCAAGTTGCAAATGTTACTGTGCGTACAGTTGATGGGCAAAAAATAAGTGGCCCGCGTTTCAAAGTTGTCCCCGGCGTACCTGATGAGATCAAGGTTGATATTGAAGGTGAAGCCACCATTGCCGGACGTGGTGCGATTGAGCTGACCGTGAAGGTAAAAGATAAGCATAACAATAAGATCGCTGACGGCACTGAAGTAGCAATTTCAGCAGATTCTGATTTGGTCATTGAGGGCAACGGTCTTACGGTTAATGGTGAAACAAAGTTCACTATTAAGGGGTATCACACGAGTGGTGGTAAAAACCTCACGATAGTTGCAGGGAATGTTGAGTACTCCCACACAATTAATATCATACCTGTTGATTTGAGTGTAGACGTGCCCGCACGTGCTGATATGAATAGCTTAGTTCCGGTAAGTATTTCTGCAAGTGCAGGCGATATAAATATAGATGGCTTAACGGTTGAACTGCGAACTGATTCAGGCAAGGTAAAAGATAACGTTTTGAGTTTGTCGTCAGGGAAAGCGTCGACGCAGTTGGCTGTTGGCAAAGCGCGTGGTCCAGCAACGGTTTTGGCAACGCTGGCAGGTGAGCAAGCCGTGGGCCGATACATAACAGATTATCCCGCTGCGATTGATATTGGTGAGGCTGTTTTGGTGGGTGATAGAGCCACAAATGGAACAGTCACCGTTGATAAGGGCAACGGGGAATCTTTTGAGCAAGCCTATGTTGTTAGCACCGATATTACTGTTAAAGGTGCCCCAGGCGAGTCTGTTCCAGTTGCAATTGGAGATCTTGCGAATCCTGCGATAGAACCTATTGCGTATTACAACATGAATAATCTTTATGGCGATAAAGTTGTCGGGGATGCTTACGGCATAATCGACGCCCAATGGCAATCGGTGGTGCAGTCTGAGGAAAGTAGCGAAGGATTTGATGGTAGTTACCAATTTTCAATTGATTCCACGGTAAATGTACCCGCACATTCGGCCTTCAATAAAGCGGGCAATATAGGACTAGGTTTCGAGGCAAAACTAGCTGCCCCGGGGATTGTTGTGAGTTTTCTGGCAGCAGGGCAGCAACTCGAATTGTTAGCGGGCGGTATGTTGCGTTTCTCTCAGCAGACTGAGCTGGGTACGGAATCGATTGAGATTGAAGATGTTGAGTTAAACACGTGGCATCGTATAGGTGCGCACTATAAAAATGGAAAATTAATACTGCAAGTTGGTGACCAACGCATTGAAAAAAGCATAGCGGGGAATGCGAAGTCTCTGCCGGGCGCCGACGCAATCGTTATAGGTGGTGGATTCAAGGGATTGTTAAATCAGTTAAGGGTAATTGATTGGAATGGACCGACATTGGCGACGTTGCCAAACGGGCAAACCGAAATGAACGTGACGATTGGCTCGGCAGGTTCTGCTGTTGTTAAATTGTCTAGTACAGGAAAAAGCGGGCAGCGACCAATTGCCAGTTATGATCCAAAAAATCCATTGAGGCTTCCGATTGCGAATGCCTATGCACAAAATTCATCTGGTGGTTGGTGGGGTGATATAAAAGCGGGAGCCAAAACAGCCGCAGTCGCTTTAGTTGACGCATATGTATACGCAAAACAAATGGAGAGGGCTTTTCAGTTAGGGTTGATATTAGGGGACACCAGCACCCCGGCAGGCATGGTAGGCGACATGGTAATGGGCTTTATTCCGTTTGGTGATTCACGGGATGTAGCCTTGCAAAATTACTACAAATATTATGGCAATCCGGAAGATTACGACGAAATCATTCTATACCTTGCGTACATTGGTTTAGGGGCTGACGCATTGATGGTTGGCTTCCCGGTAGTTGGTGGGCCACTCAATGCAGCTGTGGCCACTATAAAACCCGCAGTAAGATTGATTCGAGCATTTCCGATGAGAGGTGTGTTAGCCAAAGAGCTAGCAAATTTAGCATCCATAGCAAAGCAAGCCCAACAATCTGGTGATTGGACAGCTTTTAAAAGTCGCGCCGAAATAATTTTACCGTTTTTACAATTATTTGCTGCAGTGGCTTTGGATGAGGACTTACGCAACTTGTTGTCGAACGCGGTGCGTAATTCGGTTGATTTGGAGAATTGGCTAAAGTACTTGGCTCGCTCCGTAGATATTCTCACCGCCCAGAAAAAATCCATAGCATTGATAGAAGAAGCATATGCGTCCACTTCTACAATCAAAGAAATTTTAAGAAAATACGATAGTTATATGAGGTCGTTAGAAGAAACTGGTGAAAGAGCTGGGGCACTTTTAGCAGATTCAGTGGCCGCAATTAATGAAATTGGAGCTGTTGGTAGGTGGCCGACGGAGCTCCTACAACAAGAGGAAGCATTAGTCGCAGTTGCTAATATTGGAAAGTTGGGTGGCTTTGATGCATTAAGGAAAATGAGTGAGTTCGATAACTTCGGTAGATTTTCAATCACTAATGTTACTAACGCATTATCCAAATTAAATTTAGCTAGCGATAAAATATCCCCCGCAGCATTGGATGGTTTAAAGCGAGTTATAAGTGAGCTGGGAGCGGGAGGTTATAAGGCTCAAGGCGCCGCGCATCATCTGCGTACAATTGTGCATTTACAGAAACAGTCTGGGGTCTCTATAAAGGACGTAGAAAAACAAGCCCCTGTTCTTGTAAATGGAACCAAGCTTAACCATCAGCGCCGAACAGATACAATTTATGAAATCGGGAGCCTTACGATCCACGCTGAAAGTAAGTCATGGCGCCCAGATAAAATTAAGGAATATACGAAGATGTATTTAGGGGTTTCTGGGAATTATGACAAAACGATTGCGGGCACCGCAGACGAAATCACAGAGCATGCCAAGGTAATTAGCAACTTTAAAGAGAAGGGAGCGCAGCTTTTTTCCGATTTGCTATCTTTCGCGCAAGATGGTTTTAAAGGCAGGAAGTGGTTTTTGGATGATCGAGTAACAGATGGAGGTGAACTGTTTAAAGATACAATCATAGAGGCGTTAGAAAAAAATACCGCATTGAAGAAAAAATTAAAAGATACATTGAAGCAGAATGGAAGAGTAATGACTGATGATCAGCTGGATGATTGGATTGATGATTTAATCGAAAAGCTTGATGATTTTGTTGAAATTGTGCCCGCGACCTAAAGGTAGGCCAGTATGTTTTTATGTAAGATTAGTGAATTTGGTTCGCCGCAGGAAATTGTAATCGCTAATAACCGTTTGTACTGGCGGGATAAATATTTTTTCTACGATGAATATTTACATCCATTACATGCTGTGGATACAGATCTATATGGCATTTTTTATGTGGATGATGGAGCCTGGATTGAATATAAAGATGGCACAGGAAAAATAATAGCAAAGCACTTGACTTTTGATGCATGGGGAATTGGCGCTGTTAAAAATCATAGATACTGCTATGGCTCTGTAACGATTGGTGAAAAAATATTTGTTGTTGATGGAAGAAGAAAGGACAAAAAAATCCTGCTTTGTTGTGGCGATAATGAGGTCGCGTCTGTAAATATTCCTTGGGTAGAGCGGTACTTAAAGGCATATGGAAAACTGATATACGCATATGCTGGCCAAACAATTCATTGTTTTGATTCCAGCTTAAAAAGTGTTTGGAGTGAAGAATTGGATGCTGAAGTTCTTTCGACCTATATTGAGGTTGATACTTCAAATGAAATGAATGCGATTCTGATCGTATATTTTGGCTCGGATTCGACGTCTTATGGGTTGCGAGCATATCGAAGTGATAATGGTGATTTGGTATGGGAAAGAAAGTTTGAGGCTAAAGCATCAGGTGTAAAAATTTCAGAAGGAAAAATATACCTGTGTTGCAAAGGTGTTTTTATTCGATTGAATGCATTGGCCGGAACTACAGAAGTTGATCAGCTATTATCGTTTGAAAAGGATGACGGAAGTTGGTTTTCAATTAGCGCTGTTGTACCCATTAAAAATAAAATTTTATGTTTTTACGAGCAAAGTAAATTTATTGAAGTAAGAACGAAAGACGCTAAAATCCTGCTGCAAAAAATTACATTACCTGAAACACTTTTTGTGTTCCCCTCTGAACCTAGTGTGCTCGAACACGCAGGTAGATACTACTTTGGGCTTGAACACCAAGTGATGTGGTTAAATCCAATGAAGTCGGCGCACGCTGTGTTAAGGTTAGATAATGCGGCGCCTGAGGATTGCGAGGCGACGTTCGAAAGTCGCCCTCCTTATACAGTGGAGCCTATCAAAGATTCTAATGGAAAAAATGGGTTCTATATTCGAATGGAAGGGGATGACCCAGAAAAAATTATTCGTTATGCCAATGTTGTGTTAAAAGAGCTTGCATATATGAATGGAAAAACTTCTGAAATTGAATTCGAAAGTCGCGACCATGATAATGCCGGCGTGATAATTTTGGAAGTTAACACTAATAATCTGCCTAGCAATAGAAATATATCAGAGTGGACAGAAATATTTTCTGTTATTAAAGAGCGAACTGAAGACGAGTTATCTATTAATGGAGTTAAAGCTGGTGACGGCGAAAGCAATTTTGTAATTGATTTGCGAGTCTTATGAGGTTTTTGATAAAAAATTCTATGAAGATTAATTTGATTCGTTTTATATGAAAACAACTAGAAAAATCCTAACGATCACCCTTTTAGGTTTTTCATATCTACTTCCAGCATCAACGTTGATTTTACAAAAGCGGTATAAATATGCCGCCTTTTGCTTTTTCTGCCTGTTCATTCTTTTTTCAACTCCCGCTTGGTTAAGGCTGTGGAGCAGTCCTGTAGGATTTTTACTTTCGTTGGTCTTGGTGGTATTGGTGTGGACATGGTTTTATTTAGTGGCTTTGCGAAAATCAGCCAATAACATAGTGTTGGGATTGCCTTCCCTGTTGCGTATAACTCTCTGCTGCTTTATCTACCCAGCAATAATTGTTGTTGGTATTTTACTAAGCAAGTGGCTGTTGGGTTATCAACTCTTTCACGTGCCAACCCCCTCTATGACTCCAACGCTAATTCCCGGGGATTATGTGCTTACAGATACCTGGGCTCAAAATACTAAAAAGTCCGATATTGTTGTATTTAACAAATTTCAGAGGGCGTATACCGTTTTTAATGTTAAGCGCATTACTCATTCGGAAGGCGATATTTTCCATGAAAAAGTACTGAGTGATAGTCAGGTTGCTGTCATGGGTGATAATCGCGATAACAGTGAAGATAGCCGGGTTTTCGGTGCTATAAACAAATCCGATATTGTCGGTAAAGTTGTTTGGATTGCATTCTCGTATGATGCTCAGTCAGGTTATCGACGGGAAAGATTCTTCAACACACTAAGTAAATAAAATTTTAAATATTTTTGTAGATGTTCGCCCTCTAAACATTAATTTGGCCAGTCCTTCAAGCCTCAACGCTGGTACATCCGGAGCTGTAGTCGTCACTGTCACTGATGCAGATGGAAATCCCGCTGCTGGTGTTGATGTGAGCCTTGGTTCTACATACGGTTACCTGCAACAAAAAGAATTGGTAACCGACTCATCAGGCAAGGTCACGACAATTATCACCGCGCCTGGTAGTGATGGAACAGGCGAGGTTACCGCACAAGTATTGCGCTCAGGCTTAGTAAAGAAACCCTTTGCTGCTACCTACGCAAATCCTGATGAGAGGGATCTTGAAGTTGCCCACGCATCAATGATTGGTGATCAAACGGCAGCAGGTGTTTTCAATTACGACCGCTTTGATGGCAATGCGGTAAACGTTGCTTACAACACCAGCAGCACTATTCAAGTAAAAGGCAATGCTGGCGATTCAGTCACGGTGACATTGGGTGATAGCCATGATCCCAACCTCGCACCTTTAGCTGCCTATTATTTCAATCATGTTGATGCCGGCGCTATTGATGAAGATACCGGCCGTTACCCCCTGCGTGTAATTCATGCATCTGCACAGCCGAATTCACGTATCGGTGCTGGTAATAGCATGTCCTTTAGCGGGGATAGCAGCAAGGCATGGGGCGATGGTCTCAGGGAAATAGGTCTGCCGCAATCCACGGGTTTTGCGTTGGAAATTTTACCCCGCGGAGAATCCGGCGGTTCAATAGTTAACCTAGGGCAGGGCGCCCAAGTACTTTCCTATGACGACATGCGTTTCACCTTTACCGTCAGAACTGCCGATGGTGAATTCAGTGTTAGTAGTGAGGCAATATTCCCTGCCCGCTGGTATCAAGTCTCTGCACGCTATCACGCGGGCAAATTGGAATTGCTGGTTAACCAAAATCATTATGAAGTTAGTGCGACTGGCGCTATTGATTATCAGTGGACGAACAATGCCAGTGGTAATGATGATGCAGGTGCAAGTCATGATCTGGAAATCGCCGGGGAATTCAATGGCAATCTTGATAACCTCAAATGGTACAACTTCAACTCGTCGCCATTAATGCGGTTTGAAGATGGTACTACGCAAACCACCGTCACTATTGACACAACCCAAAATGCAACGTTGGTGTTAAACAGCACCGGTAAACTACATGAACACGGCGGTGATTTAAGTATTCACCGCATTGCGATTCATACAGACAAAGTGAATCAGTATGCATCGCTAGTGTCACTTGATGCATTCAGAGTCATGGCGGGTATGCACAGCGAGGGCACTCCCTTAGATGAGCAAACCGTTTCCTTGCCGTTGAGCTTCATGTTCCCGCAAGCAAATGCGAGTTGGTACATGGATGCATTGAGTTTATTTTTCCCCATCCAAGAACTCTCTGCCGTATTTGAACAATTAACCTATGCCGTAACTGATCCAGATAGATTCGAAGGCGATGTGTTTATTGTTAACTTAATTGTTGCTGCCACATATTTGCCACCCGGTAGGGTTTTGCAACCTTTTGCGAGAACCCTCGGCGTATTATTCAAAGCCCTTAAAGGATTCAATCCAAAATTTTTGAAATATTTTGGCGGTATGTTTAGTAGTGTTGTATCAAAAGCGAAGAAAGGAGATTTTGATGCCCTCTGGAGTATGATTCCCTTCTTCATCACCATCGCTGAAATGTACAACGATGAAGAGGCTCGCAAAGGTTTGGAATTTCTATTCCAAACAGTGGATAGCGGCGAGGATATTTTAAGCTGGGTGGAATATTTGGCATTACCAGCAGAAGGCTGGGATGGCGATGGTGAAATCCCTTCTGTAAGTATGTTGTTGAATAATACTCAGCAGCAATTACCACTGAGCTGGATGATGAATCAAGCCTATGCAGCGCCGAATGTGAGACGAATTTCTGGTGGCAAGATCGGAAGAGTTCTAGCAAAAGCCAGGAAAGTAGTGGGCGGTGAAGATGCCAAAAATTTACCGGATGCTTTAAATGTCATTAAAGAATCCATGGGTGGACCAGGTGCAAAGGCAATCGCAGGGCATCTATTCTCATTGAGCACATTAAGTGCTGCTGTGAAGTTGTATTCCAGAGCGGGTGCAAAATCATTGAAAAAATTTGCAAAAGGTAACGGTAATACGCGCTACCCCTTCCCTATAGTTGCTGCGACTGTTGCGTATTTGGGTTGGGAGATGACATGTGGTGCGTTAAAAGATGGTACCGCGAGTGAAGAAGATCAAGCGGCGGCAGCCAGTTTAGAATGTGGTGATAAAGGGTTAAATGCCCAAGTGTCAGAGGTGGTTGGTAAAAAGCTAGCTATCGTATTCTCTGATGCAGCTACAGGCTCTAGCTTGACAGAAGAAGAGCCGACGGATGATGAAAAATTAAGCCTAACGTTATCTGGCAATGGGCACGGGGCGTTATTTCATTTGGTGCAAACGGCTTTTTACCAATTAAAACATCGTGCAGGTGCGCTGCCGATTAAATTTATGGAAAAAGGTCGTTATGTAACGATTGTAAATGATTCAGATTTTTCGGAGAACAAAAACCTCAAGGATAAGTGTAAAAAGGGCAGTGGTGCTGGAGAAAAGGGATGTGTTAATTTTTTATTACGAAATGTGGATATTATCTTGGGTAATGGTGATGTAACGTTAAGCGGAAAGACCTATGTTGCTACGAATGCATCAAATCAGCCAGAAACATGGGTTGAGCTAAAATCTTGGAGAGCCAAAAGCCAAAAGCCAAAAGCCAAAAGCCAAAAGCCAAAAGCCAAAGCGACAGGGAGACCTTTTATAACGAAACCGAATACGGGGCTAAGGTACCTTGGGTTGTATTGGGAAAATCACCGACAAAAGCAGATAAAAAGAATGATTCCATGCATAAACAATATAGTTTGGACCGTGCGGCAGCCAATTTGGAATATGCCTTCCTAACAAAAGCAGAAACCCAAAATGGTAGTAACTATGCTGTGCAAACAGTTGATAATTTCATATGGAAATTTCATAAATTTAAAGTTATGAATGGTAATCAAGTCAGACAAATTAGCCCCAAGGTTAGCAATGGTTCTAAATTTTCGGTGTTGGTAAAAAAACGTCCAAATATCAATATTTCCAGTGAGAATAAAAATGAGTTCCTTAATATGTCATTTGGAATTGATGCTACGCACTTACCAAAGGTGGAGGTATCAGGTGCTGCTGATATTATTGAGTTGCTGGCGACATACGGTTTTGAAGAGTTGAATGATTTGGTTATAGATGAGCCGGCGGATTAATTATGATTGATTTGAGATTTACTCAAAATCCTGAATGGATTGCAGAGCGTGAAAATAAATGGGATGGCATAAAAGAAGATTACAGTGATGGGTATTCGCGCAAACAGAGGGAAAAATTCCATCACTACTTTTTAACAGGACAGTTAATAAATTCTAAAGATATATACTTTACGCAATTGTTTGAGTTGTTTCCTCTTCAGTCTCTTGATGCGCATGAATATATCTTTAAATCTTTATTTAACGCTGAAAAATGGTCAAACAAAGAAATTGAGTATTTTTCCAGGGATGTGGTTCTGAAGGGGAATTTGTATGAGGATCATGAAAAAATCATACGTTTTTACTTGGGGGATAGCTATGATCCGAACAGGAAAATACCTTTCCTGGTAAAAGATGAGAAAGAAAATAGGGCTTTTAATCCAGATCCTTACAATCTCATTTTACATATGATGCGTCCGATAACGTATTGGCTCAAAAGATGGTCCGAAGACGAAGATTATTGTATTGGAGTTGTTTTATTAGACTATATTTTTTCGTTGATTAAAACTCAAACTGAAGAATATTTTGGCCGTGTAATATCCGATAATCCTTCAAAAGATATACCTTGGGATGAACGGCAGGAAATAAAAAAGGTTATTGCTCGCCGTTTAAATTTTAGCGAATTCTTGAGGGCTGTATCCGTTACATCAATACTACATGATAGAAATATCGACTCAGTAAATGAAAAAAAGGGCATCAAAGCAAAAGAAATTTTCGCTCGTTTAGATAATATGCGTTCACCTGAGTATTGTTCAGAGCTTATTGATCACTGGCAGTGGGTGAAACGTAGATCTTTCATCTACGAACTTACTTTTGATGTGGGTTCAGATATGGCAGATTCATTCTTTTCTGCTTTTTATTATTTTCGTACATGCTATTCGTTAGTAACTGTTACCGAGCACTTTCTTCCTGTAATAGAAGACTTAGACCATTTTAAAATATTAATCGAACAGACAAGATTGGATCATGATTTTATGATTGAAAATTATGAATATCATGATGAAAGTCAAAAAGGGCGCGTCTATTTCTCATGTGTCACGAGAGAGATCGCAGAAAATATAAGGTCAATATTCGAGCTATGTCCTTTGAGTAACTTGGAAATGGTAAATTTGGTGAAGGATTCAACATAGCATTTACAATTTGATTGATAAAAGAAAGGGTAGAGGAATTGACGAGCCCGCGGACTAATTATGGTAGATTTAAGCTTCACTAAAGACCCTCAGTGGGTTGCAGAACGCCAAAAAAAATGGGAACTGATTAAAGAGTATGTTTGCGATGAGCTTTCAAAAAAGCAGCGTGAGCAGGTTTATCAATATTTCATGTATGGTACTCCCCCCAAGAAAACAACGGACTTTTATTTTACGCAATACTTTAATTTCTTCCCGCTACAGACCGTCGATGGACATAAATTTGTTGCGGAAAATTATTTTTCGCCTTCTGAGTGGACAGAGAGGGAGTTAGATTCTTTCGTAAATGGCATTTTGCTGCGGGATTTAGAAACTATTAGCAGGCAAGAAAGGTTAATGCTGTTTAATCATTATTTAGGTGATCGGTATGATCCTAACCGGCAATTTCCATTTTTAATAGCTCAGGAAGAGGAGTTTCGGTCATTTAATCCAGACCCTCTGAAGCTGTTTAGAGTTTTAAATATCGCTTTAAGGCAATGGATATATGATCCCCAATATGAAAGTAGTTTGAATATTGCCCCTAAATTAATAGATTTTTATTTTTCTTTGATTGATTATCAGCCTGCACAAAATCTCTCTCACAAGCTACCTCCAAAACCAGCATATGATTTGGATGAGAGGTTAAAACATAGCATACAGATAACTATCGATGCTTGTGAATTAATACGCGACTTGATGCGATTGGTTTATACCTGCTTTCATTTTCCAGCTTATTTTTCTGCCCAAGATGAAAAGTTTGACGTTATCAGTGATCTTTTCCATCGATTTGAGTCCATGAAAGAGCCCGCATTTCCTAAAGAGTTAATAGATCACTGGCATTGGGTAAAACGCCGTTCAAAACTCTTCGAATTAAGCTTCCAAATACCAGAAGGAATGGAAGATGAAATTCATCAAATAGAAGGTGATTTGATGAGGAATAGTGAATTTATTGTTGAGCATCTCGAAAATATAACTGGAGTAGATCTCCAGAAAGCAAAACAACTGCTAGCTGAATATAAATTTGATGAAAACTATTTTGTTGAAAAACGTAAGGATGCGGAGGCTGGTGGCAGAGATATAATAGCGTTTGCCTGTACTGATAAGGCCGTTATTGATGTCTTATCGGAATTTTTCATGGCTTGTGGCGTTACCAAACTTAGCTGTACAGAAATACTGGGTTAGTTCTATGCCTTATCTTATTTTCAATGTTACTGAAGACCAGATTAGATTATGGGAAGAAATTTGCGAATCCTTAGTTGATGGGACAGCGGATGCTAGTCTTCAGGATAAAATGGAAGTCTTTGGCAAAGAGGTCGATGAAAAGCTTGAGCAGTTAATCGACAACTTCGGGTGTAACGAAGCGTTTCGCATCGAATTTTGGGGGCATGACGCTACTGAATTTTCTATAATGGTTATCTCGCCAAATGCAGATCATGAAGAAGCTATTATGGAGCTTCTCTCTGCTTGCCCCATTACAAATTTGCATTATGGTGAAGTTGCAGATTGGTAAGTGCCAACTAAATTAAGAGTAATGTGTTGGGTGTATTGAACCGGGTGGCAATATTACTATTCTGAAATTTTAATAGTTCAAATCTAAACTGGCAGACAATTTTAAAAACCGGTAACTGTCGGACCCGGTCTGAACTAGTGCACAATTTTAATGTGGGCAAGTTCAGTTCAGTGTAATGACAACGTTAATCCACTACATATAAAGAAAAGGCCAGCCTCGCGGCTGGCCTTTGTTCGGATGTTGCTTCCTGCAAAAACTAGAGCCGTTTCGCCAGCGCAACGGGCGGGATTTGGCTAAACCATAGACATCTTACCAAAAACCTTCATTTACTCAACCTTGCTAATTCAGAGAATCTATTTGCTCGGTTCTGTTCCAGGAATAATCGTCTACTCTGGAGATTAACCTAAAGTTCACACCATCCAACTGTCTGTTGTTTTGCGTTTAAAACTGACCCACTAAACCCCCATATTTGCGTCGAAAATTGACCCACGTAAACCGACTATCCTGCTTGTTTTTTGAGCGGGAGATAGGAGTGATTAACGTGGCCATTTTGA
>NZ_JAYKKN010000016.1:0-10030 GCF_035117775.1 Cellvibrio chitinivorans
CTGCGCGTTTAACGGCTTCGCGACGAAACTCTTCGGTATAAGCCTGTGTTTTTTTACGTGCCATAGTGAGCACCTCCATATAGGATTTTCAACTATACAGGGTGTCTACAATTGGTGGGTAACTCGGAATGCTAACGCCGCGTACAGCGGCAGCTTGTAAGTTGCGGGTTTGTGGATTACTTTTGCGCAGCAAAACCACAAGGCCGCGACTTACAAGCTGTCCAGCACACGAAGTGTGCGAGCTGCTACGCTTGTTAAACTTTCTGATATTTACTGCCAACATTTGCAGCGCAAAAAACACAAATAGAAACCACAATGAAATGCGGCAAGAACATGACTAGGTTGAATTCTGAAAAACATTCAAGCGTTGGTAGAGTTAATAAATATGCAAATGAAAGAATGATGTCTGAAACTAGAAAACCAGCGGCCACATAAAGCCACTTCAAAGAAGTAAGCCTTAATACTAAATAGGTAGATATTCCCGTTAAAATTCCGATTCCAAGTAATTGAACTACAAATAGATCCCATACAAAAATTACGGGCGCATGTGCGGAGTTTTCTTTAGCCCAGTTGTAAATGGGGCCAGGAAGTGTGATTGCCGCAGTATAGCCAATAAAGAACCAAGCAATATGATAAATGATTGCTCCTAAGCCGAAACCAATAATAAGGCTTTTACTTTTTAAGTTCACTACGATCTCCATTTCATAATTAGTTTAACGTTGTGTTCAACCGCAGTTTGTAAGTGGCGCATGTGCGAAAAACTTCGCGCAGCGATTCGCTAAATGCGCTACTTACAAACTGTCGAGTGGAGGCGCGAAGCGCCGGAACGGTGTTGGAACACCTTGTTAAGGATTTTCTTCAAACCTAACCGTAATTTCAGTAGGTTTTCTCGCTTTGCAATTTTCAGGAAAAGTTCGTTCAATTTTCGTGAGGCTTTTAATTTCCACATTTTCTTCCCATGGCTCGCCAGCCATACCCCAACCTGACACACCGGGACCTGCAACCCTACCTATGAATTCCACATAGATGGGTTCACGAATTTGCGTTTTTCTCTGACGATACTTAGTTGAAATACCCGTGTTTCCAATGTCAGTGAAGCTCATGCCAACACTCCCAGAACAAGAGAAGAAGCCACTCAGCTCTTCGTCGTCAACCACATAGCCGGAAAATTGACTCCATTTTTCCGAATAGCGCTTTTCATGCAATAGATACATACCTGCGCCGATAAAAACAACAAAAACCGCGCATATTAAAATGTAATTCGAGATTTGGTTTATGCTCATTTATTCCTTAACGCCGCGTACAACGGCAGTTTGTAAGTTGTAGTTTTGTGGGTTACTTTTGCGCAGCAAAACCACAAAACTGCGACTTACAAACTGTCCAGCGCACGAAGTGCGCGAGTAGATACGCTTTGTTATGAGCTTATAGTTCTGAGACTGTACGAATATAGTACTTGTAATTTAGGAATGAAACTGCCCCGTATAGACTCTTTTCGCCGGCGTACCGAAAATGTAAGGTAATAAAAATATTACTTTCTTCGTTTATGCTCATTGTTTCAGTTGAGATGGAAATGCTAACAGGATTAATCGAATAAAACTCTGCTGCGACTGACTCAGGAAATTGAAGAAGCTTTCTATTAACAGTTAACTTCATGTCTGAGAGGGTTACACCTTTATTTTTCTTAGAATTTTCCATGTTAACCGTTAAAACGGCTTGGCTTGATATTTCAGTAAGTTCGGTAGTATAGGTTAGCGTTTCCCAATCATAGTAGGTTGGCTCATTTGCTAGCGAAGTACCTGAAAAAATAATTAGTATTAGAATGTAGATATTTTTCATTTTCTGACTCGAAAACTCATAACGCTAAGTGCAGGGGCGGATTGTAAGTTGCGCATTGCGATAAACTTCGCGCAGCGATTCGCTAAATGCGCAACTTACAATACGTCCAGCCCGCGAAGCGGGCGAACCTGGCACGCCTTGTTATAGGCGCGTTTCTGTGATTGCAAAACCGACATTCTTGCAAAAACAGCTAACACGCCCGATTAAAATTACTGGAGCTGATTTTCAAAGCGATTTCACTTAGTGGCAACGGGAAAGAAGCTACAAAACTAGAATTCCAATTTCACCAACCAAGAAAACCTTTATTTCCGCAAACCCTGCCTTTATAAACTTGCACACCTTCTTAATAGCACAAGGAACAACGCTACTTATTTTGATTTTACCGCATTCCTCAAAAGTGACTGCTTGCGAAAACCTTTCTACTTGCTCGACTAAATAGAACGAGCACCTATAACGCCGAGTTCAGCCGCAGTGTGTAAGTTGTTTTTTTGTGGAAAACTTTTGCGCAGCAAAACCACATAAAAATCGACTTACACACTGTCGAGCGCACGCAGTGCGCGTTGCTGGAACGACTTGTTATAGGATTTTGCTCAATTTTTGAATGTGATAAATAAATTCTGCGCTTACTATTTTACCGTTTTACTTGCAATAGATGAATGTTCTGCAAGCTCAGCATTTATAAAAGCTGCGATCATTGCGCGATAAACAGCTTCAGTCACGTCTGGATTTGCCTTTGATTCAGCTGCAAGAGTGCGCACTTTTGAAATTACTTGCTCAACTCTTTGGGGAGCTTTAACGTCTTCAGTTGTTTTTTTGAAGCGAGCGGCTTGCATGACAAAGCTACCGCGTTGAGCAATTAAACTAACAATTTTTTGATCGATAGCGTCGATGTTTGAGCGAACTTCCTCAAGGGAATTGCAGGTTACGATGTTGTTCATTTTTAACTCCTTGTTTTTTGCCTATAACGCCGCGTACAACGGCAGTTTGTAAGTTGTGGTTTTGTGGAATACTTTTGCGCAGCAAAACCACGACTTACAAACTGTCCAGCGCACGAAGTGCGCGTGTTGATACGCCTTGTTATGCAATACAACATTAATTCGATGCAGCACGACAAACCGTTCTATTTTTTTGCGCCAAACAAAAACCGCACTCTCTTTCCGCCACTATTTCCTTGCGCTTTACTTTCACAAAGCGAGACTTGCCAGTAAAGGTTACGTTTCAGGTCTGCGGCAAACCAATTTAAAAACGCGTTTTCACAAAACCAACAAGCGGCACCGACAACCAAGAACCAAACAAGCCACGGCGCTAATTTTCACCAACATTGAAACACTGCTTGAAAGCTTTCAATTTGCATAACGCCTTTGTCAGCCGCGTTTTGGTTGTAGTGGATTTTTGTGCAAAAATGGCCGAAGGCCATGCACAAAAAGGAGCGAAGACCAAAACGTCGGCTGGACAAATTTGTTATGTGCTTTAATTGGTAGGTGATTGCAGCCATTTCACTTGCTCTTTTTTGAATGTACCTAGCCATTTAGTATTTCCACTTTCTAGGACAGACTCTACTTCGAAGGCTGCTCCATCACCGTGAACGAAAACAACCGCACCTATGTCACCAACTCTTGCCTCAGGGACGCCTGTATTTTCTGATATTACTTTTACTACATCATACTCTTTGATGCTTTTGAAGCAGCCCAAACATAGCACTTCATTTCTCTGCTCTTTAAGCCTTAGCTCTTTGAGTGAATCATCTGAGGTTATTCTCAAATGAAACTCTTCACCGCATCTGGAACATTTGGTATATGCCATGATCTCTACTTACACATAACGCCGAGCTAAGCGGCAGTTTTTAAGTTGCGGTTTTGTGGAATACTTTTGCGCAGCAAAACCACAAAACTGCGACTTAAAAACTGTCCAGCGCACAAAGTGCGCGGTGCTTGAGCGATTTGTTAGGCTTTAATTTTTCACACCAAGACTTAGGAGTTGTAATAAATACTCATATACCATTTTTACAATGGCTTCACTTATAAACAAACAATATATACTTCTTTAACAAAAAGCTTAATCTAAAGCTCATTATCAAAATATGCGCCGCACTTTGGACAGCATTTTATTTCTGGCGAAATATGCAAAATATCTCTTCCTTTAAGCATTAAAGAAGTTAAGGTGGCATTGCATTTTGGGCATTTCAAAAAGAACCAAAACATAATATAGATTAGCGCTAATGCAAAAAACACTATAAGGAAAATTAGCGGATCATTTCTTGACTTTAAATGGTAAATGAAAGGTATTGATAGAAGAATTACAAACACAGTAATTCTGAACCTTTTACGCTCAAGATATTCTCGAATTGTCATTACTTCCTTAGCCTAACGTTCGGTTCAACCGCAGTTTGTAAGCGGCGCTTTTACGATAAACTTCGCGCAGCGCTGGAGCGGCGTTGCAACCGCTTGTTAAGCTCTGTATTTATTGTGCTTAGCAAAATACCACCAGCTACCAATAAAAAACAAACCAGCGAAAAATAATAAATATGTAACTGGAATTGCTGTTCCATTGAATATTTGAAATGCACAGCCAAAGACCAGACCTACTCCGATTAAGGCACTAGCTTGATGCGGCAGCTGTAGCCATGCCAATTTGGAAGCGCCTGTTAGATAAAAGCCTAAATACCCAACACCTGAGCCTGCAATAAAATAGCCAATAGGTTTAACTATATGCTCATTATTTCCTAGTACCACATCTAGGAATTGAAAGAATGAGTAGAAAAATAGAGCCCTCGAAGCGAAGACAAGCCCGGCTGCAAAGAAAAGCTTTTTCTCCTTCGTGGTCATAACTTATGGCTCATTTTTACTTCAGCTTAACGCCGCGCTCAACGGCAGTTCGTAAGTCGTGGTTTTGTGGAATACTTTTGCGCAGCAAAACCACAAAACTGCGACTTACAAACTGTCCAGCGCACGCAGTGCGCGTGTTGCAACACTTTGTTAGGCATTTGATTTTAGCTTGAAAGCCAAAAGCTTAAGAGTGTTTAACGGTTGATATAAAAACGTCTGGTCTAGAGAAAGGTAAAACTCAAGCTTACTGCCATAGCTAGCCTCGGACCATGCCATACCTGACAATTCAATTTTACCTCCAACCTGTGATTCAAGCTTAAACTTAAATTGCCTTTCTCTTGGATCGAATGACGCCGAACCTTTTAATGTTTCATACAGTTTTTCTAGCTCAACAGTTAAACTTAAAATATCACGCAGTTCAATACACGGACTAATACTGCCACTAAAGTGATTAGTTTTTATTTCTACAGAAATATCAATCCAGTCTTCAGGTGAAAGATTAGGTGGGATTTCAAGCTTTAAAAACTCAGAATCTGAGCCGAATTTTATTATGTGCATATTTGCCTAACGCCGCGATAAACGGTGGTTTTTAAGTTGCACTTTTGCCGTAAAATGTAGCGAAGCGGAATGGCAAAAGTGCAACTTAAAAATCCATCCGTTTGATTGCTTTGTTACATTAATTAGAATGAGTTTTTTGTGAATGAATAGCGATATAAAGCATATAAGGTCAGCATTGATATTACCCCGATATTTAAGGCTGTATTGATTGTTGACGCACTAGTGCTGGGTAGACCGTGATGCTGAAAACAATGAAAGTTATAAAATACAGAGAATAAGCCGTATATATAAAAGTATTTCACCCAAAACTGTTGATTAAATATTTTCTTATTATTTGAGTACCCAAAAACGCCAATTGAGCTTACAAAAACAAAAGCTACTGTGGCAATGTTGAATATGTAGTGAAACAGGTCCTGCTGAGCAGTAAGTACAATTTGCATGCTACCCAAGGAAAATATTAATAGAAAAGCTGCAAGTATGTTCCATGCCTTGTTATTTGGTTTGTTTTTATTTTCGCTGCCATTCATATGACTAAAGACTCAATTCCAAGAGAATGTAACGCCGTGCTCAACGGCAGTTTGTAAGTTGTGGCTTTGTGGATTATTTTTTGCGCAGCAAAACCACAAAGCCGCGACTTACAAACTGTCCAGCGCACGTAGTGCGCGGGTTGCAGCACTTTGTTATATTCTTTTTGAAAAAAGCAGAATAGCCACTAGATAAATAACCACACCAGCCAAAAGACAAATGTTGCTTATTAAACAATAGATTTTTTCGTTGTTCCGCCTGTCGTAATGGTCTACGACAACGGCCCCCATACTTACGATAAACAAAGCAAAGCTTACTGTACCCAGAATTAAGCCTAGGTCACTTAGCTCGTATAGACCGCCATTCCCTCTTTTAGCAAGAAGAATTAAATATAGCTTTCCGCTCCAGAAGCTCCAAAGAGAATACCCTATAAGAACTAAACTAATAGAGATATTTCTAATTCTTACTGAGAGTGATATTGAATTTGGCTTGTAACCAAATTTTTCGTCGTAGCACCGCCGACACAAATGAGTTGGATCCTCATATGTTTTTCTTTCTCTTTCGCAGCGAATACAGCTCATCGATCTCTATGTCTATTCCGACTTCGGGTGGAAATATAACGCTGAGCGCAGGGGCAGTTTGTAAGTTGTGACTTTGTGGATTATTTTTGCGTAGCAAAACCACAAAGGCGCGACTTACAAACTGTCCAGCACACGAAGTGTGCGAGCCTGGCGTGATTTGTTATGCACATTTTAAAAGTCAGTTGACACGTTAATAAAAGCCACTTTTCTAGATCCTTTCGCTTCTAAATTGCTGAACCTGAAGATCGGCCTTCCCTTACTGTCCCTTTCGCTTTCAATTACTGATACATCCGCGCTCTCTATGGAAAAAACATGATAAGCGCGATCACTAGTTGCTAAGCAGTCATCATCAGTGTATCCGTAAAGCTCTAGATTAGGATCAAGTTTATTTAATTGCTCTATTAGGTCTTTCACTTTCATCATTGTCACGTTGTACTCCATATCTGATTTGCATAACGTTGTGTTCAACCGCAGTTTGTAAGTAGCGCATTGCGATAAACTTTGCGCAGCAATTCGCAAAATGCGCTATTTACAAACTGTCGAGTGGAGGCGCGAAGCGCCGGAACGGTGTTGGAATACCTTGTTATACTTACTTGATAAAATATACTTCCGCACCTAAGGATTTTAGCTTTGTTTCAACTGCATTTTTTGTAGATTCATTTCCGGCAATAATGAGCGTAACGCCTTTTAGCGGTGAAGAAAGATAGGTGGTTATAGTTCTTGCTAGCTTATCAGTAACCTCAGGGGCAGGCCCGCCAATAGCAAGAATACCTTTGAAGCTACCCGACTCTAATAATTCGTAAATTCGTTGTGCGGCTTCCTGACCGTTAAGACCTTCACTTAAGAAAGCTAGTTGTATTTTTTCATGCTTCCTTGAGTCTGGAAGAACCTCAACTGATTTTTTCAATATTTCATCGGCTCCATTTTTCAATGGATCTTTCTCAAAAGAGAATGACTGGCACGATAAAAAAAGAATAGTGATTATAAAAATTAGCTTCATTTTCTCCCTCTGTATAACGCCGAGTTCAGCGGCAGTTTTTAAGTTGTGGTTTTGTGGATTATTTTGCGCAGCAAAACCATAAAACTGCGACTTAAAAACTGTCCAGCACGCAAAGCGTGCGAGCTGCAACGACTTGTTAGGCACCACCAGTTACAGTGCGTACTAAACATTCTTATACCTCGTTAACCAAATTTCCCGTGCACGCTCCAATGATTCGTTATTCCAGCGGCGCGCCAATGCCCTTGGAAAAATAACTTTACAACTCCCACAGCGTTCTCTTGCCGCCACATATGACCATGGATTTTCACCGCTATATTTTACACCTACATGAATTTGTTCGTTTGAGCTTTTAGAGCCACACTCAAGACAAATAAATTCGTTTTCTTCTACTAGCGGTTTTGATTCATTGTAAATTTCATTCCGCTCATTTATTAGCGAACGAGTGCCATTTTTGCAGGGAAAACACAAACCATTATTTTTGCTTGCGGTTTCCTTAAGTATTAAAGATGAGCAGCTTTTGCAATGAACCTTGGTATTCATTCTCTATTCTCGATACTGCCTAACGCCGCGTACAGCGGCAGTTTGTAAGTTGTGGCTTTGTGGATAATCTTTTGCGCAGCAAAACCACAAAGCCGCGACTTACAAACTGTCCAGCCACGAGGTGGCGTGCTGCTACGCCTTGTTAAGCAATTTTCCATGCTGGATCTGTTGGCCGACTAAAAGCAAATAAACCATAATAAGTTGGAATAGATAGCAACAAGCCAACGGCAGTACTAGTATAGAATTCAATGTTACTCATACCCATTCTTAGATCAATATCTGTAATGAAATAGTAAGCAAAACTATAAATGAGATATGCCATTAAAACGTGAAGCCAAAAATTTGGTTTGTAGATTGGCTTAAGAAATGTGAAGCCAAAAAGCCCTACAGTAACCATTAACCATAGAACCAAGTTGATATATTCGCTGATTCCAGCATTTGGTTGAAAAAGAATAGATATAATTCCAATTGTTGAAATTATTGTTATAAAGAAAAAATAGATTTTCCACCAAATTGAGCGTTTGAATATTTCGCCAACTGCAACATCCGAGTTTGGTGTTTTATAAGGGTTACTTTCCATTTATACCTCCGATTGTGACTAATGCTTAACGCCGCGTACAACGGCAGTTTGTAAGTTGTGATTTTGTGGAATACTTTTGCGCAGCAAAACCACAAAACTGCGACTTACAAACTGTCCAGCCACGCAGTGGCGTGTTGCTACGCTTTGTTATAGCGCGATTTAAAAAACCAAAACACTGTGCTCTTTCAGAACCCCCAAAAAAAGCTGGTTAAAACTTATTAAGCTGATTCTACCGAGATTTAACTTAGTGGCAACGAGAAAGAAGCTACAAGAATAGAACTCCAATTTCACTAACCAAGTAATTCCCAATTTCCGCAAACCCAACATTTTCAAACTGGCTTACTTTCTTACTAGCACAAGGAACAACGCTACCGAAATTTGAAGTTGCCGCGCTGCTCAAAAGTAACTGCTTGCGAAAGTCTTTCTACTTGCTCGATCAAGAAGAACGAGCACCTATAACGCCGCGGTAAACGGCAGAATTTAAGTTGCGGTTTTGTGGAATACTTTTGCGCAGCAAAACCACAGAACCGCATCTTAAATTCTGTCCAGTGGAGCGAAGCGGAACGGTGTTTGACCGCTTTGTTAGGCCGGTGACCATTAGAAAACCGGTGCTCTTGCTAAGTTTGACTGTTTTACTTCAAACTTATAACCATAACGCTGAGCAACACCAGCTACTACTTGGAAGAACCATGCGGGTGCTGCTGGGGAAACATATACGTTTTCAATTAAATCTATAAGATCAACCTTAATAGGTTTTCCATACTCGTTGTTAACACGAGAATAATCAAAGCCTCTTTCTGGTTCAGCTTTACTCGGAAGCTCTTGAATCAATACACGTAGCTCTTTCTCATGCTCGAAAGATCGCCTTTTGTGGACGTATGGCCAAAACCCGTTTCCCTCCGGCAGCCAATCTTTGTCATAATCAATGTAGTGAACAATTCCTACATACGTACCTTTATCAAGGTTTTTATGTAACTTTGTATAAGTTGACTGAATTGCAACCGCCTCATCTGTTTGAGCATATAACTTCCACATTGCAGCAGACTCAGCGTTATTCATATGCCAACAGTTAACGTACGTCCATGATCGTGTCCACTCCATAAACTTAGACATTTGATGCAGAGCTTCTTCAGGGATGCCTTTGTCTTTGTATAAATTAGGCCTTATTTGGGCATTAGCGTGAGATGTAGCTCCTTCATATGGATCTTCAAATTTATCTACTCTCGATAAGAACAGAGCTTCAGTTTCAAGAAGAGATACGAATTTTGTAAAGTCCATGTATCTCCAGATTTTTATATTTTCATCTTCAGGAGGTACAAAACATGGATGATCAATTTCTGCGGGCATAGATGCTCCTTATTGGCTGGTCTTACCCACAAAAAGTAGACACTCTAACTATGCAGCTAGCGCTGCCCTTCGTTCAAACTCAGCGGGCGCCACATAACCAATACTGGAATGTCGGCGCAAGCGATTATAGAACACCTCAATGTATTCAAAGATACTGGATTTAGCTTCATCAATCGAGTGAAACTGCTGGGTGTAAATCAACTCGACTTTCAAGCGACTAAAGAAGGACTCCATCGGT
>NZ_JAYKKN010000017.1:2500-5671 GCF_035117775.1 Cellvibrio chitinivorans
ACACGGTGGATGCCTAGGCAGTTGGAGGCGATGAAAGACGTAGGAGCCTGCGATAAGCTCGGGGGAGCTGGCAAACAAGCTATGATCCCGAGATCTCTGAATGGGGGAACCCACCTACCTTTGGTAGGTATCGTACAGTGAATACATAGCTGTACGAAGCGAACCCGGGGAACTGAAACATCTAAGTACCCGGAGGAAAAGAAATCAACCGAGATTCCCTTAGTAGCGGCGAGCGAAAGGGGACCAGCCCTTAAGTGGCTTTGGTGTTAGTGGAAGGCTCTGGAAAGTGCCGCGATACAGGGTGATAGCCCCGTACACGAAAATGCCTTAGTCATGAAAACGAGTAGGACGAGACACGTGATATCTTGTCTGAATATGGGGGGACCATCCTCCAAGGCTAAATACTCCCAACTGACCGATAGTGAACCAGTACCGTGAGGGAAAGGCGAAAAGAACCCCTGTGAGGGGAGTGAAATAGATCCTGAAACCGTGTGCGTACAAGCAGTAGGAGCAGACTTGTTCTGTGACTGCGTACCTTTTGTATAATGGGTCAGCGACTTATTGTCAGTGGCAAGGTTAACCGTATAGGGGAGCCGTAGCGAAAGCGAGTCTTAATAGGGCGTCTAGTCGCTGGCAATAGACCCGAAACCCGGCGATCTATCCATGTGCAGGTTGAAGGTGAGGTAACACTTACTGGAGGACCGAACCCACAAATGTTGAAAAATTTGGGGATGACGTGTGGATAGGGGTGAAAGGCTAATCAAGCCGGGAGATATCTGGTTCTCCCCGAAAGCTATTTAGGTAGCGCGTCATGTCTCACCCTCGGGGGTAGAGCACTGTTTGGGCTAGGGGGTCATCCCGACTTACCAACCCCATGCAAACTACGAATACCGAGGAGTGCAATCATGGCAGACAGACAGCGGGTGCTAACGTCCGTTGTCAAGAGGGCAACAACCCAGACCGCCAGCTAAGGTCCCCAATGTTAGTTAAGTGGGAAACGATGTGGGAAGGCTTAGACAGCTAGGAGGTTGGCTTAGAAGCAGCCACCCTTTAAAGAAAGCGTAATAGCTCACTAGTCGAGTCGGCCTGCGCGGAAGATGTAACGGGGCTAAAACTAGCAACCGAAGCTGCGGCTGCATACTTTGTATGTGGGGTAGGGGAGCGTTCTGTAAGCCGTCGAAGGTGTGTTGAGAAGCATGCTGGAGGTATCAGAAGTGCGAATGCTGACATGAGTAACGATAAGGGGAGTGAAAAACTCCCCCGCCGGAAGATCAAGGGTTCCTGTCCAACGCTAATCGGGACAGGGTTAGTCGGCCCCTAAGGCGAGGCGGAAACGCGTAGTCGATGGGAAACAGGTTAATATTCCTGTACCTCTTTTTACTGCGATGGGGGGACGGAGAAGGCTAGAGCAGCACGGCGTTGGTTGTCCGTGTTTAAGGTCGTAGGCTGGTGTCTTAGGTAAATCCGGGATGCTAAGGCTGAGAACTGATGACGAGTGTTCCTCGGAACATGAAGTGCTTGATGCCATGCTTCCAAGAAAAGCCTCTAAGCTTCAGGTAAAAAGAGACCGTACTCCAAACCGACACAGGTGATCAGGTAGAGAATACCAAGGCGCTTGAGAGAACTCGGGTGAAGGAACTAGGCAAAATGGCACCGTAACTTCGGGAGAAGGTGCACTGCTGGTGGTGAAGGACTTGCTCCGTAAGCTACTGGCAGTCGAAGATACCAGGCCCCTGCAACTGTTTATTAAAAACACAGCACTCTGCAAACACGTAAGTGGACGTATAGGGTGTGACGCCTGCCCGGTGCCGGAAGGTTAATTGATGGGGTTAGCGCAAGCGAAGCTCTTGATCGAAGCCCCGGTAAACGGCGGCCGTAACTATAACGGTCCTAAGGTAGCGAAATTCCTTGTCGGGTAAGTTCCGACCTGCACGAATGGCGTAATGATGGGGGCGCTGTCTCCACCCGAGACTCAGTGAAATTGAAATCGCGGTTAAGATGCCGTGTACCCGCGGCTAGACGGAAAGACCCCGTGAACCTTTACTATAGCTTTGCACTGAACTTTGAACCTATCTGTGTAGGATAGGTGGGAGGCTTTGAAATCGAGACGCTAGTTTCGATGGAGCCGTCCTTGAAATACCACCCTGGTATGTTTGAGGTTCTAACGTCGGCCCCTTATCGGGGTTACGGACAGTGTATGGTGGGTAGTTTGACTGGGGCGGTCTCCTCCCAAAGAGTAACGGAGGAGCACGAAGGTGTGCTAATCATGGTCGGAAATCATGAGGTTAGTGTAAAGGCAAAAGCACGCTTGACTGCGAGACAGACATGTCGAGCAGGTACGAAAGTAGGTCTTAGTGATCCGGTGGTTCTGTATGGAAGGGCCATCGCTCAACGGATAAAAGGTACTCCGGGGATAACAGGCTGATACCGCCCAAGAGTTCACATCGACGGCGGTGTTTGGCACCTCGATGTCGGCTCATCACATCCTGGGGCTGAAGCCGGTCCCAAGGGTATGGCTGTTCGCCATTTAAAGTGGTACGCGAGCTGGGTTTAGAACGTCGTGAGACAGTTCGGTCCCTATCTGCCGTGGGCGTTGGAGATTTGAGAAGAGTTGCTCCTAGTACGAGAGGACCGGAGTGAACGAACCTCTGGTGTTCGGGTTGTCATGCCAATGGCACTGCCCGGTAGCTATGTTCGGACGGGATAACCGCTGAAAGCATCTAAGCGGGAAGCCTCCTTCAAGATGAGATCTCCCTGAGGCTTTAAGCCTCCTAAAGAGCCGTTGAAGACTACGACGTTGATAGGTTGGGTGTGGAAGCGCTGCGAGGCGTTGAGCTAACCAATACTAATTGCTCGTGCGGCTTGACCATATAACAGAATCGACTGTTAGCGGTTAAATGATTCAATACAAAACCGGACTTGTACGATATGCAAGCGTCCAAAATGCTGTAAAATACAGCCAGCAAACTTTACGTTCCGCCACCCTATTTGAGTCAATCGAGGCCGATGTACTACACATCCTAAGACCTCCGAACTCATCCAGAATTGCTTGACGACCATAGCGAGTTGGAACCACCTGATCCCATCCCGAACTCAGAAGTGAAACGACTTAGCGCCGATGGTAGTGTGGGGTCTCCCCATGTGAGAGTAGGTCATCGTCAAGCTTCTAAT
>NZ_JAYKKN010000018.1:0-5325 GCF_035117775.1 Cellvibrio chitinivorans
ACCGATGGAGTCCTTCTTTAGTCGCTTGAAAGTCGAGTTGATTTACACCCAGCAGTTTCACTCGATTGATGAAGCTAAATCCAGTATCTTTGAATACATTGAGGTGTTCTATAATCGCTTGCGCCGACATTCCAGTATTGGTTATGTGGCGCCCGCTGAGTTTGAACGAAGGGCAGCGCTAGCTGCATAGTTAGAGTGTCTACTTTTTGTGGGTAAGACCATTGTTCACAGGAATCTAGAATTGTGTTTAAGCCTAAGCCTTCAGTGAAAGAAGTCACTTTAAATAGAACCTATCAATTTTCTTATGAGAATTTTGTACTAGCAACTCAAGGGTCAACCTATTTATTTTTAGAGAAAAGTGAAAACTCTGTCTTTGGTATAAAGTTTAATTCCAGGTTGGTTAAATATGGAAGTCCCAATGACGAGGCGCGGGGCGGTCACCCTTTAACCAAATATGGTTTAGGCTTTTATGGCTTCTTCGAGGTTGAAAACTCTGACTGGGTACGTGAGCAAATTGAACTTAATAGCGTACACCCTAGGCACAATGAAAAGTTATTTGAAGGTTATAAGCATTACGTAGCATGCTTTCAAGATGTAATGCTTGAAGTAACTTCAAAGTCATATGTTGAATTCGAAATTAGCTTGTCTGAATTAAACGCTTTAATTCAAGAGCAAGTTAATTTTATTGAACAATAACTGCAACTAACAAGGCGTTGCAACACGCGCATTCGCGCTGGACAGTTTGTAAGTTGCGCCTTTGTGGTTTTGCTTCGCAAAAGTTACCCACAAATTCGCAACTTACAAACTGCCGTTGAACTTGGCGTTATAGGTGCTCGTTATTTTTGATCGAGCAAGTAGAAAGGTTTTCGCAAGCAGTTACTTTTGAGCAGCGCGGCAACTTCAAATTTCGGTAGCGTTATTCCTTGTGCTAGTAAGAAAGTAAGCCAGTTTGAAAATGTTGGGTTTGCGGAAATTGGGAATTACTTGGTTAGTGAAATTGGAGTTCTATTCTTGTAACTTCTTTCCCATTGCCACTAAGTTAAATCTCGGTAGAATCAGCTTAATAAGTTTGAACCAGCTTTTTTTGGGGGTTCTGAAAGAGCACATTGTTTTGGTTTTTTAAATCGCGCTATAACAAAGCGTAGCAACACGCCACTGCGTGGCTGGACAGTTTGTAAGTCGCAGTTTTGTGGTTTTGCTGCGCAAAAGTATTCCACAAAACCACAACTTACAAACTGCCGTTGTACGCGGCGTTACATTCTCTTGGAATTGAGTCTTAAGTCATATGAATGGCAGCGAAAATAAAAACAAACCAAATAACAAGGCATGGAACATACTTGCAGCTTTTCTATTAATATTTTCCTTGGGTGGCATGCAAATTGTACTTACTGCTCAGCAGGACCTGTTTCACTACATATTCAACATTGCCACAGTAGCTTTTGTTTTTGTAAGCTCAATTGGCGTTTTTGGGTACTCAAATAATAAGAAAATATTTAATCAACAGTTTTGGGTGAAATACTTTTATATATACGGCTTATTCTCTGTATTTTATAACTTTCATTGTTTTCAGCATCACAGTCTACCCAGCACTAGTGCGTCAACAATCAATACAGCCTTAAATATCGGGGTAATATCAATGCTGACCCTATATGCTTTATATCACTATTCATTCACAAAAAACTCTTTCTAATTAATGTAACAAAGCAATCAAACGGATGGATTTTTAAGTTGCACTTTTGCCATTCCGCTTCGCTACATTTTACGGCAAAAGTGCAACTTAAAAACCACCGTTTATCGCGGCGTTAATAACAAAGAGAATAAAGCATGGCTGAAATTCCAAAACCATCAATGCAACCATCTATGGGTGGTGAAGATAATCCAGAATTCATGGCAAAGTTTTATGGTTGTGTTGCTTATCTGAATCGTCAATTTCTTATATGTATTGTGCTATTAGTTGTAGTGGCCTTAATTTTTTTGTCACTTAACCTTATTCCATGCTTAAGACCAAATGAAATAGCTGTGGCATCTTGGTTTGAGCGCTCTGGTGCCCTTCTTGGAGCAATCGCATTAGTTGTGGAGTTTCGCATTCCAAAAATGGAAACTGCTATATATAGGGCAAGCATGATGTTTAAACCAGCTCTATATGCAAAAGTTAGTGCATACGAAAATCATGTTACGTGGCTCCATCGAGGCGCATTGCTATATGGCGTAATAGGCACCTTAATATGGAGCTATGGCGAGCCAATTTTAAATATATTTTGGCTTTAATTATCACTATTAACAAATCGCGCCAGGCTCGCAAACTTCGTTTGCTGGACGCATTGTAAGTCGCGCATTTAGCGAATCGCTGCGCGAAGTTTATCGCACATGCGCAACTTACAACGCGCCCCTGCGCTCAACGTTACACAGTAGATTTATTTTTTATTGGTAATTCGTGCTGGCGGAAATTTATCAGTTTGGTGGTTTTCCGGGGCATAGTAGTTCCTGGCAAAATAGAATCTCTTTTTGGTTGAATGTATTGGCGGCTTGTTTTTCGCCATTTGAGGCATTTTAAAAATAACCACTGCGTGTTATTTTCTGGCGAGTTTATCGCTATGAATAACGCGGTAAAAATAACCGTTGTGCAAGCGGAATCTTAATCGCACCTTGTCGCTTTCTGATATTTTGGTTGGCTTTTGTGGTTCGGTTCAATTTGGAAATACGTTTGTGTAACCAGTCGTAACAGCACGCGCCTTCGGCGCTGGACAATTTGTAAGTCGCCTTTTTGTGGTTTTGCTACGCAAAAGTACTCCACAAAAAATCAACTTACAAATTGCCGCTGTACTAGGCGTTAGGCACATATGAAGTATCACGACTATCACCTTGAAAGCTACGAAGTGTCCGATTTTGGGGAGTCCATTAGTTTCAATTTGGCTTATGCATATCCCGGCGAGGACATAGACAAAAGCCATATAAAATTTGAAGGTGTGGCTCTTCATCACATTATTAATACAACCGGTTCTATAATCACTGGCATAGAAGAACTTTCTATAGAGGCACTTTTATCTAAACACTCAACTCAAATAACTGAGTGGAGCCGAATGTTCGGGGTTAGGCATTGGAAGTCAGACATGGCCAGTTATGTCTCGTATCTAAAAAATAACGAATTTAAAGCTTGGGAAATAACATCAGCAATTGGGTTTTATGGTTTTGTAATTGCTAAAGAAATTACAAATGCCTAACAAAGCGTAGCAACCCGCGCACTTCGTGCGCTGGACAGTTTGTAAGTCGCAGTTTTGTGGTTTTGCTGCGCAAAAGTAACCCACAAAGCTACGACTTACAAACTGCCGTTGTACGCGGCGTTATGTGAATATGGGATGTATAAATGAGCAGAGGCTATGGAATCCTGTTTTCAGAGTTTGAATCTGATGACGTTCCGATGGAAATTATGCTTATATGTTTAGACTCTATCAGGAGCCAACTAGCTATGGAATTTCCAAATCCGAGCTTCGAATTTGACATAGTTAAAGTAACATCCCATTGCTCTGAGAATTCCTACCCTGAAATCGGCGTTCATTCTGGTGCGGAGGAGATTTCGGACATGGAATTTAAGGAAATGGAAATTTTTGTTTCAAATCAAACTAGAAATAAAAATCCCATTTCTATGGCTGAAAATATTCCAAAAAATGAATCTTTGAGCTGGGAATTTATATTGGAGAACGGCGCATATCCAAAGCGCACATAACAAAGCGTAGCAACCCGCGCACTTCGTGCGCTGGACAGTTTGTAAGTCGCGGATTTGTGGTTTTGCTGCGCAAAAGTAACCCACAAAACCACGACTTACAAACTGCCGTTGTACGCGGCGTTAGCAAGGAGCCATATGAAAAACCTAATTATTATTGGAATATGCATCTTTTCTCCGCTTGCTTTCGCTCAAAATAAATTATTTAAATCTATCCCAAGTGCTGATTCCTTTTTGATTAAGGCGAAACCGGAATGTGAAACTAATCCTAATTATAGGTTTTGCCATGAGTATGGAGGCGCGTACGGTGAAGTTGAGTTATTTTGCAATAACACCAAGTACAATTGCATGGAGCATGAAAATCTATATACACTCAAACAATACATACTTGAAGAAAGCAGATTATCTGAAGAGTGTATCAAGTCTTTGGAAATAAAAAAAATTTACAAGAATGGAAAGCTGGCTAATTACTATGTAACAAGTGTACTCAATCCAGGTTGTGAGGTTTAATGCTAACAAAGCGGTCAAACATCGTTCCGCTTCGCTCCACTGGACAGAATTTAAGTCGCAGTTTTGTGGTTTTGCTGCGCAAAAGTATTCCACAAAACCGCAACTTAAATTCTGCCGTTTACCGCGGCGTTATGCAAATTGAGGGCATTACAAGCAGTGTTCCAATGTTGGTAAAAATATTCGCCGTTGCTTGTTTGGCTCTTTGTTGTCGGTGTCGCTTGTTGGTTTTGTGAAAACGTGTTTTAAAATTGGTTTGCAGCAGAACTGAAACTTAATCTTTACTGGCAAGTCTCGCTTTGTGAAAGTAAGGCCCAAGTAAATAATGGCGGAAAGAGAGTGCCGTTTTTGTTTGGCGCAAAAAATAGAACGGTTTGTCGTATAGCATCGAATTAATGTTGTATTGCATAACAAGGCGTATCAACACGCGCACTTCGTGCGCTGGACAGTTTGTAAGTCGCGGCTTTGTGGTTTTGCTGCGCAAAAGATTATCCACAAAGCCACGACTTACAAACTGCCGTTGTACGCGGCGTTATAGGTGCTCGTTATTTTTGATCGAGCAAGTAGAAAGGTTTTCGCAAGCAGTTACTTTTGAGCAGCGCGGCAACTTCAAATTTCGGTAGCGTTATTCCTTGTGCTAGTAAGAAAGTAAGCCAGTTTGAAAATGTTGGGTTTGCGGAAATTGGGAATTACTTGGTTAGTGAAATTGGAGTTCTATTCTTGTAACTTCTTTCCCATTGCCACTAAGTTAAATCTCGGTAGAATCAGCTTAATAAGTTTGAACCAGCTTTTTTTGGGGGTTCTGAAAGAGCACATTGTTTTGGTTTTTTAAATCGCGCTATAACAAAGCGTAGCAACACGCCACTGCGTGGCTGGACAGTTTGTAAGTCGCAGTTTTGTGGTTTTGCTGCGCAAAAGTATTCCACAAAACCACAACTTACAAACTGCCGTTGTACGCGGCGTTAGGTAACCGAGTTACCCACCAATTGTAGACACCCTGTATAGTTGAAAATCCTATATGGAGGTGCTCACTATGGCACGTAAAAAAACACAGGCTTATACCGAAGAGTTTCGTCGCGAAGCCGTTAAACGCGCAG
>NZ_JAYKKN010000019.1:0-4675 GCF_035117775.1 Cellvibrio chitinivorans
AGTCAACGTGAGCGTAGTGACGAATTGGTGAGTCATACTCTACGTGTGAAGTGTTAATAGTAATACCGCGAGCTTTTTCTTCCGGTGCCTTATCGATACCATCAAAAGCTACAGCCTCACCACCCCAACTTTCTGCACACACGCGGGTCAACGCGGCGGTCAGCGTGGTTTTACCGTGGTCAACGTGACCAATGGTGCCCACGTTGACGTGGGGCTTGTTACGTTCAAACTTTTCCTTCGCCATTGCGAGCGCCTCCTCAGACGTAGATGACATTTACACAGACAAAAAAGCTGCGAAGGAAACCCTTTCGCAGCATATATGGAGCTCATAAGCAGATTTGAACTGCTGACCTCACCCTTACCAAGGGTGTGCTCTACCAACTGAGCTATATGAGCCAAAACCTTACTAAATTTGGAGCGGGTAGCGGGAATCGAACCCGCGCCATCAGCTTGGAAGGCTGAGGTTCTACCATTGAACCATACCCGCATTAATCAGATACTGGCCACTAGCCCAAAGCGCTAACAGTCATCAACGCTTCAAAATTTGGTGCAGGGGGATGGATTCGAACCATCGAAGCTCACGCGTCAGATTTACAGTCTGATCCCTTTGGCCGCTCGGGAACCCCTGCCTAAAAACCGCCGGCATTTTCCGGCCCACACATCAAACTGTCAACCTATTTTTTTAATAAATTCACAGAGTTACAGCAGCTTTGCGATTAAAAATGGAGCTGGCGAGAGGAATTGAACCCCCGACCGGCTGATTACAAGTCAGCTGCTCTACCTACTGAGCTACGCCAGCTTTTTAATCACCGCTGTTTGTGGAGGCAGAATTCTAGTGAAACATTTACTGGGAAGCAACACCCAAACAGAAATTTTGTCGTTTTTCTAGAGCAGTTTCTTTTGTTAGCAAGTCCACCCATACACTTTCGTCTATTTTTTCGGCAAAACCAGAATCAACAACCACCCATGTCTCTTGAATCACCTTTGGCAACATTTTTATATCGACCCCATAGCCCTGCTGTTTAATCTCACTTGCACGTTTTTCTGCGCCACCATAGTCACCATAACGCCCAAACGAAATACCGTTTGCCAACTCACCTTTCGTGATGACATGACTCTCAATATTTTTCTTTTGCAACTCATAGAGGCGGCGCAAAGCTTCTTTTTCAGAAACCTCTGGCTTTAAATAGACCCAATACGATTCTCCCTCTTTAATTTCCACGGGAGTGATGTGCGCCGAAGCCCCCAAGGAGGCCAATCGCTCTACCGCGAACTCCGCCTGCAACAACTGACCATAAGGGCCAATCATGGTGCAAAAGTCCGCACTTTTTTCCCCACCTTCTGCCACATTTCGCTCAACTTTTGTTGTTGCCGCCTCCTTTTTTCGAGACGGCAACTCCCCCTCTTGCTCCGATAACAAGCGCAAATCCTTATCGCCCAACGGGGCGGCCGCTTCTTGTAGCATAGAAGCAGGCTCATTCTTAGAAGCGAAAAAGTATTGATATCCAAAAAACGCGAGATTAGCAGCCACCAACAGAATAAAAATTGCCCGCATTCATCACTCCACTATCTATTAGGGATAATCCACAATACACATGAGGCCATCCAGAACAAGATCCGGCACCAGCCGCGCCTGCGGGTAAAATGGCAATAACTTATCTGCATCACCGCCCGTAAAAATTAATTGGCACTCAAAATCACCACTGTGTGCGAGCAATTGTCGCACACCATTGTCGATCAACCCTGTGAGCATAGCTGCAATTGCAGAATAAACTGCCTCATTCGTGTTAGCAGCAGGCAGCAAATGCAGCTCAGGCACATCCCGATCCAACACAATTTTTCGGGTGCCCGAGGTTAGTGATGCCGACATGAGCCGAAGACCCGGGCCGATAAATCCCCCCAGATGCTTTCCATCAGCCGCAAGCAAATCGACAGTCACAGCTGTACCGCAGGAAATAACAACACAGGCTTCATTAGTAAGCTTGTAGGCGGCATTTATCGCCAACCAGCGATCGACGCCTAGCCTTAATGGCTCGCGATAACCATTGCGCACCACCCCGCATATCGCACTGGTTCGTGCAAATTGAGGCTGCAACCCCAAGCAAGCAAGAGACCAAGCGACAAATCGCTGCTCCAACTCATCCCCAACTACGCTAACAACTGATACCGCTTTGATCGAACTGTGATAAGAGGCAATCTGCCCAGAGAGGCAATCTAATGATTCCTCAGTACAGATAAACCCTTGCGCCAATTTGATCTGTCGATCCCGAATTCGCCACTTGAGCCGAGTATTTCCCATATCGACCTCAAGAATCATAGCCAGACCTCAGCGATAGCTCGCCCCCGTGAAACTCTTCTTGCCCTTGAGCAGTTTCAAGTATCAAGGCACCTACATCGGTAACACCCACACAAGCACCAGCATGCACGATAGTCCCATTGTGCAACTCCACTCGCTTGCCAGCATGAGCATTCATGGATTCCCATTCAGAGCGATAATAAGCAAACCCCTTTTGCTCGTAGCTACTAAGCATCGATGCGAGCTCATCAAGCAATGTGGCCGCTACCCGATTACGCGAGACAGGCTCCAGCTCTTGCTGCTCAACAATAGTGCGTAAATCAATCCAAGGCTGAGTGATACTCTGAGCCTGCTCATCGGCCATAGAGACATTAATCCCCACCCCAATAACAACCTCACAATAACCTGCCGGATCGCCTCTCATTTCAATCAAAATGCCCGCTAATTTTTGATTTTGATAAAGCACATCATTAGGCCACTTCAGCTTCAAGCCCGATATGCCGTGGCGCTGCAAAGATCGAACTATCACCAGCCCCACCACTAAACTCAAACCTTCCAGTGCAGCAACTCCACCCTCAAAACCCCAACCACAGGAGCAATAAATATTTTGTGCAAATGGACTTACCCATTGACGCCCACGACGCCCGCGCCCTGCCGTTTGTGATTCAGCCATGCACACTTGCCCGACTGGATTCTCATGGCGCATCAAATAGGAGTTAGTTGAATCGATTTGAGGAAAAACACTAATCACCAGCGGTACATCGGACTCTCGATAGGATTCAATTTTGTCGATACCCAATAAATCCAAGCCTCTATCTATGCAATATCCCTTGCCTTTGAGTGATGAAAGTTGAATCCCCAAACCTTCCAGTTTTTGAAGGTGCTTCCACACAGCTGCACGGCTAACCCCTAATAGAAGACCCAACTCCTCGCCAGAGTGAAATTGACCATCAGCAAGCAAATTCAATATTTTGCGTAGAAAGCCTGTATCCTGAATGTTGTCAGCCATTCGTCTATTCCTCTACGTACTCACGCGGGTAGCGGCCACCCAAGCTGGTTAACACCTCGTACCCTAAGGATTTATTTTTTTGGCTTAAATAATCCAATGAAAGCAGATCATTAATAACTTCTATTTTCGCACCCAAAAGCTGTTCGTCCGACAAATTAATAGAAGATATATCAAATATGGTCGAGTCCATCGAAATACGCCCAACAGCTTTTATCAGTTGTCCATTTAAATAACCTTCTGGCTGCGCCCCCAAAGTTCGATGCAATCCATCCGCATAGCCGCCAGCAACTACTGCAACTCGCGCTCCATCAGGCAAGCTTGCTGCACATCCGTACCCTATAGTTGCAGCAGCATCCAATTTCCGCACCTGCGTTATGAGCAATGATAAACGAACTACTGGACTCATCGGATTTGGCTGATTCGGCGTTGGATTAATTCCATAAAGTGCGGCACCGGGTCGGCATAAATCAAAATGCCAATCATCACCCAAAAAAATCCCTGATGAATTGGCGAGACTAAAACGCAGACCGGGAAGGAGTGTTTTTATCAAAATAATACAGGCAGTAAATCTATCATGCTGCAGATAGTTAAGAGGGTGCTCAGGCTCATCCGCACAAGCCAAATGGCTCATCACCAACAAAGGATTTGCTGCGCGCACTAACTCAGGGGACTCGCATAATCTCTCGAACTCATTAAGATCAAGCCCAAAACGAGTCATGCCAGTGTTGATTTTTATCGCGGAAGGAGCCGCAACACCCAAGCGGGAATTCGTATTAGCCCAAGCAGTTATCGCAGCGACTGAACATAAAACTGGAGTGATTTTTGAGTCAATTAGCAAGCGTTCATTATTAATACCAATCCCGCCTAAGACATAAACAACGCTATCTTCAGGCAGGTAATTGCGAGCAGCGAGCGCCTCATCAATTGATGCAAAGAAAAACTCCCTGCATCCCACACCATAAAGAGCATTACCAATATCTTTTGCACCTAATCCATAAGCATTGGCTTTAATCACACCAGCAATAGCTGCACCATTAGCGATAGAACGTAATTTAAGCCAATTGGATTGAATAACAGGAAGATTAATTGTTATCACGATGACAGACTCTGAAAACAAATCAAAAAAAGAGACCGCATATAAGCAGAGCAAGACGACAAAATCTACTTCAATCGCGGTAATTTTTAGTCGAAAAAATTAATCGCAAATGAAAAACCCCTGTCAGTTTCCTGACAGGGGTTTTAGATTAGAAGCTTGACGATGACCTACTCTCACATGGGGAGACCCCACACTACCATCGGCGCTAAGTCGTTTCACTTCTGAGTTCGGGATGGGATCAGGTGGTTCCAACTCGCTATGGTCGTCAAGCAAT
>NZ_JAYKKN010000002.1:0-762285 GCF_035117775.1 Cellvibrio chitinivorans
GGCACACCTGCTAACTCAGATGTTGGTGTGATCTCAATTGACGTTATCGCCAACGATGGCAACGGTGGGACTGTCACCGAAAATTTCAGCATCACCGTAACCAATAGCAACGATGCCCCGACAGTCGCTAATGCCATTGCCGATCAAACCATCGCGGAAGATGCAAACTTCAATTTCCAATTTGCGGCAAACACTTTTGCAGATATCGATGGCGACACGCTCACCTACACCGCAACACTTGCCGGTGGCGGTGCATTACCCGCATGGTTAAGTTTTGATGCCGCAACGCGCACGTTTAACGGCACACCTGCAAATGCGGATGTGGGTGTGATCTCAATTAATGTGATTGCAGATGATGGCAACGGCGGAGCTGTCACTGAAAATTTCAGCATCACTGTTACTAACACGAATGATGCACCGACAGTCTCCAACGCTATTGCCGATCAAACCACTGCCGAAGATGCAAATTTCAATTACCAATTCGCAGCAAACACTTTTGCGGATGTCGATGGCGATGCACTCACTTACACCGCAACACTTGCCGGTGGCGGTGCATTACCCGCATGGTTAAGTTTTGATGCAACAACACGTACCTTTAGCGGCACACCTGCTAACTCAGATGTTGGTGTGATCTCAATTGACGTTATCGCCAACGATGGCAACGGTGGGACTGTCACCGAAAATTTCAGCATCACCGTAACCAATAGCAACGATGCCCCGACAGTCGCTAATGCCATTGCCGATCAAATTATCGCGGAAGATGCAAATTTCAATTTCCAATTCGCAGCAAACACTTTTGCAGATGTCGATGGCGATGCGCTCACTTACACCGCAACTCTTGCAGGCGGTGGTGCGTTGCCTGCATGGTTAAGTTTTGATGCAGCAACGCGCACGTTTAGTGGCACGCCTACAAATACTGATGTTGGTGTGATCTCAATCGATGTAGTCGCCAGCGATGGCAATGGCGGAGTCGTCACTGAAAATTTCAGCATCACCGTTACTAACGTTAATGATGTGCCTACTTCAAATGGTATTGCTGATATTTATCTGCAAGCGGGTGCCGCACCGTTGCAGATAAATTTGCAAAATGTTTTTCAGGATGTGGAAAACGGTACGGCGTTGCTGTGGTCGTTGGTGGAGAACACAAATATTGCAATCGCAACCGGCGTACAGATTGATCCTGCTACTGGCGTGATGACATTAACGTTTGCACCGCGAGATGGTGGTAGCTCTTTAATCACTCTGCGTGCACAGGATGCGGACGGAGCTGCTGTTGAAACTCAATTTCGGGTGACACTGACAGCAGCAGAAATTCCTGAACCAGTACCGCCTGTGATTGTGCCTGTAGATCCTACTCCGCCAATAGAAGTTCCTGAAAAACCACCGGTATTGGTAGTGCCTCCGGTGAATCCGCCGATTTCTATTACTCCAAATACACCGGATTCTTTGCCAACAGGTGGTGCTGCTGGTGAACCTATCAGTCCGGATTCGGGGCAGGGAGGGCTGAGTTCCCCTGATGTAACCTATCAAACATTTATTGTTGAGGATGGCGAGCGAACCTTTAATGGTTTGGATGATAAATCCAGTCGCGATATTGAGCGTGCCGAGGAGGCTCTTCGCGAAAGATACTCGCTCAATGGTTCTTTGGCTGAAGCTTCGGGAGTGAGCAGTTTGATCGCTCCGGATTCCGGATTCGCTCCTTGGGAGGAAGCGGATTTTGATAATGAAGTTCGTCGTCTGCGCGTGCAAATGGATGCTGCGCTGGAAGAGGAGCAGGGGCGTAAAAATTTGGTGGCGGGGATTACGTTTTCGCTGACAACCGGGTTGTTGATTTGGTCTTTGCGCGCGAGCAGTTTGCTGTTGGCAATGATGTCCATGTTGCCGCTGTGGCGAGGGTTGGATCCCTTACCGATTCTTGATGAAGTCAATAAAAAGAAAAAAGAATTGGAGCAGCAGCGTAAAGATCGTGAGCGGGAAGATAAAAGTGCAAAAGAGGTGGGGTATCTTTTTGATCATGCGCAGAACAATACTCGTGTCGATCCTAAAAAGCCGCTTCAAGATTGATACCTATCACCAACAATTTATAAAGATACAGATTATTAAGGCGTGACTATGCTTGGTTTTACTCCTGCCGTTCGATTGAGTTTGGGGTTGGTTGTATTGACCATCTCTATTTTGATGTTGGCTCAAGCTTTGGGGTTAGCTCCCAATGCCGAGCGACAACAATTGGATATGCGCAAGCGCTTAACAGAAAATCTTGCCACGCAAGCGAGTGTGGCTATTACCCGCGGCGATGATATTTTGCTGCAATATTTGTTGGAATCTTCTGTTGATCATAATCCCGAGATTAAATCGGTTGCAGTAAGGCGCAATGATGGCGTGATAGTTGCGCAAACTGTATTGCATCCGCGCATGTGGAAGACAGCCAAGCTACAGGAATCCACACCTACACATATCCAGTTTCCGATTTTGCTCAATGGCACCAAGCGAGCCAATTTTGAGGCCAGTTTTGAGCCGCTGGCGAGCGATGATCATCCTATTCTTGGAATTCCTACGTTTATTCTGCTGGTGATTTTTGTCTCGCTCAGCGGCTTTGTTGGCTATTGGCTTTATATCAAGCGCGCACTTAAACATCTCGACCCAAGTGCTGTAGTGCCAGCGCGAGTGCGCAATGCATTAAATATTCTGGCTGAAGGGGTGCTGATTCTTGATAGGCGCGAGCAGGTGGTTTTGGCTAACAGCGCGCTCATGGAACATTTGCAGAAAACCGAGCAATCCCTGATGGGCAAAAAAGCCAGCAATCTTGGATGGTTTCTCGACCCTGAGCAGGATGCGCGCGATTACCCTTGGTTAAGTGCGATACAGACAGGCGCGAAACAGACTGGTGTGCGGGTATTGCTGCCGCATAAAACCAACAAGGACACTATTTTTCAGGTGAATGCCGTACCTATCCTTGATGCAAAAGGTGCAAGCCAAGGCACTATCGCTGTGTTTGAAGACATCACCGAGCTGGAAAATAAAAGCCGTATGCTCGCGGATATGGTGAAGGAATTGGCTGCATCCCAAGCGGCAATTGAAAACAAAAACAAAGAGCTCACTTTTTTGGCGACGCGCGATCCGCTTACCAACTGTTTTAACCGCCGTGCACTTTATGAGCATCTCGACGGCAAGTTTGATGGCGCGCGCACCAGCGATGCCGAGTTCAGCTGCATCATGGCCGATATCGATTTCTTCAAAAAAGTAAACGATACCTATGGGCACGGGGTGGGGGATGAGGTCATCAAAATGGCGGCCGACAGTCTGCGCGAAGTGGTGCGCGATATGGATATGGTGGCGCGATTTGGCGGTGAAGAATTTTGCGTTATCTTGCCGGGTGCTCCACTGGAGCAAGCGCGGATGATCGCCGAGCGCTGCCGTGAGCATATCGCCGCGCAAGTCACCAACGGGGTGAAAGTGACGGGCAGTTTTGGTGTCACCTCCATCCGCATGGGTGCGAGTACCGCAGGTCAGCTTATCCAACAGGCAGATGAGGCGCTCTATTACTCCAAGCAGCATGGCCGCAATCAGGTTTCATGCTGGGCTGCGGGAATGGAAAGCCTGATTGCCGAGACTCAGCACTAGGTAAAGTGTGCACAAAATCAGGTAATTGAACGCAATTTAGCCGCCAAGCCCGCCTAAGCGCGGGTTTTTTCGCACATTTTCCACTTGGGCGATCTTGCCGGTGGTAAATCTGCCGCCAGTAATTACAATAGCCCTCACTCTTGTTTCATCTATATAAAGAATATTGGGAAATTGGTTTTGAAATCAGCCTCACCACAACGCCGTGCACCCGCTTCCGAGCAAGCCTCCAACCTTCTTGTCCGCCTGTTAAAAGAGGGCGCTTTGATTGGTTTGGGCGCTATTTGTCTGTATTTGCTAATTGCAATGGTCAGTTATGATCCTAATGATTCAGGCTGGTCAAAAACGGGCGATAATCTGGTCGCCCAAAATGCAGGTGGTGCGTTTGGGGCTTGGATCTCCGATGTGTTCTTCTCATTATTTGGTTATCTCGCCTATTTGTTCCCGGTGATGATTGCCTATCGCGCCTGGTTAGTGCTGCGCGACCGCACTCGTCAGGAAAGCATTGATTGGCTGTTTTTTGGCTTACGTGCAGTTGGGCTGATTCTGGTGATGGTGGCGGGCACAGGTATCGCGGCCATGCATTACAGCGATGGCGCATCAGTATTGCCGTATTCCAATGGTGGATTGCTTGGTGCAGCAGTGTCTGATGGTGTGTTTAACGCTTTTAATTACACTGGTGGCACGCTTTTACTGCTTTCGATGTTCCTTGTCGGCATGACTATTTTCACCGATCTGTCATGGGTCAAGCTTGCGGAAGATATCGGACGCTGGACGCTGTTTGGTATTAATCGCGCGCTGGAAAAGTGGCAGGTTTATCGCCGCGAAAAAGCCGAAAAGCAAATCGCTGTGAAGGCTCAAGAGCATCGCCGCGAAGTGGTTGAACAGCATGTGAAGCAAGAAGCCAAGCGTGTTGCGCCGGTGATTATCACTGAGCCACCTAAAAAGAAACCGGCTCCGAGTCCGCGTGTAGAGAAAGAAAAACAGCCTTCGCTGTTTGAGTCGCTCGAGCCTGCGGTAGGGCAGTTACCGCCTCTGAGTTTGCTTGATCCTGCCGACAAACGCAGCGATAAGGGCTATTCCAAAGAGTCGCTGGAAGCCATGTCGCGCATGTTGGAGCTGAAGCTCAAAGACTTCGGCATCGATATCGAAGTGGTTTCGGTGCAGCCCGGCCCGGTTGTTACCCGCTTTGAAATCCAACCTGCACCGGGCATTAAAGCCAGCCGCATTTCCGGCCTCGCAAAAGACTTGGCGCGTTCGCTCGCGGTGGTGTCTGTGCGTGTGGTAGAGGTTATTCCGGGTAAATCAGTGATGGGAATCGAGATTCCCAATGCGCATCGCGAGATGGTGCGCATGTCCGAAGTGGTTTCATCAGAAGTCTTCGATAACGCCAAATCGCCACTGACGATGGCGTTGGGGCACGATATTTCCGGCGAGCCGGTAGTATCTGATCTCGCCAAAATGCCGCACTTGCTGGTGGCCGGTACTACGGGTTCGGGTAAATCTGTTGGCGTGAACGTGATGCTCCTCAGCCTCCTGTACAAATCCACACCCAAAGAAGTGCGCCTGATTCTGGTTGACCCGAAAATGTTGGAACTCTCGGTTTACGAGGGAATTCCGCATCTACTCACCCCCGTTATCACCGATATGAAAGACGCCTCCAATGGCCTGCGCTGGTGTGTGGGGGAGATGGAGCGCCGTTACAAACTTATGTCCGCCATGGGTGTGCGTAACCTCGCCGGTTTTAACCGCAAGGTGGACGATGCGATCAAAGCGGGTGAACCAATTAAAGATCCGCTCTTTAAACCGGAAGAGAATTTTGAGCCGGGCGCCGAAGTTGCGACTGCGCCGGATTTGGAAGAGTTGCCATTTATCGTGGTAGTGATCGACGAATTTGCCGACATGATGATGATTGTCGATAAGAAAAAGGTCGAGCAGCTGATCGCCCGTATCGCACAAAAAGCGCGTGCGGCTGGTATTCACCTGATCCTCGCTACCCAACGTCCATCGGTGGACATCATCACTGGCTTGATCAAAGCCAACGTGCCGACCCGTATCGCCTTTCAGGTTTCGTCCAAAATCGACTCGCGTACCATTTTGGATCAGGGCGGGGCGGAGCAGTTGCTTGGTCACGGTGACATGCTCTATTTGCCTTCTGGTACTAGCGTGCCTATCCGTGTTCACGGCGCATTTGTGGATGACCACGAAGTTCACAAGGTGGTTGCGGATTGGAAAAAACGTGGCTCGCCGCAATATATCGACGGTATTACTGACGACGAAAACAACTCCATCCCTGTGCCGGGTTTGCCGAGTGAAGGTGGGGATGGCGATGAGGGTGAAGGCGATGCACTTTACGATGAAGCTGTGCAGTTTGTTATCGAATCGCGCAAAGCATCTATTTCTTCGGTGCAGCGTAAATTGCGTATCGGCTACAACCGCGCTGCGCGTCTGATCGAGACAATGGAAGCCGCGGGTGTCGTCTCTTCTGCTGGTCATAACGGCAACCGCGAAGTGTTGGTCGGCGGCGGACGCGATTTTAATTAGCATTTCTTTGCTGGATAAATCGCACGCTATTTATCTGCCGTTCATCCTCGCCCGATAGGATCGGGCGGACAGCCGTTGGGTGCTGGTCTCTCAATTTTTCTTGGAACTCATATGAAATTATTCGCCCGAATTTTTGCTGGTTTGTTATGCGTATTTACGTTTTCTGCGCATGCAGCCGATGACCAAGCCGCTGTGCAATTACGCAAACAGCTCGATGCCATGAACAGCCTGCAAGGCAATTTTGTACAAACCACCTACGACAAAGACGGGGCAGAACAAGAGTCCAGCAGTGGCGAATTTATGCTGATGCGCCCAGGTAAGTTTTACTGGAAAACCCTCGACCCAATGCCGCAATTGCTGGTTTCCAACAATAAAACTATCTGGCTCTACGACCCGGATTTGGAAACTGTCACTATCCGTGAATTTACCGATGACTTGCGTGAAACTCCTGCGCTGCTGTTGAGTGCCGATGCAGAACAATTGCGCAAACAATTTTCGGTAACGCGCGACGCGAGCAATAAAACTGCTGATGCCTTTACGCTCACGCCCAAAGTCACCGAAGGTATGTTTCAGCATTTAACCCTGGTGTTTAAAGCAGGGCAGTTGGTTGAATTTTCGATTAAAGACAGTCTCGGCCAAGTGACTCGCTGTGTACTCAGCAATGTTCAGCGCAATAAACCGCTTGCTGAAGAAAAATTTTTTTTCCAAGTGCCGGAAGGCGTTGAAGTCTTGCAAGATTAATTGAGCATTGCATGGATTTATTCGGTTCACCTACGCCAGCCTATCAACCACTTGCCGCGCGCATGCGTCCGCGCAATCTGGATGATTACATAGGGCAGGAGCACTTACTCGCCGCAGGTAAACCTCTGCGTGAAGCTATCGCGCGGGGGCAATTGCATTCGATGATTTTGTGGGGGCCACCGGGTGTTGGCAAAACCTCGCTTGCCAAATTGTTTGCCGAGCAAGCGGATGCACGTTTTGAGTCCTTGTCAGCGGTCTTGTCCGGTGTAAAAGAAATCCGTGCAGCGGTCGCAACCGCGCAACAAGAGCGCATTTCCAGTCGCCGCAAAACAATTTTGTTTGTCGATGAAGTGCACCGTTTTAATAAATCCCAGCAGGATGCGTTTTTACCCTACGTGGAAGACGGCACGTTTATTTTTATCGGCGCGACTACCGAAAATCCATCGTTCGAATTAAACAACGCATTGCTATCGCGCTGCCGTGTATATGTGTTGCGTGGCCTGCAACCAGAACAGCTGCGCGATGTATTGCAACAGGCGCTGGATGACAAAGTACGTGGCTTGGGCGAACAGGATATACGTATCGATGACGATACATTGATGACACTTGCGCAAGCCGCCGATGGCGATGCACGCAAAGCCCTTAATCTGTTGGAAATTTCAGCCGACCTTGCTGAAGACGAAGGCGATTATAAAGTCATCAATGAGCAGGTCATCGCGGAAGTACTGGCATCGGATGTGCGCCGGTTCGATAAAGGTGGAGATATCTTTTACGAGCAAATTTCGGCGCTGCATAAGTCTGTGCGAGGTTCATCGCCTGATGGTGCTTTGTATTGGCTGGCCAGAATGCTCGATGGCGGCTGCGATCCACTTTATATCGCCCGCCGTGTGGTACGCATGGCCAGCGAAGACATCGGCAACGCTGACCCGCGTGCATTGCCGCTTTGCTTGTCGGCGTGGGATGTGCAGGAACGATTGGGGCATCCGGAAGGGCAGTTGGCTATCGCTCAAGCGGTGGTGTATCTCGCATGCGCACCCAAAAGTAATGCTGTGTATAATGCCTTCAATCAGGTAATGGCGGACGTTCGCACCCAGCCGGCTTACGATGTTCCCTTGCATTTGCGTAATGCACCGACCAAGTTAATGAAAAACATGGATTACGGTGCGGAATATCGTTACGCCCACGATGAGCCGGGTGCTTATGCTGCGGGCGAAAATTATTTACCAGAAGATATAGCCCAGATACGTTACTACGACCCCGTTGAGCGCGGGCTGGAATTAAAAATTCAGGAAAAGCTGGCGCATTTGCGTGAGCTGGATAAGCAAAGTAAAAAGCAGCGTTATAAAAAATAACGCTACAAAAAATAGAACAGGAAATGGCATGCAGTGGTTGGTAATTGCATTAGGTGGCGCACTCGGATCTATATTTAGATTTGCAGCGGTTAGCTATATCGCACCTCTGCTAAATATCCGTTTTCCGTTGGGCACTTTTGTTGTTAATTTGCTCGGTTCTTTTTTGATTGGTGTTGCTTATGTGTTGCTGGTAGAAAAAACCAAATTGCCAGTTGAATATCGTTTATTTTTTATCACCGGTGTGCTGGGTGGTTTTACTACTTTCTCGGCATTTTCGTTAGAAATTTTACAGCTGTGGCAAGAAGGGCATGTGTTAAACGCTCTTACTTATGCGACTGGCTCAGTAATCTTAGGCTTGCTAATGGCCTTTGCCGGAATGGCATTAACCCAAAAGATTTTTTAAACTTTTAACTTCAAATAGATAATTACTCATCATGTTAGATTCAAAATTACTTCGCACTGCTACCAAAGAAGTAGCAACAGGTTTGGCAAAACGCGGCTATGAATTGGATGTGGCCAAAATCCAATCGCTGGAAGAAAAGCGCAAAGATATTCAGGTGAAAACTGAAAACCTGCAAGCCGAGCGAAACTCTATTTCCAAAGGTATCGGCAAAGCCAAGCAGGCAGGCGAAGATATTGCACCAATGATGCAAAAAGTAGATAGCATCAAACAAGAATTGGTAAGTGCAGAAGCGGAATTGGCAAGTATCCAAGCCGAGTGGGATGACTTCGTAAAAGCGATTCCAAACGTGCCAGCTAATGAAGTGCCCGATGGCAAAAGTGAAGAAGACAATGTGGAAGTGCGCCGCTGGGGAACCCCGCGCGAATTTGAGTTCCCGGTGGTTGATCATGTAGATCTTGGCGCAAATTTCGGTGGTTTGGATTTTGAAACTGCTACCAAAATTACCGGTACTCGCTTTGCGGTATTGCGCGGCGGTGTGGCGCGTTTGCATCGTGCACTGGCGCAATTTATGTTGGATACCCACATCAACCAACACGGTTACGAAGAAGTAAACGTTCCGTTTATCGTCAATCGCGATTCGCTTTTCGGCACCGGCCAGTTGCCCAAATTTGAAGAAGATCTGTTCAAACTTACCGACGAGCGTGAGTTCTATTTAATTCCTACCGCCGAAGTACCTGTGACCAATATTTATCGCGATGAAATCGTCGATGAATCCCAGCTGCCAATCAAACTCGTGTGTCATTCTCCGTGCTTCCGTTCAGAAGCGGGTAGCTATGGTCGTGATACCCGCGGCATGATTCGTCAGCATCAATTTGAAAAAGTGGAATTGGTAAAATTTGTGCGCCCGGAAGAATCCGATGCAGCACTGGAAGCCTTGGTTGGTCATGCCGAAGTGATTTTGCAAAAACTCGGACTGCCACATCGCACTGTAATTCTCTGTGGTGGTGACATTGGTTTCTCCTCCGCTAAAACCTACGACATCGAAGTATGGGTGCCATCGCAAGGTAAATACCGCGAAATCTCGTCGTGCAGCAGCTTCCGCGATTTCCAAGCCCGCCGCATGCTCGCGCGTTATCGCAATAAAGAAACTGGTAAACCAGAGTTACTGCACACCCTCAATGGTTCCGGTTTGGCAATTGGCCGCACCCTGCTCGCAGTAATGGAAAACTACCAACAGGCTGACGGCAACGTGGTGATTCCGGAAGTATTGCGTCCATATATGGGTGGTTTGGAAGCATTAAGCCCAGTGAAAAAGTAATTCGTTTTTCTTGTGCGTGATTTGTAAGGTGGGCGGAGCGTAAGCGAAGCCCACCTTTTTATTTTTAGGAAGTCCAGTCATTGGATGCTGTTATTGATGGACAATGAACATCCTGCTCAACTAACTTGAAAATCGTCCGTATTAAGCGCTTTTACGAAAGCAGAATTGTTTGCTCATCTTTATAAGAGTATTATGTACGGAAATTCCGTACGCGTTTTGATTGTTAAGAGGTGAATGATGGAAACCGTCAGTGTTAACCGCTTTCGCGATAACCTCAAAGATATGGTTGAGGACGTCATTAATAACCATGCTCCCTTGAAAGTCTCCCGTCGTGCGGGTGAGGACTTTGTGGTGGTTAGTGCTGAGGATTGGGAGCGGGAGCAGGAAACCTTGCATGTATTGCAATCCAGCGATTTGATGCGGCAATTGGCGGCATCGGTAAAAACCCATCAGCAGGGTTCTGGTTATAAGCCCACGGAAGGGGAACTGAATGAAATCACTGGTATTTGAAGGTGAAACCTGGGCTGCTTATGAGGCGATGCGAGAGCGTGATAAAGCCTTGCATAAAGCACTATGTAAAACCCTGAAAGAGATGTTGCGCTCCAGTGATCCCACCAAAGGTATAGGTAAGCCCGAAGCGCTTAAACACAATCTTTCTGGCTTCTGGTCTCGTCGTATCTCTCATAAAGATCGCCTTATTTATAAATTTGATGACCGTGCGATTTACATTTTTGCAATCGGCGGCCACTACGATCAGTAGAAAATTCTATGGACTATTTCCCCGTCTTTCTCGATTTAAAAAAACGTCGCTGTTTATTGGTTGGCGGCGGTGAAGTGGCGACGCGCAAAGGGCGGATGCTTGCTAAAGCGGGCGCGGTGTTGCGTATTGTCGCACCGGAAATTTCTACCGAGTTGCGCGAATTGGCAGTGCAGCAGGGCGGTGAAATAATTGAGCGGGAATATGATTCTAGCGATTTGCAGGATTGTGTGTTGGCAATTGCTGCAACCGATATTGAATCGCTCAATGAAAAAATTTCGGCCGATGCACAAGCGCTAAATTTGCCAGTGAATGTTGTTGATACTCCCGCGCTTTGCACTTACATCACTCCCGCCATTATTGATCGCTCGCCTCTGGTGATTGCAGTGTCCAGTGGTGGTGAAGCACCAGTACTTGCGCGTTTAGTGCGTGCAAAATTGGAAACATTAATTCCAGCGAGTTACGGTAAGCTCGCGCAAATTGCCAGTCAGTGGCGCGACCGTATTAAAGCGCGCTTTAGCGATGGTGATAGTCGCCGCAAATTTTGGGAAAAAATCCTGCAAGGCCCTGCGGCTGAGTTGATGATGAATGGGCAGGAAGTTGCAGCGAATGAATTTATCGCGAATGAATTAACTGCAGATCAAACTGATTTAACCCAAGGCGAAGTTTATTTGGTTGGCGGTGGCCCGGGTGATCCTGAATTATTAACACTGCGTGCATTGCGGTTAATGCAGCAGGCGGACGTTGTTCTTTATGATCGTTTGGTTTCCGATGGTGTAATGGAGTTGGTGCGCCGCGATGCTGAACGAATTTACGTGGGCAAGCGTCGCAGTGAGCACGCGATGGAGCAGGAGAATATCAATCAGCTATTGGTTGATTTAGCCAAGCAAGGTAAGCGCGTGTTGCGTTTGAAAGGCGGCGACCCGTTTATTTTTGGTCGCGGTGGCGAAGAAATCGAATTGCTTGCGCAGCACAATATTCCATTTCAGGTGGTGCCGGGAATTACGGCGGCGTCAGGTTGTGCGGCTTATGCCGGTATTCCACTTACCCATCGCGATTATGCGCAGTCAGTTCGTTTTGTAACGGGGCATTTGAAATCTGACGATACCAATTTGTCTTGGCCGGAACTTGCTAACCCTACCCAAACATTGGTGTTTTATATGGGATTGGTGGGGCTGAAAGAAATTTGTGAGTCTTTGATTGCTCATGGCCGCGTGGCTGAAACACCTGTTGCACTTATCGAGAAAGGAACGACCCAAGAGCAGCGTGTACTGATTTCCGATTTAAATGGAATTGCTGATGTTGTCGCCGCAAATGATGTGCACGCCCCTACGCTATTTATCGTAGGGGATGTCGTTAAATTGCACGAGAGCCTGAAATGGTTCAAAGCGGGCAAATAGCTGAAAAATGTGATCCTGTGCCAAAAATGTGTTATTTCTAGCCTAACTCCTAAAGGGGTTTGATTTTTTGCCGATATATTGACTGTGATGTGTATTTAAGTGCAACAGAAGACCGCGCAGCAGGAGTCACTATGGTTTATCTCGGCCCAATACAGCCTCGGCCAGTATCAGTAAAGATGCCAAGTCGCCCGACTGCGACAACAGCAGTGAACCCTTATGCCAACGAGCATCAAAAAAACGAACACTCTGCAGGGCTTGATGCAATAGGTCCGCCAGGTGGAATCGAGCGGCGCAAGCAGGATCGGCGGAATAGATCCCGGGATCATTTAGTGGAGACCCGCGCCGGAAAAGATCGACGAAAGTCTCCTCAGCCTAGTATTAATATTTCTATTTGATTTCGCTTTTAATTGACAGACTTGATTTAACAATTTTCACGGGTGCCGATTTAAATGCAGGTGTTTTGCTGCGTGGGTCATGAGTAGTGCTTATCAGCACATTGGCCTCTGGGTAATAAGCCATTGCATTGCCGCGTGGCAAATCAAACGCGAATACTTTTACGCTAGACATTTTTCCCTGCGCTGATTGCACATCAACGCAATCGCCTGCTGAAATCCCCAATTCATTAATATCTTGTTGGTTCATGAGTATCGACCAACGTGTGTCTGTACCGCGATAAGAATCGCTTTCCTCATAGATGATCGAATTAAATTGCCCTTCGCTGCGAATACTGGCCAGTAAAAATGGGTATTCACTGTTTGTTACTGCAACGGGCAATGAATTTACTTGAAACTGTGCTTTCCTATTTTGTGTTTTAAATTCAGGTGAATTCAGTAAACGATTGGCGATGGTGAATTCCTGTTTCGTTTGCGCTATGTCTTTTAATTCACTTAATCCGGGAATGGTTGCTGCAATTGCTGCACGAATTGAATCGTGCTGTTTTAATTGATTAAAATCCAATGCGCAGTTTGGCAATAAACGTTTGCCAAACTCGCATAAAATTTCCACCTCTGGTTTTACATTGTGCAGACGATCAATGCCGCCATCACTCAGGCGTATGTAATTAAACATCGACTCCTGTGTAGTGGGTTGCCACTCTTCATCGCGTGCAGTAACTGGCAAGATTAGCGCTTCACTGGTTTCCATGCCGGTAATATGGCCGTGATTTAATGTGGTCGTTAAATAGACTTTGAAATTGATTTTATCCAGTGCTTGTTGTGCCCAGTGTGAATCGGGTGTTGCGGAAAATAAATTGCCACCCATGATGAGCGCAGCATCAATTTTCCCTTCATACGCAGCAGCCAAGCAGGCGAGGGTATCCATACCGGGCGCGCGTGGTAACTGGGTTCCAGTGTGCTGTTCGAGTTGCAACAATACATCGTCTGCCAATACGGGTTTTACACCGACAGTGCCAATACCTTGTACATTGCTGTGGCCGCGCAGAGGTAATAATCCTGCGGCGGGTTTGCCAATCATGCCGCGCAATAAAGCCAAATTGGCGATGGCTTCGACATTCTCGACGCCGTGCAAATGGTGGGTTATACCCATGCCCCAAGCAAAAATTGTTTTTTCTGCGCGCGCATAGGCATCTGCAAGAGTTGTTATTATTTCTTTGGTGATGCCACAGGCATCAGTAATTGTTGGCCAGCTTGTCGATTCTGTTTTTTCTTTAAACGCTGAAAAATTATTGGTGTGTAAGTCTACATATTCGCAATCGATTTGATTATTTTCCAGCAGCGCTTTAGCGATGCCGTTAAGTAGCGCTAGATCGCTGCCAATTTTGGGTTGCACATATTCAGATGCAATCCAGGTGCCGCCGCTCAGCATAGATTTGGCGCTTTTAGGAACGGCAAAGCGTACAAGGCCGGGTTCTTTTGCTGGGTTGATAACAATTACTTGGCCACCGCGCTCGCGGCAATTTTTTAATTGATGCACAAAGCGAGGGTGATTGGATGACGGGTTAGCGCCAATCACAAAAATACAATCGCAATTGCCTACATCTTCTAGCGATACAGTAGCAGTGCCTGTGCCTATTACATTAGCTAAACCAACGCCGGTTGCTTGATGGCAATAATAAGAGCAGTTGTTGACGTTGTTCGTACCATACAAACGCGCAAGTAATTGCAGTACAAATCCCGCTTCATTCGATGAGCGGCCTGAAGAATAAAAAAAGCTGCGTTCGGGATTGGTTTTGGCAAACGCGCGCGCCATTTTGTCCAATGCAAATTCCCAGCTAACAGGAGAATATTTATTGCCATCGGCTGACTTGAATAGAGGTGTATTTAATCTACCTAAATGCTCAATCTCATAAGCGCTCAACTGCTTGAAATCATCCAGTGTGTGCGCGAATAAATCTTCGGGAATTGGTGATTGAATATCTGTCGATTGCGCTTGAATGCTTTTATTGCAAACCGATGGAAATTCATCTTTTTCATTGGTCATGCCGCCGCGCTGGCCGCCCATTCCTAAACCGCAGGCTTTGCATGTGTTTTTACTATTAAGTGCTTTGGCTGAATTAAGTAAACCAATACGCGCAACGGTTTTTAAGGTATAGAGAACTTTTTTAGGGCCTCCACCAACAATGGTAATGGGTTCGGCGGGAATGGAATCTTTGACAGACATATATTTTCAGCCAGGCGCTAATGCAAAAAACAAGTTAAGGGCAAAAACAAAGGTTAAACAGCAATAGCAAAAGGTTAGGGTGGATTCTGTAGTATTGCAATACGTTAAATGACCTGCTTTCTTGTAGAATCGAACAACATTAAATAAGTATGCCGGATAAGCTTATGCCCCATATTTTGATACTTGAAGATGAGCCTTCAATCGCTGAAAGCCTGATTTTTGTACTTCAGGCAGAGAGCTTTAGTACACATTGGGAAACCTTGGCAAACAAGGCGCTTGCTTATGCCAAAGAGCAGCAGGTGGACTTGATTATTATGGATGTGGGCTTGCCGGATATGACCGGTTTTGAGGCCTGTAAGCAGTTGCGTAAATTTTCTGAAGTGCCGGTGATGTTTTTAACTGCGCGTGGTGATGAATTGGATCGCGTTGTTGGCTTGGAAATTGGTGCGGATGATTATGTTGTAAAACCATTTAGTCCGCGTGAAATTGCTGCGCGCGTAAAAGCCATTTTGAAACGCACACAACCTAAGACGACTGCGCCAGCACAACAAGCACACTCGCGTGAATTTGTTATCGATACTGAGCGAAAAGCTATTCATTACCATCAGCAGCTATTGCAATTGACTCGTTTTGAATTTTGCTTGCTGCAAACATTATTGGAGCAGCCTGAACGAGTGTTTAGTCGCGATCAATTATTGCAGGCGGTTGGTGTATCGGCTGATGCCGGTTATGACCGGAGTATTGATGGCCATATCAAAACCTTGCGGGCAAAGCTTCGCGCAATAAATGCGGACGCAGACCCGATCAAAACCCAGCGCGGTTTTGGCTATTCCTACCAGCCGGAAGCTTGATAATGTCATTAAGCTTGCGCATTTTTATTATCTATATGCTCTTTGTTGCGCTCTGTAGTTACTTTGTGTTGCGTACAGTGATGGAAGAAATTCGTCCGGGTGTGCGTCAATCTACAGAAGAAACATTGGTTGATACTGCCAATTTGCTCGCCGAGTTTTTGCGCGAGCCTATGCTCAATAACAAAATCAATAATGAGTTTTATGCTGATATTTTTCGTGCTTATGGGCAGCGCACGCCCAACGCCAGCATTTGGGGGGTTAATAAATATTCAGTCAATCACCGAATTTATGTAACGGATAAAAAAGGTTTTGTCTTACTGGATTCAAAAAATATCGCAGTAGGCCAAGATTATTCTCGTTGGAATGATGTCTTCCTGACTCTGCAGGGTAAGTATGGTGCGCGCTCATCTCATGAAGTGGCAGGTGATGAAAGTACCAGCATTATGTATGTGGCAGCCCCAATAAAAAATGGCGACGAGATTATCGGAGTGGTGTCAGTCGCTAAACCCAATCACAGCGTGCAGCCGTTTATCGACCGAACTCAGCAGCGTTTAGCGCTATTGGGGGGCGGGTTAATCTTTTTGGGATTGCTGAGCGGTGCACTGTTTTCATGGTGGTTGAGCCGCGAGTTGCGCAAATTGCGTGAATACGCAGTGAATGTTAGCCAAGGTGAGCGCGCAGTAATTCCTGAAAGTAAAATTGCCAGTGGTGAGTTGCGGCAATTGGCGCAGGCCCTCGAATCCATGCGTACAGAGTTGGACGGCAAGGCTTATGTTGAGCGTTATGTGCAAACGCTCGCACACGAGTTAAAAAGCCCACTTGCAGGTATTCGCGCTGCTGCGGAATTATTGCAATCACCTTTGCTTAAGGCTACGGAGAGCGATGAGCAGCGGCAGCGATTTATCAATAATATTGATAGTGAAAGCTTGCGTTTGCAGCAACTTATTGAGCGCCTGCTGAATTTGGCGTTGGTTGAACAACAGCAAACGCTGCAAGACCCAAAACCCGTTGATATTAATGCGCTGCTGGATGAGTTGTTGGATAACCAAATAGCACGTATTACACAGCAAAAAATAAAAATTAATAAAGACTATGCAGAAAGTGCACTGGTGAATGGAGAGCTGTTTTTGCTGCGTCAGGCGATAAATAACCTGCTTGATAATGCACTCGATTTTACACCGCAAGCAGGAGTGATTTGTCTACGAACGGAGATAGAAAATGATCACTTGGTTGTAGCCATTACCAATCAAGGTGAACCCTTACCCGATTTTGTGTTTGCGCGCTTAACCGAGCGATTTTTTTCCCTGCCGCGCCCGGTAACGGGTAAAAAAAGTGCCGGGCTGGGGTTGAGTTTTGTGCAGGAAGTAATGGATTTGCATGGTGGAGTTCTACGGCTACGCAATGTCGAGCAGGGAGTTGAAGCGAGTTTGAAGATTCTTGCTATACCCGCTTCAATTAAATAATAGATAGACAGTATTTCAATGTTTGGATGTCAGGCACCTACAATTTTTTACACCTGTAGCTAACACAAAAAAATAAGCTCTAGGCTTTAACGGATTTGTTTTTGAGAGCAATCCTTTCAGCTATATAAGAGTGAAAGCAAAATGTCGTTTTTGATAAAACTGGTTATTCCTGTTGTGTTAGTGTTTTCCCTGTCAGCCTGTAATGATGTATTAAATAAACCTTTAAGTGGTACTGATACAATTTCTTCCCCGAAACCGCTTGAGGGAAGTTGGAAGGGCGTAGAATCAAATGTGCGCTTGGATGTTGTCAAAACCAATAAAGCGGATTGGTATGAGTTTACTTATCAAGAGCAGGGTAAAAAAACCGAAGGTCGTTTTGTGGTTTCGCACTTTAAACGTAAACGTGTGCTTAATATCGATTTGGCCAGTATCAAAATAAACACTATTCCTCTAGTCGTAGACACGACTCAAGCATTCATGATTGTTGATGCCAATGTTGACGATGAACAGCTGAGGCTAACCCCGGCGGATATGGATAAATTCGAAAAGTTTTTTTCTCCGTATTTTTTTGCTACACCGATTCAAACAAAAACCCTATGTCAAAAGGATAATGAATTGTGTGCGTCCAATTTTTCATCGGGCAATGTGTTGTTGTCCAAGCGCATGAAGAAATTTAATGACGAATTTATCAAGAAGTATCGGACTGTTTTTCCTGTAAAAAGCCGGGTGGTGTTCACTTCTATCGCTGTAGCAGATAACTGATCCCAGTCTGAGGCTGTTATCGGGTGCTTCGCCTCATTAGGCGAATTCCCGATAAACGGCCAGGAATACACTCAAAACTTCACACATTCACCACACAAACTCCACATTTCTCACATAATATCCCCATCTTCAGCGCGCATGATTTCTCCTATCTAACCCCTAAGGAGAATCCTATGAAGCGCCCTTTGTTGTTTAAATTCCTCGCGATTGGTTTGTTAATGCTATTGCTGTTGATCCCCATCAGCATGATCGGTAATTCAATCGATGAGCGCCGTGCCTACAGCGAACAGGTTGTCCGTGATATTGCCAATAGCTCTGCTCACAATCAAACCTTGACTGGCCCGGTACTGGTAGTGCCCTACAGCAAAATCGAGCGCACCTGGACTGTGGATGCGGAAAAAGGGCGGGTGGTTGAAGAGCGAACGGTTACTGGAAAATTGCATTTTTTACCTGATCTGTTCCGTGTAAATGGTGATATAACAACGGAATTGCGCAAGTTAGGTATCTATTCGGCACGCCTTTATCATTTTGATACGCAGATAGATGGTAATTTTGTAGTACCACTAAATTACGGAATAAAAAATAATCTGGCGGATTACACTTTTCAAAAACCTTATGTGGCGGTAGGCATAAGTGATATTCGCGGTATTAAAAATTCATTACAACTGCAATTAAATAATCAAACCTATGAGTTTGAACCCGGGTCAGAACTTAAATTTCTTGGCGATGGCGTTCATTCAGGATTCCCGCTGGATGTATTGCAGTTTGTTGATGGTCAGCCCAAGAAACTTAGTTTCGCGTTCAAACTATTGCTGGATGGAACCGAGCAGCTGCATTTTTCTCCTATTGGGAAAGAAACCCATGTAGAGCTGCGTTCGGACTGGCCTCATCCTCGCTTTGTTGGAAATTTTTTACCAGCAGAGCGTAGTGTGGCAGAAACAGGGTTTTCTGCGCGTTGGCAAACATCCTACTTCGCAACTAATTTTTCTGAACATTTTTATGCCTGTGTGCGCACTACAGTATGCGACCAATTGCAGCAGCGTCAATTTGGTGTAAGCCTGATTGATCCTGTAAATCAATATGTAAAAAGTGATCGTGCAATCAAATATGCTTTGCTGTTTATCGCCTTAACCTTTGCCAGCTTCTTGCTGTTTGAGGTGCTTAAACGCTTGCAGGTACACCCTGTGCAATATGGCCTGGTGGGAATGGCGTTGGCATTTTTCTATTTGTTACTGCTTTCACTGGCCGAGCATATTGGCTTTGCATTGGCTTATACAATCTCATCGGTTGCCTGTGTGTTGTTGATTGGCTTTTATGTTTCCCATGTGTTGAAAAGTGCGAAGCGCGGAATAGGTTTTACTATAGGGTTAAGCTTTCTCTACGCATTGTTATACGGCTTGCTGAGTGCAGAAGATTACGCATTATTGATGGGGTCGCTACTCTTATTTGTATTGCTGGGCGTATTTATGATGCTGACTCGCAAGGTGGATTGGTACTCGCTGAGTAATGGCAAAGCAGAGTTGGTGGCGGAGTAATTAGGTAATGAATCTGATTATTTCTGTATTGCTCTTGCTACTTCCATGTGTGTTGGGTGCAGGGATGGTTTATTGGCTGTGGACAAAAGGGTTTATTGGTCGTATCTGTTTATTGTGTTTGTGCTGGTTTGGAACTGTTGAGGCGCACTCAATTTTGTATCCACAAAAGCAATTGAGAGAGAACTATGCACGTGTAATAGGGTGATGTTGTAAAAAAGGGCTGATTCATTGGTGTGAATCAGCCCCTTTTTTATTTTTTCGAATACAAAATCTATTTCAAAATTGCATCAATTTTGGCGAGCTCTTCACTGCTGAACTCAAGGTTATTCAAAGCTGCAACAGAATCATCTATTTGCGCCGGGCGGCTTGCGCCTATCAAACAAGTGGTGACTGCATCGTTGTGCAATGTCCAGGCAATTGCCATTTGCGCAAGGGATTGGTTGCGCGATTCGGCTATCTCATTCAAGGCTTGTACTTTTTGGATTTTTTCCGGAGTGATGTCTTTATCGCCCAGATAAATCTGTTCGCTGCGTGAGGCGCGCGAACCCTCAGGAATTCCATTCAAGTATTTGTTTGTTAATACACCTTGCGCCAGTGGTGAAAATACAATCGAACCGACACCTTCGGTTTTTAAAACATCGGTTAAACCCTTTTCAATCCAACGGTCGAACATGTTGTAGCGCGGTTGGTGAATCAACAGTGGTGTGCCCAGCTCGCGCAAAATGCGCACGGCTTCCTGAGTTTGTTTGGGTTGATAGTTGGATATGCCTACATAAAGTGCGCGACCGGAGCGAACAATAAAATCCAGCGCTTGCATGGTTTCTTCCAATGGTGTTTCAGGGTCCATGCAGTGATGATAAAAAATATCAAAATACTCAAGGCCAGTGCGTTTCAAGCTTTGATCGCAACTGCTCACCAGATACTTGCGCGAGCCGCCAATGCCATAGGGGCCGGGCCACATGTCGTAACCGGCTTTGCTGGAGATAATCAGCTCATCGCGATAGTGCAAAAAATCCTGTTTAAAAATATTACCGAAAGTCGATTCGGCAGAACCAAAGTTTGGGCCGTAGTTGTTGGCTAAATCGAAATGGGTGATACCTAAGTCAAACGCACGGCGCAGCATGTCGCGAGCATTGGATTGTGAATCTACTGCACCAAAATTTTGCCATAAGCCTAGTGATAAACGCGGTAGACGAAGCCCGCTATTGCCACAGCGCTGATATTGCATATTTCTGTAACGATCTGGATGTGCAACATAAATTGGATTGGGTTCATGAGTAATCATTTTTTATCCTAATAGTTGGGTCGTTAGTCAATTAATGACCCACATTTTACCTGAAAAAGTACTCTGGACAGTTTGGGGGATATGTAAAGAAAAGTAGCTTTGGCGAGGGTAAAAAAATCCCCGTCAATGTGCTTGACGGGGATTTGTAGTTTAGTACTTGTTGCTTTTTCCCTTATCTTTTCCGTTGCTATTACCGTGAGATTTTTTATTGCCGTTCTCTCGGTCATGGTCTCGGTCATTGCTCCGATCATGGTCGTGATCTCGATCATAGTCACGGTCATGATCGTGGCTGTGCTCGCGCTGGTAGCTCTCTTCATATTCCAGCGATTTGATGAAATAAACAGGGCGCTCACAAGCGTGATATTTCTGGCAATGTTTATCCCAGTTTTTGGCATGGCCTGGTGGGACATGCAAATAGACGGGTTTGTATTTGGCATAGCGAGAGTCTTTGATGACGACTCTTGGTTGTGGGTAATAGATGTCCGGGTGGGAGTTGTTGCCCAGCTCAACCCGGCCATAAACACCGGGCGCAACTTCGCCTTCCAGCATTACATTAATGCCTAAGTCGTCGTCGGCCAGTGCAGGCAAGCTTGCCAGCAGGCCGAAACTCATCAATAGGCTGAGGGTTTGTTTGTTCATTATCAATACCTTTGTTGGTCAACACGTAATTAGCATAGCGCTTAAGTGTTCTGTTTGCGGTGCGCTAATACCTATAGTGCTATCTCTTATGCTAACGCCAGCTTAACGAGCTGCATAACTGGCGACCAATATTCCCCATATTGCGAGGATGCACACATTTCCCAGCATATAAGCGCGCATACGATTGATCACATTGTTGCTGTGTAGGTGTATCCAGCTGTGTATGCAGCGAGCGATTACAAATATCCATGCTGCAATGATTAGCGGAAGAGTTTGTATACCGAGTGCAATTGCGATGGCGCCCGCTGTATAAAACAACATTGGTACTTCAAATAGATTGGCGTAATTGCGTGCTGCTTGTGCCATGTCATCAGGTGTTTCACCGGTGTTCAGGCGGAATTGGCTTAGGCGCATTTCGCCTGCTTTAACTGCTTTTACGCGCAGACTGAATAGACGAATAGCAACGGCAAAGGTGAGGAGGACCATTGCAAACATTGGATAGAGCATAATCATTCCTTAAATAGATGGGCGGGAGTGCAGACTATAGCTTATAGCCCGCAGGGGTGCAGGCGGGACATTCCTAGCAGCAGGCACTATAATGGCCGCCTTTAAAACGCTTGGTGCATCATTTTTAACCAGGCACGCCACTCACATGTCACCACAAGGTAGATCCATGATAATCAAACCTAAAGTCCGCGGTTTTATCTGTACTAATGCGCACCCACAAGGCTGTGCCGCCAATGTTCAAGAGCAAATCGCTTTCACCAAAGCCAAAGGCCCTGTAGCTGGTGCTCCTAAAAAGGTACTGGTATTAGGTTGTTCTACCGGATTTGGTTTGTCATCGCGCATTACTGCAGCTTTTGGTGGCGGCGCAGATACTTTAGGCGTGTGCTTTGAGAAAGAACCGAGCGAATCCAAAACCGCAACTGCCGGTTACTACAATACCTCTGCCTTCCACGATGCAGCTAAAGCAGCTGGTCTTTATGCAGAAACTCTGAATGGCGATGCATTCTCTGATGCCTGCAAAGACAAGGTTATCGAAACCCTGAAAAATGGTATCGGCAAAGTGGATTTGGTGATCTATAGCTTGGCATCGCCACGCCGCACCGACCCTAAAACCGGTGAAGTTTATAACTCGGTATTGAAGCCAATCGGCAAAGAGTACACCTCTAAAAACCTGAATACCGATACCCTGAAAATCGCTGATGTGACCATTGAGCCAGCGTCCGATGAAGAAATCGCCAACACCGTAAAAGTGATGGGTGGTGAAGACTGGGAAATGTGGATCGATGCACTTAAAGGCGCTGATTTGCTCGCCGACAATTTCCAAACCGTGGCTTACACCTACTTGGGCGATAAGTTGACTTGGCCAATCTATGGCAAAGCGACTATTGGTAAAGCGAAAGAAGATTTGGATCGCGCGGCTAAAACCCTGAGCGCTAAACACGGCGGCAATGCCCGCGTTGCAGTATTAAAAGCGGTTGTTACCCAAGCGAGTTCGGCGATTCCGGTAATGCCTTTGTATTTGGCTATTCTGTTCAAAGTGATGAAAGAGCAGGGTACTCACGAAGGTTGTATCGAGCAAATCCAACGTTTGTTCAAAGAGTGTTTGTATTCCGATAATCCACGTCTGGATGATGGCAATCGCTACCGTGTAGATGAGCTGGAATTGGCTCCATCGGTACAAACCAAAGTGGAAGCAATCTGGGATCAAGTGACCGAAGAAAATCTGTTCGAATTGACAGATTTTGCTGGTTACAAAGCTGAATTTTTGCGCTTGTTTGGCTTCGGTATCGATGGAGTCGATTACGACGCAGAAACCACGCCGCTGGTGCCAACCAATTTTTAAGTGATACATATCCCCGCCCTGTGCGGGGATTTTTTTGTCCCTGTTTTTTATCCTTGAAGGAGCACTAATGCGCAAACGTATTGCGATTGATATGGATGAGACTATTTGCGACACAATGGCTCGTCACCTCGACTGGTACAACACCGAGTTTCAACAAAACCTCACTAAAGCAGATCTGCACGGCAAAAAAATTTATACGGAAGTGCCAGAAATACATCGTGCACGTGTGCGAGCCTACCCTGATATCCCCGCGTTTTTTGAAGATATTCCGCCTTATCCCCATGCGATTGAAGTGCTTGCCGAGTTGAATGAACACTATGAAATTGTCATAGCCACAGCGGCGATGGAGCATCCCACATCTTTTACGCCAAAATACGAGTGGCTGCGTAGATACTTGCCGTTTTTATCGCCAATGAACTTTATCTTTTGCGGTAAGAAAAATCTTGTGCAGGCGGACTTTTTAATTGATGACAGTTCGCGTCATTTTGATGGTTTTGTAGGGAAGGGGATTTTGTTTTCTGCTCCGCACAATCTACTGGAGGCAGCAGAGGTGCGGTTAAACAATTGGTTGGAAGTGCGCGATTATTTCCGTATCTCTTTTGATAAATAAGCGCATAACTTTCCAATTGTTAGCAGGTTATTTCAACTCGGTAAAAAAGCGCTCGCTACGCGGTAAATAATGATCGTCGTAGTCGAGTGAAAACACGACTTTTTGTGAGCGGCCGACAAATTCACTGCGCGGCACAAAACCAATCACACGCGAGTCGGCACTATTGTCACGGTTGTCCCCCAGCATTAAATACTGGCCTTCGGGTACTGTAATCGGGTCAAAGTTGGCAAAGCTCTGGGCGTTGGAATTTAAACGAACAGTGTGAGCATTACCCGGGAGATGTTCAATCCAATCACCATTTTCGGTCGCGGTATACGCAATTGCTTGACTATTGATCATCAAGCGGTTGTCGCGCATGGCGACTGTATCGCCGGGAATACCAATCACACGTTTTACCAAGCGTTTATCTGCGACTTTGGAGTCAAATATAGCTATCTCCCCGCGCGCAGGATCAGCTATTTTATAGAGCGAAATATGAGTGAAAGGGACCCGCAGATCATAGGCCATTTTATTCAGGCCAATTTGGTCGCCTTCGAGCAGGGTAGGCTTCATAGAAGCGCTGGGTACATGATTCCAATCAGCGATAGCGCTGCGGAAACAAAACATCAGCGCTAAAAATAATAACAGCGAGCGATTTGCCATCCAAAAACGTTTCATCAGTTGTCTCTCGGGTTGATCCAGCTTGGATAATGCACAAAAATGCGCGCCTTTCCGACTTTAGGTCTGACCCCGAAGTCACTGACGAGTTCATAGGTTGTTTTTATGTCGATATTGAATCACTTACGCGGCGTACTGCTGACGGCCATTTTTTCTATTGCTATCTGCTTGGTCGCTTTATTGGCCGTGCCTTTGGCATTGGTCAAGTTGCTGCTCCCTATACCTGCATTACGGCGCGCGATTGATCGTTTATTGGATGGCGCCTCCAATCTTTGGATTACCTTTAATACTTGGCAGCAAGGCTATACCTTGCCTACCAAGGTTGAGGTGGAGGGGCTGAATGATTTGAGTCGGGATGAGTGGTACATGCTGGTGGCTAATCATCAGTCGTGGACGGATATTCTGGTATTGGTACGCGCCTTTAATGCCCGTATTCCGGGTGTGAAATTCTTCTTCAAACAGAGCCTGTTGTGGGTGCCAGTGCTTGGTTTGGCGCTCTGGGGGCTGGATTTCCCCTATATGCGGCGCTATTCAAAAGCCAAATTGGAGCGCCACCCGGAATTGCGTGGTAAGGATATGGAGCAGACGCGCAAGGCTTGTGAGCGCTTTCGTCATCATCCGGTTACGGTTATTAACTTCCTCGAAGGTACCCGTTTTACGCAGGCTAAACATACCGAACAGCAATCGCCTTATCGCCATTTATTAATGCCTAAAGCGGGCGGTCTGGCATTTACTTTAGGCGCCATGAATGGACAGTTGCACCGTATGTTGGATGTCACCATTTATTATCCTGAAGGGATTCCCACTTACTGGGAGTATGCTTGCGGCAAGGTGAAGCGTATTCAGGTGCATATCCGCCAGCGCCCTATACCGACTGAAATGATTGGCAATTACACCGAAGATGCCGCCTTTCGTGCAGGCTTTCAGCAGTGGGTAAATGAACTTTGGCAGGAGAAGGATGAGCGGTTAGAGGTGATGGAGAAATCGTTTAAAAATTAAGCTAGGAAACTGGCCTCAGTTGACGCTATGCTAATCACGAAGCCTGTGTAGATTGCATTTGGGTCATCACAAAATAGGAGGGCTGCATGTTTTACACATTGAGTGATCTCTTTGCCAAGCTAGGCCTGCCTAATTCCCCTACTGCGATAGATGCATTTATCGCCAAGCATAACCCTTTACCGCAAGCTGAGCCGCTTGCAGCGGCACCTTTCTGGACTGCTGAGCAGGCTGCATTTCTGCGCGAGGCCCGGCAAGAGTATTCTGACTGGGCTGAAGTTGTGGATGAGTTGAACTGCTTGTTACGTGACTAATATTACTTTCCTCTCACCAACGACCGGCCAAGTTGCCGGTCGTTTCATTTGGCCATCAGCATTTCTATGGTATGGTTCAGTCTCCCAATTTAGAGGTAACAGGACCCTACAATGCATAAATTGACCCTCGCACTTGCTCTTTCTGCGCTCACTACTGCTGCTTTTGCTGACGAAAAAAAGCCTTGGGATGTAGAAGTCGATATAGGTGCAATCGCAACATCTGGTAATACTGAAACCACCAGTCTGCAATTCAAGGTTGACGCCAAACAAAATCTGGAAAAATGGGAAAACCAATACATCTTCAATTCGCTGTTCAAAGAAGATGAGGTAACCCAAGATGATGGAACTAGCAGCAAAGAAAAAACTGCAGAGAAATATTTTGGCTCAGCAAAATTTGCTTATTTGTTAGGCGTAGAAGAGGCCTATCTCTATGGTTTTGGCTCCTACACCGATGACCAGTTTGGCGCCTATCGCACCTATACCACTGTGTCATTCGGTTATGGTAATTGGCTGTATTTCAGTCCCACGCTCAACTGGTTCGTGGAAGCCGGTCCGGGTTATTTTATGGGTGAGAAAGTGATTGAGGGTGATGGCGATACCATTCCCGATACCATTAGTGATGAAGAAGGCGCGATTTTGCGTGTAGCAACTGCGGTTCAATGGCAGATCACCAGCACTGCTGAATTTAAGCAAATGATCAGTGTGGAAGCAGGTGCAGACAATACCCGTACTCAAAGTGAAACCTCACTGGCGACTTCAATTAGTGATCGCATGAAAATGAAAGTGGGCTTTTCATTGGCCAACGATACTGATGTTGCACCGGGTAAAGAAAAAACCGATACCACCACCTTCGTCAATTTGGTTTATAGCTTTTAACGAACGTATCTTTACTGATATTCAGTAAGTGTTTTGTGCCGCAAAGTGCCTGATGTGTTTCCTGTTAGGCGCTTTGCGAGCCAAGCGTTATAATTCCCGTCAGATTTTTTCCTACGCAGGTTTTCCTGCATTATTCACCATCTTTAATCCTCAGGGATTGTTAAATGTCTACGAGTTCAAATCCTCTTCCGCGTGAATTATTAGCTCCTCGTTACTGGCTGACCTGGATAGGTTTTGGTTTGTGGTTTTTAATTGCGCAATTACCTTATTCATGGCAGATGAATAGCGCACGTGTGCTGACCCCATTGCTTAATTTGAATAAAAAACGCGTAAAAATGGCGCGTACGAATTTGCAACTGTGTTTCCCTGAAAAGTCAGCTGAAGAGCTTGAGCTGTTGTTGAAAAAAAATCTGGAATCAACTGCGATGGCAGCGCTTGAGACAGGCATTGGTTTTTTTTGGGCAAAATCGCGGCTGCGCAAATTGTTTACTATCACCGGTGTTGAGCACGTAGAGCAAGCGAAAGCAGACGGGCAGGGTGCTATGTTACTGAGCTTGCATTTCACCACCTTGGATATTGGCAGTGCGATGCTGGGGATTTATGTCAATTACGATGGTATGTACACACCACACAAAAATCCGGTTTTTGATTATGTACAAAAGGTGCGTCGTGAAGCCTATGCGCCCGGTGGAATTGCATTTGCGCGCGACAATGTTCGCGCGATGATCTCGCAATTGCGTAAAGGCCGTATGATTTGGTATGCGCCTGATCGCGATTTGGGCGCAAAGGTATCGGTGTTTGTTCCGTTTTTCGGTGTGCCTGCAGCTACAGTAACGGCGACTGCGCAATTTGCCCGCATGGGGCGCGCCAAAATTATTCCATTCTCGCAATATCGTCTTGATAACAACAAAGGCTATCAAGTGGTGATTCATCCACCATTTGAAAATTATCCTACGGGTGATGAGATAGCAGACACCCGCCGGATTAATGAATATTTCGAGCAAGAGATTTTAAAAGTACCTGAGCAATACCTTTGGGCACAGCCGCGCTTTAAAACACGGCCAGAAGGAATGCCTAAAGTTTATAAGTGATTTATTTTTATCGCTTTTCTTGTGTGGGCTTGTCGGAATAATGAACTTGCCCATTTTCATCGGTCCAGCGATAAATTGTCGTTGCCGGTTTTGAGTCATCCTCGCTAGTGTTTTCACCCATCCCATTTTTAATCTGGTAGTTTTCCATTCCGTTAGCGGGTGTTGTCTCGCTACTAAAGATGATCTCAGTCAGCTGATTTAATTTAGGGTTCATCATCAGCGGTAATTTATTTGCTGAGTTTAACTGCTGCTGAAATTCAGGGTCGTTGATGATGGCAATTACACGCGGATCGTGTTTAACAATTTGCACACGGTTCCACGCTTGCACCATTTTTTCCGCAGCAGCTTGTGAGCCTTCTTCATTGCTAACATCAGATTGTGAGAGCAATGCTTGTATGCTTGGGTTATCCATAAGCTCCTGAAACTCTGGTGTACGCATCAATGCGTGCGTATCTCCTGTGGTGAGCAGCGATTGAATTTTTTCGTCGGCCATCAGGTTTTTCATCTGGTCGTTATTCGCTACCTGCTGCACATGAGTGAGCATGGTTTGTGGATTTTCGACAAAGGCTTTGGTGATTTGAGTTGCTGCTTTGTCATGCAGTGTTAAATCCACCGCAGTAGCCGCAGCATTGCCGATCAGTTTTTTTGCACTGGCTTCAATAAATGAATCATTGGCTTTTTCAAGGTCGCGTATCTGTGGGGCTTTTGTTTGCTGGGTTGAGCTACTTTCATTAGTTGGGGCGGGAGCAGCACTATTTTCAGTTAGCACTTGTGGTTGTGGCTTGGTTTTTGGTGTTAGCACTAAGCTCATGGCATAGACAACCACAAGTCCCACCAATGCGCCCATTAATACACCAACACTTGCCCCACCAATTTTGGAACCGGTTTGCGTAACTCTGTTTTCCGGGATGGCTTTTGCAAGCAGGTTAAGCAAAAGGCTGACTAAAAAACTGGTGAGTAAAAAAATGGCACTGCCCGCAATAAAATACACAATCAAACCATCTAGCGCAGTGTGTTCCATTAACCATTTTGCAAAAGGCTTGGTAAATATAATTGCGGCAGGGTAAGCCACAATCCAGCCGAGAATGCGGGTAATAGACCCTATAAAACCTTTTTGGTATCCGCGCCAAGTAAAAAAGGCGAGCAGCGCAAAAAAGACAATGGTGGAGATATGCATATTTATTATTCCTTGTGGCGATTGCTTCTGTATTAATGTGAATTAATCCAAGGTGTTCCCAGTTTGTAGCTATAGGCCACATCAAATGCTGGCGCAAGCCATGCGTTGATTACGGCATTGCCAAAGCCATCCGGGAGGGTATCGGCAAAATACTTATTAATCAAACTTGGGTAAAAAAACACCTTTTATGTGCTTTATTTGTATTTATGGGGTAGAAAAGTATCTTTTATTATTGGGTGCGGGTTCGTAGGCTAGCTTTTGCTGGGGTGCTGAATTCAGACTAGGCAAACTATTCCTGAGTTAACTCAAAAAATTGACTGCGTAAAACCTGAGTGAATATATCTGGCGCGACTTCAACCTCCAATCCACGACGGCCTGCGCTAACAAAAATGCTGGTATGGTTTTGGGCTGATGTATCGACAAAGGTCTTTAATAATTTCTTTTGCCCGAAAGGGCTAACGCCACCGAGTACATAACCGCTCATCCTCTCAACTTGCTGTTTATCTGCCATAACGGCTTTTTTGGCTCCCGCCGCCTTGGCGATCTGTTTCATGCTGAGCATAGCCGAGACGGGAATAATCCCAACGACGTAATCTTTTGCATCCAGCATAACGACCAGTGTTTTAAAAACACGGCTCGGATCGATACCTAATTTTTCAGCAGCTTCCAGTCCGTAAGATTCAGCATTGGCATCGTGTTGATATTCGTGGATCTGGAATTTAGTTTTGGCTTTTTCAAGCGCTTTGATGGCAGGTGTCATAAGTTGAATCTGTTATTGATTACAAAAAAGTGTTCATGATTTCTATCAGGCGAGCGATGCGCTCATTGGAGAGCTGACGATAATCAGGGTAGGGCGCGACAATTAAGCGCTGCTCTTTGTTGATCGCAAAATAAGTATCTAGCCAAATTAGTGGAGGAAGGTTCAAGTTGGCTGCATAGGTTTTGCCGGCGATAACATGAATCGTAAAATCTGTATTTTCAAATTGTGGGGCGTTAAATAACAGCACTTCTTGCGAACGAGCTTGAAACAATTCTCTATCACGATATTCCTGCCAGCTCGCTGGAATATCTTTTCGCTGCTTTAGCGAATGCCAATCAAACAGCAGCTTTGCATACACATTAAACACTTTGCGCCAATGGTTGCTGGTGTGCTTTACGATATGCGCAAGTTCACCTGCGGCTAAGCCGCGCAATTCATTCATAGCAGGGTAATCATCAATCGGTGGGCGATTGGCGATATAAAAGTTGATACTGCTATTGGTTGAACCGAATCCGATTGGTTTCATATTTGGTGTTCAATAAATCCAAATTTTACTGCGTAATTCTATTTTTTATGTGGCGATTAATAAGAAGAATTTGGAGTAATGTCGGGATTAACCTCACCATAAACTTCCTCTGGGTCTATACCCTCCATCAACAACGTTTCGCGCACTGTTTGAATATGGTCGAGTACCGTTTGGTATCTATCACCGTATTCGTATTTGTTCACCTCAATGGCTTTTGGCATATAACAAAAGGCAATCTTCAAGGCTTCAATCAACTCGTCATGTGTTGCTTCACTCATAGCGTTCTCCATGTGGGTTGCGGCGGGCCGCGTAGGCTGAGGAGCGAACCCCAACAGCGGTTTGTTAGGGTGGCGAAATAATAAATTGTATATTGTTTGGTAGGTTGGGCAGTTATGCCCAACAGAGTGGCTGTTTGAATGCACTGTGTTGGAACTGATGTCCAATCTGAAGTCCATCATTTGGAGTTAGGTAACCTTCTGATGTTGTCTGAGAAGATAGCTTCCAGATCCATCATTGGTTGTTGCAACTCTATGTTTGTCTACATCAGATGTTCGCCAATAGTGAGTTACTAGTGTTTTTCTTGTCTTAATATGATTTTTGATTGGGGTGCCCCCGTGATATAGCTGAGCATGCCAGATGAAAACATCCCCAGCTTCCCCAAGAAATGTTTCAGGTTGGAGATTGTATGCTGCAATTTTTTCTTGAATATATGCGGTTGCTTGTGGCATTTCTTCATTTGTTGCATGAATTCCTCCGTGAGAAAATTTATATGGGGGAATTAAATGGCTGCCTGGGTAGTAGCTTATCGGACCTGTATCTAGGCTCTGGTTTTCAAGACAAATACTAGATACAACCATCATGTTGTCAACGGGCGGCGGCATATAGTAAGTGTCGAAGTGATAAGGTTGTTGGCTTCCTTTTCTGAAAGATAATGAGTTTATTACAAGAGGATCACTCTTAAGGAGTGTGCTGAGAATTAAGCTTAATCTTTTATTTAAATTGAGATTTCGGCAATGTTCTGACTCAAGAAAAAGATCATTTATCTTATGTGCTGATGTTATAGCTTCGTCTGGTGCGTCGCGAAGTGACATTCTTTTTCCCGCTAGCGATCCTTCTAATACATCAATTGTAATATTCCTGGCTTTTTCTCCGCGATTGCGAATAATTTCGTCTAGATCATCACTGTAATTTTTTAATGCTTCATGAGGGAAAAATTTTTTTAGTATAAGGTACCCATTTTTTTTCCAAAATAGTAACTCTTCTGTTGTTAGGGGCGGCTCCAGAGCAGTTTTTTTCTTTTTAAAAATATTTTTAAAATTAAACATATGTTTCCTTCCGTTGTATGATTTTCTTTGTACAACCATTTTGTGTTAATGCTATTTATTGTTCAGTAAAGGTTGTTGTAGCAAGTAGCCCGTATGGAGTGAAACTTAATACGTGAAATGGCTAATATATAAATATCGCAATCGGTTTCACTCCTCAAGGCAATGAACTACTCCCCAGCCCCCGGCTCATACGCCAATACCGGACTCAACCATCTTTCAATTTCCTGCACGCTCACTCCCTTACGCTGCGCCAAACTTTCTACCTGATCTTTTTCGATCTTGTCGGTATTGAAATATTTCGCTTCAGGGTGCGCGAAGTACCAGCCGGATACGGCGGCGGTGGGCAGCATTGCAAAGTGCTCAGTTAATGTAATGCCAGTTTTGTTTTCCGCATCGAGCAATTTAAAGAGCGTGGCTTTTTCGGTGTGATCCGGGCACGCGGGGTAGCCGGGTGCGGGGCGGATGCCTTTGTATTGTTCTTTGATGAGGTCTTCATTGCTGAGATTTTCATCTCGGTCGTAGCCCCAGAATTCTTTGCGCACGCGTAAGTGCATGTGCTCGGCAAAGGCTTCGGCCAAACGGTCGGCGAGGGCTTTGACCATAATGCTGTTGTAGTCGTCGCCGTTGTTTTGATATTCCTTCGCTAATTCTTCTGCGCCTATACCAGTGGTGACCGCAAAGCCGCCGATGTAATCCTGCTTGCCCGTTTCTTTGGGTGCAACAAAATCCGCGAGTGACATGTGCGGTTTGCTTTCCATACCCTGTTTTAAATGTTGTTGGCGAATATGGTGCAGAGTGTTTATTTGTTTTCCAGTCGAATCAAACACCGCAATATCATCGGTATTGACCGAATTTGCTGGCCAGAAGCCGATCACGCCGTTGGCTTTAATCAGTTTTTCATCGATCAATTTGCGCAGCATTTGTTGTGCGTCGGCAAACAAACTGCGCGCGGCTTCACCGACGATTTCATCATCGAGAATGCGCGGGAATTTTCCGGCGAGATCCCAGCTGATAAAGAAAGGTGTCCAGTCGATAAAATCGACCAGCGTATTTAAATCGTAATCTTCAAACACTTTTACGCCGGTAAATGCAGGTGCTGGTGGAGTGTAATTCTCCCAATCCAACTTCAAACCTTTAGCTATAGCTTCAGGGTAAGTGCGCACTGTGCCGCGCGGTTTGCGGTTGGCATTGCGCTCGCGCACTTCGACGTATTCTTGTTTGATGTCTTCAACAAATTTCGGGCGCAGTTCGTCAGAAAGCAGTGTGCTTGCAACACCTACAGCGCGCGAGGCGTCGGCTACGTAAACCACTTGGTTGAGTTTAAACACCGGATCAATTTTTACCGCCGTGTGCGCTTTAGAGGTAGTAGCGCCGCCGATCATCAGTGGTTTGTTAATGCCTTTGCGTTCCATTTCGCGCGCGACAAATACCATTTCATCCAGCGATGGGGTAATCAAACCCGAGAGGCCGATAATGTCGCAGTTTTGTTCGATAGCGGTGTCCAGAATTTTATCGCAGGGCACCATTACGCCCAGATCAACCACTTCAAAGTTGTTGCACTGCAATACCACGCCGACAATATTTTTGCCGATGTCGTGCACATCGCCTTTTACTGTGGCCATCAAAATTTTGCCGTTAGGTTTTGAGGCTTCAGTTTTTTCGGCTTCAATAAACGGTTGTAAGTAAGCTACGGATTGTTTCATTACGCGCGCCGATTTAACCACTTGCGGCAAAAACATTTTACCGGCGCCGAACAAATCACCCACCACGTTCATGCCGTCCATCAGTGGGCCTTCAATCACATCGAGCGGGCGAGGGTAGTGCTGACGCGCTTCTTCGGTATCGGCTTCAATGTGCGTGGAAATACCTTTAACCAGGGCGTGTTCGATACGTTTGGCAATCGGCAGCGAGCGCCATTCGGCGTCTTCTTTGGTTTCGCCGGTCGCACCATCGCCGCGATATTTTTCGGCGATATCAAGCAGCGCTTCGGTGCCGCCCGCGTGACGGTTGAGGATTACATCTTCAACTTTATCTTTTAATTCTTGCGGCAGATCGTCGTACACCGCCAACTGGCTGGCGTTAACAATGCCCATGTTCATGCCGGCTTTAATGGCGTGATACAAAAATACTGAGTGAATTGCTTCACGCACCGGGTTGTTGCCGCGGAAGGAGAAAGATACGTTGGACACGCCGCCGCTTACGCCAGCGTGTGGCAGGTTTTGGCGAATCCAGCGGGTGGCTTCAATAAAATCCACCGCGTAATTGTTGTGCTCTTCAATGCCGGTGGCGACCGCAAAAATATTCGGGTCGAAAATAATATCTTCCGGCGGGAAATTTAATTTATCCACCAGTGTGCGATAAGAGCGTTCGCAAATTTCTTTTTTGCGCGCCATGGTATCGGCTTGACCGGTTTCATCAAACGCCATGATGACCACTGCAGCGCCGTAACGCATACAGAGTTTGGCTTTGTGCAAAAATTCTTCTTCGCCTTCTTTAAGCGAAATCGAGTTAACAATCGGTTTGCCTTGAATACATTTCAAACCGGCTTCGATCACTTCCCATTTGGAGGAGTCCACCATAATGGGCACGCGTGCGATGTCGGGTTCGCCCGCGATTAAATTTAAAAAACGCACCATGGCTTTTTCGGCATCGAGCATGCCTTCGTCCATGTTGATGTCGATAACCTGCGCACCGTTTTCAACTTGCTCAAGTGCAACTTCCAATGCGGTGGAATAATCTTCTTCTACGATCAAACGTTTAAAGCGCGCAGAACCGGTTACGTTACAGCGCTCGCCCACGTTTACAAACAGCGAATCTTTAGTGATGTTAAATGGCTCAAGGCCAGATAAACGACAAGCGGGTTCGATATCGGGAATTTGGCGCGGAGCGTATTTCGCCATTGCATCGGCGATGGCTTTGATGTGCGCGGGTGTAGTACCGCAGCAGCCGCCGATAATATTTAAGAAGCCACTTGCAGCGAATTCTTCAACAATCGCCACCATTTCTTGCGCGGTTTGATCGTACTCACCAAATTCGTTGGGCAGACCGGCGTTGGGGTGTGCGCTCACAAAACAATTCGCCACGCGCGACATTTCTTGCACGTACTGGCGCAATTCTTTCGCGCCCAGTGCGCAGTTCAAACCCATGCTGAGCGGGCGAGCGTGCGCGAGCGAGTTGTAAAAGGCTTCGGTAGTTTGGCCGGAAAGAGTACGGCCAGAGGCATCGGTAATGGTGCCGGAAATCATAATCGGCAATTCAAAACCGGCTTCATCAAAATATTTTTGCACCGCAAAAACCGCGGCCTTGGCGTTGAGTGTATCGAAAATAGTTTCGATCAAAATAATATCGGCGCCGCCTTTTACCAAACCGTCGGTCGCTTCCACATAGTTCTCAACCAACTGATCAAAAGTTACATTGCGCGCGCCTGGATCATTTACGTCCGGCGAAATAGAACAGGTGCGGCTGGTTGGACCAAGCACCCCGGCCACAAAGCGCGGCTTGGCGGGATTTTTTGCGGTGAGTTCATCGCACAATTCTCTCGCCAAACGCGCAGAGGCAAAGTTCAACTCATGCGCCAGATCTTCCATCTCGTAATCGGCCATGGAGATGCGCGTGGAGTTAAAGGTGTTAGTTTCCAGAATGTCCGCACCGGCTTCCAAGTAAGCGCGCTGAATCTCGCGGATCACATCCGGTTTGGTGATGCTGAGCAGGTCGTTATTGCCCGCGATATCCATGTGGTAATCGGCAAAGCGCGCGCCGCGATAATCGGCCTCTTGCAGCTTGTAGCTCTGGATCATGGTGCCCATGCCGCCATCCAGAATCAGGATGCGCTCTTTAATGGCGTTGTGCAGGGAGTCGATACGGGCTTTAAGTGCAGCTGGAATAGTCATGGGAAACCTTTGTTAATAAGCAATTGCCCAGATTGAGTAAGGGCAATATCAAAAAAGTTTGATATAGAAATTTGGCGCGAATTCTAGCAGAAAAGCCTGTTGTAGGGCGGCGTTTCTGGACATTAGTCGTTACGAAGCTTGGGTGCTGAAGGAGAGTCTAGCTGTGATTTGCGGAGTGGGTGGAGCGAGGGGCATTAACCTAAAAGGACATTAACGGAAAGGAACATCCTTGGTGGATGCTTGCTTCTCGGCGGTATTGGGGCGCAATTGAAATAGGGTCAGCGCACTAAAAAATACCAATCCGCAGCCCGCAATGATGATGTGCTCAGGGTGGAATATACCGAATAGGAGGTTTGCAATAGCTAAGCTCAGGTAAACGCTGATCCTGAGTGTCTTGGTATTGATTAAAAATTCCTGCGATTGGTTCATGTGAATAGATTCCGGAAGTTTTTCTGATCCAGCAGTCAGTATTTTAAGCATAGTCGGTACAGGCGATTTTATAGGACAGAAGTTAGCGAAAGCCGATTATTTTGTTAAAAAAGTGTTAAATCTGGTGGGATTCTTCATTTATTGGTAATGCTTATATCGTTTATCACTATGGTGACAATTGTAAATTACTCATCTCTTTTAAGGCTTCGCTAGTGCCTGATGATCGGCTTTGCAGTAGAATACCCGAGTGTTTTAATCAGGTATTAAAGGTCATTATGGTCAACGTCGATATCACCGAATCTGCCCAGGAATATTTGAAAGGGCTGTTGGACAAGCAAAAAGACAACGATGGCATAGGCATTCGCATGTTTGTGGCCAATCCGGGTACCGCCAATGCGGAAACCTGTATTGCCTACTGCCGCCCGGGTGAAGAAAAAGAGGGTGATGTGATTGTCCCTCTGAATGGTTTTAAAGCCTATTTTGAAGAGCGCAGCCTGCCGTTTTTGGAAGATGCAAAGGTCGATTATTCGCCCGACCGCATGGGCGGCCAGCTGACTATTCGCGCTCCCAACTCCAAAATGCCGCGCGTGACCGATGACAGCCCACTCGAAGATCGCATCAACTATGTGCTCTATAACGACGTAAACCCAAGCCTTGCCTCACACGGCGGCAACGTGAGTTTGGTTGAAGTGACTGACGACATGATCGCCATTTTGAAATTTGGCGGCGGTTGCCAAGGTTGCGGCTCAGTGGCGATTACCCTGAAGCAAGGTATTGAAGTGCAGTTGTTGGATAAGTTGCCTGAACTAAAAGGCATCCGCGATGTGACTGACCATACGGATCGTTCTAACGCGTATATGTAATTCGTAACCTTTGTTTTAGATGTAAAAAAACCGGCTTTTGCCGGTTTTTTCGTTTAAAGCTGGTCTTTTCATTTAAATCTTGTTTGTTCATTTAAAGCTGGTTTGGGGGCGGGGTTGGTTGCTTATCAGTTTCCCCTACTAGCTGATCATATTCCCCTGTCGCTTTTAATTCTTGTAGCCCTTTATCTAACTGCTGCGCTAGCCATCGCGCGCGCGGGCTTTTGTGCGAGAAGGCGAGGTATACATCGCCGCGGTGATTCAAAAATCGCTTATCAAATACATCTTCTTTCCACTGCATACGCTTGATGGCGTGCTTCGCCTCTTGATCGTACATGACTGCAGCATCAATTCGCCCTTGTTTGAGCATGCGAATAATTTGCGACTGCTGGGTTACGCGCACTTCGGTAAAACGATGGCGGTGATGTTCGTAAATATCGCCGTATTCGTAGTCGCGAATCACACCTACGCGAAAAGTTGGGGGAATGTCCTCAATACGTTTGATACCGGTAAAGGTATCGGGCCTGAAAAACCAATAAGCCTCTACGGTTAATAGCGGCTCTTCTCCAAAAAGATACTTATCTTCTGTGCTGGCCTGACGAGTGACGTTGTAGCCGCCATCGATTTTGCCGGACTCCAAATCATGCAATACCCGCGCGTAGGGCAGGACTTGAAAGCTTGGGCTTAGGCCGGACTTGGCGAATGCCGCTTTGATGAGATTGGTCGAAATGCCTTGACCTTGTTCATCGGAATAGGGCGGCCAGGAATCTTCCGCGCCTAGATGAATACGAATGGAGTCATCCGTTGACCCTGTTGCTGGCGACTCGGCGTAAATCGGCGTCGCCAGCACGTATAGCAATAGCCATACATATGCCAGGGGGCTGTTCATGGGGTTTTCAATCCTTTCAGGAAATATGAATGTGTGATCGGTAATATCGCTACTAAAGACTAATCGCTTTTAGTTATATCTTCAATAAGTCAAATGACGGTCAGACCTAAGAGAAAAACAAAAAATTAACAATTATTTTTGCAAATGACATTAATTATTGTTGCCAATGATAATGGTTATCAATAATATGCGCGCCTTAATAATCTTTGCGTTTAATTACCATTATTACAGGGCTTGTTATGACCATATCCAAATCTACCCATATCGTATCCAAGAAGCGTGTGAATTCACTGCAATTTACCGCGACCGCTTTGTCGTCTGCCATGTTGTTGGCATCTGCTGGTGCTGTAGCCGCAGAAGAGGCACAAGACACTAAAAAACTGAATACTGTAAAAGTGGAAGCTGCGGCTATCGAGTCATACAAAGCCGAAGCAGTTGAGTCCCCCAAATTTACTCAGCCACTGCGCGATACCCCTCAAACCATTCAGGTAATTACCAGTCAGGTTTTCACCCAGCAGGGCGCAACTACTTTGACTGAAGCGCTGCGTAACAGCGCCGGTGTTGGCACCTTCTACGCAGGTGAAAATGGTAATACTGCGACTGGTGATGCTATCTATATGCGTGGTTTTGATACTTCGAGCAGTTTGTTTGTTGATGGTATTCGCGACCTGGGTTCTATCTCTCGCGATCTGTTTAACATCGAGCAAGTGGAAGTAGTAAAAGGCCCAGCCGGTACGGATAACGGCCGTAGTGCGCCAACGGGTGCTATTAACTTGTCGAGCAAGCAGGCTTATCTGGAGGATGCGATTTCAGGTACAGCAACCACGGGTACCGACAGCCAAAATCGCGTCACTGCGGACGTCAATCAAACATTGGGCGAGTCCAGCGCCGTGCGCGTTAATTTGATGTGGCAGGATGCTGATGTTGCTGGCCGCGATCACGTTAACAACAAACGTTTTGGTATTGCACCTTCATTTGGTTTTGGCTTGGGTACCGATACTCGCTCTTACCTGAACCTGTATTACGTTGAGCAGGACAACATGCCTGACGGTTTTGTCCCTACCGTTGGTATTGCTCACTGGGAACCTCAACCCGGCTTGGAGCATTTAATCGGCAATCCGGTCGATTCTGAAAACTTCTATGGTTTGCGCGGCGACCACGACAAAGTAACTGCTCAAATGGCGACCTTCCGCATTGAGCATGACTTTGCTGACAACATGACCCTGACTAACAGTTTGCGTTGGGGGGTGACCGAACAAGATTATCTGCTCAGCGCATTTATGAGTACCGGTGCTGTGGATGCTAACGGTAATCCTACCGGTAATATCAGATGGACTGATGCTGATGATCTGTCTACTTACACTCTGGCGCGTGGCACCAATACTTTCAAAGACGTTGAAAACGAAATTCTGACTGACCAAGTCAATCTGCGTATTGATTTTGTTACCGGTGGAATTGAGCACAATCTGAGTACCGGTGTTGAATTTGCACGTGAAGAGTTTACTAACTACGGTATCGCCAGTAGTGGTAGCCGGGCAGCCGCTAATCTGTATAACCCGGATTGGAACGATGCAGACGATTTGTCTTGGGAGCGCAGCGGCGCTAATAGCTACGGTCAGACAGATACTGTTTCTTTCTACGCGTTTGATACCCTGAAATTCAGTGAGCAATTTTTGGTGACGGGTGGTGTACGTGCAGATCGCTACGAAACTGAATACACCAGTAATTCAGTGTGTAATAACCTTACTGGCCGTGGTGCAGTTCCTTGTAATGGTGCAGTGCCAGGCACAATCGTAACGACGGTTGATGCGAAAGCAAAAGATACTCTGTCTAACTGGAAGTTGGGTGCTGTGTATAAGCCGGTAGAAGCTGCCAGCATTTACGCTAACTATGCGATCTCGCAACAACCACCCGGTGGTTCAAACTTCCAGCTCAGCACTGCAGCTAACAGTGCAAGCAACCCTAATATGGATCCACAAAAAGCAGAGACTTCTGAGCTGGGCCTCAAGTGGGATGTGTTGGCAGAAAAGCTGTCTGTTAATGCTGCTGTATTCCAAACCGATGTAACCAATGAGATCAACACTCAGGATCTGGACGATCAAAACAATCCAACTCAATCAGGCGAAAAGAGTGTTGAAGGTATCGAGTTGTCGATTGTAGGTAGCATCACCGATAACTGGTCGGTCACTGCAGGTTATACCGACATGAGCACCGAAGTTGATAATGGCCCGGTAATCACTGCTGATGGCACGTCCAATCTTACTTACTCGCCAGAAGAAGCATTCACCAGCTGGACAACTTATCGCTTCCCGGTCGGTTTAATGATTGGTGGTGGCGTGCGCTACACCGCTGGTATGCACAGAGGTACTGATGGTGCAGTTGGTACACCTGCGTACACCGATTCCTACACTGTGGTAGATGCGGTGGTGTCTTACGACTTCTCGGCAAATCTGAGTGTGCGCTTGAATGCTTACAACCTCTTTGATGAAGACTATGTTGCGTCTATCAACAAAAGTGGTTACCGCTACACTCCAGGTACTCCACGTACCTTCATGCTTAGCGCGGACGTTCGCTTCTAAGCATCAACTAGGGGATGAGAGAATGTAAACTCATCCCAATAGTTAACCGGCGCCTGCACAACTAGTGCGGGCGCATTTTTTTTGGTGCTGTTTATGTTGATACATATCCCTGAAATATTGACGAAAGCGGAAGTGGCTGAATTTCGCTCGCACTTGGCCAGCGCAGATTGGGTTGATGGACGGGCAACCGTTGGTCATCAGGGCGCTCAAGTAAAACACAATCGCCAGCTACCAGTAGATGGTGCGCTTGCGCGAAATTTGGGTGAGATCATTCTGCAGCGCTTGTATAGCAACCCTATGTTTATGTCAGCAGCCTTGCCGCTGCGTATTGTCCCTCCTTTATTTAATGCCTATTCCGGCGGTGAGCATTATGGGTTTCATGTCGATGGCGCCATCCGTTTAGTGCACGGCAGTAATTTGAGTCTGCGCACTGATGTATCTTCGACTTTGTTTTTATCTGAGCCAGAAGAGTACGAGGGTGGTGAGTTAATCGTGCAGGACACCTATGGCAGTCACGAAGTAAAGCTGCCCGCTGGCGATCTGATTTTGTATCCCTCTACCAGTTTGCATCAGGTCGCGCCTGTTACAGCTGGTGAGCGCGTTTGTAGTTTTTTCTGGACGCAAAGCATGGTGCGCGACGATTGGCAGCGCAACTTGTTGCACGAGTTGGATTGCAATATTCAATCGCTACGCCAAAAAGTGGGCGACTCAGAGGAAATTGTCAGCTTGACTGGTCACTACCACAACTTGTTGCGGCAGTGGGCGGATGTGTAGTTTTTATTAAATGAGGGTGGCGAGTGCTTAAGCGAGTGAAATTTCAATCCGGTTGGCTGGGCAGTGTACGCGAATGGCACTGGGTTAGCTCGGCGATATGCTTGATTGGCATGTTGCTATTTGCCATTACCGGGATAACGCTCAATCACGCTGCGCAAATTAAATCCAAACCTGAAATCGTCACTATTGAAGCCGAAGTTCCTGAATTAATACTTTCACAATTAGTGGTTCCCGAGGAAGAAAGAAGCCCGTTGCCAGAGGTGCTGTCTGATTGGTTGGCAGATAACCAAAATATCGTGGTTTCACATCAATTAGCTGAGTGGAGTGATAGTGAAATTTATTTGTCGCTACCGCGCCCCGGCGGTGATGCTTGGCTGAGCCTTGATCTGGAAACCGGTGAATTAGTTTATGAAGTGACTGATCGCGGTTGGATTTCTTATTTTAACGACTTGCATAAAGGTCGTAATACCGGTGTTGCCTGGAGTTGGTTTATCGATTTTTTCGCGGTCGCCTGCATCATTTTTTGTGCAACGGGTTTGCTGTTGTTAAAACGCTATGCCAGCGGTCGCCCTATGACCTGGCCAATGGTTGGATTGGGGTTGGTGTTGCCCTGGGTTTTGATTTTGCTATTTATTCATTAACGAAAAATAAATGACGAGGTTGTTATGCGTTTGCGTTTTTTTGCATCATCTATGTTTGCTTTAGCGCTGGGTAGTGCTGCATTTGCACAAGCGGCTGATTTAACCGTATCGGTTGAAGTGCCAACGTTGGATGTGGCTGAGTATCACGCTCCCTATGTTGCTGTGTGGTTGGAAAATGAAAAGGGCGAAAGTACAAATCTCTCCGTTTGGTATCAATTGGAAGAGCGCGGTCAAAAAAGTGAAAAAGGCGAAGAATGGTTGAAAGATATGCGCCAATGGTGGCGTCGTATCGGCCGCGAAACCGATATGCCGGTAGACGGAGTGAGCGGTGCAACTCGCAAGCCGGGCAAGCACGAGTTAGTGTTCACCAGTGGCAAGGCGCCATTGGGTAAATTGCAAAATAGCAATTACACCTTAATGGTTGAAGCGGCCCGCGAAGTGGGTGGGCGTGAATTGGTAAAAGTGCCATTTACTTGGCCAGCGGCTTCTGAACAAAGCGCTAAAGGCAGTAAAGAACTGGGTGAAATTAAAGTCTCGGTAAAACCATAAAGCTATTTATAACTCATGTCGTTTCCATCTAAATCACATGTAATTTTCATGTAACAAAAGGAAAAAGTGATGAATCAATTTTTTAAAGCAACACTCTGCAGTGCATTGGTTTTGTGTCTTCCATTGAGCGCTCAAGCTCACCGTGCATGGTTGTTGCCAAGTGCAACTGTACTCTCAAGCGATGATGCTTGGGTAAGTATCGATGCAGCTGTATCAAACGATATTTTCCATGCTGACCACGCACCAATGCGCACAGAAGGTGTGACAGTTGTTGGCCCCGATGGCAAAAATGTTGAAGTACAAAATGCCAACACTGGTAAATTCCGCAGCACTTTTGATGTGCAGCTTGCACAAAAAGGAACTTACAAAATCGGGACTGCATCTAGTGGATTAATGGCAATGTGGGAGACCGAAAACGGCGAACGCAAAATGTGGCCGGGCCGTGGTGAGCGTGCAAACCCTGCAGATTTTGACAAAATGGTACCGAAAAACGCCAAGAATTTAAAAGTCTCGCAAACCTCACGCCGTATGGAAACCTTTATTACTTCTGGTTCTCCAACCGATTCAGTATTGAAGCCAAGCAAACAAGGTTTGGAGTTGGTTCCAGTAACTCACCCAAATGATTTATTTGCAGGCGAAGCTGCACAATTCCAATTTTTAATTGATGGAAAACCAGCTGCAGGTGTGAAAGTGACAGTGATTCCCGGTGGTATGCGCTACCGTAATGATCAAGCTTCAATCGAATTGGAAACCGATAAAAAAGGCAATATTTCGGTGACCTGGCCGCAAGCGGGTATGTATTGGTTGAGTGCGAACTATCGCGATGATAAAGCCAAAAAACCGGCGACTTCTCGCTCAGGTAGCTACGCCGCAACGTTTGAAGTTTTGCCTGAGTAATCAGTAAGGGCATTTGTGCGTTTATTTGCTGCAAGCATTTTAATTGTTGGTTATATCCTGTTCTGCTGGTGGTGTTGGCGACGACACCAACGCCAGCAGAGCGGAGTTTTATCCTCTACTAATAATGAAATAGATATTTTAATCGGCTACGCCAGCCAAACCGGTAATGCTATGCGCATTGCTCAGCAAACTGCACAGCAGTTAGAGCAGGCAGGGAAGTCGGTAAAAATATTGCCGCTCAATCAAATCGAATCTGAAACACTCACGCAAGTTTCTAAGCTGCTATTGATTGCCAGTACTTATGGCGAAGGTGAGGCGCCCGATAATGGCAACCGTTTTATCGTTCGCACATTACGTGGTCTTGATGCTAATAAATTACAGCATCAACAAGTATTAATTCTTGGGTTGGGTGATTCCAACTACGCCTATTTTTGTGGATACGCACATCAGCTGCATCATGCGTTGCATGAGCGCGGCGCGCATTTTATGGCGGATGTAATTGAAGTAGATCGTCTTGATGAAAGCGCACTGCGCCATTGGCAATATTATTTAGGCCAGATTTCCGGCAATACGCATTTCAGCGATTGGAGTAAACCGACCTATGAGAAGTGGGGGATTGTCGCGCGCGAGTGTGTTAATCCTAACGGCGTTGGTGCTCCCGCATTTCATATTCAATTACAACCCATGCAGGGCAACATTACGTCTGATTTGTGGCAAGCCGGTGATGTTGTTGAAATTGGCCCTTGTAACTCCCGCACCGCAATCGATAATTTTTTGCAGCGCCTCGGGCGACCAATCGCACCGGAATTATTAGTCACGCGCAACTTATCGATAAGCAACGAAAAACTCGCCGAACTCAATCAGCATGATGATCATGCATTGCTTGAGTCACTCTCCGAGTTGCCGCATCGTGAATATTCCATTGCTTCAGTTCCCAGTGAAGGTTCATTGGATTTGTTAGTGCGCCAAGTGCGCGATTCCAATAACCAGTTAGGTTTGGGTTCCGGTTGGTTAACGCACTATGCCGGTGTGAATCAATCTATCCGCTTGCGCATTCGCACTAGCCCGCATTTTCACGCGCCTAAAAACTTATGTCCGCTCATCTTAATTGGAAATGGTACAGGGATCGCTGGTTTGCGCGCGCATATTGCAAACCCGGAACGTGCCAATGCAAGGCAATGGTTATTTTTTGGTGAGCGAAGTGAGTTGTCCGATGATTTTTTTAGTGCAGATGTTCACCGCTGGCAGCAGTCGGGTCGATTAGAGCGCGTCAATAAAATATTCTCGCGCGATGCACAAACCGGTGCGCCGCGTTATGTGCAAGATTTATTGCTACCCAATGCAGAGGAAATTCGCCGCTGGGTCGATGATGGCGCAGCGATTCTTGTGTGCGGTAGTTTGCATGGTATGGCACAGGCGGTCGATGATGCGCTCGATCAAATTTTGGGTGCAGATAAGTTGGAAGAAATGGCAGATACGCAGCGTTACTGTCGTGATGTTTATTAATTCCTGTGCAGCCTGTGCACGATTGTGCAACAACTGTTAATTCCCTCCGCTTTTCCCTAAATCTCCACAGTGCTTGGGTTATACTCGCCGCCACTTAAGTGCATCGGTTTTCTGGTGCTTGTTGATGGATGGATTGACGGTATAACACTATGAATCTGGCTTTTTTGAATCACACTTTTTTCCGCTCCCGACTGGGTGTTATTACCCTGTTGGTTTTGATAGTGGTGTTAATTGCCATACTGTGGCGTGCATTGTTTTCAAGCAATACAGATGAAGTTGTGTATGCCACCGAGCCGGTTACACGTGGCGATATTGAAAATCTGGTAACCGCAACAGGTACTTTGCAGCCGCAGGATTATGTAGATGTGGGCGCGCAGGTTTCAGGTCAGCTCGAAAAACTTCATGTCGATGTTGGCAGCGAAGTGAAAGCCGGTGATTTGTTGGCGGAAATTGATGCAACAGTGTATGCCGCAAAAGTAGATGCAACTCGTGCGCAACTTGCCAACCAAAAAGCCCAGCTGCTGGACCGTGAGGCTCAGTTAAGCTTGGCTGAAATTAATTACAAGCGTCAAAAAAATCTTTTGAATGAAGATGCAACCACTACCGAGTCAGTAGAAACAGCCGAAGCCTCATTGAAATCGGCGCGTGCGCAACTGAATTCATTGCAAGCACAAATCCAGCAAATTGACTCCACTTTACGCGTTGAAGCCGCTAACCTGAATTACGCAAAAATTTATGCCCCTATCGATGGCACTGTGGTGTCGATCACTTCGCGTCAAGGACAAACCCTGAACACCAATCAGATGGCGCCAACCGTCATGCGCATCGCTGATCTTTCTACCATGACGGTACAAACCCAAGTATCAGAAGCTGACATAGGCAAACTGCGCAAAGAAATGCCGGTGTATTTCACCACGCTTGGCAGTCAAGGTCGCCGTTGGTACAGCAAATTGGATCGCATCCAACCGACACCAGAAGTGCTCAACAATGTGATTTTGTATAACGCGTTGTTTGAAGTCCCCAACGAGTCCCGCGTGTTAATGACGCAAATGAGTACACAAGTATTTTTTATTGAATCCCAAGCAAAAGATGTATTGCTGGTGCCTATGTCGGCCATCACTTTTACCCCACCACGTGGTGCGCGCCCGCAAGGCGAGCGACCGAATGGAGAGCGTCCAGAAGGCGCTGCCAACAGGCAGCCACCTACAGATGAGCAGCGTGCTGAGTGGAAGCTGCGCCGCGAAAATATGAATGCCAATCGCGATGGTGCAGCGTCGGGAGCTCGCCCTGCACTGGTTAAAGTCATGAGTGAAAACGGAAAAATAGAAGAGCGCAAAGTGATGGTTGGTGTTACCAATCGCGTTCAAGCAGAAATCATTGAAGGCTTAAAAGAAGGTGAAATGGTGGTGAGTGGTAGCTCGCGCCCAACTCAAGCTAAAGCTGCATCCGGTGGTATGGGCATGGGCCCAGGTATGGGAATGGGTAGACGCTAATGAGCGATGCAAATACCATTCAACCGCTGATTAAATTATCTGGCGTTACTAAAACTTTTCGTAACGGTGAAATTGAAACCGAGGTATTGCACGGAATTGATTTGGAAATCTATCCCGGCGAATTTGTTGCGATCATGGGGCAGTCGGGGTCGGGTAAATCGACGCTGATGAATATCCTCGGTTGTCTTGATCGGGCAACCACGGGCGATTATTTTTTCAACGGAAAAAGTGTCGCAGATCTGGATACAGATGGCCTTGCGCAGCTGCGCCGCGAAGCCTTTGGTTTTGTATTCCAAAGCTACAACTTATTAGGTGGAGCAACGGCCAGCGAAAACGTCGAGATGCCGGCGACTTATTCTGGTTTGACTCCAGAGGCGCGTCGCGCGCGTTCAACCGAATTATTGACATCACTCGGATTAGGTGAGCGTTTACATCATCGCCCGAATCAATTGTCTGGTGGACAGCAGCAACGTGTATCGATTGCACGTGCGCTTATGAATGGTGGGCAAATTATTCTTGCCGACGAGCCAACAGGTGCGCTTGATAGCCACAGCGGCAAAGAAGTTATGCGCTTGCTTAAAGAGCTATCTGCGCAAGGGCACACGATAATTTTAATTACGCACGATGCGGAAGTCGCACATCACGCACAGCGTTTAATTGAGATTCGCGATGGCGATATTATTGCTGATGCCGGGCCACAGAAACCGTCCAATCCACCGCGCGAAGAGCATTTTTTGCGCGGCGAATCATCGCTGGGAACCGAAATGTTTGAGGCGATGAAAACCGCTTTTCGCTCGCTCTATAGCAATGTATTTCGCACAGTGTTAACCCTTTTAGGGATTGTGATTGGTGTTGCTTCCGTTATTAGTCTTATGGCAATTGGTGATGGTGCTAAAAAATCGGTAGTTGATAGCATCAGCTCTATGGGCAGTAATTTGCTATTGGTGCGGCCGGGCGGTCCAACGCAACGCTTCCGTTGGGATTCAGTTACGTTGGTGCCGGAAGATGTAACCGCTATCGCCGGTTTGCCACACATAGCAGCAGCGCTACCTGAGATGAACGGTAGTTTTACCTTGCGCTACGGCAATGTTGATCACACTACCGAAGTTACTGCGACAGCTGCCAAATTTCCCTTGGCGCGCAAGTGGGATGTTGCACAGGGAACTTTTTTTACTGAAGAAGACGATCAAAATTACGCAACAGTGGTGGTGCTCGGTAAAACAGTCGCCACTAAATTGTTTGCCGATAAAAATCCGCTGGGCGAATTTATTATCGTGAATAACGTACTGTTTCAAGTGATTGGTGTGATGGCCGAGCGGGGCGCAGATCCGGGTGGGCAAGATCAGGATGACAAAGTATTTGTGCCTTTTAATGCGGGAAGCTTGCGTGTTATTGGCCAACGTTTCCTGCGCAACATTACCATTTCGGTCGATGATGAAAAAAACATGGAGGAGGTACAAACCCGTGTGCATGCGTTGATGATGGAGCGACACGGGACAGAAGATTTCCAAATTCGCAGTATGTCATCGCTCATCAATATGGTGTCTGAAACTCAAAATACTATGACTATTTTGCTGGGTTCTATTGCAGCTATTTCGCTCTTGGTAGGCGGAATAGGCGTGATGAATATTATGTTGGTTAGCGTAACCGAACGTACCCGCGAAATTGGTATTCGCATGGCAACCGGTGCACGCACTCGCAATATCATGCAGCAATTTTTAATTGAAGCGCTGGTGGTGTCTGCTTTGGGGGGAATCGTCGGTGTGGTATTGGGTTTGGCTACGGCAATGCTAATTGGCAGTCTTGGAACTCCCATCGCCTACTCGTTAACCCCTGTTTTCATGGCATTTAGTTGTGCGTTTTTAACTGGTTTATTGTTTGGCTTCTTGCCTGCGCGTAAAGCAGCCAACCTTGATCCTGTTGCTGCATTGGCGGCGGAGTAATATTCATGTTAGTGCCCTATAAAAGTTGTTCAGTGTTTTTTTTGTCGCTGATGTTATCGGCGTGTATTACAACTGACGAGGCCGAGCGCCCGAAAATTAATTATGCCGATACTTATCAAGTAGGCGCAGCGAAAGATTCCAGCGCTGCTACTGCTGCTAGTGAAATAGATGCTAATTGGTGGCACGCATTTCAATCGCCTGCGCTCAACGAAATGATGCAACTGGCCGATCAACAAAGTGTTGATGTGCTTATCTCGGCAGAGCGTGTGCGTCAGGCAGAACTGCAGATGAATATTGCTAACGCGACTTTGTTTCCATCGCTGAATGCATCGGCATCCAGTGGTGAGCGGCGCACTAAAGCATCCGGTGCATCTGCGACAACCAGTGGTTCAACCAGTGCTTCATTGAACGTGAGCTATGAAGTCGATTTGTGGGGCGGTGTTGCTGCGGGGCGCAAGTCGGCACAGGCCGGATACGATGCAACACGCTTTGATCAGGATGCCGCTTTATTGAGTATCAAGGCTGCAATCGCAGGCGGTTGGTTTCAATGGCTAGCGTTGCAAGAGCGGATTGCCACTACGCGAAAAAATATTGAAATTGCAGAGCGCGTACAAAAAGTCGTTGATGCTCGTTATCGCAATGGCGCTGCTACTGCTGGTGAGGTCGCCCAACAAAAAACCAATCTACTCACGCAGCAGGCATCGCTGTTACCTTTGGAATTACAAGCGCGCCAAACTCGAACTGCGCTGGCCATTTTGCTGGGTAAAACTCCGCAGGAATTTGAATTGGCTGAAGCAAGATTACTGGACGTTGCTGTGCCTGAAATTGCTCCGGGTACACCTGCGGATTTAGTGACTCGTCGTCCTGATTTGGCAGCAAGCGAGGCAAGTCTAATCGCGGCCAATGCCGATATTGTACAAGCGCGTGCTGCGCTGCTACCGGGAATTAGTTTGGGGGCGAATCTTGGTGAGTCAGCGAGTGAGTTGTTTAGTTTAAACCCGGCAACCCAAACTGCTGGCTGGTCTTTATCTCTTGCGCAAACCGTGTTTAACGGCGGACGAGTATTGAATCAAAAAAGATTGAGTGAATCTCGCCGTGAAGAAATGTTGTTGCAATATCACAAAGCGATTTTGGTGGCATTACAAGAGGTGGATACCGCAATCGCAACAACAGACACTTCACGCAAGCAGGAATTGAATCTGCAAGAGATTTTGACTCAAGCAGAGCTGAGTATGCGTTTAACCGAAGCGCGTTATCGCGCAGGCAGCGATGACTTGCTTGAGTTGTTAGTCGTTCAGCGCAGTTTGTTTCAAGCTCAGGATTCACTGGTGCAGCAGCGGCAAGCTCGTTTAGAAGCGGCGGTGGATTTATATAAAGCACTGGGTGGCGGCTGGGTTTTAGCCAATAATTAATTCTATTTAAATAACCAATGCGCCGTTTTCGGCGCATTTTTTTTGCTTGGGGGATGCTGTGAGAAACGTGTTATTTCAGGTTCACTGGTTTTTGGGAATTACGGCTGGTGTTGTATTGGCGGTTGTGGGTATTACTGGCGGCATGATGAGTTTTGAGCGGCAGATTATGGAGGCGATTAGTCCTTCCATTATTCATGTCGAAGTTACTGGTGAGCGCTTAACGCCAGATGCGATAGCCGAACGTTTTCATGCCCAAGGTTCCGATGCTCGCGTAGAGCAAATTACCCTTTGGCCTGAAGCAGATCGCAGCGCTTTGCTTCGTCTTGCACCGCCGCCGGGTGAGCGCCGTGGCGAAAGCATTTACATCAATCCTTACACTGGCGAATTACTGGGGAAAGTTACTGGCGAACAGTTTTTTCGCACAGTGCGCTCATTGCATCGCTGGTTATTAATTCCATCAGAGCAAGGCGGTCTTAATATCGGCCGGCACATTACCGGTTTTTGTGCATTTTCCTTGGTGTTTTTTGCATTATCAGGTTTGTATTTGCGCTGGCCACGCCGCGCGCTCAATTGGCGCAATTGGTTCCGTATTGATTTCAGTTTAAAGGGGCGCAATTTTTATTGGGCGCTTCACTCAGTCATAGGTACCTGGGTAATTCTTATGTATTTACTCATGGCATTAACGGGGCTGACTTGGTCATATAGCTGGTTTAAAAATGGTGCATCAATAGTGCTAACTGGTGAGCCAGTACAAGAGCGGCGCAGTTTTGGTGGACCCGGCGGTGGGCAAGGTGCTGCGGGGCAGAACGGGCGTGAAGGTCGCGCTATGGGTAATCGTGAAGGGCGAGAAGGACGTGTAGGTGGGGATGCTCGTTCAGGTGGCGATGGTCGAATGAATCGCGAAGGAGAAATGCATCAAGAACATAATGTTGTCGTTAGTGTTGATAACGCGTGGAATAGTTTTGCCGTTAAAGCAGAAAATAATTTTAAATTTGCAAGTGTGACTATTCCCCGTTCAGCAAAAGAACCGGTGATGATTAATTATGTAACGCCAGATGCGACCAATGATCGTCAGCGCAGTGCTATGAGTATCGATGCTGGCACGGGCGAGGTTGTTAATGATCAACCCTACAGGCCGCTAGAGCCTCTTGGTAAACGCATCATGCAGGGGATTTATGAGCTGCATACCGGTGAATGGTTTGGTACTCCCGGTTTGATCATCAATATGCTCGCTTCGTTGTTGATGCCGTTATTTACTGTCACTGGGTTTTTGCTGTATTTGGATCGCCGCAAAAAAAAGCGCAATAGTAAAAACGCTGCAGCTGGTGTTAGTGCTGCACATACTGATGCAGATTACTGGATTGTCTATGCAAGCCAGACGGGAACTGCCGAACAACTTGCATGGAATACTGCAACGATTTTGCAATCAGGTGGTATTAAAGCAAGTGTTAAAAATATTTCGGCTTTGGATCAAGTAACGCTTGAGTCGGCCAAGAAAATTTTGTTTTTGGCGTCCACTTTCGGTGAAGGTGAAGCACCAGATACTGCACGCGGTTTCGCTAAAAAATTATTAAAATCATCATTTTCATTGAGCCAGCTGCAATTCGCTATTTTAGGTTTAGGTGATAAACGCTATAGCGATTATTGTGCATTCGCTGCGCAAATAGAGCAGTGGCTATCAGCCAATGGAGCAACCCCAATGTTTGCTCGTATTGATGTCGATAATGGCAATGAGCACTCAATCCACCAATGGCAACAAAAAATCTCCGACTTAAGTGGCGTTGCCAATGTGACTGCGTGGTCTGCACCGGAATATGAAAATTGGACGTTGCAAAAGCGTGAGCTATTAAATGATGGAAGCCAAGGAGCGCCTGTGTATCGTGTGACTTTGCAGCCATCAAAACCGGGTAATACCCATTGGCAGGCGGGCGATATTCTGGAAATAAAACCGCACAATAATATTGAATTGCCGCATCGTGAATATTCAATTGCGTCGCTAACAACTGACGGACAATTGGATTTGGTGGTGCGTCAAGCCTTTAATGAACGAGGCGAGCTGGGTTTGGGGTCTGGTTGGTTAACTTCATCGGCAGAAGAGGGCGGTGAGGTGTTGGCACGCATCCGCTCCAACCCCTCCTTCCATGCGCCACAAGATCCGCGTCCAATGATTTTGATTGGCGCTGGTACAGGTATCGCTGGTTTGCGTGCACATTTACATGAGCGCTATTTGAAAGATGTACAACAAAATTGGTTAATTTTTGGTGAGCGCCAACGCAGTAAAGATCGTTTATTTGCCAGTGAATTGGAAGCATGGAAAATTTCTGGTTTTCTCTCTGAGTTTGACGAAGTCTATTCGCGCGATGGTGAGGGCTATGTGCAGGATCTATTACGCACCAAGCAACAGCAAATTGGCGAATGGCTTGATCGGGGTGCGGTTATTTATGTCTGCGGTAGCTTATCGATGGGAGCAGGCGTGCAGCAAGTGTTGCTTGATACTCTTGGAGAAGCAGAGCTGCAGCAGTTGATAGATACCAATCGATATCGAAGAGATATTTACTGATTTATACGCAATTGATGACAAAAAGCCCTCACTTCGAGGGCTTTTTTATTGTTTACTGGCATCAAAAGTGCAATGAATTGGGCTGTGTTAGCGGCACATGGCGTTGGCATAGCAAGAGAGTTGTCATTAAACGGAGCTTGGGATGAGATCTAGTGCGACAGCATGTTTAAGTCGGAAAATTGGTTTGTTTGTGTTTTTTTTATTTTTGGGTGGTGCGATGACTGGGAGTCCGCATGTCGCTGCCGAGCTTGATTACATAGCGGTAAGTTGGGATAACGACATAGTTGCCGGTAAAGATGGCGGTGGTTACACCAACGGTATTTATTTTTCATGGGTGCAGCGCAATGAGCCGGGCGCTGAGCATATTTCTGCGCCACTACTGACATTGCCCTTGGCATGGATGCTGGATGACGCTCCGACTTATGCCTATAAAGTGCATTCGATTGGGCAGGCGATGGTGACGCCTGAAGATATTACAAAAGAAGTTCCCGATCCTGATGATGCACCCTATGCAGGCTTATTGTTTTTGCGTTCATCCTATGTGGTAGTTAAGGATGATTTTGCTGATCACGTTGCAACTTTAGTTGGCGTTGTGGGACCGTCTTCCGGGGCTGAAGAGGTGCAAAAATCAGTACATAAATTAGTGGGGTCTGATCAGCCAAAAGGCTGGGATTATCAGTTGGATGACAAATTCGTCTGGCAATTGCAGCGCACGGCCATCTGGCGTTTTTCCTCGACGGATTCGAGCCCTTATGATGCGGTGCTTTTGGGAGATCTAGCTGTCGGAAATATTGAATCTCTTGTTGGTGCTGGATTGTATCTGCGTGCGGGAAGTGGTCTCGCGCGCAGCTATTCAACGATGAGCTTTCTAGGGAGTAGGGTAAGTACACCTATTGCGGTTTCGGAGGGGTGGTATGTCTACTTAGGTGGTACTGGTAATTACGTGCACAACCAAATTCTTGTTGATGCAAATGAATTTGAAACAAGTGCTTCAAATAAGCTTGAACATTATCAATATTCTTTAATGGCAGGTTTTACCTATGCATGGGAAAGCGTCAGCGTGTGTCTGTCCTATCAATCAGATACTGAGCCAAACAAAAGTCAAACTGCGCGAAAAAACTTCGGCGCTATCACTTTGGCGTGGCAAATATAGATCGAATAGATAATTGTTGTATCTAGATTGTCATTTTTCCAAGGTTGCCTCGGGTTCGCCAAGTCACCTATACTCCCCAGCCCGCACATTCGTAGGTGCGGGTTTTTTATTTGCGATTTCCGCTTTTTTATCATGTGACCTTTCGTAGGGGTCACCACTGACTGAGGTTTATCATGCCTGTAATTACTCTTCCCGACGGTTCCAAGCGTCCTTTCGAAAATCCTGTTTCTGTCTATGAAGTTGCTGCTTCTATTGGTGCTGGTTTGGCTAAGGCAACACTCGGAGGCCGTGTGAATGGCGTGCGCGTAGATGCTCATGACCTGATCACCGAAGATGCAGATCTGGTGATTTTCACCCCGAAAGATGAAGACGGTTTGGAAATTATCCGCCACTCCTGTGCACACTTGCTCGGCCATGCGATCAAGCAGTTGTTCCCCGATGTGAAAATGGCCATTGGCCCAACCATCGACAACGGCTTCTATTACGATATCGACCTTGAGCAGAAGTTGACTGACGAGGATATCGCTCGTCTCGAAGCGCGTATGCTGGAATTGGCCAAAACCGAATACGACGTAGTGAAAAAGAAAGCGACTTGGCAAGAAGCCTATGACGTTTTCACTGCGCGCGGCGAGACTTACAAGCTGGAAATTCTGGATCGCGATGTACCAAAAGACGCGACTCCGGGTCTTTATCATCATGAAGAATACGTGGATATGTGCCGCGGTCCGCACGTACCTAATATGCGTTTCTGCCTGAACTTTAAACTGATGCGCGTCTCTGGTGCCTACTGGCGCGGCGACTCCAACAACAAAATGTTGCAGCGTATCTACGGCACTGCTTTTGCGGATGCCAAGCAATTAAAGGCCTATTTGAATCTGCTCGAAGAGGCGGCCAAGCGCGATCACCGCAAGTTGGCGAAGAAATTTGACCTGTTCCACCTGCAGGATGAAGCACCGGGTATGGTGTTCTGGCATCCAAAAGGCTGGACTCTGTGGCAACAAATCGAGCAGTACATGCGTAATGTACAAAATGAGTGGGGTTACCAAGAGGTAAAAACCCCGCTGATTATGGATCGCACCCTGTGGGAGAAATCCGGTCACTGGGAAAACTATCGCGACAACATGTTTACCACCGAGTCGGAAAAGCGCGACTTTGCGGTGAAGCCGATGAACTGCCCGGGCCACATCCAGATTTTTAATCACGGCCTGCGCTCACATAAAGACTTGCCGTTGCGTCTGGCTGAGTTTGGTTCTTGTCATCGTAATGAGGCTTCAGGTGCATTGCACGGCATTATGCGCGTGCGCGGTTTTGTGCAGGATGATGCGCATATCTTCTGTACTGACGATATGGTGATTGAGGAAGTATCTTCCTTTAACCAAATGCTCAAGTCTGTGTATGACGACTTCGGCTTTACCGATATCGCCGTGAAGTTGTCGCTGCGCCCTGAAAAATATGCTGGAACCTTGGAAACTTGGAATAAGGCAGAAGAGGGCTTGCGCACTGCCTTGCGTGCGGCCGGTCTTGAGTGGGAAGAGTTGCCGGGTGAGGGTGCTTTCTACGGTCCCAAGATCGAATACCAAATTAAAGATGCGCTTGGTCGCTCTTGGCAGTGCGGTACTATCCAGCTGGATTATGTATTGCCTGAGCGTTTGGATGCGGAATATGTGGCGGATGATAACGTGCGCAAACGTCCGGTTATGCTCCATCGCGCGATTCTCGGCTCCTTCGAGCGCTTCCTTGGAATCCTGATTGAACACTATGAAGGTTCCTTCCCAACCTGGTTGGCACCGGCTCAAGTGGCGATCATGAATATCACCGATAGCCAAGCCGATTACGTCAAATTAGTCGAAAAAACCTTGCGCGAGAAGGGTGTTCGTGTAATTCCCGACTTGAGAAATGAGAAGATCGGCTTTAAAATCCGCGAGCACACAATTCAGCGGGTTCCCTACCTGCTTGTCGTTGGCGATAAAGAGGTTGAAAATCAATCACTTGCAGTTCGCACACGAGACGGACAAGATTTGGGTGTAATGACTCTGGAAGCTTTCATCGAGCACTTGACCGCCGATATAGCGCGTCGAGGTAGAAATATTTCTGCCTGAAAGTGAGTATTTTTACTCATATGCCGAAAAAGTGAGAAAGATTCGTTCCTTTTAATTATTTGGAGATACAACTATCAAACGAGATAACGCCCCCGCAGCCAAAGGCAATTCTAAAAAGGCGCGGATCAACGATCAGATCGAAGCCAAACAGGTTCGTTTAATCAACGCAGAAGGTGAGCAGGTTGGTATTGTTCCCTTAACGGAAGCTTTGGCTCAGGCTCAAGCCGCAACCCTGGATTTGGTAGAGATCGTTGCTGATAGCGATCCCATAGTCTGTAAGATTATGGATTACGGTAAGCATCTGTTTGAGATCAAAAAGACCAAAGCTGCTGCTAAAAAGAAACAAAAGCAGCAGCAAATTAAAGAAATGAAGTTTCGCCCAGGGACGGAGGAAGCAGATTATCAGGTGAAATTGAAAGCCTTGATCCGCTTCCTTGAGCATGGGGATAAGGCCAAGGTGACGTTAAAGTTCCGTGGCCGCGAGCTTGCCCATCAGGAGTTGGGGATGGAAATGATGCAGCGCATCGAGACCGACCTGGCTGAGATGGGCACCGTAGAGCAGGCTGCCAAAATGGAAGGTAAGCAGCTCACCATGGTGCTCGCTCCCAAAAAGAGGAAATAGTCGGGCTTTTAGCTGCCTTGATTATTTATATTATTTACCTAAATGTGTGGAGTTTTATCACATGGCAACCAAAGCTAAAGTACACAGTGGCGCATCCAAGCGCTTCAAAAAGACTGGCGCGGGCTTCAAGTTCAAGCACGCTAACAAAAGCCATATCCTGACCAAAATGACCACCAAGCGTAAGCGCCAACTGCGCGGCACCAGCATCGTTGATGCAGCCGATGTACCACGCGTAAAACGCATGTTCCGCGCTATCTAATAGCGCTTTTTGAGAATTTTGTAGAGGATTGAATTATGGCCCGTGTTAAGCGTGGTGTAGAGGCGCGTCGTCGTCACAAGAAAGTTTTAAAAGCTGCTAAAGGTTACTACGGTGCACGTTCACGCGTATTCCGTGTTGCTAAACAAGCGGTTATCAAAGCCGGTCAATATGCTTACCGCGATCGTCGCGTTAAAAAGCGTAATTTCCGCGCTCTGTGGATCACTCGTATCAATGCCCAATCTCGCGCTGAAGGCTTGTCCTATAGCCAATTGATTGCTGGCTTGAAAAAGGCGAGCATCGTTCTCGACCGTCGTGTACTGGCTGACTTGGCTGTATACGATAAAGCAGCATTTGCTGCTGTTGTTGCGAAGGCTAAATCAGCTCTGGCTGCTTAATCGTCCAACAACCGGAAACCCGCAAGGGTTTTTTGTGAACGCGATGAAAAGGGGAAGAGCTTTGTTCTTCCCCTTTTTTTATGCGAAAGATTTGTCGTGTTGCCCGTAAATCACTTTGATTGATAACGAATTTTTATTGGAAAAGCAGATGGAAAATCTCGCTGCGCTTACGCAAGAAGCGCTCAAATTAGTTAACGAAGCTCAAGACCTGGCTGTGCTGGATTCGGTACGCGTGGATTATCTGGGCAAAAACGGCAGCATCACTGCGCTGATGAAAACGTTAGGGAAATTATCTCCAGAAGAGCGTCCAGCAGCAGGTGCAGAAATTAATAAAGCGAAAGATGCAGTGCAAGAAGCATTGAATCTGCGCAAACAGTCGCTCGAGCAAGCAGCGATTGATGCAAAACTTGCTAATGAAGTGATTGATGTGACTTTGCCGGGGCGGGGTCAGCACACCGGCGGTTTGCACCCTGTTACTCGCACCTTACAGCGCATAGAAGAAATTTTTGCCGCTGTTGGTTACAGCGTTGAAGTCGGCCCGGAGATTGAGGACGACTACCATAACTTTGAAGCGCTGAATATTCCCTCTCATCACCCTGCGCGCGCGATGCACGACACTTTCTACGTTGATGACACTCACGTACTGCGCACACATACATCGCCAGTACAAGTGCGTACTATGGAAAACAAAGAACCGCCGATTCGCGTAATTTGTCCGGGGCGTGTGTATCGCTGTGATTCCGATGTGACTCACTCACCGATGTTCCATCAGGTTGAAGGCTTGGTTGTAGATAAAGACATCAGCTTTGCCGACTTAAAAGGCACCATGGATCAGTTCCTCAAAGCATTTTTTGAGGCTGATGTGCCTGTGCGTTTCCGTCCCTCTTATTTCCCGTTTACCGAGCCTTCGGCTGAAATGGATATTCAATGTACACAGTGCCGCGGTAAAGGCTGCCGTATGTGTAAAAACACTGGCTGGCTCGAAGTGGGTGGTTGCGGCATGGTGCACCCAGAGGTGTTTAAATCCAGTGGAGTTGATCCGGAAACCTATACCGGTTTTGCGTTCGGCATGGGTGTAGAGCGCCTTGCCATGTTGCGCTACGGCGTAAATGATTTGCGGCTGTTTTTTGAAAACGATCTGCGCTTCTTAAAACAGTTTTAACGGAACGAATAAATTATGAAAATCAGTGAATCCTGGTTGCGCGAGTGGGTAAATCCGCAAGTTGACACCGATGAGTTGGTTGCCCAGCTCACTATGGCGGGTTTGGAAGTTGATGCGGTTGAATCTGTTGCTGGCGATTTCAGCGGTGTAATCGTTGGTGAAATTGTTGGTTGCGAACAGCATCCCGATGCCGACAAGTTGCGTGTCTGCCAAGTGGCAGGCCTTGAGGGTTTGTCGCAAGTGGTTTGTGGCGCGCCTAATGCGCGTGTCGGTATCAAAATTCCTTTTGCAACCATTGGTGCAAAACTGCCTGAGTTTGATATTAAAAAAGCCAAACTGCGCGGTGTTGAATCCTTCGGTATGCTCTGTGGCCAAACCGAATTAAAAGCAGGTGATGATGACTCCGGTGTGTGGGAGTTGCCTGCGGATGCGCCTGTAGGTGCAAACCTGCGCGATTATCTCAACTTGGATGACAAGTTGATTGAAGTGGACTTAACGCCAAATCGCAGCGACTGTTTAAGCGTTAAAGGTATTGCGCGCGAAGTGGGGGTATTAAATCGCGCCTCTGTTACAGCACCTACAATTTCTGCTGTGCCTGCAACCATTGCCGATACATTTCCAGTAAATCTTGAAGCAGGTAATGCCTGTAGTCGTTATGTTGGTCGTGTGATTCGTAATATAGACATTGCTCGCCCAAGCCCAACTTGGCTGCAAGATAAACTTGTCCGCTCTGGTTTGCGCAGTATCGATGCGGTAGTGGATGTGACCAATTACGTGCTGCTTGAATTGGGTCAGCCAATGCATGCTTTTGACTTGTCCAAGTTGAATGGTGCAATCCATGTGCGTTTGGCAAAGCAAGATGAATCTTTGGTGCTGCTGGATGAGCAGGAGGTAAAGCTTAATGCAGACACTATGGTTATTGCCGATGACAAAGAGGCTTTGGCAATTGCTGGTGTGATGGGTGGTAAAGCCAGCGCTGTTTCTGAAAGCACGTGTGATATTTTCCTTGAAAGTGCATTCTTTAATCCTCTGGCAATTGCCGGTCGCGCACGTTCTTATGGTTTGCATACTGATTCATCTCATCGCTTTGAGCGCGGCGTGGATTACAGTTTGCAAGTAGAGGCGATCGAGCGTGCGACACAATTATTACTGGATATTGTTGGTGGTGACGCCGGCCCGGTAGTACACGTAAATAACGAACACTTGCCACAAGAGCGCGAAGTCACGTTGCGCAAGGCTCGAATTGTCAGTGGTCTGAGTTTGGAAATGGCTGATGACGAGGTGGTGGATATTCTTTCTCGCCTTGGCTTGAAGCTCATTTCCCAGACTATGGAAGGTTGGACTTTTTCAGTGCCAAGCTACCGCTTTGATATTTCTATCGAAGCAGATTTGCTGGAAGAGCTTGCTCGTGTGTACGGCTATAACCGTCTGCCGACCCGTAGTCTCGCTGCGCCTATGGATATCGAACCGCATCCAGAGGCCAAGATGGGCTTGCCAGCGCTGCGTAAGCAATTAATTGCGCGCGGCTACCAAGAGGCGATTACCTACAGCTTTATCGAGCCTAAGCTCTCGGCATTATTTGATCCCAAGGTTGAACCGGTCATCCTGCGGAACCCAATCAGTGCAGATATGGCGGCCATGCGCACTAGCCTGATTCCGGGTTTGGTCAGTGTTTTGCGAAGCAACCTGAATCGTCAGCAAAATCGTGTGCGTCTGTTTGAATCAGGTTTGCGTTTTGTACCTGATGCCAGCGGTTTGAAACAAGAGCCGATGCTTGCGGGTTTGATCTACGGTAGTCGCAGTCCAGAATCTTGGGCTAATGCTGAAGGTGTGGTTGATTTTTTTGATCTGAAAGGAGATCTGGAATCTCTGCTGGCGCTGTCAGGTGATGAGGTTGCATACAGCTTTGCTGCTGATAGTCACCCGGCATTACACCCCGGACAAACAGCGGGTGTTTATCGCAATGGTGAATGGCAGGGCGTAATTGGTGCTTTGCACCCTAGTCTCTTGCAGCACTTGGATATCTCCCAAGCTGTGTATGTATTTGAGGTTCGTCTATCGGCGTTGCTTGAAGCGAAAATCCCGGCATTTAACTCATTGTCAAAATTCCCTGAGGTTCGCCGTGATTTAGCGGTTTTGGTGGATCGGAATCTGGCGTCGGATAAGCTATTAGCTGCGGTTAAAGATCAGGCTGGCGAATGCCTTACAAACTTAAAGATCTTTGACGTATATATGGGCAAAGGCATTGATCCACATAGAAAAAGTGTTGCAATGGGGTTGACCTTTCAGCATCCTTCACGCACTCTTAATGAAGATGAGATCAACGCCTCCATTGACTCGATTGTTCAGTATCTGGGGGCGAATTTTTCCGCTACCCTCAGATAGGGAATAATAAATATGTCGGACGGCGCTCTGACCAAAGCTGATTTGGCCGAGAAACTTTATGAGGATCTTGGACTCAATAAACGGGAAGCCAAAGAGTTGGTGGAACTCTTTTTTGAAGAGATCCGCCATGCTTTGGAAAACAACGAACAGGTAAAACTGTCTGGCTTTGGCAATTTTGAATTGCGAGATAAAAGCCAGCGTCCAGGCAGAAACCCCAAGACGGGTGAAGAAATTCCTATCAGTGCCCGGCGTGTGGTTACTTTCCGTCCAGGGCAAAAACTTAAGGCACGAGTAGAAGCTTATGTTGGAACCGAGTCATAACGACGAACTTCCCGTAATACCGGGTAAGCGCTATTTCACCATTGGTGAAGTCAGTGAGTTGTGTGCCGTTAAGCCCCATGTGCTGCGTTACTGGGAGCAGGAGTTCCCCCAGTTGAATCCCGTAAAGCGCCGTGGTAATCGTCGTTATTATCAGCGTCAGGATGTATTAACCATTCGTCAAATCCGCAGCTTGCTTTATGATCAGGGGTTTACTATTGGTGGTGCGCGTTTGCAGATGTCAAACGAAACAAACCAGTCTGATTCAAATCAATTAAATCATTTAGTTGGTCGTATGATTGATGACTTGGAGCATTTGCTGGATCTGTTAAAAATTAAATAAATCGTAAAAAAACAATCCCTCTTTGGTGTAATTGTTTACTTATAAAACAGTGGCGTTAATTCTTAATTATCTGATTGCATTGATAAAAAATTAAGGTATTATGCCCGTCCTTCGCGATGCAGGACTTTTTTTTGCATTTGCAAGGCACGTCGGAGCGTAGCGCAGTCAGGTAGCGCACTATACTGGGGGTGTAGGGGTCGTGGGTTCAAATCCCGCCGTTCCGACCATTTTAAATACAAAAAGCCCGCATAATGCGGGCTTTTTCGTTTCTGCAATTTCTTCAGGTTGATCTTTTTTGTGTAGTGGCACTCGCGTATGAAAGTGCTACCATGCGCCCTCATTTTTGATTTAATCCATAGTTTTATCCCAGATCGAGACAATAAATAGAGGTATCTCCCGTGGCAAAACAACTTATGATTTATGACAACATTCAGCCATTGTCATCTGATATTCATCGCAACTGGTCGGTTCAGGTGGATAATTATTCATTCGTATCCCATATGATTTCTTCGCCTTTGTTGGCAACTGAAATTCCTTTTGCGGCGAGTGAGTTTCCTATTGTGTTTTCTGCGACGGCGAATGAAGGGGAGTATATTCCTCTGGCTATTATGGGCTTGAAGGAAGGTGAAAACCTGTCATTGGATGAGAACTTTCAATTCACTTCTCGCTACATTCCTGCATTCATTCGTCGTTATCCGTTTGTACTGGGTGGCGATAAAAACGCAGATACCATGGCGTTGTGTATTGATGCTGATAGCAAGTCTGTTGTGCAGGATGGCAGTAAAGGTCGTCGCTTGTTTGAAGAAACTGGTGAGCAATCGGCGCATCTGAAAGAAGTGGTTGAATTCCTTAAGGATTATCAATATCGCGCCGAAATGACCAAAGTTTTTTGTAAGCGTTTGCACGAGCTGAATTTGCTTGAGCCAATGCAAGCTAATATCACCTTTAAGGGTCGTGAAGACTCGAATATGAATCTGACAGGTTTTTATGTTGTTAAGCGTGAAAAGCTGAAGGCATTAAGTGATGCAGATGCATTGGATTTATTCAAAAAAGATGGCTTGGAACTGATCTATAGTCATATGCAGTCTTTGGCTAATTTGAATAATCTGATTAATAAAAAATCGACAAAGCTTGGTGCGAGTTAATCAATAGATCGTATCTATAAGCTATGTGTATTAAACCCGGGATTGGTAATGATCCCGGGTTTTTGCTTTTTGGGGGTAAATTAACGAGTTTGACGTTGGCGGGCTGCCAGTTGTTTTACTTTCCGCTCTGCACTTGAAAAAGCATCGCGTACAGCAACGTGGATGGATTCGTCATCTTGGGTAATTGCCAAGGGGTGGCCGACAATATCCAGCTCAATTGATGCTCGGTACTGTTTGCCTTTGTGTTTGTGGTGGTGAGGGGTGTCTAAGACAACGCGGCTATGGACTATTTGGTCGGTGTAGCGGCTGAGCTTTTCAAGCTTCTTAGTGATGATGTCGTTTAGTGCAGCAGAAGAATCCAAATCACGATATACAACATCGACAGCAGGTTTCATCGTAGGGCTCCTTAACGTTTATGTTATGGGGCAGGGGATTTGCGTTGAGTTCCGCGAAAAATCCCGACCCTCCCTATCTATATTGGATATCTTTCATCGAATAGCAAGTTTTTTGTTTGAAAAGCTTAATAATATTTTGATCTTTCCTTGGGGGCTAAAGATATTGGCAGCCATAAGGGGCTGGAGGGTTGAAAACTGATTGGGTGGGGGCTGAAAAAAATTTTATCATTTTTGCTTGAAATGTTTTTTTGGTGTCCTTATCTCTTACATGTGGCTGCTCATTGGAGGGTTACATAATTATCTACTAATGGCTTGATCAGTTTGATAAGTCGAATTTATATATTGCTCAAATGAGGATATTGATTATGCGTAATTTTGATTTTTCTCCGCTTTATCGTTCTGCAATTGGTTTTGATCGTATGGCTAATTTGTTGGATAGCCTTTCTCGTGCAGAGCAGAATCAACCAAGTTATCCGCCGTACAATATTGAATTGACCGGTGAAGATAAATATCGAATTACTATGGCTGTGGCCGGGTTCGATCAATCTGAATTAACAATCGAAGTTAATCAAAATAATTTAACGGTCTCAGCTAATAAAATTGCGGATGAACAACAGCGTACCTATTTGCATCAAGGTATTGCGGCCCGCAGTTTTGAGCGGCGCTTTCAGTTGGCTGATCATGTTCAGGTAAAATCAGCTAATTATGAAAATGGCTTGTTGCATATCGATTTGCAGCGAGTTATTCCTGAATCAATGAAGCCGCGCACTATTCCAATTGGCGTGCAATCAGCTGAAAAATTAACAGTTGTGCCTGCTAGTGTTGATGCAGCATAAGTGCTGGTGAATTGAAGATAAAAATAACCCCGGTATCTCTGATACCGGGGTTATTTTTTTGGTGCAACACTAAGTGCTGAATAATTTTGCTCGCACCGTCTCGCGATAAGCATTGGGCGTTGTTGCTAATTTCTTTTTAAAAAGTGCGTTGAAGTAGCCAGTATCTTGATAGCCAACTTTGTCGGCTACTTCGCTGATAGAAAGGTTGCTGGTTTTTAATAAATCTTTCGCGATATTGATGCGGATTTCCTGTAGGTAATCCAAGGGCGTTTGTCCCAGGGCATTTTTGAAGCGTCGATTTAATGTGCGCACGCTCATGCTGAAACGATTTGCCACCTGCGGGAATAAAATATCGCGTTGATAGTTGTCCTGCAGCCAGATTTGTATTTGTGTTATTTCTTCATCCGGATGTGGATTTTGTTCGGCCTCAAAAAAACCGCTGGTGTCATAAGCTTGGCGGATTTCATGAGAAAAATGTCGCTCCACGTGACTCGCAATCGCTTTGCCAAAAAAACGATGAATAAAGTGCACAGTCAAGTCAGCAAGTGAGTTGACGCTAGCGGCACAGTAAAGGTTGCCTGCTTGGGTGATGAAGTACTGCCGCTTGAGTTGGATTTGAGGGTAATCTTTTTGAAATTGATCAAAGTAATGCCAGTGTGTTGTCGCTGCCTTGCCATCCAGTAATCCCGCCTCTGCTAAAAAACAAACTCCGGTTCCTACTGCGCTGATAATGGCGCCATTGTGGTATTGCTCACGCAGCCAGTTCAGTGTTTCTTTATGTTTTTGGACTGCTGGGCGAGGGTTGCGCCACAGGCCGGGTATATAAATCAGGTCGCTAGCGGGTTTTCTGTCAATTATGGTGTCTGGTTGCCACAAAAGGCCGGTGCGAGTTGCAACGGGGGAATCGGTCAAGCTGATCGTTTTGATGTCTAGTGGTGGTTGGTGCTCGTTCGAAGGCAGGCTGCGAGCTGCGCTTTCGGAAGCCATTAGCATTTCCATTGGTAGGGTGCTGCTAGTAGCCAACATACGTTCACATAGCAGGAAATGGATGCGGACAGGTGAAATAGGGTTCATTTTTCGCTGCAATGGCTTATTCAGATAATGGGTGGCCAATTTACCATTAAAAGTGGCTGAATCGACAATGACGCTGCTTGGGAATGCTCATACACTTTCCGGGTTGTCTAATCTTGCCGATATTGGGAGTTTTTATGTCTGTTGCACGTTTACCAGTGATTGTTGGCTTTGGCGGATTTAATGCGGCTGGTCGTAGTTCCGGTCATCACGCCTATCGCCGTATGGTGATTGAAAGTCTACAGCCTGAGGAGCGGCAAGAGACTCTTGCCGGATTGGCAGTGATGATGGGGTTGGTCAGCTACATAGAGGGTACTTATCAAGATTCTGAAGGTAACTCTTTGAATCTTGCGGATATAGAGGAGCGTTTCGGTGAGCAGGTGCTTAACGGAACTCTGATTCGCCGCATCGATAAAAGCTTCTTTGATGTTGATGCTGCTCATTGGCAAAAGTCGGCAGCTATAGGTGCGGGTGATGCTCCGCTGGTAATCGAGATGCGCAAACGTGACCTGCCTGAGCCTGTGCCTGCAGATTGGCAGGTAGAAACTGTAGATGATGACCGTGTGCGGGTGACTGCGCCATCTGGCTTGGAAGTGAAGTTTGATAGTTATCGTGAATTGCCAGTTAAGTCTGCTGGGCAATTGCCGCAGGGGTTTAATCCTGCTGATTTGTATAACTCGCGCTACCATCCACGCGCGTTGCAATTGGCGGTTATTGGTGCTTCCGATGCTATCCAATCAACGGGCCTTGAGTGGCAAGTGGTGATGAATTCTGTGAGGCCGGATCAGATTGGTGTTTACGCCAGCAACGTGATGAGCCAGATGGATGAAAATGGCTTTGGCGGGCTTTTGCAGTCTCGTCTAAAAGGTGGGCGTGTGAGTGCAAAGCAATGCCCGCTAGGTTTGAATACCATGCCAGCTGACTTTGTGAATGCTTATATATTGGGGAGTGTAGGACAGACTGGTGCTATTACTGGGGCCTGCGCATCTTTCCTCTACAACCTACAAGCTGCTGCGGATGATATAGCTACAGGCAGGTGTCGCGTTGCTGTCGTTGGTTGTGCTGAGGCACCTATAGTGCCGGAAATTATTGATGGCTATGCCACCATGGGTGCGCTTGCGAGTGAGGAAAAACTCAGCAAGCTTGATGGTGTCGATGTGGCTGATCCGCGTCGCACTAGTCGGCCATTTGGTGAAAATGCCGGGTTTACCATGGCTGAAGCTAGCCAATATGTAGTGCTGATGGATGATGCTTTAGCTATCGAGCTGGGTGCGGATGTTCATGGCGCGGTAGGTGATGTGTTTATCAATGCGGACGGCTTTAAGAAGTCCATTTCAGCGCCGGGACCCGGTAACTACATCACTATGGCCAAAGCGGTAGCATCTGCTTGGGCAGTTCTTGGTGAGGAATCTATTCAGCAGCGTTCGATGGTGCAGGCGCACGGCTCCAGTACGCCGCAAAACAGAGTGACTGAATCGCAAATTTTTGATCAGGTTGCGCAGGTGTTCGGCATCACCAGTTGGCCTGTTTCTGCAGTAAAAGCCTATGTTGGGCATTCGCTCTCTGCCGCCAGTGGAGAGCAGTTGATCGCCAGTCTCGGAATCTTCAAGTATGGATTGATTCCCGGCATTAAGACTATTGATAAAGTGGCGGATGACGTTTTTGCTGATCGCCTGCAGATCTCCACAAAAGATGAGTCATGCAGTCAGCCATTGGACGTGGCCTTTCTGAACTCCAAAGGCTTTGGCGGCAATAATGCGACGGCGAGTATTTTTGCGCCCCATGTGGTTGAGTCTATGTTGCAGCGCCGTTATGGCGAGTCAGCTTTTGCTGATTATAAGGGTAAGCGTGAGTCCGTGCGGGCTGCCGCTACTGCGTATGATCTTGCTGCCACTCAGGGTAACTTCGCCACTATTTACCACTTCGGTGAAGGGTTAATTGATGAAGCATTGATTGAGGTGGATCGGAATCATCTGGCTTTGCCGAGCTTTGCTCAAGCGGTTGACCTTAGCTTCACTAATCGTTTTGCAGATATGTTCGACTAGATCTAGTGGTAAAACTAGCCTCAGGCCATAAGCAATGGGATGAGGCTGTGAATTGAATGATTTTTTAGCCTATACAAAGCAAAAACTTTCCCTTAAAATGCCGCGCCTTTCGTACAGCTATTGTGCGACTTACGATTTTTTAAACTTGAAAGTCGATTTTTAACCGGGAAGGCATGTCTTTCCCCCATAAGTAAACACAGGAAGAAGACCTCAATGGTAACTATTCGTCTGTCTCGTGGTGGCTCTAAAAAGCGCCCATTTTATCATCTGACCGTAACCAACAGCCGTAGCGCCCGTAATGGCCGCTTCATCGAGCGTATCGGTTTCTTCAATCCGGTTGCTCGTGGTCAAGAAGAGCGTCTGCGTGTTGATGCTGATCGTTTGGCTCACTGGGTTGGTCAAGGTGCACAGTTGTCTGAGCGCGTTGAACAACTGGTTAAAGAAAGCAAAAAAGCGGCTTAATTGTTCCGCTACCTGAACAGTAAAGGCGCCTGATGTCTGCGGAATCGAATCTAGTTAACGTCGGGCGAATTACCGCTGTTTATGGGGTTAAAGGCTGGGTGAAAGTCCATTCTTACACCGAGCCGCAAGAAAATTTGTTTGAGTACCATCCTTGGTTTTTAAAAACAAAGCATGGTGTCAAAAAAATTGAGATAGATGATGCTCGTCCTCATGGCGATGCATTTGTCGCGCACATCGTCGGTGTGGATGATCGCGATCTGGCTGCGCAGTACACAGCTGCAGATATCGCAATTGAGCGTGATCTGCTGCCGGAGCTGGATAGTGGTGAATATTACTGGAGCCAGCTTGAAGGTTTAGTGGTACTTACCCAGTTCGGTGGTGCTCGTCAGCGTCTTGGTATGATCTCCAAGCTGATGGAAACTGGTGCAAATGATGTATTGGTTGTCACTGCAGATGCACAGAGTATTGATCAGCGTGAGCGATTGATTCCTTATGTGCCTGAGCAGTTTGTGTTAGGGGTTGATCTGGAAGCTGGCGAAATGCTGGTTGATTGGGATCCAGAGTTTTAATTGTTATTAATGCTCAATGTTTTAGTTAAGGCATTGTGAGGCGAGAGGAGTAATCGTCAATTGCTTAAAATTGCGGTTGTTTCTATTTTTCCTGACATGTTTAACGCCATTGCTGGTTTTGGCATTACAAGTCGTGCAATTAAGCAGGGCTTGGTGGAGTTGAAAACAATCACTCCGCGTGATTTTGCTAATGACCGTCACTCAACTGTCGATGATCGCCCCTTTGGTGGTGGTCCGGGTATGGTGATGATGGTTCAGCCTTTGCGCGATGCCATAGCTGCAGCTAAAACTTGGACGGGTGATGATGCAAAAGTCATTTACCTGTCGCCACAGGGGCGAACATTGGATCAATCCGGTGTTGCTGAACTGGCGAGTTATAGCAATATTGTGTTGGTTGCTGGTAGATACGAAGGTATTGATGAGCGACTGATACAAACAGTTATCGATGAAGAATGGTCCATTGGTGACTATGTGTTAAGCGGTGGTGAGTTGCCAGCAATGGTGCTGATCGATGCTGTAACACGGCTGATTCCGGGTGCTTTAGGGCATGCGCAATCTGCAGAGCAGGACTCATTTACGGATGGTTTATTGGATTGCCCCCATTACACCCGTCCGGAAGAATTTGAAGGAATGCATGTTCCAGAAGTATTAATGTCTGGTAATCATGAACTAATTCGGCGCTGGCGCTTAAAGCAAGCGGTAGGGCGAACGTGGCTGAGAAGGCCTGATTTATTGCAAGCAATAAATTTAACCGAGGAGCAGCAAAAGCTGTTGACGGAATATCGTCGTGACCTTGATACGACAAACTCTAGCTGTGAAGCTATAGACTCTTAGGAGAATATCAATGACTAACCCAATTATTCAGGCGTTGGAAAACGAACAACTGAAAGCAAGCACCACCGAATTTTCACCAGGCGACACTGTTGTTGTAAACGTGAAAGTAAAAGAAGGTGATCGCGAGCGTGTACAGGCTTACGAAGGTGTTGTAATTGCCATTCGTAACCGTGGTTTGAACTCTGCTTTCACCGTGCGCAAAATTTCTCACGGTGTAGGTGTTGAGCGTACTTTCCAAACTCACAGCCCATTGATCGATAGCGTTGTGCTTAAGCGTCGTGGTGATGTGCGTCAAGCTAAACTTTACTACCTGCGTGACCTTACTGGTAAGGCTGCTCGTATTAAAGAGAAGCTGGTATAAGATTAAGTCGATACTTGTATCGCTTATAAAAGGCCGAAGTGGATTATCCGCTTCGGCCTTTTGTTTTTGCGCTTGCATTTGCTCGATTGTTATATGTTGCTGGAGTCGATAGAGTTGGTTTTTTTGTTGTGGATTTAAATTATGGCTGCTGATTCTTTGGTGCTTGAACCTGCTTTGGCTGATGTGCAATTGATTGCCGAATATTTAGATGCTATCTGGATGGAAAAAGGTTTGAGCGATAACACCCAAGAGTCTTATCGCCGCGATCTCATGCAGTTTGCAGTTTGGTTGAATCAGCAGAATTTTAAATTGATGGAAGTGGATGCCTTTTTGGTGCAAAGCTATCTGGATATTCGTTTGCAGCAAAAACTCTCGAGTCGTAGTTCTGCGCGTTTTTTATCTTGTTTGCGTGGCTTTTATCGCTATTTATTGCGCGAAAACCGAATCAGCGAAAATCCGCTGGCATTGGTTGATAATCCCAAATTATCTCGTCCCTTGCCGAAATCTTTAAGTGAAACTGATGTCGAATCCCTGCTGGCGGCGCCGGATTTGTCTGATCCGATTGGCTTGCGCGATAGAACCATGTTGGAAGTGCTTTATGCTTGCGGGCTGCGTGTAAGTGAGTTGGTGAGTTTGACCATGCCACAAATTAACTTGCGCCAAAATGTCGTGCGAGTGATGGGTAAGGGCAGTAAGGAGCGATTGATTCCTCTGGGTGAGGAAGCGGCTGCTTGGTTGAGTCGATATTTGCGCGAAGCGCGACCTGTGTTGCTAAATAATATACCGGATGAGGTAGTATTCCCCAGCACTCGTGCGCAGCCAATGACTCGTCAGACGTTTTGGTACCGCATAAAGCATTGGGCGGAAGTTGCAGGTATTAATAAGCCGTTGTCGCCACACACTTTGCGTCATGCGTTTGCAACGCATTTGTTGAATCACGGAGCAGATTTGCGTGTGGTACAGTTGCTGCTCGGTCACAGTGATTTATCAACGACACAGATTTATACGCATGTGGCGAGATTGCGGATGAAGCAACAACATGCGCTTCATCATCCACGTGGTTAGACAACAATTTATAAACTGATTAGAGATATGACTATGATAAAAACATTAAAAACACTGGGTTTTGCTGCGTTGGCAAGCTTGTCGGTGTCCTCTTTTATGGTTGCTCCTTCTGTTTTGGCACAAAGCGGTGAGTTGCTGAAGCGCAAAAGTGTTGAAGAGACTATTTTGGAAAATCTACACAAGGCGCGCCCGGATATTAATTTTGGCCAGCCGCGTCCATCTGTAATTAAAGGTCTGTATCAGGTTCAGGTTCCTGGTGGTCCTGTGTTATTTGTAACACCTGAAGGGGATAAGTTTATTGCTGGCGAGGTGTTTGGAATCGACAGTACTGGATTTGCAAAGATTGAAGACCCCTACATTATTGAAGAGCGCAAAAAAGCGTTGGCTGGTCTGGATGGCAAAGACAGTATTAATTTCAAACCAAAAGGCAAATCAAAAGCTGTCGTTTACGTATTTACCGATATCGATTGTGGTTACTGCCGTAAATTGCATAGTCAAATGCATGCCTATGAAGAAGGTGGCCAGAAAAAGCCCGGCTATAACGATTTGGGGATTGAGATTCGTTACTTGGCGTACCCACGTGCTGGTATCCCCAGTCCATCGGCTGATAAGTTGATTTCCACCTGGTGTGCAAAAGATAAGCAGGATGCCATGACCAAGCTTAAATTGGATCAGCCCGTGCCAAATGCAACCTGCGATAATCCAGTTGCTGCCCAGTTCCAATTGGGTGGGCAATTGGGTGTAAATGGCACTCCAGCTTTATTCTTGCCAGATGGTAAGTTGGTTCCCGGTTATACCCCACCGGAAGAGCTGGCGAAAACATTGGGTATTTAATGAAATAGGGCGTTGAGTGACGGTTAATTTCCTATCCCCGCTCACTCCTCCAAAGCGCAATTGACACTGACGGCCACCATGAGTATGGTGGCCGTCTTTTTTAGTATTGGCGTAAATTTCACTAGCATTTGACGAGGAATCCACCTTGAATCCGGTAAGAATTGGTATCTGCGGTCTGGGCACCGTGGGCAGCGGTACAGTTAATATTCTCACGCGCAATAAGGCGCTGATTGATGCTCGTGCCGGATGCGACATTACCATCGTGCAAATTGGTGCGCGCCGCGATAATCCCAACTGCGATACCTCTAATTTCAATGTCACTCGCGATGTATTTGATGTCGCTAACAACCCGGATGTTGATGTTCTGGTTGAGGTGATGGGCGGTACTACGGTTGCTAAAGATTTGATTCTTAAAGCTATTGAAAACGGTAAGCACATTATTACCGCGAACAAGGCACTTATCGCCCATCACGGTAATGAAATTTTTGCTGCTGCAAATGCCAAGGGTGTAACTGTTGCATTTGAAGCTGCGGTTGCCGGTGGTATTCCAATTATTAAAGCTATCCGTGAAGGTCTGGCTGCCAACAAGATTGAATGGCTCGCCGGCATCATCAATGGCACCGGTAATTTCATCCTCACTGAGATGCGCGATAAAGGCCGCTCATTTGAAGATGTATTGGCTGAGGCTCAAGCGTTGGGCTATGCCGAAGCAGACCCAACCTTCGATGTAGAAGGTGTCGATGCCGCACATAAGTTAGTGATTTTGGCCTCGCTTGCATTTGGTATTCCGCTTGAAATCAATAAGGTATTTACCGAGGGTATTACCAAAATTGCTACTGAAGATGTGACCTACGCAGAAGAGCTGGGTTATCGCATTAAGAATTTAGGTATCGCTCGCCGTACTGAGAATGGTATTGAATTGCGCGTTCACCCGACGCTGATTCCTGAAAAGCGTTTGATCGCCAATGTTGATGGTGTGATGAACGCAGTGTTAGTGAAAGGTGATGCTGTAGGCGCAACTATGTACTACGGTGCTGGTGCTGGTGCTGAGCCGACTGGATCATCCATCGTTGGTGATATTGTCGATGTGGCGCGTACGCTGACTGCTGCACCAGAGCATCGCGTTCCCTATTTGGGTTTTGGTACGGACTTCGTTACCGAGCAGCCAATTATTTCAATTGATGATGTAGAAACCGCAAACTATTTGCGTATGTCAGCGCAAGATAAACCAGGTGTACTCTCCAAGATCGCAACTATTTTGAGTGATGCCGGCATCAGTATCGAAGCAATGATTCAGAAAGAAGCAAAAGAAGGCGAGCTGACTGTACCGCTGATTTTGTTGACCAATAAAGTACAAGAAAAGAAATTGGCAGCTGCTATTCGTAGTATTGAAGCTTTGTATGCGATCACCGGCCCAGTGCAACGCATCCGCGTTGAAGCATTGAAATAAGCGGCATTAAATTTTCAAAGGTTTGTAATTGTGAAATATATCAGCACTCGCGGCCAAGCGCCGGCACTTAGTTTTGAAGAAGTTGTACTCACCGGTCTGGCGCCTGATGGCGGTTTGTATGTGCCGGAGAGCTTGCCTAAATTTAGTAAAGAAGAAATAGCATCTTGGGTTGGTTTGTCTTATCAAGAATTGGCATTCAATGTGATGAAGCCTTTCGTTGCTGGCGCGATCAGCGATGAAGAATTCAAAAAAATCATCGCTGAGTCTTACGCAACTTTCCGCCATGATGGTATTGCGCCTTTAGTGCAAACTGCGCACAACGAGTGGATTTTGGAGTTGTTCCAAGGCCCAACACTTGCGTTTAAAGATTTTGCACTGCAATTCCTTGGTCACTTGCTTGATCACCTGTTGAAAAAACGCAACCAAAAAGTGGTGGTGATGGGCGCTACCTCTGGTGATACAGGTTCTGCTGCAATCGAAGGTTGTCGTCGCTGCGATAACATCGATATTTTCATCATGCACCCGAACAATCGCGTATCGAATGTTCAGCGTCGCCAGATGACCACTGTGCTTGCACCGAACGTATTTAACATCGCCCTTGAAGGAAATTTTGATGATTGCCAGAACATGGTGAAAGCCAGCTTTGGTGATCAATCTTTCTTGCCCGAAGGTCGTCAATTAGTTGCAGTTAACTCGATCAACTGGGCGCGCATCATGGCGCAAATCGTTTATTACTTTTACGCTGGTTTGGCATTGGGTGCGCCGCATCGTCCTATCGCGTTTTCAGTTCCGACTGGAAACTTCGGTGATATTTTTGCTGGTTATCTCGCCAAGCAAATGGGATTGCCAGTTGATCAGTTGGTGATTGCTACTAACAGCAACGACATTCTGCATCGTTGCATTAGCAGCAATGATCATAGCAAGCATCAGTTGCAACATACCTTGTCGCCAAGTATGGATATTATGGTGTCGAGCAACTTTGAACGTATGTTGTTTGATTTGTATGACCGTGATGGCAATGCGATTCGCCAGCTAATGGAAGATTTTAAATCCGGCAGTATGACTCTCAAAGAATCTGCTTTAACGCGTGCGCGTGAATTGTTTACCAGTCACGGCGTAAGTGATGAAGTAACTATCGATGTGATCCGCGAAGTATTTGATCGCACCGAATACTTGCTTGATCCGCACACTGCTATTGGTGTTGATGCGGCGCGCAAAACCCGTCGCCGCAAAGATATTCCGATGGTGGTGCTTGCTACCGCGCATCCGGCCAAATTCCCTGAAGCTGTGCGTAAAGCAGGGCAGGATACTGATCCTGCATTGCCTCACCATATGCAGGATTTGTTTGAGCGTGAAGAGCGTTACACAGTATTGCCGCAAGATTTGGCAAAAGTGCAGCAGTTTGTTGCGGCGAATGTTCGCAAGTAAAACTAACGTGCTTCACTACTAAAAACGCCGCAAGGTTTTCCTTGCGGCGTTTTTATTTCTATCAGTTTTCAATTGCCCTCAGATTTTATGCAAAAAACAATTTTTCGTCGTGAAGCTACTTCACCCATCAATTTTCAATCAAATGTTCATCCGCTGTTGCAGCGTATCTATAGCGCGCGTGGTGTAACTAATGAGCGAGAATTGCAGTATCAATTAGCCAATTTGTACAAACCAAATTTTAAAGGGATGGCGGAGGCTGTTAGCCTGTTGGCGGATGCGGTCGTTGCTCAGGCAAAAATAATTGTGGTGGGGGATTTTGATGCGGATGGTGCAACCAGCAGTGCGCTTGCTGTACTGGCATTAAAAGCGATGGGGTTGTCCAATGTTGATTTCCTAGTGCCCAACCGCTTTGAGTATGGATATGGCTTAACGCCAGAAATTGTTGCGGTTGCGGCCGCGCAACAGCCTGATTTGATTGTTACTGTCGATAACGGTATTTCCAGTGTTGAGGGTGTTGAAGCTGCGCGTGAATTGGGAATTGCGGTGATAGTTACTGATCACCACTTGCCCGGCACTCAATTGCCAGAGGCGGATGCAATCGTAAATCCCAATCAGCCGGGTTGTGAATTCCCCAGTAAAAATCTCGCTGGTGTGGGTGTTATCTTTTATGTGATGAATGCATTACGTGCGGAACTGCGCCAAATGGGGTGGTTTGAAGAGAGCGGTATTCCTGAGCCAAATATGGCGAGTTTTTTAGATTTGGTGGCACTCGGCACGGTGGCAGATGTGGTGCCCTTGGATTACAACAATCGTATTTTTGTGGCGCAGGGGTTGCAGCGAATTCGCGCGGGCGTTTGTCGCCCCGGTATTAAAGCCATGTTGGAAGTGTCTGGCAAACAGGCGAACAAATTAGTGGCGAGTGATTTTGGTTTTGCGTTGGGGCCGCGCTTGAATGCGGCAGGGCGCTTGGATGATATGTCGTTGGGCATTCAATGCTTAATGTGTGAAAGCGAAAATCTTGCGCGTGAAATGGCTGCGCAGATGGATGAGCTGAATCGCGATCGCAAAGCGATTGAATCTGGCATGCAGCAAGAGGCCATGACTATGCTGCAAAAGGTCTTAAGTGCAGACGCAGAGAGTTTGCATTGGGGATTGTGTTTGTTTGATGAAACCTGGCATCAGGGCGTTATTGGTATTTTGGCTTCGCGTATTAAAGATAAATACCATCGCCCAACCATTGTTTTTGCTGATGCGGATGACGGGAATATAAAAGGGTCCGCTCGTTCAATTCCCGGTTTTCATATTCGCGATGCGCTGGATGCCGTTGCTGCGCGTCATCCCGCTTTATTGCAAAAGTTTGGTGGGCATGCAATGGCTGCGGGAATGAGTTTGGCGCGTGAAAATTTCACCGCTTTTTCGCAAGCATTTGACGAAGAAGTTCGCCGCCAGTTAACGGCAGAGAATTTGCAAGCAGTGGTTGTAAGTGATGGGGAGTTGGGCGCGCAGGATTTATCGCTTCAGGTCGCCACTCAATTGCGTGATGCAGGCCCTTGGGGGCAGCACTTTCCTGAACCTGTGTTTGATGGTGAATTCTATTTGGTGCAACAAAAGCTGGTGGGCGAAAAGCATTTAAAAATGACGCTTGCTCTGGATGCAAATAAACAGCAAATGATCGATGCTATTGCTTTTAATATTGATCGCCAGATTTGGCCAAGCGCCCAGATTCAAAAAGTGCGCATCGCTTACAAATTGGATATCAATGAATTTCGTGGCAATACAAATGTGCAGCTGCTGGTGGATTATTTAGAGCCGCTTTAATAAGCGGCTACAGTATTCTTGTGTAGCTGGTTGTTAGTCAAGGTTGCAAATATTTTTCTACTTCAGGCAAAACATTTTTAACAATAATAGGCTGAGCTTCTGCGGTAGGATGAATGCCATCGCGCTGCATAAGTTCAGCTTTCCCTCCTATGCCTTCCAATAAAAACGGAATTAAACCTGACTGGTTTTCTTCTGCCAAAGTTGAATATAGCGATTTGAATTGAGTGCTGTAGCGAGCTCCATAATTGGGTGGGATTTGCATGCCTGCAATAATCACTTGTGCGCCTGCGGCTGTGCTTGCATCGATCATAGTTTGCAAATTGCTTTGCAGTAATTTTAGTGGTTGTCCTCTTAAGCCATCATTTCCACCTAGCTCCAAAATTACTACGTGAGGCTTGTGTTCTGTCAGCAAGGCGGGTAATCGGGTTTTTCCGCCTGAGCTGGTTTCACCGCTGACACTTGCGTTAATCATTTCAACCTTGTGTGTTTTATTTAATTCTTTTTCCAGCAAATTTACCCAGCCTTGTTGTATGTCAATTCCATAACCTGCGCTTAGGCTGTCGCCCATTACCAGTACTTTGGTGGAGGAGGTTTGCGCTAATGCGATATTGGTGACAAAAGTCAGGAGTAAAAACAGGTAAATGTGTAATTTTTGCATGGTGAAGAAAATCCTCTGCCAATAGAATGAACCTAGTCAACTTGCTACAGGTTAATCAATTATGTCTGCGCTTTCCAGTCAAGTCCCCCCAGTGAATAGAGTTCAGTTGTCCGCTATGGTTGAAGCTAAAGGCGTGACTAAAAAAGTCACCACCCAAGAGGGAGAGCTATTAATTCTTCATCCAATCTCGCTTTCCGTTAATGCGGGAGAGTCTTTGGCAATTACAGGAGCGTCAGGTTCCGGAAAATCGACATTACTTGGAATTCTTGCTGGTTTGGATGTTCCCTCAAGTGGCGATGTTATTTTAAATGGCACTAACCTTTCGCAACTGGATGAGGAAGGGCGCGCGGCAGTGCGTGCGCAAAATGTAGGGTTTATCTTTCAGTCGTTTCAACTGTTGCCAGGCTTAACTGCAATGGAAAACGTTATGTTGCCGTTGGAATTGCGCGGTGATAAATCTGCTTCATCCAAAGCAAAAATATTTTTGCAGCGAGTGGGGTTGGATGCGCGGTTGCATCATTATCCCCAGCAGTTATCAGGGGGGGAGCAACAACGTGTAGCCATCGCTCGCGCATTTGCGAGTGAACCGCGCATTTTATTTGCCGATGAGCCGACGGGGAATTTGGATTCAGCAACGGGTGCGCGAATTATTGAGTTGTTGTTTGAGTTAAATCGCGCGCAAGGAACAACGCTTATTCTAATTACCCATGAAGAACGCTTGGCGCAATTGTGCCAACGGCGTATTGAAATTGCAGCTGGCGCGATTGTGTCGCATAGGGAGTAATTTTATGTTGGCAATTCAATTGCTCAAGCGCAACTGGCGCAGTGGTGAATTAAAGCTGCTTGGGTTTTCGTTGATATTGGCAGTTGCAGTTTTAAGCGGAATTGCGATTTTTACGGGGCGCCTTGAATCTACTTTAGTCAGTGAAAGCAATAGTGTGCTAGGTGCTGATTATATTGTACGAGGATCACAACCCCACAATAGCGATTGGGAAAAGCTCGCTGCAGATGCCGGAATTCAACAGAGCCAATCTGTGCTTTTTTCTTCAATGGTGTTCGCTGGCGATGAAATGCATCTTGCCTCTGTTAAAGCGGTAGGTAATGGCTATCCACTGCGCGGCCAATTTGAAATTAGTCGTGTACCTTTTGCGATCAATGCTAGTGATATTGAAATCGCTAAAACAATTCCCGCAGCAGGCGAGGCTTGGGTGGATTCGCGTTTACTGCCGCTGTTGAAAATTGAATTGGGCGATAAAGTGGCTGTTGGTGAGTATGAGTTGACGGTTACTAATGTATTAATTCGCGAACCGGATAGCGCTAGCCCTTTTAGTATGACGGGGGCTCGTTTGATTATGAATCTGACTGATCTACCGAAAACACAAGTGGTGCAGCCCGGTAGTCGCGTTGATTATCAATGGCTTGTGGCAAGTGATCGCGTACAGGATTTGAAGCAGTTTATTGATCAATTAAAACCTCAGCTGAGTAAGCATCAACGCATAATCGATATTAACTCCGCACAGGAGCGAGTAGGGCGTACACTTAAAACCAGCAAACAATTTTTGTTATTGTCTGCGGTAATTGCTGTGTTGTTATCCGGTGTTGCAATTGCAATTGCCGCTCGTCAGTTTTCTGGCCGTCATACTGACCAAGTAGCATTAATGAAAAGCTTGGGTGCAAGTGCGACGCGTATTCGTAGCTTGTACTTTTCACAATTATTTTTTCTGGGTGCTATAGCCTCAATTCTGGGCTTATTTTTGGGGCATTTGTTGCAGCAACTTATTGCAGTCAGTTTGCAGGAGGCTTATCAAATTCGCCTTGGGCCAGCGGGTATTTATCCTTATGCATTGAGTTTTTTTAGTGGGCTGATGTGTTTGGTGTTTTTTGCATTGCCCGCGCTTTGGCATTTGCCTACGGTTCCGCCACTCAAAATTCTTCGCCGTGAATTAGCCGTTAATAGCACGCAAGTGTGGACACAAGGTGCCCTTGCTTTGTTTGCGGTGTTAACGTTGGTGATTTTGTTTGGGCGCGATTTGGAACTCGCATTAAGTATTAGTGGTGCTTTGCTGGGAGTCATTGCAGCTACCTTTGTCATCGCGTACGGGCTGTTGGCATTAAGCAAAAAGTGGGCGATGAATCTGGGTGGGTTTTGGCGATTGGCTTTTGCAAACTTGCAGCGTAATCGCGGTCAAAGCCTGATCCAAATTTTGGTTTTTGCGGTTGCGATTATGTTGCTGTTCACTCTTACCATAGTACGCACCTCATTAATTGAAGAGTGGAAAGTGCAGGTGCCTGATGATGCACCCAACCACTTTTTGGTAAACATTCCACCTGATGAATTACCACATGTGCAAACCTTGTTGAAAGAAGCTCAGGTTCGCCCTGAACCTATTTATCCGATGATGCGTGCACGGCTAACACACATTAATAATATTGAGACAACAGAAGATAGGCGCTCCTCCAGCAATGCATTGCGGCGTGAATTGAATGTTACCTGGGCGGATACGCTTGCTGCAGATAACAAAGTTCTAGAAGGCGTGTGGTGGGATAAATGGCAGCGCAGTGATTCAGGATTGCCGGGCGTTTCTGTTGAAATTGAAACCGCAACTGAAATCGGCTTAAAAATTGGTGATAAATTACAATTTTCTTTTGGCGGCTTGGAGATGCATGCGGAAGTTGCGAGCTTCCGCAGTTTGGATTGGCGCAGTATGCGGCCCAACTTCTTTTTTATCTTTGAGCCGGGTTCGCTGGATGCTTATTCACCAACCTATATCACCAGCATTTATTTACCAGCTGAACAAAAGTCATTTATCAATACATTGCTACTTGATCATCCAACCATATTGGTGATGGAGCTAGATCGCATCATCGAGCAAATTCGCTCCATCGTGAATCAGGTTAGCGACGGAGTTTTGCTGGTGCTGTGGCTTACGCTGATCGGTGGTTGTTTGGTGTTGTTCGCCGCTGTCATGGGGAGCATTGCTGCGCGCAAACAGCAGGCGGGGTTGTTGCGTGCGCTGGGTAGCCCTCGTCAGCTCATTATTGGCAGCATCTGTGCTGAGTTTGCGATATTGGGTGGGCTCGCAGGGGTAATTGCTATTTTAGGTACTGAAATTTTACTAATAAGTTTGCAGACCTTTGTGCTTGAAACTCCTATCCAGCCGCATTATGTATTTTGGTTTATTTCCCCTCTCAGCGGCGCTATTTTTGTTTCTGCGCTAGGCTATATTGGTTGCCGTCGCGTCGTGACGACACCACCTGCGGTAGTGTTGCGCGAAGCAAACTAACCTTCTCGCCGCCTATAGTGTTAAACAACTATAGGCGGTGACATTCTCACTCTTTTATATCTCGATAGTTATGAAATCCACACCAAAGTCTGTGCCTCAGAGCCGTGTGCTCGATAAAGGCATTTGGGGTATGAGTCGCCCTATGTTTCTCGATCAGGCGGTGACCTACACCATCCCACTGATCGATATGTATTTTCTCAGTCGAATTTCCGATAGTGCCGCAGCGGCGGTGGGCGCGGTTACGCCTTTGGTGTTTGTTGCAAACGCATTTTTAATTGTGAGTGCGTTTGCTGGTGCAAGTATCGCAAGCCAGCGTATAGGTGCAAATGATTATGAGCGAGGTAATTCGACTATCGCGGCCTACACAATCTTTGTGGTGATTCTGGCATTGATTGCCGCTATTGCAGTTAACTACGGTGGGCCTTGGGTTGCATCGGCAATGTCATTAAGTGCAGATGTTGAATCGCATGCGCGAACTTATTTGTCCGTTATCGGGTGGATGGTTGCTTTATGGGGATGCAGGGTAATCTATCAAACCATATTGAATATTTATGGTGAACCGCAATGGAATACCTATAGCAATCTGATTTTGTTTTCGGTGAACGTTGTCGGAAATTATATTGCGGTATATGGATTTATGAGTATCCCACCTTCGGGTGTTGTAGGTGTGGCTATTGCCAGCATTGTGGCTGCGGCGGTGAGTTTGTTATTTGTAATGTGTATTGTGCATTTCAAATTGCATATTCGAATTCCTATCAGAGAGGGTTGGCGAAATTTTTCGGTATTAATTACTCCAGTTGTAATGATCGCAGCACCTTCTGTTCTGGAACCAATGTCATTTCAGGCTTATATGATTGCACTCAATTGGATTGCCGCTGAGGTGGGTGATCTTGCTCTCAAGGTAAAAGTCTATGCGTACAATACGTTTTTATTTTGTTTGATGATTTCAATTGCGATAGGTATGGCGACTGAAGCGATTATTGCGCAGAGAGTAGGGCGCGGGGAGTTTGATCTTGTTAATGCTCAACTTAAGCAAAGCCTGAAAATATCATTGATTGGAACTGGCGCTCTTGCATTATGTTGGGTGTTGTTCAATGAGCCTGTATTGAAACTGTTTAGTAGTGATCCTGAAGTAATTGCCATCGGCCTATGGGCATTTGTATTAAGTTTTTTGGCAGAACCTTGGCGCACGGTAAATATTACCGTTGGTTCAGCTTTGCGTTGCACTGGCGATGCTGCATTTACATCAATTTCCAGTATTGCAGTTATCTGGCTATTTTCCGTGCCATTAGCATATGTTCTCGCAATTCCTAGTGGTCTCGGTTTGTATGGGTTATTGATAGCAGCGATTTGCGATGAATTTTTCAGGGCGATGATAAAACATTGGCGATGGAAACAAGGTAAATGGAAGCATACTGGTGTGGCAGCGCGTGAGTTAAAAAATAGAGAATTATCTAGGTAGATAATTCTCTATTTGAGTTAGGGGGACGTTAGGTAGCAGCAGTCTCGCGAGATTCTTGGATGTGTTCGGATAGAGCATTTTTAATAACGCTTGCAACGCGATACAGCTCAGTAAAACCTAATGCTGCGCAGGCGATGAATAGCGGCGCAAAGTTAAGTATGTATCGCGAATTTGCTTCCCACAAAGCAAGGAAAATAAAAATACCTGTAATGGATAATCGAAGGGTTAATTTGCTAAGTGCGCTATGTGTTTTTGTCGCTGCATCATAAAGTGCACTTAGTGCGATTAATAGAAAAAGAAATATATGGAAGCCCTGTGCTAGATGCCTGAATATTTCATAGTATTTACCGCTGTCTAGTGCAACTTGGTGTAACGCGTTAGGGCGAAGAGGTCCATCGTCAATCATCTCGTTTACACCATATATACCACTGCCAAAACTTACCTGCTGTTTACGATGTAAGAACTCCATATAGCCATCAAATCCGTATTCTTGTAATCGGTCGTGAATTCGATCAATCGTTGCTTGAGTGCGGGCTTCAATGGTTGGAAACGAATGTGTGTATCCGTAGTCAGAGCCGTTATAGGCACCATTCCCACTAAGTCCCATCATTACCCAGTGTGTATGCGGAACCTCTTTTTGTTCGGAAAGGTTTTTATCTAACAAATAATTTTCACGGTAATAATTAAAACAAGATAGGAGGATATAAATACATGCTGCAGCGATGCTAATAACCAATAGGTTTTTTTTGAGTTTGGCTTTTAGTGTTAAATCGATGAGTATTGCGATTGCCACAATAAGAACGGTAAATTTAATTAAAGTGCCTGCCGCACACATAAGAGCGAAGAGAGCGGCGATAAGAACTTTTTGCTTGAGCGTTTGGCTTTTTTGTATTTGAAGGTATAAGTAATAAGATATTGCTACAAACGGTAGTGATAAAGTATCCGAGTAAAAAATAGGAGTATAAAAATATAAAGGAATACAGCAGGTTCCAAGACATAAAGCTAGAAAAGCAGTTTTTACCCCCTGATGCTCCCGGCAAATTAAGTAAACAAAGCCCAAGCCAGTTGTGATTGACAATGCATTATAAATAGTTGCAATCAGGTAAAAGTCCTGAATTTTTTCAGCGGAAAAAATAGTGAATAGAAGTTGCAGAGCACTGACAACTCCGAGATTGTGCGGGAATACATGAAAATAATCAGTGTGGTTTGCTAAGTGACCTTGTTCGATTAGGTTGATAGCTCCGCGAAAAACAGCTTCAGTGTCCCAACTCGTGGTAACTGCTAATAGATAACCGCAGTAGAGTTGCAATGAGAAGATCGTCAAGATCCATAATGGGGCTATTTTTATTTCATTTTTTACCCAAAAGCCTTCTGTGTGATTAATTACTTTATAGGCGATGCTAGTTAAAAATAGCCAGCCTGTAATATGGAGCAGTATATAGAGAGTATTGAAAGTATAAATTTTGTTGTTGAAAATAATATTGATAAATAACAATAAAAAAATTAAACCAAAAAAATAATAAAAACTCGATACTAAAGAGAGTTTTGTGTTGCGCATTGTTTTCTCCATAAACATCTTCTTTTCCGGTTTTTTATGATGGTTAATCGCACAGATCTACAGTGGGCACCAACCAAGCGCCGTGATCGCAGGTGTTATTGGCTCCAGGGTGCGTCAATAAACGAAGTTTGTGTGCTTTTGGTAGTGGGGTGTTAATAAACTCCATTTCATTTTTCAGAAGGTTTTTCTCGTAGATTTTTTTCTCATCAGCGTAGATTTCAAAGCGTAAACCGCTTGAGCACTCTGCGCTCTGCGTCATTCCTAAACCTACAGTTAATGTTTTTGAGTTGGTTGGGAGGTCGATTTCATAATGACTCAGCCCATGAATGCCTAGGCCTCGAGGAATAATTATGTTGTTGCTCATTCTTATTCCTCCTCCATTGGTGAATACTCCTCCGTTAATGCCTAACTGGCCATAATCCTGCTCGCCATGAAATGCACTTGCGTCCAGTTGCTGTCTGCAAGCTGTTTTTGAATCAGAATATTTTACTATTGATGCATAATCGCCGAATTGTTGGATATTGAAATAAACAGGGTCAAAGAGTGCAATCTCGGACTTGTGTGCAATCCAGCCGCCAAATTGGTTGAGTTGATGGCTATTAATTCCAAAATGAAAACGGTCAAAGCCATATACATGAATAAAGGGTGCGCGACGGTCCGCTATTTTGACGCTATTAATATATTGATCTGGTGGGGTTTGAGAGAACAATAAAGTAGACATGTAATTGCTGTGGTTTGTGACTGCGATCTGACTGTTTGATGGTGTGTTCTCCATCGTATGTTCAATAGCTTTATCTAGTCCCCAGTAAAAATTGCGAGCAATTTCTTTTTGCCATGTATTGAAGTAGTGAAAACAAAACAAGACGCCACAAATAACCAATCCTGCACGGGTTGTTTTGGCTGCTATGTGATCAAATGGTAATGACAATAATCCTGTTCCCGACAACCATAAACTTGGCAGCCATAATAGGTTAATTCGATTAATATTTGCTTCTGTAAGCGTTGCGGTGATAAGTGCGCAAAAAAACCAGCTTAACATTAATCTATCGCCGAGCTCTGTGCTTTTAAAAGCCTTAACTATGCCGATTAATAAAAATGGTGTTAGAAGCACAAATTGTGGTCCCCATAGCGGAGAGGCATTCCACGGTAATCCATCGCTTTTACCTGCTAACATCAGCTGCAGAATATTGACAAAATTGTCAGAAATTTTGCCAAGACCTCCATCAGCAAAAAGCAAAAAAATTCCTGAATAGCGAGCTTCTCCTGGATATTTGGGGATCGTAAATGGGCCTAGCTCTATGTGGTCTGTGCCTAAACGATTGTTAAGGATAAATAATATGATTGGCCAAGCAATCATCAAAGATGTAATTGCAGATATGGCAAGGTGTCTGAGTTCAATTTTCAATATGCGATGAATTATTATAAAAGCACATAGCAGATAGAGTGGGGCAAAAAGGTATGCGGTACCGTAGGCATATATTGCTAAAGTAATTAGCGCTGTTCCTAAAGGCAAAAAAGTTCCCGGTTTTTCAGCGGAACGAAACAAAAAATATGTACCAAAAAGTACAAAGGCGGGAGCTGTATTTGACTCCAGTGCCCAGCGTGATGCCATGATGTGCCACGGGCTTGTTGCAAATATTAGTAGGTAAACGAGTTCGCTTTCGCGACCGCGTGCTTTGGCCATACGCCATACTAAAATTAATGTTATGACTCCAAGCAATGCAGCAGCTGCACGAATACTTGAGAGATTAATGCCTCCTATAGCAATAAAAGGCATTGAGAGATATGCATAGAGTGCGTTTTGGCCACTACCCCAAGAGATGAAATGTACGGGCCAACTTAGTCCCCATCGATCGATACCGAAATGCAGTAGTGCCCAAGCGTCATAAGCAATAGATGCTTCGTCCTGATTGAGTCCTCCCGGCATGCTCCCGATAAATATAGATCGGATTATGATGCCAATACCTAGCAACAATAAGGGGATAGAGTAAAGAGCCTTAGTTTTCATTCCGTGTGATCCAGAGCTGTTTAGTGCCCACATGCAAAACTGTTACGCCATTAATTTTGACGAGCTAAGAATTTGATGCGTGAGATTAGTTAATCCGAGGCTGCCTATTTTTATTGCTTTTCCTTGATGGGTTCTGATGCTGTAGTTATGACTGTGTTGACCCAATCAGCATGATCCCATTTATCTTCCTTGAGTGCAGAAACCTTCAAGTTAAGTGTTTTGATGCCTAGAACATTGATTTTCTGAACTGGTAGGCTTTTTTCATATCCGAAGTAATCTGGTGATTCCCATAGTAATTTTCCGTCCCCCCAAACGGAGAATTTCGCATCTGCTGTGCCGATTTCATCATCCAGTCCTGCAATAAAACTAAATTCTATGGCGTTTTCTGGCAGATTGAACTGAATATCTGAGTTGGCATGAGTGCCTATTCCCTGAGCAAAGCGCTGATTGTTGAGCGATAGATAGTTATTGTCATAACTGCGGTTTAGTCTAACTGTTCCATGATCCTGGCGTGCATATACCATCGGATAATCGGTGAGGAATTTTTGGTCGTTTAATAATTGCAAATGATGAATTTTGTAGCGTTCAATAAAATAAAGCATCATTCCTGTAGTACAGATCACGAATATCCAAACTGAAAGCATTGGGGTCTTATAAAGTGCATGGCCGAATTGGCTTAACATTCGAGAAAAACGTTTGCCCAAGCTTAGTTCTAATACTGCAAGAATGAGTAAGGTCAATGTCAGCCATGCTAGACCATGCCAAATATTTGAACCATTTATCTCCAGAATAATCAGCATATTCAAGCCGCAGAATAAACTGATTCCTACCGGGTAAATGATCTGTCTGGGGCGGATGGCAAAGTATCCTAAAGCCATAACTACTGCTGGAAATAGGTAGCGTTCGTGCATGGCAGGTAAAAGAGTGAAGAAGGCCAAGGCGCAAATCATTGCTGCAAATAAACTATGCGCTCTTAATAATTGAATGTCATTTTGGTATGTGTTTTTTATTAGTGTATGAATGCCTTGTAAAAAAACGAATAACGCTGTTAGTGAAAATAAAATCATTCCAAAATATTTTGCCGTGAATACTTTAGAAAAGACGGAGTCTGCGCTAACACCAAATAAAATAATACTGTCTGGGGTGGTATTGCCAGTAAGGATTATCCACAAGTTTGCAGCATTGAACGTGGTCATTGGATACTGGCCAAGAGTATCTATATAGGCTTGGCGAAAAGAGGGCCAAAAATGGCCTGCCAGTATAGATGGCAAAAATACCAGAGCTCCGACAATGATTGATATTGCAATACCTAATAAATGTTTTCCCACATGCCTGAAGAATAGGAAGCCAAAAACAGGAGCAAACGCAATCATTTGAAATTTGGTTAGTAGAGATAGTGTGAACAATGGAATGGATAAAATTACATAACGTTCACTGGATGCGAGTAAAAGTGCTGCGAATACGATGGTTGCGGGAATAAGATCCACTTGCCCCCAAATGGGTCCATTGATCAAAATGGCAGGATTGAATACTGTCAGTCCCATTACCAAATGGGTGGTGTTGAATGGTATGTTGGATCGTTTTAGTTGATGAAAAATGAGACTAATTAAAAGACAGTGAAATATGACGACTGGAATTTGCGTGAGAAATTTTAAGAGGTAATTATGCTCCAGTGGTATTGCTGTAATGGCGTAGAACTTACCAACTAAATACAGCCAATGGATATATAAGGGGGGATAATTACCATTAAAGCCATCATATCCTGTGATTGAGAGTTGTTTCACCCAGTCTTGCCAGTAGCCTAAGTCTTGACTATATCCTTTGAAAAACAGTGCTCCCATATTCGCAATTATCGCCAGTGCGATATAAGCATGCATGAGACGAAGTGAATTACGATCTGTTTTCGGTGCTGGAATAGGGTGTATGTCTTTCATCCCGCTGTAAATATGCGCGTTAGTAGTTTGCGTATCTACATTTTGATGTTGGGGCTCAGATTGTTGAAAAGTATTGTCTGTATCCAGAGTATTCATAATATTTTTTGTTTTATTGAGTTTGAAAAGAATTAATCTTTTTTATTCACAATATTACTGATATGGAATTTGGGGCGGCGTTTTACTTCTTCGTAAATTTTTGACAAATACTCGCCGATAATTCCAAGGCAAATTAATTGCACGCTACCAATAAATAACAAAGGCAATAAGACGGATGCCCAGCCGGGTGTGGCGTTATCAGTAAAAAATCGAATGACCAATACCCATGCAATTAAACTGAAAGAAGCAAAGCCTGAAAGTAGCCCCAAAACGGTAATCATGCGTAACGGAGCGGTAGAAAATGCTGTTATGCCTTTCCATGCAAAAGACAGCATTTTCTTTAGTGGATATTTGCTCTCGCCGGCTTCTCGAGCTTGGCGCTCGTATTCAACAGTTGATGATGGGTATCCAACTTCGCGAACCAATCCGCGCAAGAATAAATTGGCTTCATCGTATTCTTTGAGCGATTCCAATGCGCGGCGTGAAAGGAGGCGGAAGTCTGCATGGTTGAATACCAGATCGACGCCCATTTTTTTCATTAGGTGGTAGTAGCCTTCAGCGGTGAATCGCTTGAAGAAGGTATCGGTATCGCGTGCAGAGCGAACCCCATAGACAACATCATTGCCTTTTAAGTATTCATCGACCATCGCTTCAATATTTTGAGGGTCATCTTGCAGGTCGGCATCGATGCTTACGGTAATATCCTCGGTCGTTGTGCAAAGACCTGCATACAGTGCGTTTTGATGGCCTTTATTGCGAGATAGTTTTATTGCAACCAATGCTGGATTGTCTGCAGCTTCTCTGGCAAGAATCGTCCAAGTCTTATCTTTACTGCCATCATCAACCAAATAGATTTTGGAGTCCTGATTTATCTTTCCTTTGTTGATCATGCTATCGCGCAGCGCGAGCATGGTTGCCAGTGTTTTGGGGAGCATCTCTTCTTCGTTGTAACAGGGGATTACGACGGCTAAAGAGGGAACAGATGTTGTCATATTAGTGGTTCCTGTAGATCCAGAATTTATGCACCATAAAATTCAAAACAACGGTTATTCCAGTCGCCAAAAACTGGGCAACCAAATAATGCTCTACCCATGGCAGGGCGAGATAGTTATTGAACAACCATAAAAAAGTGGCAAACAACAGGGTGTTAGTTGATAAGCCTATGGCAACTGCAAGCGCATACTTGGGAAAAGTTTGCGAATGGCTGCTCGAGCTCTTGAATGTGTAGTGGTAGTTCGCCCAGTAGTTAAAGAATGAGGAAAGTACATATCCTGCAGCAGAGGCGATTACCTCCGATAACAAATGACTTTCGACAAACAAAATCAGCAACAAAAACTGAATCAGGGTGGATGCACCACCAATACCTACAAATAGGGCGAAGCGTTTCATTGTTATTCTATTGAGTTGTTATTGTGACTAATGGATGGTTGTGCTCTGTCGCAAAAACGCTGCACATTAGCATACTTTTATCGTGAAAGTGGCAGGAATTATCTGGGATTGAATTAGCTTAGCGAAGGAATGTGACGCTTATATAAAATCGATTGTTTAGTGCAGTTGTCCGATTTGGCTTTGAAACGATTATGCCCAGCGCAATGCAGCGCCTGCACGCTCTATATAAATGTACTCTGTTTTATTTGTAAGAGGGTGGCAGTTGTGGCGCAAGTGGTGGTGGTTTGTTGTTGAGCCCATGTACTCCCAACAATGCCCTTCATTAATACATAAGGCGTCGCCAGAATTTATGCGGTAGCTGGCCAGCTCATCCCACATCTTTTGCCATTCCGGGTGATTTATATCGAGGTATTCCATGGCTTATCCTGAGTTTGCACGTAGGGCTTGAGTTCGGTTATTCTGATTTTCTAATTTTGTTTGTCAACTACTATTTATAATGCTTTGATTTTTAAGGGAAATCATAAAACTATATTTTACCATTTTTGCGGATTAATCTTTATATTGGCTATGTAAAGTAAGATTTTTTATTGATTTTTGGTGTTTTTTGGATCATTTTTGATCGGATCAGCGATTGTTTTATCCCCAAATTTGGCCACCCTTTCTGTTACTGTAAGGTTTACTTGCAAATATAGATTTATCGCTAAATGGAGAAATGAACATGAATATTGGCCAGGCTGCTCAGGCTTGCGGTTTATCCAACAAAACGATTCGGTATTACGAAGAAATCGGTTTGGTGGTGCCCGGGCGTCAAGAAGGGAATGATTATCGGGTCTATTCGTCGGATGATGTTATGCAGTTGCGCTTCTTGCAGCGAGCACGAGCGGTGGGATTTGGAATTGATGAGTGTCGCGAATTATTGGCGTTGTATGCGAACCAGCAGCGTCGCTGTATTCAGGTCAAAGCGTTGGTGAGTGAAAAAATTGCGCAAGTAGATCAACAATTGGTAGTACTGCAAGCTATGCGTGAAACTTTAGTGGACATGGCAAATGAGTGTGCAGGGGATGACACTAGCGATTGTGCGATTATCAATCAGCTTTCGATAGTGGAATCTCCGGCAAACAAGCGACTTCCAGCGATGGCTTTTACATTGGTGGATGCACCAACTGAATAGCGGGTTGGTGGTGGCATTCGGTCTTGAATCGGTGTTTTTCTGCTTGAAAAAGGCTATGATGCGCGCCGATTAATTATTTGTAATTGGAGCAGTTATGAGCATCAAATCCGATAAATGGATGCGCCGTATGGCCGAAGAGCATGGAATGATCGAGCCCTTTGAGCCGGGTCAAATTCGCTATGATGCTGCAGGTCAGCGCATAGTGTCTTACGGTACATCCAGCTATGGTTATGATGTTCGTTGTGCTGATGAATTTAAGATTTTTACTAACATTCACTCTACTGTTGTAGACCCTAAAAACTTTGATGAAAAAAGTTTTGTTGATGTAAAAAGTGACGTTTGTATTATCCCGCCTAACTCTTTTGCGCTTGCACGTACCGTTGAGTATTTCCGCATTCCGCGCAATATTTTGACTGTTTGTCTCGGTAAATCCACCTACGCTCGTTGTGGCATTATTGTTAATGTGACGCCGCTGGAACCGGAATGGGAAGGACACGTGACTCTGGAGTTTTCCAATACAACACCGCTCCCTGCAAAAATTTATGCTAATGAAGGTGTTGCGCAGATGCTGTTTTTTGAATCAGATGAGATTTGCGAAACTTCTTATAGGGATCGGGGTGGGAAGTATCAGGGGCAGCGTGGTGTGACTCTGCCTCGTACTTAATTTCGACCTTACTTTCAAAAGATATTTTTTGTAGGTGCCATGCACCGAACTGCGGTGCTCAAATTTATGGCATTACCCTCGCAAACACAGGTATTAATTATTGGTGCGGGGGCGGCAGGTTTGATGTGTGCGGCCACAGCTGGGCAGCGTGGCCGCGCTGTAGTGGTTGTTGATCATGCCAACAAAGTTGGCAAAAAAATTCTGATGTCTGGTGGTGGGCGCTGCAACTTCACCAACATGGATGTGCTCCCCAAAAACTATCTCTCCGACAATTCTCATTTCTGTAAATCTGCACTTGCGCGTTACACCCAATGGGATTTCATTGCGCTGGTGCAAAAACATCAAATTTCTTATCACGAAAAAAAGCTTGGGCAATTATTTTGCGACAATAAAGCGCAAGATATTTTGACCATGCTGCTGGACGAGTGTGCGCAAGCGGGGGCGGATATTCATACTCTCTGTGATATAGAGCAGGTCACTGCATTGGCGGAGTCTGATTTGCCGATGCGCTATAAAGTCAAAGCTTCGCAGGGTACGATTTATTGTGAGTCGCTGGTGATTGCTACTGGTGGGCTCTCTATTCCCACTATGGGTGCTACAGGTATAGGTTATGAGCTTGCCGAGCAGTTTGGTCTGCCACTTAAAGCCCGTTCAGCTGGTTTGGTACCTTTTACCTTGTCGCCAGCACAGTTAGAGGTTTTTAAGCCTTGCGTGGGCAGTGCGCTTGATGTGCGCGTGAGCTGTGAGACGGCTGGCGGCAATATGAGTTTTGCTGAAGCTATGCTATTTACTCATCGTGGATTGAGTGGGCCGGCGATGCTGCAGATTTCGTCTTACTGGCACCCCGGGCAGGAGTTGCAAATCGATCTATTGCCACAGGTAAATCTTGTGGATGTTTTATCTGAGCAGCAAAAGATGCGCCCCAAAGTGTTGTTGACCACTATTATTGGTGAGCTGCTGACAAAAAATATCGCGCAATGTCTGTGTGATCACTGGGGTGAGCAGTGGAATGGCAATCGACCACTAAATCAATATTCGATAAAAGAAATTCAGGCAATTGCTGCTCAGTTTCACGAATGGAAAATTATGCCTGCTGGAACTGAAGGTTATCGCACTGCTGAAGTGACGCTAGGTGGGGTGGATACGAATCATCTCTCCTCTAAAACTATGGAAGCTAAAACGCAGGCGGGATTATTTTTTGTGGGTGAAGTGGTTGATGTTACCGGGCACTTGGGTGGATTTAATTTTCAGTGGGCTTGGGCATCGGGTGTGGCGGCTGGTACTTATGCATAGTTTTGCGTGTGTTGTGTATCGAGAGGATTAGCTGTGGGTGATGTCATTCAATTTAAAAGACCGAGTCCATTTGAAAAACACAAAGGTAAAAGCTTGTGCCGAAGCGGATTTCATAAATGGGAAGTGGTGAAGGAAAAACAGTTTGATGTAAAGCAGGGTAAGCTTGTAACGATTTATAAATGTAGTCGCTGTGGTGAGCAAAAAGTCGAATTAAAATGATTATGTATTTGAAATAAAAAGGCCTCTCTTGAGTTGAAGCAAGAGGGGCCTTTTTGCTTTTGGGGCAAGCTTGGTGGTGGGGAATTAGTGGTGGTGACCGCCAGCGCCGTGAGCATGGCCGTGGCTCAGCTCTTCTTCAGTTGCTGCGCGCACCTCAGTAATTTCTACGTCGAAATTCAGATCAACACCGGCCAATGGGTGGTTGCCGTCGATGGTTACTTGATCGCCTTCTACTTTGGTTACTGTCACTACTTGCAGGCCCTGTTCGGTTTCTGCGTGGAACTCCATGCCTACTTCAATTTTGTCGATACCAGAGAACATGTTGGATGGCAGTTCTTGTACCAGATTGTCATCTCGCAAGCCGTAAGCTTCTGATGCTTTTACAGCGACGTTCAATTTGTCGCCAACAGTTTTGCCTGCCAGTGCATCTTCAAGGCCGGGAACGATGTTGCCTGCGCCGTGCAAATAAGCGAGTGGCTCGTGACCCTCAGATGAATCGAGCACTTTGCCGGAGCCATCGGTCAACGTGTAATGAAAGCTTGCAACGCAGTTATCAGAGATGTTCATAGTTAGCCTTTTGAGTTGGTGAATCGATTCGAATAAAAGTGATTGAGGCGTTTTAATTGTGAAAGATTAAAACTTGTCGATGGTTTTGCCATCAATTGTCGCTTTGTGGATGTAAATAGTATATGCATCGCCTTTTTCTTCTTGTTGCAGGCGAACTATTAAATAATTCCAATTTTTGGCGAGCCAAGCGTAGGTGACGCGATCATCGTTATCGCGGCTGCGTTTAACCTTAATGGTGTTTACTTTACCTAGTGGTGTTTCCAGTATTTCTTCGCCGACTATGGAGAATTTGTACTCTTTTAAGCGACCGCCATCGGCAATTTGATAGGCGAAATTTTTGTGTCCATTGAGCAGGTCTTGCTGCATTTGGATTTGATAGCTGACCTTGTCCTGTACTTTTTGTGCAATATCCATTTCCCAGCTGGTTTTTTGCACATTGTTGGTAACGCTTTTGTTTTTCCAGTCAAAGCTCAGTTCAGCAGTGCGGTCTTTGCCTAGCCCTCGTCTGGCGTAACTGTAGTGCAGAGGGCTAATGGTTTGTTGCGATGGATTCCACTGCATTTTGCTCAGTTCGGTGATGCTGCCGATCATGGAGTCTGCTTTAAATAGTAGCTCGTACTGATTATTGGCTGTCTTGGTTAGGCGATTATTAACGGTGATGTTGAATCCGTAAAGTTTTGCCTTGTATACATTGTCAAAGGTTTGTGGTGCCTCGGCAGCTATTGCGGTTGATGTGCAAAATACGGCGATAGAAATTGTTGAGATAGATCGTGCTATGGTGCGGAAGCTAGGCATAGGGATTCCTTTTATGGCTCATTGGCCTTAATTTGATGCCCGCACACCGGTAAAGTTTCACCTTTTAGCACGGCTTTGCCTTCCTTCATGGTTAGGTCGCCCTGTGCGAACCATTTTACAGCGAGGGGATAAATCACGTGTTCCTGACGCTGCACTCTCTTGGCTAGTAAGCTTGCATCATCAGTTGGCAGTACAGGAACGACTGCCTGAGCTATGGCTGGGCCACCATCCAGTTCTGCAGTGACAAAGTGAACAGTAACGCCGTGCTCAGTCTCACCGGCGTCGATTGCGCGCTGGTGAGTGTGTAACCCTTGATACTTCGGGAGGAGTGAGGGGTGAATGTTAAGCATCCGCCCCAAGTAATGCTCAGTAAACTCTGGCGTGAGAATGCGCATAAATCCAGCCAGTACAACAAGGTCGGGATTATAAGTGTCGATAACCCGCATCAGCTCCTGATCAAAGGCTTCGCGACTGCTGAAGCCTTTGTGATCCAGAACTACTGTGGGGATGTTCGCATTTGCAGCGCGGGTCAATCCCATAACATCAGGGCGATTGCTGATAACGGCGGCAATCTCTATTGGTAGGTCGCCAGTAGCGACACCATCAATCAGTGCTTGCAGGTTGCTGCCGCTACCGGAGATAAGAACAACAACGCGCAAGGCATTTACATCGTTTGTAGGCATGCGATTAGAGGCCTTGCAGCTCAACTTGGTGTTCATCGCCAGAGGCTTTGGCAATAGAGCCAATGACAAAAGCGTTTTCGCCAGCAGTGCGCAAAATGTTCAGTGCGTTGTCTTTTTCGTTGGCTGGAATGGCGATTACCATGCCTACGCCGCAGTTAAAGGTGCGATACATTTCGCGCATATCCACGTTGCCGCCTTTTTGCAGCCACTGGAATGCGGGTGGGAAAGTCCAGCTCTTGGTGTCGATAACCGCTTTGCAGCCTTCTGGTAATACGCGTGGGATATTTTCGGTCAAGCCGCCGCCAGTGATGTGCGCCATGGCATTTACTTGCGACTCTTTGATCAGCTTCAGTACTGATTTTACATAGATGCGGGTTGGCTCCATCAGCGCATCGGCCAGTGGGCGGCCACCGCAATCCTGAGTCAAGTCTGCATTGGTGACTTCGATGATCTTGCGGATCAGTGAGTAGCCGTTGGAGTGAGGGCCGCTGGAGGTGAGGGCGATAAGCGTGTCGCCTTCTTTTACTTTGCTGCCATCGATGATTTCGGATTTTTCAACTACGCCAGTGCAAAAACCGGCCAAATCGTAATCTTCGCCTTCATACATGCCTGGCATTTCGGCAGTTTCACCGCCAACCAGTGAGCAGCCGGCTTGTTCGCAGCCATCGCCAATACCGGCAACAACGGCAGCTGCAACATCAACATTCAGTTTGCCGGTGGCGTAGTAATCGAGGAAAAACAAGGGTTCGGCACCGGTAACAACCAAGTCGTTCACGCACATGGCAACCAGATCGATACCAATGGTGTCGTGTTTTTGCAGATTCATCGCCAAGCGCAATTTGGTACCTACGCCGTCAGTGCCAGATACTAAAACTGGTTGGCGATAGCCTTCGGGGATTTCGCACAGCGCCGCAAAGCCGCCTAGGCCAGCCATTACCTCGGGGCGACGGGTGCGTTTAGCAACACTTTTGATACGTTCGACCAGCGCATCGCCAGCTTCAATGTCAACGCCTGCATCTTTATAGCTAAGGGATGGGGTAGGGGTTTGGTTTTGGCTCATAGGAAAGGGCTCGCAACTCGGGCAATTGGACTGGTTCAAAAAAAGGCCGCCATTCTAACAGCTTATGTGGCGGCTTGCAGTTTAAAGAGCGACGGCGATACAAGTTATTCCGCTTGATGCGTGGGTGATGTCGCCAGAAAGCTGTTTTTGTTGAATGCTTCCCTAAATGGATTTGCCGCGTTTTTCATTAAGCCTGTTACAATGCCGCCTTCTTTACGAGTTGCTGACTGCATTTAGAGGTAATTCCTGTTGCTATTTTTGCATTCCCGTCCGCTGGCTTCATCCCTTTTGGTTTCCTTGTTTGTATCGCTGGGATTTATTATTTCCAGTGACGCAAATGCAGGGCAAAAGGTTGATATCTATCGCGCTGATGCGCTGGTTACTTCTCAGGCCGAGAGTGAGCGTAATGCCGCTGCTCGTGCAACTCTGGGGGAGTTGGTGGTGCGGGTTTCTGGTCAGCGCAGTGCACTTGATCATCCTGCTATTAAAGCGGCGCGTCCCAAGGCGCAGAACTATCTATTTGGCTTTAGCTATAAATCCACCTCCGAAAAAATCACCGTCGAGGGCAAAACTGTCCCCGCAGTTGGTGTGCAGTTGGATTACGCACCGCAAGCGATTGAAAAGCTTTTACGTGAATCCCAGTTGCCGCTTTGGCCTGCGATTCGCCCCAAGGTGCTGGTGTGGTTGGTAGTGAAAGATGTTAATGGTCTGCGCATGGCGCCCGAGGTCATTGATCTGCAGGCGATGCAGTCGCAAGCGCAATATCGCGGATTGCCGCTCAGCTTCCCCAAAACTGATGCGGGTTCGCTGTTAACGGCTGAAGATTTGTGGGCGTTAAATCTGGAAAAAATCAAAGAAGCTTCGCTTTCCTATAAAGTCGATGCCGTATTGGTGGGGCGTTACACCCCATCATCTATGGGGCCTTTGCCTGCTGCGCAAGTGATGGATATGGGAGCTGACGGAGTCTCAACCGAGCCAGCCCCTGCTATCGCAGAGCCTGCTGTTGTAGCGGATACCGCTCAGTCGACAGATGGTGAATTGGCTGAAGCTGCACCAGTCGAACAAGGCCCTTGGTTGGCAGATTGGCAATTGTTGCATGCTGATGACCAGCAAGTATTTACCGATGAAACCCCCGATGTGAAAGGTTTGTTTGTATCGGCAATTGATCAGGCGGCGGATTATTTTGCCAATCAATACGCCATTATGCCGACCAATCAAGGGCCGCAAGCGATTGTATTGCGTGTCACTAATATCACCAATTTTGCCGCTTTCAAGCAGGTTCAGGCGTATATCGATGATTTGGCAATCGTTCAGCGAATGGAAGTAATTCGCGTCAATGCCGATGGTGTGCTGGTGCGTGTAACGACTGAAGGTGATGTGCGCCTGTTGATGAACACCTTGGCGCTGGGGCGCAGATTGGCGCCAGTACAGTCGGATTTAATGGCTGCACCAGTGATTGCGAGTGAGATGCCAATGACTGGTGATACCTCTGGCATTGATGCCGAAGCCATGGCCGAGCTTGATCGGGCTTTGGCGAATGAACAAATTCCCGGTGTTACCTCAAGCGATTCTGCATTGGAAGCGCCAGTAGAGGATTCTATTTCAGCCAGTGTTGCGCCGATTGCCGGCGGCACAGTTGATAACCCTTTGATGTACGTGTGGCAATAATAACTATGCTCAGCTCGCCCCAGCAGTTGTCTCTCAGCGTTAATCTGAATGACGATGCTACCTTCGATAATTTTTACGCTCCTGTCCAAAGTCACAATGCAATGGTGGTGCAGGGGCTGCGTGCGCAACTGGATGGCAGCGGGGAATCCTTCATCTATTTATGGGGCGCTCCTGGCTGCGGCTTGACTCATCTGTTGCAGGCGGCTTGCCATCAGGCGCAAAGCACTGGTTTGTCAGTGCAATATTTGCCCTTGCGCGATTTGGTGGGCTATGCGCCGGATGAATTATTTGCCGGATTGGAAATGGTCGATTTGGTTTGTCTTGATTGTCTACCGACGATTGCCGGCCGTCCCGATTGGGAGTTGGCAATATTTAATCTCTACAATCAATTGCGTGATCAAGGCAAGCGCCTGTTGATGGCGGCTGAGCAAAGCCCGCGTGAGCTTGCATTGACGCTAGAGGACTTGCGCTCGCGTTTGCAGTGGGGGCTGACCTATCAAGTGCATAGCCTGAGTGATGAAGATAAACAACAGGCGCTGCAAATGCGCGCTCGCGCTCGTGGTTTGGAGTTGAGCGATGAAGTTGCGCAGTACATTACCCAGCGATTGCCGCGCGACACTAACGAGTTGTTCTGGCAATTGCAGCGGCTTGATCATGCGTCTTTAGCGGAACAACGTAAACTTACTATTCCTTTTGTAAAGAAAGTATTAGCGATTTGATCTCGCTTTCTTTCGGCTCCAGACTCTCCATTAAATTAATAACAATCACTCTGGAGAGTCTCAATGGCTGTATTTATTCCTCATTCCCTTGTATCGGCACTAGCACTGATTTGTGTATCCGGCTTTTTAGCGGGCTGCGCGCAGCCTTCTAATACTAATAAAACAAACGGCAATAACATCACCGCTGTTTCTGCTGAAAAAATAAAACTGAATCAGTTGGGGTTTATGCCTGCATCCGCCAAGTGGGCAATTGTTCCCGATGTTCCCGCGACGCGTTTCCACATCATTAATGCTGCAAGTGGCGTTGAGGTTTATAGTGCAACCTTGAGCGAAGCAGTTCACTGGGCGGAATCCGACGAGAGAGTAAAGCGCGCCGATTTTTCCAGCGTGAAAACACCCGGTGAGTATTTTGTGCGAATTGATGGGGTGATCGATTCAGTTTCATTTCAGATCGGGAATGATGTTTATGCGGAATTAAACGCAGCAAGCATCAAGGCGTTTTATTTCAATCGCAATAGCGCGGAATTATTGCCTGAGCATGCGGGTATTTTTGCGCGCCCGCTTGGCCATCCTGATACTCATGTATTGATTCATCCCTCTGCAGCCAGCGCTGCGCGTCCTGCTGGTAGTGTCATCAGCAGTCCTAAGGGTTGGTATGACGCGGGTGATTACAATAAATATGTCGTCAACTCTGGCATCTCTACTTATACCTTGCTTGCAGCTTATGAGCATTTTCCTGCGGTGTTTAATTCACAAACATTGAATATTCCTGAAAGTGGCGATGCCATTCCAGATTTGCTCAATGAAGTCATGTGGAATTTAGAATGGATGCTGACCATGCAAGACCCCAATGATGGCGGTGTTTATCACAAGCTCACTAACAAAAATTTCGATGGCACTGTGATGCCGCATCAGGCAACTACCGATCGCTATGTGGTGCAAAAAACCACCGCAGCAGCGCTCGATTTTGCTGCGGTGATGGCAACTGCGAGCCGCGTATTGGTTCAATATGAAAAACAACTGCCAAGCGTTTCTGCCAAAATGTTGGCTGCTGCTGAATCGGCATGGAAATGGGCAAAAGCAAATCCGGCCGTGATTTATCAGCAACCGAGCGATATAAAAACCGGAGAGTATGGCGATAAATTTTTAGCCGATGAATTCAGTTGGGCTGCAGCCGAGTTATATATCACTACTCGAAAAGATGCTTATTACGCAGAAGTAAAACCTGTAGAGACTGCTGCTACAGTTCCGGCATGGAGCGATGTGCGCGGCTTGGGTTGGATTTCATTGGCGCAGCATCGCAATAATTTAACTGCGGTTGCAGATCAACAATTAATTGCCCGTCGGATTGATGAGCTTGCTGCACAATTGCAATCGGTATGGGCTGCATCACCTTATCGCGTCACCATGCAGAAAAATGATTTTAAGTGGGGCAGTAATTCAGTCGCATTGGGGCAGGCGATGATGTTGATTCAAGGCTATCGCTTAAATGGCAAGCGCGAGTATTTGGATGCTGCACAATCCATGCTCGATTATGTGCTCGGCCGCAATCCGGTTGATATCTCTTTTGTAACTGGCTTTGGTGTGCAGTCGACTTTGCATCCGCATCATCGCCCATCGGAAGCAGATGGTATTGCGCAGCCAATTCCAGGGTTTATCTCTGGTGGCCCACAGCCGGGGCAGCAGGATCAAGATGATTGTCCGGTAGGCTATCCGTCATCACTCGCTGCTAAATCCTATTTGGATCACTATTGCAGTTACGCCAGTAATGAAATTGCGATTAATTGGAATGCACCTCTGGTATATGTCTCGGCCGCGCTTATGGCGTTAACGCCGCAAAACTAAAACCTACATCTCTTCGTTCAGGCCAGCCTTGTGCTGGCTTTTTTATTCCTAAAAAACATTTTTCTATTCCTGAAATCGGGCAGTGCAGGATAAGCGTTTACTCTATTTTTACGCTTTTCTGCATGTTATGTCAGAAAGGGTAAAGATCCGTTGGTCATATAGATAAGCTTTTACGCGCGGACTACTCTTAATTATCGGCTTTGGAGAGAGTCGTTCTACCACTGCTTAAAACATTATTTTAAAAATAGAGTTAGCCGTCATGAATAATTCGTTTAATCGCCGCGATCTTATGCGCGGCGCGGTTGCCAGTGCATTAGGACTTTCCAGTCTTTCAGCACTCGGTGCCGAACTCGCTTCATCCTCATTCACTTCTATAGATTCAGCAGGTACCGCACTCAAAGGCAATATTCAGCATTCGGTTGCGCGCTGGACATTTAATTTTTTATCGCTGGAAGAATTATCCCTTGTAGTGAAACGCTTGGGGTTCTCGGCAATTGATTTGGTCGGCCCCAGTGAGTGGCATATTCTCAAGCAGCACGACGTGGATTCATCCATGTGCAACGGCGCGGAGCTTAATCTGGAAGATGGATGGGGCGATGCAAAATTTCATAAGCCACTAATTGAAAGTTATCGCAAGCATATCGATTTGGTGGGCGACGCTGGCTATAAAAACCTGATTTGTTTTAGTGGCAATAAGCGCGGAAAAGATCCAGAAGAAGGATTAAAAAATGCAACCAAAGGGTTGAAAAAAATCCTTGCTCAAGCAGAGAAACGTGGCGTAGTACTGCAAATGGAATTGTTCAACAGCAAAGTCGATCACCCGGATTATTTTGCTGACAACTCAGCTTGGGGAATAGAACTTTGCAAACGTTTGGATTCTCCAAATTTTAAATTGTTGTACGACATTTATCACATGCAAATCAGCGAAGGCGACATTATTCGCACCATTCAAAATAATCATCAATATTTTGGTCATTACCACACCGCCGGAGTTCCGGGGCGAAATGAAATTGATGATTCGCAGGAACTCTATTATCCGGCAATTGTTCGTGCCATACATGCAACTGGCTTCAAAGGATATGTTGCGCAAGAGTTTATGCCGAAGCGCGCAACGGACAGCGAAAAAATTGAATCGCTGAAAGCGGCCATCCGCATCTGCGACGTTTAATTTCTATAAAAAGATTGTTTATCCCAGAGGTATTTTATGTCTGCTACTCAGCACTTTGACGCCATTGTTGTTGGCTCCGGTATTAGCGGCGGTTGGGCTGCTAAAGAACTTACAGAAAAAGGTTTGAAAGTATTGTTGCTTGAGCGTGGCCGCAATATTGAACACATTAAAGATTATGTGAACGCACATAAAGAGCCGTGGGATTATCCGCATCGCGGCCGCCCCACACAGGAAATGAAGCGCAATCACCCGGTGTTGCAGCGCGATTTTGTTTTGAATGAAGAAACCAATGGCATGTGGGCGAATGAACAAGAAAGCCCGTACGTTGAAAAGAAACGTTTTGATTGGTATCGCGGTTATCACGTAGGTGGCCGTTCACTGTTGTGGGGGCGCCAAAGTTACCGCTTTAGTCAGCGTGATTTTGAGGCAAATATAAAAGAAGGTGTGGCAATTGATTGGCCGATTCGCTATGCAGATATGGCGCCTTGGTACGATTATGTTGAGCGCTTTGCGGGAATTTCTGGTTCGCTTGAGGGTTTGGATCATCTTCCAGATGGAATCTTCATGCCGCCGATTGAATTAAATTGTGTAGAAAAAGATGTAGCGGCAAGAATTAAAAAAGCTTATGGCGGATCACGTTTAATGATCAACAGCCGTATGGCAAATATCACTGAACCTAAACCGGAGCAGGGGCGCGCGAATTGCCAATATCGCAATAAATGTTGGTTAGGTTGCCCGTTTGGGGCTTATTTCAGTACGCAATCATCTACGCTGCCTGCGGCGATGAAAACCGGCAATCTAACGCTGCGACCATTTTCAATCGTAAGCCAAGTGCTTTACGACAAAGATAAAAAACGCGCGCGCGGTGTGGAAGTCATCGATGCAGAAACCAATCAAACTTACGAGTTCACTGCAAATGTTGTTTTCCTCAATGCATCTGCATTTAACTCCACCTGGATTCTAATGAATTCCGCTACCGATATTTGGCCAGAAGGTTTGGGTAGCAGCAGTGGTGAATTGGGGCATAACGTAATGGACCACCATTTCCGTGTCGGTGCGAGTGGTGTAGTGGAAGGCTTTGAAGACAAGTATTACTACGGCCGCCGCCCTGCAGGTTTTTATATTCCGCGCTTCCGCAACCTAGGTGATGAAAAGCGTAATTACTTGCGCGGGTTTGGTTATCAAGGTGCAGCTAGTCGTGAAGGTTGGGACAGAAATGTGGCCGAGATGGGAATTGGCGCGAATTTAAAAAATGCACTTGCTGAACCGGGAGCATGGACAATTGGTATGACTGCGTTTGGTGAGATGTTGCCGCACCACGACAACCGAATTTATCTCGACAAAAAAGTAAAAGATAAATGGGGCTTGCCAGTATTGGCGATGGACGTAGAAATTCGCGAAAACGAACTTGCCATGCGCAAAGATATGATGCAAGACGCAGTGGATATGTTTGAAGCCGCAGGTTTGAAAAATGTAAACGGTGCTGATTGGGGTTACTCACCGGGTATGGGTATTCATGAGATGGGTACTGCGCGTATGGGGCATGATCCTAAAACATCGGTGCTGAATAAATTTAATCAGGTGTGGGATGCGCCTAACGTATTTGTCACCGATGGTGCCTGCATGACCTCGGCATCCTGTGTGAATCCATCGCTCACTTATATGGCGTTAACGGCGCGCGCAGTTGATCACGCGGTAAAAGAATTGAAAAAGGGGAATCTGTCATGAATCGCCGCGAATTATTAAAACTAATTACTGCTACAACCGGCACTGCGATGATTGGTGGAGCTGCCGCAACCTTATTGAGTGGTTGCGCGACACAATCACACGCGCCGCTCGTTTTCTCAGCAGATAATATTGTTCTGCTTGATGAAATTGCAGAAACCATTTTGCCGCGCACCGAGACTCCCGGCGCAAAAGATGCAAAAGTCGGTGAGTTTATGGCGGTCTACGTGACTGATTGCTACACGCAGCAAGAGCAAGCAGTATTTCATCAAGGGCTAATCGATTTTGAAGCTCGCTGTGAAAAAACCTACGGCCGTTCATTTGTGAATTTACAACCTGCCGAGCGCGAAGCATTTGTGAGTGAGCTTGACCAACAAGCTTATGCACAAGCAACGCAAGGAAATATCCAATATTTCACTATGATCAAACAACTTACGTTATTTGGATTTTTTACGTCGAAAGAGGGTGGAACCCAAGTGCTGCGTCACGCACCTATACCCGGCCGTTTTGATGGTGAGCTAGCCTATAAACCGGGTGATCGGGCGTGGGCGACTAAATAATAGAAATGCATAAGGGCGATCAATTGATCGCCCTTATTTGTTTAGGCGATTTGTATTTAAATAGTCAATAATTGGGAGTTTGTATTTAAGTGAGGCGGTTGGTTTTTCTTTAATGGTGTTGCACCAAGAGATAATTGCCATGAAAATCTGCGTAAGAAAAATTCTGTTAATTATCTCTTTAACCTTTCTTACATCTTGTGGGGGCGGCGGAGGGGGCGGTAATAAGCCTACTTCATCAAGCATAGTGGTGCAGTCTTCTGCGAGTGCAGTAACCGTATCATCCTCTTCGTCATCCACATCATCATCGCTTTCCAATAGTATTTCTGGTGTGGCTGAACGGCCATCAAACACCACCTGCATAGCGCCTGCTCCTGTTAATTCTAGTGTGCCGACGACCATTAGTTGGCAGGCCGTTTTTCCTTCATTGCCCAACATGGCTAATGCGACAAACTTGGTTCAAGTGCCAGGCGATGATAATTATTGGTATGCAACGCAGCAGCTCGGCAGAGTAGTGCGCTTTCAAAATACTTCATCCGCAAATGCACTGGATGAGGTTTTGAATATTGACGACCGTGTAGATTTTTCAGGAGGTGAAACCGGGTTGCTGGGAATGGTGTTCCATCCACAATTTTCCAGCAATCGCTATGTGTATTTGAATTACATCGGGCGCAATAGCAGCAATAGTTTGGAATCGCGCATAGCGCGGTTTTCTGTTGATGAAAATGGAATGATCAATCGTGATTCAGAAAATATTTTGCTGCGATTCAATCAGCCCTATTCAAATCATAATGGTGGTGCGCTGGCATTTGGCAGCGACGGCTATTTATATATCAGCTCGGGCGATGGTGGCAGTGGTGGCGATCCGCAGCAAAATGGCCAAAACACGAACAACTTACTCGGAAAAATTTTACGCATAGATGTAAATTCCACAAGTAGTGGTCGCAGCTACGCAATACCAGAAGATAATCCCTTTTCAGTCAGTGGCGGCTCGCCAGAAATTTGGGCCTATGGTTTACGTAATCCCTGGCGGTTTGGTTTTGATCGGGTAACCAATGAGCTTTGGGTGGGGGATGTAGGGCAGAACGCGTGGGAAGAAATTAATCTGGTGGTGCGTGGCGGAAATTATGGTTGGGGAGATATGGAGGGCGATGGCTGTTACAGCGGACGAGCAAATTGTTCTATTGCCAATAAAATCAAACCAGTGTTGTCGATTAGTCATAATTCAGGTATATGTTCAGTCATTGGCGGTTATGTGTATCGCGGTGCGCAATATCCTGCCGCGTATGGGAAATATTTTTTTACCGATTACTGCGTCAATAGTATGCAATCAATTACTCGCATTAATACTGAATCAATTAATGTGGAAAATCATGGCTCTGTGCCAACGAATATAGTGTCGTTCGCGCAAGATAATCAGGGTGAGCTCTATGCACTTGGCCAATCCGGTGCAGGTTCCCAAATTGTAAAAATGCAGGCGACTGGCGGTGGTTTGCAAGTGGGAACAATGGCGGAAAACTTATCACAAACCGGTTGCGTTAATTCTATCAATCCAACATTACCTGCAGCGGGAATGGTTTCTTACTCAGTGCAAGTGCCTTTCTGGTCTGACTCAGCTGAAAAAGAGCGCTATTTATCATTGCCCAATAACACGCAAATTGAACTAGCTGGCGATGGGGATTTTTTATTTCCTGTTGGCAGCGTGTTAATGAAGCATTTCAAATTGGGTGATAAATTTATTGAGACAAGATTGTTTGCACACAGTGAGTTAGGTTGGCAGGGGTTTAGTTACGAGTGGCGCGATGACCAAACAGATGCAGTGTTACTCAGTGATGGAAAAGAAAAATTAATTGATGGAGTGCATTGGCAGTATCCAACTTCTGGTCAATGCCTTGTTTGTCATACACAAGCCGCTAACTTCGCGTTGGGATTGGAAACCCTGCAATTAAATAATTCATATCTATATGGCGCGAGTGGTATTACAGCCAATCAGTTGGATACGCTTGCGCATATCAATTTGTTTTCTTCAGCTATTTCAGTCAATCAAAAAGCACAAACACTTTTTTTACAAAGCGACACGGTTGCGAGTGTGTCGCAACGTGCACGTAGTTATTTGCATAGCAATTGCAGCAACTGTCACCGCCCCGATGGGCCAACGCCGGTAAATATTGATTTGCGCTTTACTACTGCACTTTCAGCAATGAATGTATGTGATCTGCAGCCAGTTGCTGGCGATATGGGAATAACTAATGCACGAATCGTGGCGGCGGGTGAGCCAGAAGCTTCTGTATTGCTGCAGAGAATGAAAGTGCGCGATCAATTTCAAATGCCACCTATTGGTTCGCATTTGGTGGATGAGGAAGGTGTAGAGTTGGTTAGAAGCTGGATTGCCAGTTTAGAAACTTGCCAATAACGGATGCTGTTATTTCCATTATTGGCAAGTGACGATTTAATTAAGGTGCAACACAATCCAAGCACTGCACATAAATTCCTTGCGGGTCATTTAATTGTTTCAGATCGTGCAGCGGTTTTAGTGTTGGTGCCAAATCGTTCAGCATGCTTAAGCTGGTGAATTTTGCGAGTAGGGATGTAGGTGCGGCTATGCCTGCTTGCCCTTGTGTGAGCGAGCGCAAAAACTCTTCTTTTGGTGATAGCGGACGCTGCACAAACTCTACGTTATAGCTGCTGAGGTTGGCTTCTTGCGCGATGGCGATAATGACATCTTGCAGCGTACCCAGTTCGTCAACTAGACCTATTTCTTTGGCTTTATTGCCGGTCCATACGTGACCCTGCGCGATTTCATCGATTGCTTTCACATCTTGCTTGCGTGCATCTGCAACCAAATTGATAAAGCGTTGATAAATGTGGTCGACCCCCATTTGGATGACTTTGCTGGCTTTTTCCGAGAGTGGACGATCAAGGCGCATGCTGCCTGCTAATTCTGTGGTGCCAACGCCATCGGTATTAATACCAATTTTTTGCAGAGAATTTTCCAGCGTCGGGAATGCGCCGAACACGCCAATAGAACCGGTGATGGTGGTTGGTTGTGCCCAAATTTTATCGCCCGCGGTTGCAATCCAATATCCACCGGATGCTGCCACAGTGCCCATGGAAATATATATCGGAATTTTTTTCTCGCGCAGCGCGATTATTTCCGAGCGAATAATTTCAGATGCAAATGCACTGCCGCCACCTGAGTCGATGCGAATAACCAGTGCTTTTACTGCTTTATCGTCTTTAACCTGACGCAATAATTCGAGCATGCTTTCGCTGCCGATATTGCCGTCGGGTTGATGTCCGTCAACGATGGAACCCGATGCGACCAAAACGGCAACTTTATCTGCTTCAAATGAAGGATGTTTGCGGATGTCCGCCAAGTAAGATTTTACCCCAACACCGTTATACCAATCGCCATCCTGATTTAAGCCTGCTTTTTCTATCAGCATTTTTTCCATTTGTTGGCGCGAGGCAAGTTTGTCCACCAAGGCTTTTTCCAAAGCCAATTTGGCACTGTCGCCGGTGGTGAGTGCCATATGCGCATCTATATTGTTCACATAGTCATTGATGCTACCCGGTGGCAAATGGCGCAGGCTTTCAATTTTGTCGGTGTAGTTTGCCCAGAGTTCATTGATCCATTGCGCGTTGTGTTCGCGCGACTCTTCTGACATGTCATCGCGCAAGTAAGGTTCTAAATAATCTTTATATTTTCCTGAGCGGAAGGCATGAATATTAACGCCGAGTTTATCTAGTGCGGATTTGTAATAGTTCATGTAACGGTCATAGCCGGTGATTTCAACCAGACCTAATTCGTGCAGATAAATCTCGTCGGCGAAACTGGCGAGATAGTATTGATCTTGCGAGTAGTTATCGCTGACGGCGATGATTTTTTTGTCGGCGCGTTTGAAGTTCTCCAGCGCTTGGCCGATGTCATTCATCTTGCTAATGCCACCGCCGAATAAACGGCCGGGTTCCAGTACCAGCATGGTGACACGTTTATCTTTGGCTGCTTTATTGATGGCTTCAACTAGATCGCTTACCAGTGTTTCAGTTTCTTCCGGATCTTCATCAGATAGCAGCAAGCTTGCAGGGTCTATGTGGCTGCGTTGATCAACCAAAATACCGGTTGGTGCAACGCGCAGTGCAAAACTTTCTGGCAGCGGTTGTGGTGCGCTGGAGCCTATTACTACCAACAGCATGAGTAGTAAAAAAATGAAAAAAAGGTTCATCAACAAATTGCGCAACCATGTAATGGATGAGCCTATGCCGCTAAAAAAGCGCTTCCATTTGCCTGTTTTTTTAGGCGCTGCTTGATAAGTAACGGGCGGCACCTGAGCTGCGCTAGGAGCAACAGGTGGTTCGTAATGATTTACCGACACAATAACGTCCTTCCTAAAATGATGAGTTGTTAGGGAACCTCTGAAAAATGTTTACAGGGCAAACAAGTTAATTTTTCAGAGACTCCTTAGATTTGGTAGATAAATAATAATTCCAGTACTGCAACCAGCGGCTGGACATCATGGCGCCGATAAATAGGCTGCAGGTCAATAGCGTGATCAACCAATAAGAAAACGCCCAACTGCCCATTAGCAGCGGAATAATGCCTACAAAATACATAAGTGAAACAAAACACAGCCAGCTGTAAGTGCGATGTGTTGGTTTGCGCAGCAGCGGAGCAAAAATTAGCAGCGGAAACATTTGGAATAGCCAAAGAACAACATTGCTGTTGTCGCTGGTGAAGTTTAAGAGTGTAAATAAAAACAACAGCCCGCAATAACTGATAAGTGTAATCTTTTGCCCTAACTGCAATTTTTTATTCAAAACAATTGCGTCTGCATCGGTGATGACAATTACTTTTTTAGGTTTTTGATTGTGGTTTTCTTGCTGCTCTTCTTGCGCGTCAGTTTGTGAATTGTGTTGATCAGGTGATTGAGTCATATCTTAGCCTTTTAATTGCAGCGCGAAGGTGGCAACACGTTTGCCAAGCGCTTGGCAGAGCGCAATTTCATCGTTGCTGAGTTTGGTTGGGGTATCGCCGCTGGCGAGATGCGATGCACCATAGGGCGTGCCGCCGGTGCGCGTGGTGTTGACACTGGCTTCGCTATAAGGAATACCTGCGATCACCATACCGTGGTGCAATAACGGCAGCATCATGCTCAGCAGAGTGGATTCTTGCCCTCCGTGCAAACTGGCAGTGGAGGTAAATACTGCAGCGGGTTTGTTAATTAAATCGCCGTTTAACCAGAGGCCGCTGGTGCCATCGAGAAAATATTTCATCGGCGCAGCCATGTTGCCAAAACGGGTAGGGCTGCCGAGGATTAAACCCGCGCAATTTTTTAGATCATCTTCGCTGCAATACAGAGCGCCGCTGTCAGGGATTGCTGCTTCGCTTGCTTCGATAACCGTGGATACTGCAGGCACAGTGCGCAAGCGCGCTTCAATTCCTGTTACTAGCTCAACGCCACGGGCAATTTGTTTTGCCATTTCAAATGTGGAGCCGTTACGGCTGTAGTACAAAATCAAAATGTAAGAAGTCATAAAAATATCTTTAGTCAAAATCTTTGGGGGTTAATCGTCACAGACGGTCTCGTGTGCTCATCTGTGACGATTAACTTACTTGATAATCTGCAAAACATTTTCTGGCGGGCGGCCGATGATGGCTTTATCGCCATGAATAGCAATTGGGCGCTCGATCAATTTTGGATTTTCCACCATCGCTTTAATTAATGCGGATTCGCTTAATGAGGTATCTGCCAATCCCAATTCTTTATAGGCATCTTCGCCTTTACGCAATAAATCACGTGCGCCGATTCCCAATTTATCCAGCAATGCCTTCAAGGTTTTGGCATTGGGCGGTGTTTCCAAATAGAGAATAATCTCGGGTTCTTGCCCATGTTCACGCAGTAGCGCCAGCGCATCACGCGATTTTGAACAGCGGGGGTTGTGATAGAGTGTGACCATAATTGTCTCTTGATAACGTCTATTTTTAGGTGCGACGCAGATTATAACGGCTGCGCCCCGACTTGGTTTAAGGATTTAACGTTATGCCGCTGTCTCCCTCGCTGATTGAACTTGCACAGCAAAAATATCGCTGGATGCTTGGCTTTTTTTGCTTGATGGTGCGCCAGTATCAAGCTAAATCCTGTCAAAAGAGCGCTGCCTCGCTGACCTATGTCACCCTGTTTGCCACTGTACCTATGATGACAGTGACCTATTCAATGTTTTCGATTATTCCTGCCTTTCAGAACCTGGGCAGTGAACTCCAAACCGTGTTATTTCATCAATTCCTGCCAAATAGTGAGCAAGATCTAAGTAGATATCTAACTGAGTTTTCAACCCAAGCGAGACAACTGACGGTATTTGGCTTGGCATTTTTGTTGGTGTCGGCCTATTTAATGCTCAAAAATATCGAGCAAAACTTTAATAGCATTTGGGGTGTAGCGCGCGGCCGGCGCGGTGTGGGCAACTTTTTACTCTACTGGGCGATTCTGAGTTTGGGGCCATTACTATTGGGCGCCGCGCTGGGGATGAGCACTTATCTCGCCTCATTTCGGTTAATAGTGGGGGCTTACGATAGCCTTGGATTTTTTGAGTGGGTATTGCAATTCGCACCCTGGTTGCTCACTTGGGCGGCATTTACGTTGTTATTTGTCGCAGTACCTAACTGCAAGGTATCGGTCAGGCATGCCATGATCGGCGGACTTGTGACCACTATTGGCTTTCAAGGGCTAAAAGCGGCATTTGGGTGGATTGTCGGCCATTCAGCTTTTTCGTTGATTTATGGCGCTTTTGCTGCAGTTCCATTGTTTCTGCTGTGGGTGAATTTGATTTGGACGGTGATCCTCGGAGGGGCGGTATTTGTACATACGATTGGCGCGCATCAAATAGTCCTGCGCGACCGCAATTATCCCGACCTGTTCGCCAGCTTGATGGTGCTCTGGCGTTGTTATCGCGCTTCTGAAAAGGGTGATGCAGTAGCAGAGCGTGATTTGTTGCAGGGGTTGGCGGCGGAGCAATGGCTGCGAATTCGCGATGCCTTGGCTAAAAATGGTGTGATTACTACTAATTACCAAGGCGACTATCTGCTTAGTCAGAATCTGCACCTGCTCAGTTTGCAGCAGTTGAGCGATATATTGCAGTTGCAACGTCAGTTACCAGAGGATCAGGAAGAAATCAGCGAATTACCTTGGGGAGGTGAGGCTTTGCGTATTTTGGGCAATGTCGATGCCAGCAAAGAGCAGCTGTTGGCGATCAGTGTGGCTGAGCTTTTTTCGTCGCAAATCAACTCATCTATTCCTATGGCGAACATCTGAGCCAAGGAAAAGCTGGGTAAAAACTCGCAGTGAAGGTCGATCCCTGACTATACTCACGATCATTGACTCGTTCCAAACAATCCATTTACCAACAAGAAACTTTTATTCCATGGCGACACCTCTGTTGATTTGTGATGACTCCATGATGGCGCGCAAGCAGGTTGCGCGCTCTTTACCAGAAGGCTGGGAGGTGGATATCACCTTTGCGACCAATGGCGCCGAAGGCTTACAGGCAATCCGTGAAGGCAAGGGCGAGATGGTGTTTCTCGACCTGACTATGCCTGATGTAGATGGCTACCAGGTATTGGAAACTGTCAAATCCGAAGGGCTTGATGCGCTAATCATTGTGATTTCTGGCGATATTCAACCCGCAGCCCATGCGCGTGTCACCCAATTGGGCGCGCTCGACTTTATTCAAAAGCCGGTTAACCCGGAAAAACTGGCTGCAACCCTGCGCAAATTCGGGCTTATTTAATTCCTTTTTAATTCTTTCGTCTTTTACCTTTCAGTAACTAAAATGCCGGCTCATTAATGAATGCCGGCTTTTTATTTTTATTATTTGGATCGTTCCTATGCAATTCTCCCGCTTTGGCCAAAAACTCTGTACTGATGCCGGCATTGTCACTTTGATGGATGATTTGGGCGAAGCGCTGCGGGTGAATCCCGATATGATTTTTATGGGCGGCGGTAACCCGGCGCGGATTCCAGCAATGGAGCAGGCATTTGAAACGGCCTTGCGCGAAACTCTCGCGGATGCGCAGGAAACGCAGCAGTTATTGGGTGTTTACCAGCCGCCACAGGGTGATGCGGACTTGCTTGATGCTATCGCCAATTTGCTGCAACAAGAATATCAATGGCCAATTTCACGCGCGAATATTGCGCTCTCCAACGGCAGCCAGTCAGCATTTTTTGTGCTGTTCAATTTGTTTGCGGGCGATTATCCAGACGGCTCCAAAAAACGCATCCAGCTACCGCTGACGCCGGAGTATTTGGGGTACAGCGACTTGGGCATTAGCGACGATTTTTTTACCTCGACTCGCCCAAGTATTGAAATGCTGCCCGACGGATTTTTTAAATACCACGTGGATTTTTCGCAGCTCAAGATCACCGCTGAAACCGGTGCGCTCTGTGTGTCGCGCCCGACTAATCCTACCGGCAATGTCATTAGCGATGATGAGTTATCAAAACTGGATGAATTGGCGCGCGAGCATCGCGTGCCGTTTATTGTCGATGGCGCCTACGGAACACCTTTCCCCAATATTATTTTTGCCGATGCCGAACCTCACTGGAATGACAACACAATTTTGGTGCTTAGTTTGTCTAAATTGGGATTGCCCGGCGCGCGCACCGGTATTGTGATTGCTAACCCCGATGTAATTAGCGCCTTTGCAAAAGCCAATACCATTTTAAGTTTGGCAACGGGAAATTTTGGCCCGGCTCTCGCGCGGCATTTATTGGCGGATGGAAGAATTTTGCAGCTGAGCCGCGAAGTTGTTGCGCCTTTTTATCGCGACCGTATGGAACATGCTGTTGCGGCGTTTAAGCAACAGCTTGGTGATCTGCCTTGTTATATTCACAAACCCGAGGGCGCTATCTTTTTGTGGTTGTGGTTTAAAGATTTGCCCATCAGCAGTGAAGAACTTTATCAGCGCTTAAAAGCGCGCGGCGTATTGGTTGTGTCCGGGCATCACTTTTTCCCTGGGTTGCAGGAAGATTGGCAACATGCACACGAATGTATTCGTGTGACCTATTGTCAGGATGCCAGCGTGGTGGAGAAGGGCGCACAGATTATTGCCGATGAAGTAAAACGTATTTACAGCGCGAAGCAATAATCTGCGCAGATGAAAAAATTATTGAGGTTGTGTATAGGAGTTGTTTATTGAGACTGACTGCCGGGTTTTAGCATGCGTACCAAGGTGCGATCGCGTTTGAAAAAGTGATGCACCAGAGCAGCTCCGGCATGAATTATCACTAACGCCATTAATCCCCATGCAATGTACTTATGGGATAAACCTGCCAAATTAAGTTGTTCATTTTCCAGTGTTACAACGGCTGGGACCTGAAATAAATCAAACACGTTAATAGATTGACCTTCGGCAGTACAAATCAAATATCCGCTGATTAAAATCGCAAACAGTGCCACGTAAAGCACAAACTTACTGAATGCGATCCCGATTTTTGCAGAGCGGGAATCGACCAAAGTTGCAGGTGTTTTGCTGCTTAGTCGCCACAGCAATCGAATAACTATCAAGCCAAATAAAATCATTCCCAGCGCGTAATGCAGATGGGCGATTTTCAAATAGTCAGGTGAGTAATAACCATAACTGGTCAGATAAAAACCCACTCCAAATAAAAACAGGGTTAATCCGGCGCTCAGCCAATGGAAGATGATGCTGACGATACCGAAGTGATGACGGGAATCTCGAATCATAATTGTCTCTCGTTATTGTTATAGGGCTAATCGGTTTTTTCGTAAAATAATTGAATCAGACTCACAAAAAAATGCAGCGGGAATATAAAAGAAATCGCCCTGCGGCACCAGAAAATCACTCTCTGGTGGCGCAGGGCGAGACTCGGTCTACAAAACACAGGCCTTACAAACTACAGCCTTACAAACCAGCCACAATCGACCCACCCCAGTTACGGTAAGCGGTGCTGTTCGGGCTTTGATCGGCACGCATTTTCAACGCCAGGGTGTGGAAGATATCGGCTTGGGTTTTTTTGCCGATATCCAGCGTTTGACCGCCGACAATACCTGCACCTGCGAGGATCATAGGTACGTCGTCATTGCCGTGTGCATCGGCCAAGCCCATGTCTGACATCTGGAACACGGTGGTCGAACTCAGCAGACCCTGTGCGCTGAGTTTATCCAAAACGTTCTTGGTCAAACTCTGCATGTAGGCGATGTCTTCGCTGTATTGCGCTTGGTTGAAGTGGTGCGATTGGTGCGATGAGCGGCCGCCCAGTGCATCAAAGATGTGGTTGTGCGCATCGGAACCAAAGGCAATCGACACAGATGCGGTCAAATTACAGTTCAGCGCCAGTACGGCGATGTCGGTCTGTAATTTTGCCAGCGAGTCAAAGCCGGTGACGGCGGTGCTGGCTGGTCTTGGGCATGAGCCGCCACTTCCGCCGCCACTACCAGAGCCAATCGCCGCTTCAATTTCTTGAATAGCGTTGAAGTGGCTGTCCAGTTTTTCTTTCTCGTGCGCACCCAGCTTGGTTTTCAAACTGTTTACCGCCGGGTAGTGCAGATCAACAATGGATTGGCGTGGTGCGGTACCGCTGGTAGTGGTGCCACCGCCGCCTGCAAACAGAATATCCAATGCCGTTTGTGGGCTGGTGATAGTGGGCTTGCTGGAGCTGCCTTCACGGCTCAATTGCGATTCTTCGGTGGTGCCCACGTTTAGGTATTTCACCGGATAGTTCGCGCCAATGGTGCGACCCATGTTCACGTCGAAACTGTCGCGTGAGAAGCTGGCGTTGTCGAAACGGTGGAACATGATGCCGTGGCCGGCGCCAGTGAGCGAAGCGTTTTTCATGACCGCAATTTTGCTGTAATGGGTTTGCAGCGGTGCAGATTGCTCAGGGAAAACACCGCCCGTTGGGTACCAGCGCGCAGGCTGGCAACCGCCGCCGGAGAAGATCAGGCAGCTCTTGGTTGGGGTGCCGCCACTTTGCGCTTCTGCAACGCGCGCGAGCATCACGCCGCCAATCAGGCTGGAGGCTTGTAGCAAACCAGCGGAAATACCGGCGCGCTGTACGATGCGCAGAAAGTCTCTGCGCTCTTTATCGAAGCAGTCTCTATATCTCATTTTTATTTACTCCAATTCGTTAACAAGGCGAGGGAGAGCGGGGCGCGCATTAGCGCGCCCACTCCTTCCGGTACATCACAGATTCCAATGCCGGGATTTCTTCAAGCATTGCACGTGGGCCTCTGGTGGTCAGAATGTTGGTCAGGTCGGTTACATCGCAACGGTAGGCGTTTTCTTCGTCTTTACTGATGCGCTTGTAGCCCACTTCACGATCAGAATCGATCAGGAAGATAGAGTTGATCCCTGAGCTGTAGCTGACAAATTGTGTGGCCAGACAGGTTTGCGCAAGGCCAGCCACCTGTGGATGCTCAACGATGGTACGGGCAAGGTCTTTCGCGCCATCGAAGTGAATCTCAGGCTCGTAGCGAACACGATCCGGATCGTTGAGGAACTGCAATTGTGGATAGGGCGAGAAGAAAGTACCGCTGGATACAATCGCATTGCCTTTGAGGTCCGTGGTGCGGATACGACCGGCAGTATCGAAGTTCTCCAAGCCGCCACCCAATGGGTTGATGATCTCGCCGTGACAGTTAGAACAGGTGGTTCCGCCAGTCAGACGATCAAAGATCATGCGTTGGGTAGTGTGTGGGTTCTCATAGAACTCGCGGTCTTGGGCAAACAGTTGTTCACGGTCAAGGCTCACACCTGATGGAGGCTCAGGAATGTCCTGACACATCAACTTACGACGAATCGCTACCGCACGGGTGATCATGTTGGAGTCGGTAGTGCTGGCATAGCGCGACATAAACGCACCGGACATCAGAATACCGCCGCGGTCACTGGTGCTCACACGGGCGAAACCGTCGGAATCGGTAGCACCGCTCAACGCCAAGCCATAGTGAGTCGCCAAACGTTGGTTCACGTGGGTGTAGGTTGGGTTGTAGATATTGGCGAAGGAACCATTGGTTTCCAGCATCGCGTAGGCGAAGTTTTTACCCAGTTCGTTCTTCATATCCGCGCCGAGTGCCGCGAAGTTGTTCACCGCAGGTTTGGTGAGGGTTTCGATCTTCTCGGTCAACAACCAGCGGTTTACCAGATCGGTCAACAGCAGTTTGGTGTTGGCAGATGCCAGCAATGTAGAGGCTTGGGTACGAATACCGGCAGCCGTGTTCAAGGTGCCGTTAGCCGCTGCAGTCATCAGTGCTGCACTTGGCGTGGTACCGGTGAAGGTATACGCCATGTAGGTCGCCATTTCATAACCATCCAACTTGTACACGCCGCTGCTGGAGAGGGTTCCCACTTCCGAGCGATACAGGAATTGCGGTGATGACAACATCGCGGTCAGCGCCACTTGCATACCATCGGCCACAGCGCGGCCACCAGTAGTACCGTTAGCCACTGCCAGGTACGCGGTTTGTTCTTCAGTAGTCAGCGGACGACGGAAGATGCGTGGGCCGAGGGTGTTAACCAAGGTGCTGGCACAGCTGGTGGATGGCGTACAGTTCAGCACGCTGTTCCAACGCGTAGCAACGTCGGTCGCGATACGCTCGGCGTTAGCCAGATAGCTGGTGTAGCGAGTTTTGTCGATGGACAGGGTGTTGTTGTTGACAAACGCACCTGACACAAAGTCATCCGGCAAGCTTGCAGTCACATCCGTTTGGTAGTTCACCAAATCACGCACAGAGCGTTGATACTCCAGCTTGGTCAGCAAACGCAGGGTTCTTTGACCATAGCTTGGCGCATTGGATGGACAGCTGAAGTAGGACACAGGTACATCGGGTTGACCATCGCTTGGCTTACGGAAGGTCCAGATGTAAGCCTCAAGGTCGGCTGCGCACTGACCAGTACAGCTACCTTCGTTACCCTGTGGCATCCACATGGCGATGAAGTCACGCAGTGAGCGATCCTGGGTATCGTTTCTGTGGCGATAGAGGCTGCGGTTCGGGTTCAACTGAACAATGGCGTTGGTACCGTTGGCATTTTTCGCGCCATCCACACCGTGACAGCCCACACAGCTTCTTTGCGTCCAGAGCGCTTGACCGCGCGTCACATCACCCACCAATTCACCCGATGGGCTGGAGCTGCTGGAGCCACCGCCGACAGATGATGAGCTTTGGCTAGAGGTAGAGCTGCTGCTAACACTGCTAGGTGATGAAGATGAAGTGCCAGTGCCTGCGTAAACCAGAGTCAGCGCGCTGGTCGCGGTCGCAGGGATGCTATCGGTATAGCTGATCACTTTATAGTCGTAGCTGCCCGCACCCAGAGTGGCTGCGGCCAGATCATCGATAAAGCTCACGCTATTCGCAGCATTGTTGCTCGCGGTTTTCCAGCGACCATCGGCGCCTTTACGGCGAATCAGGAAGCCGCTTTCAGTGCTGCTCACATCCGCCCAGTTCAGATTAGCCGCGCCAGTTGCGTTGCTGACCGAACCGGTGAGGTTCAACGCAGCAGCAGGGGCGCTAGCCAAGGTGATGGCTGGAACGTTGGTGGGATTGTCGCGGTTCAGGAACATCTTGAAGTAAACCGGTACTTTCTCACCTACGGTGGTCAGGCCAGCGATAGCACGCAGCGCTTCAACACCTGCGTTCAGATCAAAATCAGTCGAGTTGATAATAATCGGCTTGCGCGGCGAGAAGCTGACGCTGTTATTGGCGTGTTTAACCACCAGTACTTCAAAGGTCAGCGCTTTCACAATACCGTGCAATACCAGATTACCGGTCACTGACTGCACACCCGTGCTACCGGCTGCCATCGCATCGATTGCGCTCAGGTCGAGCTGGGTAGTGAAGTGCAGACTCGGCAGGAAGCTGGATTCAAACAGCAGGCTCTGCATACGCGGATCGCGGATCACGTTGCCGGTGCTGATACTGGCTAGCGGAATGGTCAAAGTTGCTTTGCCATCGGCGGCAACTGTGCCCTGCAATTGGCTGAAGGTCATGCTCTCTGGCACTTCGGCGCCCGCACTGGTCAGTTTCACGGTCACGAAGTTAAAGGTGGATTTGCTGGCATCCACCAACCAACGCGCTGCCACACCAGGCGCGACACTGCTACTGCTGCTGGATTGCACACTGCTCGGCGCACTGCTGGCAACGCTGCTTGGTGTGCTGCTGGCAACCGAGCTGGCAGAACCGCCACAGGCCGCACCATTCAAGGTAAAGCTGGTCGGAACAGCGCCCGGATTATTCACCAAAAAACCAAAGGTCGCACTGCCGTTGGCGGGCAGGTTAGGGTTGTACGCGGCGTTTTTCACACACACGTTTTTACCGGTTTGAGTGACGATACCGTCCCACAGGTTGGGGATGGTGTCATTGCCAGCAAAGGTCCAGCAGAGTTCCCAGCTGGTTTTCGCGGCGCCGGTATTGGTTACGGTGACTTTGTACTGGCCGCCATTGCCCCAGCTGTTCACCGTATCGTAAGCCACACTACAGGCACCCTGGGCAGTCGCGCCGCTGGATGCCATGATCCCCAGGGCCATTAACCCGCTGGAGAGCATCGACAATTTGAATAAATTTTTCATGATAGGTTCTCTCTAAGCTTCATCCAATTAACGGGCGTCAAAGACGAGTGCGAAGTCCACGGGTACCGCGATGCTGATCGAGGCAAGGCCAGCCGCTTCGCGCAAGGCTTCTACACCGCTCGTGAGGGAGTAATCGCTCGCTTTGGTGAGAATTGGCGACAGGCTTTGCACCAGAACGCGGTTGGCAGACAGCTTTTGCACTGACACTTTGGTGGTAATCGGAGCGACTACACCGTGCAGATTGAGGCTGGCTGAGATATCGGTCGTCGCTGCCTGACCGACTGCCAAGCCGCTGATGAGCGTGCTAGGAACAGTCACAGTGACGGTTGCAGTGGGGAACTGCGCCGTTTGGAACAACAGATCACGCATACGCTGGTTACGGATCGCAACGCCAGTACTTACGGTATCCAGATCGATAGTCAGAGTCGCCACACCGGCCGCACTGATATCGCCACTCAAACCGGTAAAGCTATGCGCTTCCACGTTATGGGTGTTTTTAGTGGTCACGAAGTTCAGGTAAGACGCGGTAGTGTCCAGAGTCCATGCCGCAGTGGTTACTGCTGATGAAGTGGTTTGGCTGCTTGAAGAGCTAACGGCTACAGAAGAAGCGACTGAGCTGCTGGCGACGCTTGATGATGACGGAGTTACAACAACTGGGCTGCTTGATTGGCTGGAGGATGACACAACCGATGAAGCCACAGAGCTGCTGCTTGCTGGAGGAGTGGTACCACAACCGATTGGTTGGGTAGAAACCACAATATCATCCATCCATACGTCTGCGGAGCGACCACTGAAACTGTGGAAACCAAACATCACATATTTGAATTTATCGCTCATCCAATCAGCAGCAAGAGCGCCATTGTTCCAATCAGCTGAAGATGTGATTGAGTGAACTTCTGTACCATTCACGCGCATTTTGAGGGTGTCATAAGCCTGGTCGGCTAGGTAATCCACTTCTACGCAGTACCAGGTATTGGCTGCCATTTGCGGGCCGCTCCACCACTTGTCCATCTTTGGTGCGATGTTATCGCTAGGAATGTGGTTGGTACCCATTACCCCTTTTATTTGGCCAACGCGGATTTCATCGTTTGCATCAAACGACTTCTTGATTCCGAAGATGTGCTCGTGGTTATCGCCAGCCACATTGCCCATCGCAACACTCATATTCACATAAGCACGTGTGTAGAGGCGTTGAGTTCCGGCAGGTAATTCGCGAACGATTTGCGCAGGAGCAGCGCCACCTTTGAAGTGAATGGACTTACCACCACTGTAGGATTTAGTGTTGTCGATCAATGCGTACTGCGCGCCCGTTGTAGTATTGCTGTTGTTTGGCACCCAGCCGATAAAGTTTTGCCAACCAGCAGGTTGGGTATTTACCGCACCGTTTTCAAAGGTTTCGCTGAACAACACGCCTGCGCCACTTGCTGACGAAACACTAGAGGCTACAGCGCTCGAAGATGACACCGGAGCTGCAGAGCTTGCAGCCGAGCTGGTAGTTGTACCACCGTTTTGGCTGATCAAGTTGTTGCGCACCAAAGTGCCTGAGGCAGTCAGTTGCGCAGCCGTCCAGCCACCATTGGCACTAGCACCGGGAACCAGAGCAGCTGAGCCTTCAGCTTTGTCGGTCAGTGACCAGTTCGCATGGCTAATGCCATTGGTTTTCAGGAAGTTGAGCCAAGTAGCAGTTTCGGCGGTATCTACCGCGCCATCGCCATCGGCATTTACTGAACCCCACTCGGTAACAAACAGTGCGATACCGTTGTTCAGAGCAGTTTGTGCTTTATCGCGCAGCCATTGCTTATGGGTGCCTGCGTAGAAGTGCAGGGTGTAAGCGATGTTGCTGTAAGCAGTGATTTTGTCTTGCGAGGCAACATCAACATCCTGCGACCAGGTAGGTGTACCCACGATGATCAGGTTATCCGGGTCAATGGCGCGAATTTCCTTGATCACATCGGTCGCATAAGGCTTGATCACGTTGCTCCAGGAAACCTGCAGCGGTTCGTTGTAAACCTCGTAAATCACGTTGTTGTAGTTGCCGTATTTGGTCGCCATCTCTTTGAAGAAGGTGATTGCGGCGGCTTTGTTGGCCTCGGCAGTGTGAGTATGCCAATCGATGATCACGTACATGTTGTTGGCGATGGCGGCATCAATCACGGTCATCGCGCGGGTTTTGTTGGTTGAATCGGTCAGCAGGCCGCCTTCCGCTTCAACACCAACAGCGACACGTACCAGATTGGCTTTCCAGTCAGACTTCAACCAGGCAACGGTTTGCGCGTTGTAGTAGTTCTCGCCGCCCCAGCCAGTATTACTCCAGAACAGGCTCATACCTGCCAGATTCGCGGGTTGGCCATTGGCTGTTACTTTATTGCCTTGAACTACCAGCGGCGCAACACCTTGAACTGTGCCGTTGGATGACGCTGATGAGCGCGAGCTGGAAGCGACTGATGATGGTGCCGCAGAAGATGTGGTAGAAGTGCCGCAAACCGCACCTGTAATAGTCGGCACTTCGGCATTGGCTGCACCTTTAGTTCCTTGGAAACCAAACTCAACGGTTTGGTTGGGCGCGATGCTGGCGTTCCAACTCAGGTTGCTGGCGGAGTAGGGGTTGGTACCGCTGAAGTTGGCGTTATAGCTACTGGTAACTCGGTTGTCCCCAGTGTATTGCCAGCTAATGTTCCAGCCATTGATCGTGCTAGTCCCATCGTTGGTTATTCTTATCTTGGCATCGAATCCATTATTCCACTGGTTGTTAACCACATACTGGCAACCGGCGTAAGCCTGAGTGGAAAGAGCGGATACAGCCAGGGAGAACCCTGCCGCGCAGAGGGAGCGTGTTAGCACTCCCGCTGTGCGAGGGGTGATCGCAGAGGCTTTAAAGCTACTCATAGTGTCTTCCTCGGAGGTAAATGCCGGCTCGCACCGGCAACGGTCATCAACAATTGTTATTGTCAAAACGGGTAACGCATCAAAAAAGGTTTGCGCCGTATCGCAGGAGCGGTTACAGCGCTGTCATTTCGTTTAAAACATAAATTTCATGGTGCTAATCAAACTTACGTGAAGGGTTCATCCTAATTGGCTCGGAGAGGATAGGTGGTTCAGGTTCAGCCTTGCGCATGGCGCGTAATACTTCGCCAGCAACGATAAAAGCGCCGACCAAAAGGCCGGAATAGATGAACATGATGAGGCTGTAATCCACGGTGTAATTCCAGGGGCGCGCGATGCCGAGGTAGCAGGCAAACAACCAGGATACCGATGAGAGCGCACCGGTAAGCACAACCAGAATTTGTTCAAAGGTGGGCAGGCCAAGCAGGCCGCGGCGTGAAGTTACACGTGGGAAGCTAAAGTAGTGCAGGGCGATACCATTGAGCGTTAGCACGGAAACAACGGTGAATTTTGCCCAGAGTTTCTCATTCATCAGATATTGCTGTGGGTTCTCCAAATAGCCGAGCAGCACCAGCGAAAGACCTGAAATCCATAAAACCACCAGCGCGACAAACATAATTTCTGCGGATTTGGTGAGATCTTTTATCGCCGTAGCAGTGAGGGGGCTGCCTTTGGATTTGGCCAGCGCCAAGTCTTGAATCAGCAAAATGCCAATTGCTACACATGCAGCAAGAAGATGGGCATAAACAATCAGGGTTTTCATAGTCGTCCGCGCCTTTGTTGTTGTTTTGATTCAGTTTTTTGTAAATAGGTAGTGATTACATTTTTTGTGATTGCGCTAACAATTTATCAATAAAGTGCTCTGGGTAAAAAATCACAAGTGAGTTTTGGTGCCAGAAAATTACTTTAAGGGTGGTTGCACGCAAGCCAATTATTACTGCTGGTGAAGCCGAAATATGCCTTTTCTCTCGTTTTAAGCACGATATTTATGGTTGTGGCACCTAAATTATCCATTTGGTGCTATCTAGTTATAACTAAAACGTTTTATATCTCGTAAAAATTTATTTTTATGTTTGTTTTTTTACGGTACATTAAATTGACAGCGCGATCAATTCGCAATCAAAAAAAAGCTGAAAATTGTGAATTGGTGAGAAAAAAGGGTCTGAGATGACAAGATTTTGTTACCTGAGGGAAGCTTAAGTGGAGAAGGGTAACTTCGATGTGTGGTGAACTTTTCTGATTGTGAAAATGCCTCACGCTAGAGGAATCTGTGATCGATTTGGCCGATTTTTACTAAAGTCGAGGACTACTGCAAATTTCATGATTGACAGCCTTGTCATTTGCGTTTTTTTACAATAACGTAGTTAAAAGTGATCATTAAGGGTGATAAATGATCATTTAAGTGCCATTTTCAGTATTAAAACGTATTTTTAAATACAGATAATAATAAAAAAGTAACTTCAACCCTGTGTGATCCGAGCTGATTCAGGCGTGGATTTTCACTAAATCAGGCAATTTTGACAGAGTTATCTCGCACAATTTCGGTCGCGTATTCCGGGGTTGCGATTGCTATCGTATTGCAATTATTCCTTGATGATCTGCGCCAATGGAGAAAATTGTCGCATAAATGGTTGCGCTAACAAGTTTACATAAGGAGCTAAGTGCTACGGGTATATCCCGTAGTAACCCTATTGGATTCGGGGGAAATTCAGTACCGGCTCTAGTCGGTGCGAAATAATAAATGAGGTGTTCTGCGCCTCGCTCACTGGAACTCAGGAGAACTTCAATGATAACGCCAAGAAAAAAAATCTATGGCCTTGCAAGCCTGCTAAGCCTTGGTTTAGCTGCGGCTAGCCAAGGCGCGGCGGCCAGTTGCGTCTACAAAATCAGCAATGAGTGGAATACCGGACTGACCGGCGAAATTGTAATCACTAACAGCAGCACGGCTGCAATCAATGGTTGGACTGTGGGTTGGCAATATGCGACTAACCGCTTGACCAGCTCTTGGAATGCAAACTTAAGTGGAACCAGTCCTTATACTGCATCCAACTTGGGTTGGAACGGCACCTTGCAGCCGGGTCAAAGTATCAGTTTTGGGTTTCAGGTTGATAAGCGTGGCGGTTCGGCCGAGATTCCTACTGTAACTGGCAGTGTTTGTTCCGGCACTGTAACCAGTTCATCTGCGCCATCAAGTGTGCCGGTTGTTAGTTCATCCAGCAGCTCTGATCCTATGGTCAGCAGTTCAAGCTCAAGTGCGACTAATAATGGCGCGCAACAATGTAATTGGTATGGCACGCTTTATCCTCTGTGTGTCACCACCCAAAGCGGCTGGGGTTGGGAAAACAACAAAAGCTGTATCGCGCGTTCTACCTGTGTAAACGTGGTTGGTGGCTCTTCGTCTAGCGTTGTTAGCTCGGTAGCGCCAAGTTCCAGCAGTGTGAGCAGTGTGCCGGTTAGTTCCAGCAGTGTTGCTGTTTCTTCCAGTAGTGCTGTGACTTCTAGCTCTAGTAGCGTCAGTTCTAGCAGCTCAAGTGTTGGTGTTAGTAGTTCCAGCTCAGTTCCTAGCAGTTCTTCTGTAGCTTCCAGTTCAAGTTCATCAGTATCGAGCGTGACTCCGGGTGAGCGTTTAGATAACCCATTTGTAGGTGCGCGCTGGTACATAGACCCGATCTGGTCTGGCAAGGCGCAAGCTGAAACCAATGGCTCAAAAATTTCTGGTTATAACACTGCTGTGTGGATGGATCGCATAGGTGCTATCGCACCAACAGACGGTAGCTATGGTCTGCGTGATCACTTGGATGCGGCCATTGCACAAAATGCTAACGTGATTCAAATCGTTGTTTACGATCTGCCAAACCGCGACTGTCATGCATTGGCATCTAACGGTGAATTGGCTCAAGGCATTGAGGGGACTACTCGCTATCGCACTGAATATGTGGATGTGATTGCGTCTATCTTTGCTGATCCGAAATACAAAGATCTGCGCATTATTGCGATTATCGAGCCAGATTCTTTGCCAAACCTGGTTACCAACTTGAGCGATCCTGAGTGTCAATTGGCGACCGATGCAACTCACGGTTATGTAGCCAACACTCGCTATACCCTGAGCAAGCTGCACACCATTTCCAACGTTTACTCTTATGTTGATATCGGCCACTCAGGTTGGTTAGGTTGGACCGATAACTTCGGTAAAGCCGTAACCTTGATTGGCGATGCGATCAAAGGCGCAACTGGTGGTGTTAACACCGTAGCTGGTTTCGTATCCAACACCTCTGGTTACACTCCATTGTACGAGCCATTCCTTGATTCATTGGCGAACAGTGCCTTCCCTGGTAGTGGCGGTGGTACTCAGACTCGTCAAGCCAAGTTCTACGAATGGAATCCTTACTTCAGTGAAGTGGCATTTGTACAGGCATGGCGCAATGCGATGATCTCTGCTGGCTTCCCAAGCACTATTGGTATGTTGGTAGATACCGGTCGTAACGGTTGGGGTGGTCCAAACCGTCCAGCAGCACAATCGACTTCTACTGTGCTGGATACTTTTGTAGATCAATCACGTCTTGATCGTCGTACTCATCGTGGTAACTGGTGTAACCAGCGCGGTGGTATCGGTGAGCGTCCACGTGTAGCGCCTGTAGCTGGTGTTGATGCGTATGTATGGGTGAAGCCGCCAGGTGAATCTGATGGTGCTGCGTCGCTTGAGTTGTCTTACGATCCACAAGATCCAGCCAAAGGTTTTGACCGCATGTGTGATCCTACTTACAACTACAACCCGGGTAGTGGTTCTAACGTAGATACAGGCGCGATGCCAAATGCTCCAGTTGCTGGTCGTTGGTTCAAAGAAGGTCTGCAAGTATTGATCAACAATGCTTATCCACCGCTTGAATAAGTGGATTAAGCAAACCGAGTGAGAGAGTGCATGGACAGGCATTTGGAGAGATGCCCTGATCAAGGATGATTTTTTTACTTCATATCGAACGAAGAATAAGGTCACTTTTATTTACTTGTTCAGATTCTTGTTGTCGTTCGCGTAACCACAGCAGGAGTTTTGAACATGAACTTGTCATTTAATAATTTGCTATTTAATAAATCACCATTTAATAAATTGCTGAGTGCAGCGATGATTCTTGGTGCAATTTTTTTTGCACAGGCATCATTGGCGCAATCCGCTAATTGCAGTTACAGTATCAGCAACGAGTGGAATACCGGTGCGACAGGTGCAATCACCATCACCAATACCAGTACAGCAGCAATTAATGGTTGGACTGTGGGTTGGCAATATGCGACGAATCGATTGTCCGGTTCTTGGAATGCCAATGTCAGTGGCAGCAATCCTTATTCAGCGAGCAATTTAAGTTGGAATGCGGCGATACAACCTGGACAAAGCGTTTCATTTGGTTTTCAAATTGATAAACGTGGCGGCAGTGCAGAGCGCCCGGTCATTACCGGAAATATTTGCGGTGGCGTGGCTTCTTCTGTTGCATCATCGGTAGCGATTTCCAGTTCATCAATTTATTCTGTTGCTTCATCTACTCCTTCTTCCGTTTCTTCAAGTTCATCATCTATTAGTGTAAGCAGTTCAGTAGCATCCAGTGTTGCAGTGGGTCAGCAATGTAATTGGTATGGCACGCTTTATCCTTTGTGTGTGACTACGCAAAGTGGTTGGGGTTATGAAAATAACAAAAGCTGTATTTCGCGCGCGACTTGCACCAGTCAGCCTGCGCCTTACGGTGTAGTGGGCGCGAGTTCCAGTTCATCTCCAATTTCTAGTTCATCATCAAGTGTGGTGACAACTAGCTCCAGTTCTTTATCGAGTGCATCCAGTAGTTCGGTGAGCAGTGTTGATGGTTTGAGCTTAAAAGCACTTGCAGATTTTCCGATTGGCGTTGCTGTGCGTGCTGGCTCAGAAACCGATAGCATTTTGAATAGCAGCCAACAAAAAGCAGTATTGACTCAGCATTTTGATCAGCTCACTGCCGAAAATATTATGAAGATGAGCTATGTGCATCCCAGTGAAACGACTTTTAGTTTTGCCAATGCAGATGCGTTGATTGAATTTGCTCGTCAAAATGGCGCAAGTGTTCATGGGCATGCATTGATTTGGCATGAGGATTACCAAGTGCCAAGCTTTATGAAAAATTACACGGGTGATTTTTCTGCGATGTTGAAAACTCACGTGCAAACTGTCGCAGCGCATTTCAGTGGCAAGGTGGTGAGCTGGGATGTGGTCAACGAAGCCATCGCTGAAAACAGTGATGGCAGTGCGGTGAATGGTTTCCGCAATTCAGTGTTCTATCAAAAAATGGGTGTGAACTTTATCGACCAAGCATTTATTTGGGCGGATGAGGCGGATCCAGTTGCTGATCATTATTACAACGATTTCAACACTGAAACTAACGATGCAAAAACCACACGCCTGTTGGCATTGATTGATGGAATGAAATCTCGTGGTGTGCCAATCGATGGTGTGGGTTTCCAAATGCATGTTCTGCCAGATTGGCCGAGCATCGCCAATATCGAAGCGTCTTTCCGTGCAGTTGCGCAGCGTGGCTTGAAAGTAAAAATCACCGAGTTGGATGTGCGTGTTAATAACAAGTACAACTCATCTGCACCGGTTTACACAAGTCTGACGCCAGCTGCCGCAGTGACACAAAGCGAACGCTATCGTCAAATTGTTGCAGCCTACTTGCGTGCAGTGCCTGCTGTTCAGCGTGGTGGTATTACCGTGTGGGGAATGTGGGATGCGCAGAGCTGGTTTGCGAAAGATCCTGACTGGCCGTTGTTGTTTGATAACAGCTTCCAAGCCAAACCCGCTCTGCAAGGTTTTGCTAACGGATTGACAGGGCAGTGATTAGCTTTGGATTAATTGTTTGCTCGATGTAGTAGTAATCCCGCCTGAGTGCGGGATTTTTTGTTAAATAAGTGGCGATCTCAAACTCATATGCTATCTATAGTAAGCACTGCTGTGAATTGGATGTAATTTTCTGGCAGTAAAATTTCAGCTGAAACCTATAATGAACGTCAGCAATAAACCCAATAATAACTGAATAATAAAGGAGCAAGATCATGCCTTTATCCTCTGAGTTAGTGGCAGAAATGACTGTACTGCGCATGTTTGATACCAGTACCAGTCAATCTGGATTAAAAGTTCACTCGGACGCTACCGCTGAGATTATCGCTGCAACCCAGCGTCTTTTTGAAAAACAGCTGATTACGCAAATTGATGGTGGATATCTGACTCCTTTGGGGTATGAATCTTCGGTACATTTACAGCAGCTATTGCAAATACTGAATTCCAAACCGCTGCTTTAGCTATTGTTAGTATCATTAATTTTCATGCGAGTATAATTCTCCGTTAACTCGTATGTTTTCCATGTAACGCGTGTTTTCCATATAACGTGTTTCCCATATAAATAGAAACATTCCGTGAGAGATCAACTATGCCCATTATTCATTCCTTTGGGATAAGGATTTTTTTACTTATGTTTTTATTTTCTTCCGCACAGGCGGCAGTGACTTCTATTTCGTTAAACAATGGCACTGTCGCGCTTGAGATTACGCCCGATATAGGCGGCCGGGTTTTATCTGTAGGTCTGGTCAATCAGCCAAATTTTTTATTGGTTGGCGATGCTGTCGAAAACAATCCGAATCCGCTAGTTACTCCACAAGCAGAGAACATTGGCTATTTGGGGCACGAAGTATGGGTAGGGCCGCAGAGTCAGTGGTGGATTCATCAATTGGTGAACCCTGAGCGAAAAGCGGCGAAATCGGTATGGCCGCCAGATCCTTTCCTCGTGCTCTCTAAATATGCAGTGCAAGAGCAAAGTGATCAGCAGATTATTATTCAAAGCCCTAATAGCTCTATTTCAGGTGTTGCGTTGCAAAAACGCGTTTCATTGGTAAAGGAAAACCCTAACCAGATTCGTTTGGATGTGAGCGCGCAGAATATTCGTGACTCCAGTGTGGCTTGGGATATTTGGTTTAATACGCGTGTGCCGCATACGACCAATGTGTATGTGCCTGTTGCAAATATGAATGACGTGCGTGTCGCCAATTTTGTTGATGAGACCTACGGGCCGCTAACACACAATTTTAGTGACGGAATTTTTGCGTTGGAAAACCTATTGTCAAATTCGCATCAAGGACGTAAAGGAAAAGTGTTTATCCAGCCATCGCAAGGTTGGATGGCTGCATTTCGCGATCAGCAACTACTGATCATTCAGTTTGACTTACAGCCAAAAACTGCAATTCATCCAGAGCAGGGGCAGATTGAGTTGTATCAGGAATTTTTAAATGGCGAGCTGACAAATGGATTATTGGAATTGGAAGTCCATGCGCCTTATAAAAATCTTAAACCGCGCGAAACTATGTCAGCGACAGAAGTTTGGACGCTCTTGCCCTATACAGGCGAAAATTCAGCAGCTGAACATAAAGCGTTTTTACGTGAATTGCTTGATAAGAAAATACTACGGTAAAAATAACTAATCATTAGTTAACAAAAAGCCCGATCAAATATCAGTGATCGGGCTTTTTTGTTGATTGCATTATGAAGAATGGCTAAGTGTTAGAGATAACCCACTTTTTGCGCAAAGCTGATAATAGATTCACCGTAAGAACCACCCCAGCTGTAACCCGTACGGCGCTCTTCAGACATTTGGGTGATGTCATAAAATTTGCTGCCGTCGCGATCGCTGAAGAAACCGCGATTGGTGTTCAGGTCATAGAAGCGATACCACATTCTGCTACCGGCTTTGTACACGATCGGATTAGTCGCTGCTTGCGATGAATCATAAGTGTAGTTAGCCAAATAAGTACTTGGGCTGGCGAACCAATTAACACCGGCTTTAACCGCTGCTTCTATTTGTGCAGTCTGTGGCTGGGTCATCAGGAAGGCGAGTACACCCACAGATTCACTACCACTTAGCGACTCTAATTCATAGGCGCGTGCTTTTTTCGGTTGATAGTCGGTAGCGCCATGTTGCGCGCACCACACAGTTAATTTCCCGTTTTGTTTCCACTGCGCTTTTAAAATGTAATCGACACCTTTAGTTACCGCAGTTTTGAATTTTGCGCGATCTGAATCAGAGAACACATCATTATCAAACGGAGCGCGTTTGTTTGCCGCGAAATCCAATACCGTTAATGCGTAAGCCATACCGTTATCGTTAAAGGTCGCATGATCCGCGTAGCCGCCTTTTAATGGATAAAATTGTGGCAGTGCCCCAGTGCTGTACTGCGAGCTAACTAAAAAGTCTGCTGCCTTGCGTACTGAATCGCGATATTTGGTATTGCCTCCGCTTTTATAGACTTCTGCGAGGTAAACCATTTCAGTGATGGTTGCGCCGTTGTCGATAGTGCCGCTGTCACTGCCGCCATTGCCTGCACTGACTGAGTTGTAATCCAGATTTTTCGGCCAGCCGCCGTTCGACTGTTGATAAGACATAACTATATCCGCGCGACTAGTGTTCCATTTGGTTCTGGATTTATTAAACCAACTTGCAGCTGGGTTGCCATCCAGTGTCAACATTTTTGCAGCAGCAGATGAGCTGGAAGAAGAGCTTGAACTGGATTTAACAGATGATGAGCTGCTGCTAGCCACAGTACCGCAAGTGCCTGCTGATACTTGTGCACCATCAACTTTTAGCCAATCGATATTTGCCAATCCATCTGCAGTTAATGCGGAAAGTTTTAACGTGTTATTGCCCTGTACCAAGTCAATTTCAATACTTACGGTTTGCCAGGTTGCCCATGCATTAGTGACAGGTAAATCGATAGTGTAATTACCGTTGCTGCCGCCATTAATTAGTAGAGAGCCATTACGATTAGCAGTACCGCCATTGGCAAAACGGAAGCTGAGTGTGTAACGCCCACTTGTTGGTGCATTCACTGCCCATTCAATTGCCGCACCTTGCGCATTGGTGGAATTAATGTAGCCGTTGCCAGTGAAACCGGTATTAGTGTTTTCATTAGCTATGCCATCTACACGGCAAAAACCTGCTTGCTCTTCTTGAATGGTAAACGATGAAGTGTTTGGTGTACTGCTGCTCGCTTTTGAGCTACTCGAAACTACAGGACTGCTGGAGATAGAGCTTGATGATTTGCTACTGGAGGATACTGGCGCGCTTGATTTAACTGAGCTTGCAACACTGCTTGATGACGCGGGTATTGATGAAGATGCAGTCGAAGAGGTAGCTGTACCACATAAAGTTCCATTCACTTTCGGCGCGCTTGCAGTTCCGTTTGCTTGAAAACCAAAACTGGCAGAAGCGCCGGGCGCGAGAGTTGAATTCCAACCGAGAGATGCAGCTGTATAAGGATTGGAACCGCTCAGTGTTGCATTCCATGAATTGGTTACCGAAGCGCCTGATTCCTGCCAAGCCACAGACCAACCATTTACTGTCGATGATGTGTTGTTGGTGATTTTAATTTCCCCAGTAAAACCAGAGCCCCAATTATTGGTGACAGTGTAGGTGCACGCCGACCAAGCGACGGAACTCATCGTCAACCCGATAGCGGCGGCAATGCAAGAGTGCATTAATTTTTTTTGTACAGTAAAAACAGTTCTCGAATTTTTCATGGTTTTTCCTTTAAAAATTTTATTGATTATTCGGATCATTAAGGGTCTTGATTAATTTATTTGCTGTAGCTGGGCGTCCATGAACCAAAAATATTACTGATGGTGTAGGTCGCTGCTTGCGCGGCGGTTAATTGTTTTGATTGCGCTGCACGCGCTGAAGAATTAGCACCTGCGCCGGTGGTTAGGTATTCAGAGAAGCGCGCAGTATCCAAAGTGTTTTCACTCATCTTCACCCAGCCGACAGCGGAAATATGTTGGCCGAGTTCAGTGCGAATATAAGTTGCGGCACCGTAAGATCTCCAATTGCGGCCAAGTGCTACCGAGCCTTTGGCAACATTGGATGCAGCAGTGACTTTGCCGCCGAGAAATACCAATCCATAAGGAACCGTTTGTTCAGTGCTCGGCGCTGTTAATGCAGTGCCACCCCCAACACTGTGAATCGTGTTGTTTTCAAATACAGCAGTTGCTGCACCAAAAATAAAATCGACAGTGCCTTGAATATGGCAGTCGCGATAATACTGGGTGCCGCTGTGGGTATAGAGCGTGTCTTGGTTGCCGAGTAAACGGCAATTGCGGAATTGCAAACGCTGCCCTTGGGCGAGTAATGCAACTGCTTGTGAGCCAACACCAAATGAATTTTCGATAGTAATATTTTCCATCGAAATATCATTTGCCTTAATGGTCACACTGGCGCTGCCAGAAGTGCCGATAGTGCCGCCACTACCATTGGATGTGCTGGCGCCATCGTTGTAAGTCAAAATCGTTGAGGATGTTTTTCCGGTTTCACCACAGAAAGTAACGAAGGGTTTTGTCACCGACAATTTTTCGCGATAGGTGCCGGGCTTGATGCGAATTTGAGTCGGCGTTGTATTGGAGTTGGATAAAGTATTCAACGCGGCTTGCACAGTTTTGTATTGGCCAGAGCCATCCGCCGCCACACGTAAAATCGGTTGATTACTAATACTGTTGCAGTCAGTTGATGCAGGTGGAATAGGGCAAGCTTCTGGTGTTATGCCATTGCCGGTAACACGAATGTTATCGATATTCGCTAAACCATCTGCGGTTTCCGCTACCAGTTTGATGCTATTGGTATTCGCTTTTAATGGAATGTCTACATTCACGGTTTGCCACAGCGCCCAATTACTATTGGTAGGAAAATCCAGAGTTTTTATTTTTACATCGTTGACCAATAGTGTTGCACGGCGAGCAGCAGTACCACCGTTACCAAAGCGAATCTGGGCGCTGTAGGTTTTGGTACTCGCAGCAGCGATGCTCCATGTAATTGATGCACCAATTGCATTTTCAGTATCCACAAATCCGGTGCCGGTATAGCCCGCGTGTTTGGTGTCGATTACGCCAGAGTGATTACAAAATCCCACAGAGTTTTCTTCAAAAGTCCAAGTGCTTTCAGCTGCCATTGATGAAGCGATTGAGGAGGCTACTGACGATTTGCTTGATGACGAAACAGGTGAAGAGCTTTTGCTGGAGCTGCTAACAATCTGTGAGCTGGCAGTTGAAGATGTGGCTGTTGAAGAAGTAGCGGCTCCGCACAAACTGCCATTGACTTTAGGTACGCCTGCAGTTCCGTTGGCTTGAAAACCAAAACTGGCAGAAGCACCGGGAGCGAGAGTTGCGTTCCAACCTAACGCAGTCGCGGTGTAAGGGTTTGAACCGCTCAGTGTTGCATTCCATGAGTTAGTTACCGATACCCCTGACTCCTGCCAGGACACCGACCAACCATTTACTGTTGATGCAGTGTTGTTAGTGACTTTAATTTCGCCGGTAAACCCGCTGCCCCAATTGTTGGTGACTGTGTAAGTACATGCAGACCAAGATTGCTGACTGAATGCGACAAGAATACCGGCCGTTAATGCCGATAATTTCCATAAATTTTTACTGCGATTAATTTTTTTTGACGAAATCATAGTGGTCCCGCTCGTTATGTTTTATTGGATTGTTTATCGGACACAAGCCAGCTCATCCATGCCTTATAGGCATAGATAGACGCGCGTGCTCATACCAGATCTTGTGCGATCACTGCGGTACAGTTTCGATAAAACAAATGAGGATGGCTAAACCAAAGCCATATTGTTATGTGCTTGTGTAGCTGTGTTAACTACCAAGCGATTGCCGAATTGTCGTCTTTATTGTGAGTGGCGATACGCTGCCTTTGGAGAATGGCTCTGCGGCCATATTTCGCATTTATCTTACATATGCTGAATTGGGTTGCGAAATGAAAGCGGCGCCAAAGACGAGGCGTAGTGCATGTTTCTGAAAAATAGTTTGATTAAGCGCAGCAAATTAGGAAACGTTTGTTTTTATATGAAACTAAAAATTTATCGATAAAAATGTTTTTTAGATTTCAGAAAACTGCGCTGTCAATCGCAGCATAAGTCGCAAGTTGTGCCGTCAATCACACCAACAGTGACGATTAGATAAATCCTATTATTCACATCAATCATTAATATCGCCTCCGTTGACATTCAAGCGAGTTGTATAGCTATGTCGGTTAATAATCAAAACAATGGAGATGATCCTAATGAACGTGACCCTGCTACAGTTGCTGGGCTCTGCTGCCATTGTGGGAGCCAGTCTATTGGCCTCGCACAATGCAATCGCGCAGACGGCCAGTTGTAAATATCTAGTGAACAATTCTTGGGGAAGCGGTGCTACTGCGAGTATCGAAATTACCAATACCGGTACGATTGCCATCAACGGTTGGGCAGTTAATTGGCGTTATGTGAATAACCGGGTATCGGGTAGTTGGAATGCGGCAGTGTCGGGCGCTAACCCCTATAGCGCCAGTAACTTGAATTGGAATGCCAGAATTCAGCCCGGGCAAAAAATATCGTTTGGTGTTCAGGTAAATGCTAATGGCGGTGCGATTGAAACGCCGCAAATTCTTGGCTCTGTATGTTCTGGTAGTGCTGTATCCAGCAGTGCTATGAGTTCCAGTGCTCCCGTGGTTAGTTCGAGCAGCAGTGTTGCACCTGTAGCAACAAATATCGCAACGCTCGCAACGGCAACGACTTCTTATGTTTCACCTTGGGAAACCATTCGCGCGGTGAATGACAATAGTAACCCCGCTAATTCCAACGATAAATCTGCCGGTGCTTACGGCAATTGGAACAATCCTAATTCGATTCAATGGGTGCAATACGATTGGCCGCAAAACTATGCGTTATCCAATACACAAATTTATTGGTTCGATGATAACGGCGGCGTATTAACGCCAACGCGCGCGTATATCGAATATTGGAATGGCAGTGGTTGGGTTAATGCGGGCAATGTGCCATTGGTGAAAAATGCATTTAACACCTTGGCGCTGGGGGGTGTTGTTACCAGCCGTTTGCGTGTGTCTATGCTCAATACCCAACAATCAACCGGAATTTTGGAGTGGCGTGTTGCAGGTTCGGCAGCGGGGGCAATCAGTTCTTCATCAAGCAGCTCTTCATTAAGCAGCATTGCAATGACTTCCAGTTCAAGATCTAGCAGTTCAATCGTAAGCTCTTCATCGAGAAGCAGTAGTTCTATTGCAGTAAGTAGTTCGTCGATTCGTAGTAGTGCAGCGAGCAGCAATTCAAGCAGTGCGCCCAGTGTTGCGCAATGTAGCGCTTACGAATGGCCGAAATACGAGCCGGATTTAAATTACGATTTCCGTACTGATTTTGGTCAGGTGGATACCAGCAAATTTAAAATCTATTACGGTTGCCCGCAAAATCAGATCGCCGGTGTAAAAACCAAAGGGCGTTTTGCATTTATCTGGGGGCCAAACCGCAATCCAACAATTACCGATGCTGACATCGACCGCGTGCTCACCAATTTAAATGAAGATGCAGATTACATTCACAATGTGATGGGTTGGCCAGTCGATAAATTGCAGCAGGAAGGTTACTTCAGCAACATTTATCTCTTCGGTTCTGGTTTGTGTACCGATAGCGCAGCCAACACCGAGAAGGGTGGATGGCAAAGCGGTATTAATGGATATCCGATGGTGCTCTTGTCTTATTATCCTGTGGTGACGCCAAGCGAGCGCGGTGGTATTACCCACGAATTTATTCACACTATTATGGCAACACGCGGCAACAAAGCGGCCTGGTTTAATGAAGGTGGCAACACTTGGTTGCAGATGAATTTAGAGGCATCGCGCACTGGTAATTATGGTGTTGGATTTTTGGATGCAACCTCCTTCCTCGCGCCGCATATGCCCATCGAAAACTACAGCGGTTGGTTACAAGATGGCACCTTTGGTGGGCCTAACGCAGAAGGTGTTGATCGCCGTGTGAATGGCCAACAAATTTCTACCTGGCGTGAATATCTTGGTGGTAATCAATACAACGCTGCGTTTCCACACTTCCTCGGCATTCATGTATCCAAAGGTGCAAATGCATGGTTATGGGCGAAAGGGCCGCACAATCATATTTTGCGCTCACTCGCTGCAGGTGTTGGTGAAGAGCAAGCGCAGCGCATGATTATGGAATTTCGCGCGCGTCAGGCAATGGTAGATTTTGGCCCGTGGACAAATGGTTTCAAAGGTCCGATCAACAGCAACTGGGGCAGAACTATTAATGCCGAGCGAATTGCTGGAGGGATTTTGCAAGATCCGGGTGCACACCGTTTGACGTTCTATGCTGCAACCACCCAGCAGGGAACAACCTTGGTGCCGAGTACCGATACCTTACCGGGTTGGTCGGGCGCGAATCAGATTCCACTGAAGGTGTCTGGCAATAAGGTGCGTGTGAACTTCCAACCTATCGGTCAAAACATGCGTGTGCAATTAGCTTATCGCGCAGCAGATGGTTCGGCGGTTTATAGCAAACCAGTCAGCAGCGGTGAGGCGTGTTTGGATTTAGCGAAGGCACCGAAAAATGGTGTAGTGGTTGCTGTAGTTTCTAACGTTGATCATCTTTACAACGGAGAGGAAACACGCACGCGCAAACACGATTATCGCTTGCAAATTGTGGAAGGTGTGACGGGTACTGCACCACTCTACGACAAACATTACCAGTAATAAAAATCATCACCTGCCTAACCATTTTTTGGTTGGGCAGGTGTGTTTTTTTATGAGTTATTTTGTGAGTTTTTACGTGGACTGTTGTGCAATTTCTTCAGCGCTTTTATAAAGTTTTTTGTGTTCAGAGGTGCGGTTTTTATATGAGAAAAATAAAAAATTTGTTTTTGATATGTGAATAATTCCTATTGTGAGTTAATTCTCATCCTGCAATTTATGTCGTCCAACACAGCGTAAGGTTGCATTGATAAATCCTATTTGTCACATGTATCTGTAATATCTGGTCGCGCTGACTATTAGTTCGCCAATCATTCTTGATTCATTCCCTCGAATATCTCGTATCGCGACTGCTGTATTAGTCATTAGCGAAGTCAAAAACGAACGCAATCCCTCCGGCTCTGACTGAGTTGTTTCCGGCGCGCCGGTTTAATAATTGATAACAAAAGGAGAACATCCTGATGAACACGACCCGGCTCAAGCTGCTGGGCTCTGCTGCATTCTTGGGCGCCAGTATTCTGGCTGCACAAGGCGCAATGGCGCAGAGTGCCAGCTGTAAATATGTTGTTAGTAATAGTTGGGGTAGTGGCGCGACTGCCGCTATCGAAATTACCAATGTGAGTACCAGCGCGATCAATGGATGGTCGGTGAACTGGGCTTATGTAAATAACCGTTTGTCTGGCAGTTGGAATGCGACTGTCTCTGGTTCAAACCCTTACGCCGCATCTAACCTGAGTTGGAATGGAACTATTCAACCGGGGCAGACGGTATCTTTTGGGATGCAGGTCAACGCCAATGGCAGTGCGATTGAAACACCTGCGGTGACCGGATCAATTTGCGGTGGAGTTTCTAGTTCAATTCCCTCTAGTTCAGTGCCATCGAGTTCACCATCTTCCAGTTCACGTTCTTCTAGTTCGCTTCCGCTTTCCTCTTCATCCAGTGTGCGCTCATCGTCATCGGCAATTTCATCTAGCTCAATTGCTTCCAGTATTTCATCGACCTGTGCTGCAATTCAGGCGTGTAATTGGTACGGCACTAATTACCCCGTCTGTACATCAACGCAAAGTGGTTGGGGTTATGAAAACAATAAGAGCTGTATTTCTGTCGCGACCTGCGCCAGTCAGCCATCGCCTTTTGGCATAGTAAGTGGTTGTGGTCTTTCCAGTTCGTCGCTGAGTTCAAGTTCAATCAGATCCAGTTCTTCCAGTTCAATTGTTTCCTCTAGTTCTGTTTCTTCGAGTGTTCGCTCTTCATCAAGTAGCAGTCTTGTTTCATCCAGCAGTTCTTCCTCTGCAAGCGGCGTGATTCCCAACGCAACGGCGAGCGGCTGGCCTTATTGTCGTTCCGCGGATTCTGATCCCGATGGCGATGGTTGGGGTTGGGAAAATGCTTACTCTTGTATCGTTTATGGATCGGCACCCGATGGCGGCGCAGGTAATTTCCCTTACTGCATGATCGGTTCATCGCAATTGAATTTGTGTACGACTGATAACGGCAGTTGGGGTTATCAAAGCGGCGCTGTGTGTTTATCGAAAAGTATGTGTCCGGGGATGGGCAGTGCAACGCAATTACCGGCGCGTACTACTCCCGTGAATGCCAATGCCAATGCCGATACCACCACCAAAAACGTTTTCAGTTATTTGAAATCGATTTGGGGCAATCACATGTTGTCTGGCCAGCAGGATTTAACCTGGCAAGACAATATCGATCTGTACCAGCGTGTCATTAATGACACTGGCCGCGCGCCTGCAATCATGGGTTATGACTTCATGAACTACGGTATGTGGGCAGGCAATCCGGGTATGGCGCAAACCGAAGAAGCGATTACCCATTGGAATCGTGGCGGCCTTGTGACTTTTGCATGGCACTGGCGCGATCCTAATGCGGCGGCGAATACCATAGGTGCTTTCTATACCGCCGATACCAATTTCACTATCCCGCTTGTGAATGGCCAACTTGATACCTCCAGCACCAGTTTCGCCAATATGCAAGCCGACATTGCGTTGATCGCTGCGGAATTACAAAAACTGGAAGATGCCGGTGTGACTGTGTTGTGGCGCCCGCTACACGAAGCGTCTGGTGGCTGGTTCTGGTGGGGGCGCAATGACCGCGCCGATGGTTTGCCTGCAGCCTACGCACAAGTTGTGTTGTGGCGTTATCTCTATGACCGTCTCACTAATTTCTACGGTTTGAATAATCTGATCTGGGTATGGAACGGGCAGAGCGCCGCTTGGTATCCCGGCGATGCTTATGTCGATATCACCAGTCACGATATTTACGATGGTGCGCAAAATTACGAATCCCAAGCCTCTGTTTTCAACATGGCAAAAGGCTATTCACAGGAAGTGAAAATGGTCGCGCTGAGTGAAAACAGCAATATTCCCGACCCGGATTTAATGCAGCAGGACAACGCTTGGTGGTTGTACTTCGTGGTTTGGAATGACGTAGACACAGCCGAAGGTGTAACCAACTCCAGCAACTTCTGGACGGGTGAGTACTACAACACCAATGCGCACAAGGTTCATGTTTACAACCATGATTTGGTAATCACATTGGATGAGCTACCGAATTTTTAATCGCATATTTTTGATGCAAACAATAATGACAGGAGAAATATCAGATGAATTTTTCATCCCTTAAAAAAATTGCCACAGCCGCGCTACTCAGCGCCGGCCTGTTGGCAGCGCAAAGTTCATTGGCGCAAAGCGCCAGCTGTAAGTACGTCGTGAATAACTCATGGGGTGCGGGTGCAACCGCCAGTATTGAGATTACCAATAACGGCACAACGGCTTTAAATGGCTGGAGCGTTAATTGGCGTTATGTGAACAACCGCATCACTGGCAGTTGGAATGCAACGGTGAGCAGCAGTAATCCTTATTCGGCTTCAAATCTCAGTTGGAATGGCAGCGTTCAGCCAGGGCAAACTGTGTCGTTTGGCATGCAGGTTGCGACTAATGGTGCGGTGGAAACGCCGGTAGTGACGGGTTCGATCTGCGGTGCAAGTTCGACGGCATCTTCAGTGAATTCCAGTGTGGTGTCATCCTCTGTTCCGTCTTCGATTCGCTCGTCGTCATCCTCAAGCGTGGCTTCTTCGAGTGTGGCATCGAGCAGTGTGGTGAGCAGTTCATCGGTAGCAGCTTGTACAGGAGCTCAACAGTGCAACTGGTACGGCTCGCTTTATCCTCTGTGTGCCTCTACCCAGAGCGGTTGGGGTTATGAAAACAACCAAAGCTGTATTTCACGCGCGACCTGCACCAGCCAGCCATCACCTTTTGGTGTGACCGGAAACTGCTCTCAATCCAGCTCGGTTACCTCATCTTCCGTCTCAACCAGCGTCTCTTCGCGTTCATCCAGCAGCTCTTCTTTCAGCTCCTCTTCATTGAGCTGTCCGCAGGGGAATAGTTGGCCGGATTGTCCTTGGCAAACTTGGAGTGATGCCTATTGTGCCCAGCTTGGTCCGCAGCTTTGTCCAAGAAGTTCATCCAGTAGTTCATCAAGCTCTACCGGTTTAACCAGTGTGCAGCTAACAAGACAAATGGGAATTGGTTGGAATTTGGGTAACTCCCTGGATGCAATTGGCGGCGAAACCGCTTGGGGTAACCCTGTGGTGACGCAACAGCTGATCAACTCGGTGAAGGCCGCTGGTTTTAAAACCATTCGTATCCCAGTGGCTTGGAGCAAGTTCTCCAATGACGCCAATTTCACTATTCAAGCTGCGTGGATGGATCGTGTCGAGCAAGTGGTGAATTACGCACTTAATGCCGATATGTACGTGATGATGAATATCCACTGGGATGGAGGTTGGATGCAGCCTACCTATGCGCAGCAGGCTTACGTCAACAACCGTTTGAAAATCATGTGGACACAAATCGCGACCCGTTTTGCCAACTACGATGACCGTTTGTTATTTGCTGGCACCAACGAAGTGATGGTAGACGGTGATTACGGCACACCAACGCCTGAGTACTACACAGTGCAAAATAGCTTTAACCAAACGTTCGTGACTACTGTACGCGCTACTGGTGGCAAAAATGCGACTCGTCATTTAGTGGTGCAAGGGTTCAATACCAATATCGATCACACAGTGAATTTTGCTGTTGTTCCAACCGATACCGTCGCTAACAAGCTGATGATGGAAGTGCATTATTACGATCCTTACAACTTCACCTTGAACACCAGCAGCAACATCACCCAGTGGGGTTCAATTGCTACCAACCCGAGCGCAACCGAGACCTGGGCAAATGAATCCTATACCGATGCGCAATTCCAGAAGATGAAAGTCAATTTTGTGGATAAGGGGATTGGTGTGATTTTGGGTGAGTATGGTGTGGTATCTCGCAACAATGTTGCTGGTCATGAAACCTATCGCAACTATTGGAATGAATACATCACTAAATCAGCCTACACGCGCGGATTGGTGCCGGTGTATTGGGATAACGGTTACGGCGGTGATGGTGGCATGGCGCTATTTGATCGCGCCTCCGGCACCCAGTTGTACCCGAATCTGGTTCAGGTCATTGTGAAAGCAGATGATTAACTTCAACTGCGATTAACAAACGAAGAAAGGCGGCCACTGGCCGCCTTTCTCTTTTCTATCTCACTAATTTTACTGCTCGTAATCAGTATTTTTTATACCAGCAGCGCCATAGCGGCTTCCATTTCATCGCTTAAATCTTCCGATTCCGCGACGTGCATGTCCGGGTCGAGGCCTAAACGTTCAAAGGCTTTAACCTTGGTGCAGTCGATTTTTGCCATAGGTGAATCTGAGCCCAAATAACTTTGCAGCATGGCGACCGTCACTATATCGGCGTAGTCAGCTTTAGGGCTTTGGCGGGCGAAGTCGATGTGCTGGCTGGGGATGTGAGCAATCTCTTGCGGGAAACCCCAGGTTTTTAGAATCAAATCGCCAATTTGGCCATGCAGTTCATCGATGACTGCATCGAGGGTAAAGCTGTCTTTGAGCAGAGCAGGGTGGTCTTCGGCGTAGGTCAGAATCGGCAGGGCGCCGATTTTATGAACAAGCCCGGCCAGTGTGGCTTGATCGGGGCGCAGCTTGGTGTAGTGCTTACAGAGTACGTGGCTGATACCGGCGATCTCGCTGGAGCGGCTCCAGATTTCACGCATACGCATATCGACCAAATCAGACGTCGCTTGAAACATTTGCTCCATTGCAAGGCCGGTGGCGATATTGCAGGTGTATTGAATGCCGAGGCGCATCAAGGCGGTACGCAGGTCTTCAATCGCACGGGTTGCGCGCAGCAGCGGGCTGTTGGCTACACGGATAATCCGTGCGCTCAGCGCTGCATCGCCGCCGATAACACCGGTGAGTTTATCTATGTCGGCATCCGGGTCATCAGCTACTTCGCGCACCTTGAGTGCAACTTCCGGCAGAGTGGGGAGTACGAGTTGGTCATTGTTGATCGCAGTGATAATGTCGTTGCGAACTTTTTCAGCAATGGGGGTCATTGGTGATCCTGTCAGGGTTTATTCGTTGGTTTCATCAGCTGTAGGTATAGCATAGGGAAGCGGCAGCTGGCTTAAAACTTCCGTGCTTGTCTCTAATGTGACCTGATCCAATTGTTCATCCAGCAGTGATGCCAGCAGTTCTATCTGGCCGTCGGCGCCCAGAGCGGCATTGACTAGATGTCCGCAAGCATTGCGGCTGGTTGCATTCACTAACACAGTGCCGGGCAAGGGAAGTTGGTCGCCAGTCATTCCTGCATTATGGACAGAAAAACGATACATGTGGCGCTTCAATTTGCCCCGATAGTGCAAGCGTGCCACGATTTCCTGCCCTGTATAACAACCTTTGCGGAAGTTAACGCCATTGACTAACTGGTAATTGATCTCCTGCGGAGTGAATTGCTCGTAAGTCTCGGGATAGATGTTGGCAATGCCAGCGCGAATATCCAGCAACTCCCAATCATTCAGGCTACCGGTTTGTGTGTGCTCGCTCAGTTGTTGTTCAAATTCGTTGCTGTCGGTTGCTTTAATCCAGCATTCAAAGCGATCAGCTGCTAACTGGATCAGGATGTTGCCGTCCTGTTCAATCCAGCCATCATCGCCTACTGGTAAACCACCAAAAAGTTGTTGTGCGATTGCATGCGAATTATCGCCATATAAACCAAATAGGCTGTATTCACTGTCATCGTGCAATTTGGCTTTGGAGAATACGATGTATTTGCCAAGTGAGCTTTTGGCTTTATCCATCATGCTTGCCGGAATGCGTAGAGCGATAGTTTCCAGATTAATTTGCAGGGCGCGGAAACTGAGCAGAATACGGCCTTTAGGATTGCACTGGGTACCCAGGCGAGTGACAGGTGCGCTTAGGTCGCGCAGATCACAAGTGACTTGGCCTTGTAAGAATTTGAGGGTATCTGGCCCTTTGATCAGTAGTAATCGAGTGTGTTGAAGCCTGACTAAATGTGCTGTGCTGTTTGCAGAAGTGTTGTTGCTCATAGCTATCGCTGTCGTTAGAGGGTGAATCTGATGGGGGGCATAATACCGGTTTTTAGGGAACTGCTCATTGGCAGTTATTTCATTCTGGGCTATATATAGCTAATAGAGATTAGGTGTCGCCTCAAGTGTTATAAATCTTCACTAGACTTGTCTGCGAATCAACCCACCAGTGTGAAATTAAAATAACAACAAACACATTATCAGTCGGCGCGACTAGGTAGAGTATCTACTCATGGTGAACATTTGTGGCTTCTTATAAATACTATTCCGATATTCGTCAAAGCGGTTTTTATCAGCTCTTTCTGTATTGCTTGCTTACTGTGGCGGTGATGTTTGCTTACGAGCTGCTACCTGCCAAAAAAATGCTGGTTGTACCTTCAAACAAAATTCCTCATTACATCTATGCCGATACCAACTCATCTGGTGAGCCTATGGTTTATTGGACTGACTATGATGGGCTTGGTTGGGAGTGCGATATCGAAAACGATGGCCAATCCCATATCTGTGGTTTCAATGTTTACCTCGGCGGTGGGCAGGGCACCACCGGCATGGATTTGACCAGTTTTAAAACAATTAATATTGATTTGAAGTACACAGGCGATGACCAGCGCCTACGTTTTTATATCCGCAATTATGAGCCTGGTTTTTCGGATATTAATGAGATGCAGACGGCCAAGTTCAATAATGTTCATGTTCCCATCACCTATGTGAATGATAGTTTGGTGTTGAGTTTGGCAGAATTTTCCGTCGCTGAATGGTGGGTTACCACCTATAAGGTTCCGCGTGACCGCGCCTTGCCGGATTTTCGCCATGCTATCGCTTTTGGTATTGATGTCAGCTACCCCAGTACTCCCGGTAAACACAACTTCAGACTCAATCATCTGGAGCTTGTGGGCGAGTGGGTATCGCGCGAGAACTGGTATCTGGGGATTTTGATTTTCTGGTTGTGCGTCATCATGCTTGCTGGTGCTGTTCGTCTCGGGAGGTTAAAGAAAAAAATTCGCATGGAGCAGCAGCGTTTGGAGCGCTTGGCTAATCAAAACTCACTGCTAGTAAAAGAGACAGATAAATATAAAAAGCTGTCAATGCTTGACCCGCTTACGGGCTTGTTAAATCGTCAGGGCTTGTCCGATTACATTGAGGAATATTTCCCCAAAGACACAGAAAAACAGGTATCGATGGTCATAGTCGATATAGATCACTTCAAAAAGATCAATGATTCCGTGGGGCACGATGGGGGTGATGTCGTACTGAAGCGGGTAGCCGAGCTGATTAAAGGTCATACCCGTCAAACGGATCAGGTAGCGCGCTGGGGTGGAGAGGAGTTTGTGTTGATTCTGCCGGATACTCAAATCGATGATGCCTTTCATATCGCCGAAGAAATGCGCGCACTTATCGCGACCACCAGTTTTGAGCAGTTCCCTGAGTTGCAAGTCAGCATCAGCTCGGGGGTAGGCAGTAGCGAAGGCAAGATTCCATTCCATCAACTATTCCGCCGTGTAGATATCGCTCTCTATCAAGCTAAAGCGCAGGGGCGCAACCGGGTGATCAGGGCAAGCGTTTAGGCGTTTGCTCGTTTATAATGCCGCCCCTGTCGATTTATCAATATAGGTAGTGGTGTGGATATTAATCGTTTGTTTTGGGGTAGCCGCCGCGGCATGTTGGAGCTGGATTTGGTGCTGATGCCATTTCTGGAGAATGTATACCCAACGTTGGAACAGGCTGATAAAGAGCGTTACTGGTTGTTATTGGAAGAGCAGGATCAGGATCTATTCGCCTGGTTTATGCGCCGGGAAGATCCCGCCAACCCTGAACTACAACGGATTGTAGGTATTATTCGTGCAAACACCGGCCTTCAAAAAGACAGCTGATCAAGCATCTCTCGAATCAAATCTTGAATCAGGGTCTTCTCCTTTAAAACCGCTGCCACCACTGGCGGCGGTTTATATCGCTCAATCCCGCTTTGCTGTGCTTCTTTATCGTTGTGGCTATGGGGCTTTTGCCCTAAGTCTGCTGCTGGTGTTTTATCCTTTTGTTATCGCACAGCCGTTTTGGTTCTTGGGATTGATCTTGTGTTATGCCGGCTTGTGGTGGGCTTACCATCAGCAACTCAAATCCTGTATCACATGCGCGATCAGATTTGCCGATGGTAGCTGGTGGTTGGAACAGGACGGGAATTGCTCGCAAATGGAGTTAGCCGGTGATGTGCTCTGCTGGTTGTGGCTGATTATTTTGCCGCTGCGTAATGTGGCGAATGATTCTACAAAGGGAAAAGGAGAGGTTCGCCAAGTAATGGTGTTTAACGATTCGCTCAGCAGCAGCGATAACGCCCGGTTACGCCGCTGGCTGCGTGCCTGCCTCGTGCCTAAAGGCTAGCCCCAAAAACTAAGGCTTTCGGGTTTATAAGCTCACATCTTTACTGACAATCACATCCTGCCCGGCAAAATTTGTCGGCACCAAAATGGTATCGCGTGCGATGGGGGATTTCTCCGGGTAATCAGGCGAGTAGTGCAGGCCGCGACTCTCTTTGCGCTCATGGGCAGAGCGGATAATCAGCTCCGCCACAATCGCCAGATTGCGCAGCTCGATCAAGTCACTGCTGACTTTATAGTTACTGTAGTACTCGGCGATTTCCTTTTGCAGCAGCTTGATACGATGGGTCGCGCGTTCAAGGCGCTTATGAGTGCGCACAATGCCTACGTAGTCCCACATAAAGCGGCGCAGCTCATCCCAGTTGTGCGAGATCACCACATCTTCGTCAGAGTCGGTTACGCGCGATGCATCCCACTGCGGGGAGGTATCTGGTGTCGCGATCTTTTCTAGCTTCGCCAAAATATGCTCAGCGGCGGATTGCGCATACACAATACATTCAAGCAGCGAATTGCTCGCCAAGCGGTTGGCGCCATGCAGACCGGTAAACGAGGTTTCGCCAATCGCATACAGATGTTGTAAATCTGTCTGGCCATTTTTATCGACTACCACGCCGCCGCAGGTGTAGTGAGCGGCAGGTACTACAGGAATCGCTTCTTTGGTGATGTCGATGCCGTATTCCAAACAGCGCGCTTTCACGGTCGGGAAATGCTCGCTGATAAATTCTTCGGACTTGTGGCTAATGTCCAGATAAACACAGTCGCAGCCGAGGCGTTTGATTTCATGGTCGATGGCGCGTGCGACTATATCGCGCGGCGCCAACTCGGCGCGCTCATCAAAGCGCGGCATAAAGCGCTCGCCACTGGGCAGGCGCAAGTAAGCACCTTCGCCGCGCAGGGCTTCAGTGATCAAAAAGTTTTTCGCGCGCGGGTGAAATAAACAGGTAGGGTGGAATTGATTGAATTCCATATTGGCAACGCGACAACCAGCGCGCCACGCCATGGCAATACCATCGCCGCTGGCACTATCGGGGTTGCTGCTGTATAGATAAACCTTACTTGCACCGCCGGTTGCTAAAACGACTACCTTGGCTTGGAATACATGTACTGCATCATTTTTATTGTCGAGCACATAGGCGCCCGAGCAGCGCAGCTTGCGTGAATCGACATCGGCTTGGGTAATAAGGTTTACCGCTACATGATGTTCAAAAATATCGATATTAGTCTGGCGCAATACCTGTTCAATCAATGTTGAGTGAACCGCTTGGCCGGTGGCATCGGCGCTGTGAATAATGCGTCTATGGCTGTGACCACCCTCTTTGGTGAGGTGATATTCACCGTTGTCGCTTTCCTTGGTGAAGTTAACGTCTTGAGCGATTAGCCATTGAATCGCGTCTTTACTGCGCTCTACGGTAAAACGCACCGCATCTTCATGGCAGAGGCCGCCGCCAGCGATAAGTGTATCGGCCACATGGGCGTCGATAGAGTCCTGATCATCCAACACCGCTGCAATTCCGCCTTGGGCAAACCAGGTCGAACCTTGATTGATCTCATTTTTGCTCAGCACAGCAACTCGCGCCTTGTGCGCTAAACTTAACGCTAGAGTCAGACCTGCCGCGCCTGAGCCGATAATCAGAACATCGTATTCGTAGTGTTTTTTCATGAAAGTAAAACCCGGAACGCACCAAGCGCGAGAGAAAAGGGGCAAAAGACAGCGCAGTATACCAAGCTCGCGTGGGTTTATACGAAGTAAACAACCATTAGGCTAATAACTCCGTATAATCGCGCATGAACTTTTAAAGTCGTTTTTTGTCTATAACGGCGCCAACTTATAGGCTTTGATTTGCCCTATGCCAAAAGGCAGGGCGCTTGGGGGTTAAAAGAATGACAGCGCAACTAGCGCCTGATGTTGATCAGCAACTGGTCGAGCGAGTTCAAAAAGGCGATAAACGCGCGTTTGATTTGCTAGTGATTAAATACCAGCACAAGGTTTTAGCCGTGATTAGCCGTTTTATACGCGATCACGCCGAGGCTCAAGATGTGGCCCAAGAGGCTTTTATTAAGGCGTATCGAGCACTGCCCAATTTCCGTGGCGACAGCGCTTTCTATACCTGGATTTACCGTATTGCTATCAATACTGCCAAAAACCACATAGTGGCGCGCAATCGTCGCCCGCCAACCAGCGATGTGGAAATCGAAGATGCTGAATTCTTCGATGGCAATGACGGCATGCACGAACTGAACACGCCAGAGCACAATATTCTGTGTGATGAGTTGCAGGACACGATTGAGCAAGCTTTCCGTGATTTACCGGATGATCTGCGCACCGCAGTGACTTTACGTGAAATCGATGGCTTAAGTTATGAAGAAATTGCCGAGGTGATGGAGTGCCCGGTTGGTACGGTACGCTCACGTATTTTCCGCGCCCGCGAGGCAATTGATAAGCGAATCAAGCCCTTAGTGGAAGATATATAGGTGCAGTAATCGAAAGCGGAGCAAGCAAAATGCAACCCTTGAGAAAAATTTGCACATTTTTTTGTAAATTCGTGAACCATTTGACTAATGCTTAGTCATAAAAAGCAACTGGATCAGAGTCATTAATCGACCTTATAAGAGGTCGCGATTTTGGTCAGAAAACATAACTTACTTTCTAATTGTTTTTGCATAGAGGCACCCGCGAGAATGACAGAGCAAATCCAACCCCCAGTGCTTGCCGAATCCCTGTCAGCACTTATGGATAATCAAGCTTCCGAGCTGGAAATCCAACGGCTGCTCAAAGCGCTTGAATCTGATCCGCAGATCAAAACTACTTGGTCTCGCTATCAGCTCGCAAGTGCAGGTCTCAAAGGGGATTTGCCGATCATGGCCTCCAGCGACTTTGCTGCTCGTGTCAGCGCAGCTATAGATGCTGAAGAATCCTATTCAATCCAACCGCAAGTTGCTGCTCAAGTTAGTCAAGTTACTCAAGTTGAAGGGCAAGCAAGTAATGTAGTGGCACTGCCATCACGCTGGTGGCAGCAAGTAGGGCGCGCAGCTGTGGCGGCCTCTGTTGCCGGTGCATTGATTGTTGGTGTGCAGCAATATCAATCTGGTGCAGCTCCGCAATCTGCTGAGTTTGCAGCTAACCCGACTGTGACTACGCCGGTCACGGCAACAACAGAAACTAAAGCGGCGAATTTGCCATCAGGCATTAATGCGCCTGCGTTGTCGGCTCGTACTGTTGCTGTGCAAAGTGGTTATGAATCGCGCCCACAAGAGAATCGCCGCGTGATGTTTGTTCCTCGTCAGGAAGCTGCACCTATTTATAACGAAGAGGTCAGCACCTACGTTAACCAGTTGATTCAAGAGCATACTGATAACGCATCGAGTAATAGCGGTCAGGGTATGTTGCCTTATACACGTGTGATTCTGGTTGAAGAGGAATAGTTTTCTGCAGTTGATTGTGTAAGGCCGTTGCTTTAACAGGTGGAGCAGTTATGCTGCTCCCTTGACCCACTCTCTTACGAGTTCAGAATGTTAACTCCCCCATCTATTCGTCGTTTATTGTTGTTGTCCCCTCTGATTTTTTTAACCCCAAATTTGCAAGCACAAGATGCTAATGTTTCGGCTCAGTTGTCGGAGCCGGATGTTGCTTCACAAGCAGGCGTATCCAGTGCCGACCACTCTGCTGAAATTGAGCAGCTGTTGCAGAAGATGGCGAGTGTGCCGCAGACGCTGAATTATCAGGGTTCATTTACCTATCAGCACAAAGATAATCCTTCACTGCAAAGCTTTCGCATCACCCATTGGGTTGAAGATGGCGTAGAGCACGAGCGCTTGCAGCACCTGAATGGTTCTGAGCGAGAGGTTTTGCGCTCGGGTAAAGCGATTGGTTGTGAAACTTTGGGTGCGCAATTGCTGCAAGGTAAAGTTAGCCAGTTGGGGGTGAACCTTGCGCGTATGGATCAATTTTATCGCTTTGAAATTCGCGGCCCCGAGCGAGTAGCAGGGCGGGAAGCAACTGCTTTGTTAGCTTTGCCTCTAGATGGTTTTCGCCATAGTTCGCTGCTGACGATCGATAACGAAACCGGATTGGTGCTCAAGTCCTGGTTGGTTGATGAGTCTGCCCGCCCGCTGGAGCGCTACCAATTTATCGATGTGAACTTTAATCCTGATCTGGTTGATATCAATCAGCTGCCTGCGGCCAAAATCCAGCGTTCGGCGACAGCCCTGCTCAGCGAATGTAATCCTTCAACGCTAAAACAGCCTGAGCGTTGGCAATTGGCTTGGGTGCCACCCGGTTTTGCTTTTGTCGGCCAGCGTCAGGTGCGTAACCAGATTGATATGTTGATGTACACCGATGGCTTGACCACATTTTCTGTATTTATCGAGGCGGCAGCGGGCGCCATACCTGAAGGTGTCGCTTCACGCGGCGCGACTTTGGCGGTGATGGATTCTCTTGTATATCAAGGTAAAACCTATCGAATAACGGTGGTAGGGGAAATTCCGGTCGTCACGGCTCAGAAAATTGCGCAGAATATAGGGGGGATTTAATCCTCCCTTTTTATTAGAGCATTAGTTGTATTGATGGCTTCACAGTTTGTCGGGGTTGATTGCCCAAGGTGGTTTAGATGATTCTTGAAACCGGTCGTATAGTGTCGATAGAAACCGAAGGTGTCTGGGTAGAGACCATCCAGAAGTCGGCCTGTGGCTCCTGTAAAGCTGAGAAGGGCTGCGGGCAAAGTCTGATCAATAAGTGGGATGGCCACACCAGTTACATCTGGGTATTACTGGAAGGGCGCGATCCGGCGAATTATCAGTTGGGCGATGAGATTCAGATTGGCATCCCCGAAGAAGTTATCGCCAAGGGCGCCATGTTGGTCTACATGCTGCCACTGATTACTTTGCTCATAGGCGCTGCGGTGGCACATCACCAGTTCGCGAGCGAAGGCATCACCACACTCAGTGGTTTTGCTGGATTACTGTTGGGCGGTTTGCTGGTGCGCTGGCATTCCTGGCGTAACCGATTAAACCGCGATTTGCAGCCGGTGCTGGTCGATGATCGAAAGCCGCTGTATTTCCATCAGCCTGCCGGGCAGCATTAATATGTTGCGAGTGAATGCGTCTGTCGTGATTCCCCTGAGTGAAATCGAATGCAACGCTATGCGTGCGCAGGGAGCGGGCGGGCAAAATGTCAACAAGGTGTCGAGTGCGATACATTTGCGTTTTGATATCCCCAAGTCGTCGTTAAGTGAGTTTTGCAAAGCGCGCTTGTTGGCGCTGGGCGATAAGCGCATCACCAATGAAGGTGTATTGGTGATTAAAGCCCAGCGTTTTCGCACCCAAGAGCAAAACCGTGAAGATGCACTGGCACGGCTGCAAGAAATTATCCTTGATGCCATAAAAATCGAAAAATTGCGCCGTGCGACCAAACCAACATATTCTTCCAAGCAACGCCGGATGGATGCTAAATCCCAGCGCGGTTCAATCAAATCAGCACGACAAAAAGTGCAGTTGGATTAATTTTGCACAACCGCTTTTTCGCTTGGCTGTTATTTTGCAAACAGGCCGTTTAGCGATACTTCTTTCTCGAAACTTTCCTTCCACAATTTTTGTTGCAAATCGCGGATATTTTCGCCACCGTCATTCATCAACCAATTGACCAATGCTTTGGCCACATCGGGATAATGACGCGGGCTTACAGGTGGTTTTATTGGTAACCATTTGCTCAAGGTTTCCACATCAAACTTTTTAGCGACTTGGCCATAGCCTAATTTTTCCAGCGCCAGCGCATTGGATTTTTGTTCCATTTGTCCGGCAACCGGCTGCACTAATATTTTTTTGCCCAAGTGAATTGCTTCGCTTGGCAATTCAAAACCTGCACTACAAATAACGCCTTCACAGCGGTGTAAATCCACTTGAAACCCTTCGCGCGAAAACGGGCGCACATGAATATGGCCTTCGTCATAAGCAGCTGGAACGGGTTGATAAACGAAAAACTCATACTCAGGAAATTGGCGCAATTGCGGCACTATATCTTCCAAGCCTGCAAACGGTAGGTATACCAAATAGTGCTTGGGGATTGAGATGTTCGGGTAATTCGATGGCTCAACCAAGGGCGGTAAAATCGGCTGATTAAAGTGATGCCAATGCAAGCCAATTGCCTGTGTAACTGGTGCAAAATTATGCATAAACCAGTCGGTGACAAAATTGCTATCTGCTTTGGGAATGTCGTAAAAAAATGCATTCTGATGCGAGATGCCAATGACTTTTTTACCGGCGCGTTTTGCAGCCCAAGCCGATACTGGTTCAAAATCATTGATAATAAAATCGTAGCCTTCGACGTTTACTTTTTTAGTATCCTGATAAAGCTGGGCGATGTTGGAAGTGAGAGCGGTTTTTACGTACTGCACTCTGCCATTTTGCGTGGCAAAGGTGAGCCCTCGATAAGATTGAAAATCACCGAAGGCTTCCATATCAAAAAACTTTTCGCGTTCACGCCCGGAAAAAACCCAATCAACTTGTGCTCCTACACTGGCAAAAGCCTTGGCCATGATGCGCGCGCGCGTGGTGTGGCCATTACCTGTCCCTTGAACTCCGTACAATATTTTCATGCAGTCTCGCTTGATAATGGATTGAAAATTATTCAGTTGCTTGGGTTAATTAAAAGCGTATTTAGTGCAGCGCAAGAATTAACGAGTGCAAATAAATTCCCCAAAATGCGCAAGTACTACCAAGGATGGCGCCAGCGACTAAATCGGTGGGGTAGTGCACGCCGAGCAGCACACGGCTCATGCCGATTGCGCTGGCCCAGATAAAACAGGGAATAGCAAACAGTGGGTAAAAATTAAAAACCAAACAGGCAAATACAAAAGCCGCAGCGGTATGGCCGGATGGAAAACTGAATTGATCCGATGGCGTAATCCAGGCTTGATAAGTCGTAATTTTTACCGCGGGGCGATCGCGTTTGATGAGATTTTTTAGCAGCAGATAGAGGCTTACATCAAACACGTAAGCGATAATTCCGGCCCAGAAAAACTGAGTGCCGTAAGTCGGTTCAAGCGCTAGTAGAAACAGAGCGACAATAAGATAGAGTGGGCCATCACCCGTCTTGGAAACAAATCTGACGGAGCGGCGATATTGAAAGCCTTTGGTGACATGCACCCATAAAAAGGCGAGGGTATCCAAGTGGTGGACGCGCTGTAATAAAGTGTTCATGATTCACCGCCGTTTTAACCGGTTGCTGATGAAATCCTGCGGACAAGGCCACCAAGTCCGCGTCCATCTATTAGTAACATTGCTGTGTGACTATTGTGTGACGGCTTTAAATGGCTGCCATGAAATCAATGTGTAGTGATCATTCCTGCGGAGGTAATGAATGAGTAAACCTGGCAAAACCGGTATCGCACGTATCATCGATGCATTTGGCTATTCGATGAAAGGCTTTGCAGCGGTTTGGAAATATGAGGCTGCATTTCGGCAGGAGGTGGTGCTGGCAATTATTTTGATACCTACGGCCTTCTGGTTGGCGCAGACCCATATTGAGCTTATTTTGCTTATCAGTAGTGTGTTTTGGGTGCTAATGGCTGAGCTTGCTAACTCGTCAGTGGAGGCAGTAGTGGATCGCACCGGCTCCGAGCGCCACGAGTTGTCTGGGCGCGCTAAAGACATAGGTTCGGCCTTGGTATTTATAAGCCTGTTATTGCTGGCAATAGTCTGGGGAATAGTGGCATTTAATCGATTTGGTTAATTGCTGTGCGCTTCAGCCACTATTGAGATAAACCCCAAGCCCCGGCCTGAGTGCCGGGGCTTTTGTTTTGCGGACTTTCTTTTATTGAATTGGCTCGGCTTGATTGCAGTGGTGATGGCTTTAGGGTAAATTACACAAATCGGTTAATTATCATATTTATATGCACTATTGCGACTTTCTATAAGAATCCATATGACTGAAGAATTTTCTGTAAACGAACATCCTCATCGCCGCTATAACCCGCTTACGGGAGAATGGCTGCTGATTTCCCCGCATCGCACCAAACGCCCTTGGCAGGGGCAGCAAGAAGAGAATCAATGGCCGGACAGTCCGGCGCATGATCCGGCTTGTTATCTCTGCGCGGGCAATAAGCGTATGGGCGGCGAGTTTAATCCGAATTACAAAAACACCTTTGTATTCACCAATGACTTTGCGGCGCTGATGCCATCGGTCCCAGATGCTCCAGCTAGCAGTGATGCGCTGTTTCAAATTCAATCTGAACATGGCACCAGCCGCGTTATTTGTTTTTCCGCGGATCACAGTAAAACCCTGCCGCTGTTAAATGATGAAGAAATGGCGGCGGTTATCAGCACCTGGATGACCGAAGCGGCTGACCTCGGCAAGCAGTACGCCAGCGTGCAGATTTTTGAGAACAAAGGCGCGGTCATGGGCTGCTCCAATCCTCATCCGCATGGCCAGATTTGGGCGCAATCGCAGCTGCCGACGCTAGTAAATAAAGAGGATGAATTACAGCGCGATTATCACGATAAACACGCTGTTCCGCTGTTGCTCGATTACGCGCAAAAAGAATCTGCCAATGGCGAGCGCGTAGTAGTTGAAAACGATGACTGGTTGGTGGTGGTTCCATTTTGGGCTGCTTGGCCGTACGAGACATTGCTGCTGCCGAAGCACAAGCTGGCGCGCATCACCGATTTAACCGAAGCTCAGCAATTAAGCCTTGGCGCCATATTGCGTGACATCACCGCCCGCTATGACAACCTGTTCGAATGCTCCTTCCCCTATTCAATGGGATGGCATGGCGCACCTTTCCTGTCGGATGACACTGCTCACTGGCAGTTGCATGCGCATTTTTATCCGCCGCTATTGCGCAGCGCGAGCGTGCGTAAGTTTATGGTGGGTTACGAAATGTTGGCTGAACCGCAGCGCGATTTATCGCCTGAACAAGCGGCTGAACGTTTGCGTCAACAAACTCCTGTTCATTTTCGATTGAGGTAAGACGAGCGTGAAGACTCTCTCTAACGCTCGTATGAGCGAATTATTTACAAATTATTTTGGTGTTCCACCTGTTGCGGTGGTTAAAGCGCCTGGTCGCGTCAATCTGATTGGCGAGCACACGGACTACAACGGCGGTTTTGTGCTGCCAGCAGCAATCAACTATCACACCTATATCGCTTTTGCCCCGCGCGATGACCGCAAACTGCGTTTGGTAGCCTACAACTTTGATAACGAATTAGTCGTTATCGATCTGGATGCGACCCAAGTACATGATGCCGATGCCTCATGGAGCAACTATGTGCGCGGTGTTGTGCAAGAGATGCGCAAGCAAGGCTTTGCTCTCGCAGGTGGCGACTTATATATCGCGGGTGATCTGCATTCCGGTGCTGGATTGAGCAGTTCGGCATCACTTGAGATGGCACTGATTCGCGCCTTCACCTCGCTCAGCGGTGAAACCGTTGATCCAACCCAGGCGGCGTTGATGGGGCAGGCGGCAGAGAACAATTTTGTCGGCTGTAACTGCGGCATTATGGATCAGCTGATTTCAGCGCGCGGTCAGGAAAACTCGGCATTGCTAATCGACTGTCAGGATTTATCTACTCGTGCCGTATCCGTGCCAGCCGATTGGGAAATTCTGATCGTGCACAGCGGTGTTAAGCGCGGTTTGGTGGATAGCGAATACAACCAGCGTCGCCAGCAATGTGAGCAGGCGGCGGCCTATTTTGGTCAGTCGTCCTTGCGCGCTGTTGAGTTGTCGCAACTGCTTGCGGCAGAAGGCAAGTTGGATGATTTAAGTTTCCGTCGTGCGCGCCACGTGTTGACTGAAAATCAGCGCACGCTGGATGCAGCAAAAGCCTTATCGGAAGCTAATCTGGCGGGTCTGGTTAAGGTGATGGCAGAGTCCCATGCGTCTATGCGCGATGATTTTAATATCACCGTGCCTGCCATAGATACCTTGGTAAACATTCTGGCGGTTGCCGGTGAAGGCAAAGCAGGTGCGCGCATGACTGGCGGCGGCTTTGGCGGCTGTGTGGTTGCCGTTGCACCGGCTGCGGTTATCCCGCAATTGGTGACGGCAGTTGAATTGCGCTATCAGGAGCAAACGGGCTGTGAGCCAACGATTATTCGCGCCAAGGCGAGTGCTGGGGCTTTTGCCTAAGTTTTTAAATCTCGATGTGATTTTTTGTCGTTTTACCCCGCTTCTGCGGGGTTTTTTATGGCTGGTGTTTAGGGAATTTGCAGGCTAGTGGCGGGTTTTGTTGCTGTTATCAGTACCTTTTGCAAAGGCTTGATAATCCTCGGCAATACTGCGGTCTTCGGTGCGGCGTTCAGTCGATTTACGGCGTTTGCGATGGTAGAGATCCAGCGGCATGTTTTTGCAGGGGTCGCTATCCAAGCGGCGATCATGTCCTTTGCGGCGGTCGAAAAAAATCTTGTGATCACTCATGGCGGATACTTCTTTAATCAGTCTGTTGATCGCTAATCGGGTAATTTAACTCGCTGCAAATTGTCTCAAATCAAACACAGTGTAGATCTTTGCCGTTAAAATGCGCCGAGTTTTTTTGCATAACCACAGGTGCAGATAGTTTTCCTTCAATCCTTGTGGATGCAGTCGCATTATTGAAAGCCGCATTACCTAAACGCTTTACCTAACAAGAGCAACGCTATGAATCCCGTAGAAGGCCGCATCCATACCAAACTGAGTGCCAGTTTTGAGCCAGTACATCTGGAAGTAATTAATGAGAGCTATATGCACTCAGTACCGCCCGGTTCGGAAACCCACTTTAAAGTGGTGTTGGCTTCTGCAGCGTTTGTTGACAAGCGCCAGGTGCAGCGCCATCAAGCTATCTATGCCTGTTTGGCCGAGGAGCTGCAATCTGGTGTTCACGCCTTGGCATTGCATACCTTTAGCCCAGAAGAGTGGCAGGCGAGTGCGCAGGTTCCTGCATCGCCCCAGTGCTTGGGTGGCAGCAAACACGACCAAAAATAAGTGCTGGTTGTGCAAAAAACAAACGCCTATAATGCGCGCCCTGTGTAATTCTGCTGTTGTTAAACCCCGGAATCTGATTACCGCTAACCCTCTAAGTGAAGTTTATGAGCCAAATTGTTGTTGCCGCCCTGTATAAATTCGTCAAATTGCCCGATTACGAAACGCTGGTCCCGCGCCTGAAAACCCTGTGCGATCAGTTGGGAATCAAGGGAACCTTGCTATTGGCGGAAGAGGGGATTAACGGGACTGTATCTGGTTCACGCGAAGGCATTGACGGCCTGACTGCATTTCTACGTGATGATGGGCGCTTTGATAATCTGAGCTACAAAGAGTCGTTTTACGACGAACAGCCGTTTTATCGTATGAAGGTGAAGCTGAAAAAAGAAATCGTCACTATGGGAGTCAATGGCATAGACCCGCAAAAAATTGTGGGCACCTACGTCAAACCACAAGATTGGAACGCACTCATCAGCGATCCTGATGTAGTAGTGGTTGATACCCGTAACTCCTACGAATACGAGATCGGCACCTTCGAGCGCGCGCTTGACCCTAAAACGGAAACCTTCCGTGAATTTCCGGCTTATGTGGCCGACAACCTTGACCCAGCCAAACACAAAAAAGTGGCTATGTTTTGCACTGGTGGTATTCGCTGTGAAAAATCTACCGCCTACTTAAAAGAGCAGGGCTTTGAAGAGGTTTATCACCTTGAAGGTGGCATTCTTAAATATCTGGAAGAAGTACCGGAAGAAGAAAGCTTGTGGCGCGGCGAATGTTTTGTGTTCGATAACCGCGTAGCGGTGAATCATAAATTGGAAAAAGGGATTTACGATCAATGTCACGGCTGTCGTTTCCCGATCACTGAAGAAGACAAAGCCTCCGAGCACTATATGCTGGGTGTTTGCTGTCCGCGCTGTTTCGATAAGCTGACACCAGAGCAAATGACTCGCTTTAGTGAGCGTCAAAAACAAATCGAGTTGGCCAAGCAGCGCAATCATGGTCACATTGGTGTGTTGCCACCTGAGCGCCAATTGCGCCGCGCGCAAAAGTTGGAACATCGCGAAGAGCAGCGTCGCTTGTCATTGGCGGCGGACAATGCAAAAACCAGTAAATAGTATTTAGCTATTTTGTCACATAAATGCTTTATGGTTTAATGCTGCTTTTGTTAACCAATATTTGTGATACCTATGAACTTTGATGACTGGACTGCCGATACGGCAGCGGGAACGGCAACTCACGCTAGTGGATTTACTATTCGCATCGAAGGTAATCCAAAAGATCCTTCTGAGGTGTATCCCGGCAAATTCCCCGAAGGAATGAGTTTTGTTGATCAGGCGCGTTTATTGCGTTCGGGTTTGGAGTTTTTAGCAAAATCAGGTGGTAGTGCGCCTAAGTCTTGGCAATCAAGCCCGGCGCAGGATGCAAAATCTGAAGCGATTAAAGCGCGTGAAGAATTGGCAAAACGTTTTGCCGAGCGCCCGGATAAACCACAACGTTCAGTGCTCTCGCTTAAAAAGAGTTCTTGATTCAACGAATTACTTTTTATCCCAGTTGCTCATTCATAAAAAAACCGGCGTTCAAAGCGCCGGTTTTTTTATGGGGTGGATTTGCAGTGACTGATGGGGTTACAACAGGCCGCGTCTTTGCAGTTCAAGATACTGTGCATCCACCAATTTAAAAAGGTCATCAAATTTGGATGCAGCAGGTGCTGTAACTAATTCCAAACTCTCAACTTCAGCCTTTGGGCGCTTCATGATTTTTTCGAGCGCATCGGCTGTTCCATTCATTGCGCCGATGATTTTATCGGTACTGTCTTTATCGCGGAAAATGCGGCCTTGGTCAGTCAATTGCAGATAGTTATCGCACTCTTGCAACCAGTCTTTGCGTTGCAAAATAAAGTTGCGAATATTTTTAGCGCCGCCGCGATGCGCAGTCGGCAATTGTTTTTCTTTGTAAGTTTGCAGACTTTTGCGACCTTGAATTAAAAAATCGACCCCAGTGGATTTGCAGTACTTGGCATTCAGGTAGCTGGCGAATTTCACGTTATTTGCGGATTCTGCTTTTGCGCGTTTACAGGCTTCGTCACAACTAAAACCGAATTGTGATAACGATAGAAGGGTAATAGCTAAAAGGATTTTTTTCATAGGTCTCACCGATTATTAAAGTTATATGAAAGCGGAACAACTGAGACGTGATATAAATCACTTTTAAAGATGCGTCAAGTATTGTAAATAAAATTAGGTCTTTATATAACTTTTAGTACTAGATGTGCCTTTTTCTATAAAGTTGCAATTTTATGCGACGTTAACCGAGAGTTTCTTTGAGTAATAAAAAAGGCAGCGTCAGGCTGCCTTTCAGGTGATGGAGTGATATCTGCCAACCGATATTTACTAACTAATCTCTATTAACCAAAGAATCCAGCCGGCGATTTGGTCACTGCCACGCTGACAATATAGGCAAAAACCACTAACGCAATCACCCAGCACAATTTACGTGTCGTAGGATTCGCTGCCTTAAATGCGGCTACACCTAAACCTATATAAACAATCAAACCAATAATTTTTGCCATCAGCCAGGGCTGGCTGCCGGGTGACATGCCTAAATGCACAGCAACCGCGATACCACTCACTAATAAAATGGTACTGATGATATGCGGCAGAATTTTTACCCATTTTTTAGTAAGCATGCTGGAACCCATAAAAAGCCAGATGCCGCGAATAACAAAAGCGAGCAGAGATAAAGCAACAAACGTTAAATGCAGATGTTTAAGGGCTAAGTACACGGTTATTTTCCTTTTAATAATTGTTAAATGGTTTTTTAAAAAATCAGGCTGCCAAGGCTTTGCCGACCAAGCCTAACATCGCCTCTGATAATGGCAGTTTTAAAGCTGCCGCATGGCCTTTTTCAGACATTTTATTCCAGGTTTTGCGAATAATATCGATGAGTTTTTCTTCATCGTGTTTGCTGGCAAAATCTTCCAAATAAAATTCGATAAAGACCAAACACACAACATCTTCCAGCGCTTGCACTTCATCATTACGCTTCAGGCTGCGTTTTAGCAGTAAATCTTTGACGCGCGCGATTATCGTTTCGTCGTAACCCTGTTCCGCCATAATTTCGCCTGCTATATCACCGTGCAACTGCGCCAAATCCAAACGCCATTTTTTGTAGCCGCTTCTATCCATTGGGTAATCGTTGCGCGGAATTTTCCAGCGGCAAATATGTTGGCTGCGCGCTGCCAGTTGCAGTGCTTCAGAAGGCGCTTCGCAAAACAATGCGAGTTGCGCGCTCATGCGCTGTGCATAAATCCATTCTTTGGCGACGGCTTTTCCATCGACCATTTCAGTATTCGGGTCATGTAAGTTGGCCGCATCAAATGCAGCGAGAGTTTTTTCCAAACGTGTTTGATCAGTCATAGCGGTTGCTCATTCATTGTTATAGGAAATCAGCAGTTGCTATTGCCATTGGCAATTGCACGCAGCTGTTCCATGTTAGTAATCAAAATTTCTTTTTTATCCACGGCAATCACTTCCTGCTTTTGCAGGCGAGTTAGCACGCGGCTAACAGTTTCTATCGTCAAACCTAAATAATTGCCAATGTCGGTGCGCGACATAGGTAAGCGGAATGCGTTTGCTGAAAGTTGGCGGCGACCGTTGCGGCTGGAGATGCTTAGGAGTAGGGCAGCAATGCGTTCATCGGCGCTGCTTTTGCTCAACAAGGTAATTACTTGCTGATCTTGCGTAATTTCGCGACTCATTAATTGGAAAAAATGACGTTGCAAATTAGGAATCTGCAAACTTAATTCTTCCATTCGTTCAAATGGAATTTCGCACACCGAAGCCGTTTCCAGAGCAATAACAGAGTTGGTATAGCGGTTGTCCGCAATGCCATCCATACCAACAACTTCTCCGGGCAAATAAAAGCCGGTGACTTGTTCTTCGCCATTATCGCTCAGGGTGATGGCTTTAACTGCACCGGAGCGAATGGCATACACAGAGGTAAAGGGATCCATAGCGCGATATAAATAATCGCCTTTTTGCAGCGGTTTTCCGCGTTGGATAATCTTGTCGAGGCGATCTATATCCTCAATATGTAGGCTGATAGGCAGGCAAATCGTATTTAACCGGCAATTGCCGCAATTAATGCGTTTATCGTGCGGACAGCTTGTCTCTACCTGTTTGGCGATAGGTTGTTTTGCAGTCATGGGTGTCTCTGAAGCGGATATCCCTGTAGTTTTTAGGGGAATAACTGAATAGTGCGATTGTTGCAGCTTTGGTGTAGGTGGTAAATAGCGCTTGGTGGCACAGGCCAATTGCTCGATGGTCATGCCTTATAACTAAAAACACCAACGGCTGCGAACAATAAAGCCTTTACACGAAACTGGGTGAATAATATATTTGGCTGGTTGGTTTGTTCGCAGCATTATTTATGGTAAGTCACCTCGTTGTTCTAGCAGTTATCTATTAGTACCGCGTTTTGTTCTTCATAAGTAACATCTGAATCGCCAGCACAGCTCCACTTGGGGTTTCATCTAATTATTTATAAGAGCAACGAGGTTTATATGGCTAGAAGTACAGGTACCGTTAAATGGTTCAACGAATCTAAAGGTTTTGGTTTCATCGCGAGCGAAGCTGGCCAAGACGTATTCGTTCACTACAGTGCAATCACTGGTTCAGGTTTCAAAACTCTGGCTGAAGGCCAAAAAGTAGAATTCGACGTTAAGCCAGGCCAAAAAGGCCCACAAGCTGAAAACGTAATTGGTCTGTAATTGGTTGCATAAACCAGTCTGATCGAAAACCGCCCAGGCAACTGCGGCGGTTTTTTATTGTCGGTAATATTCACCACGGTATGCTCTGGGCAAAAGGTAATGCCTTTGGCCATTGGTTGGGTTATATCTGCCCCAGCTGCGAACAAAAAATTCCCTGCTTATGGAATGTTTTTAGTCTTCTCTTGTTGGTCGAAAGCGGCTCTTCGCAAACTCATGAGGAATAGTTAAATGATCGATGAAGTAAGGTTATTGCTGGCCGTACTCTTGTTTTGTTTAGGGGTTTATCTTGTCTGGGATTTGTTTGTTGCTGGGTTTGACTTTATTGTCTTGTTATCGGTTCTCTTTTGCTTTATCGCGGCGCATTATATAAAACCAAAGTCTAGCGATAGGGATGAGTCATCTGTAGTCTGGGATATATTAGATTTTATTGTCGATATTCCCTTTAAAACAATTTCCATTTTTATTAGAACGCTAAGCAGGCCATTTAAAGGTGATGTTGATGGCTTGGATTTATAGAGCCAATAAACCTATTTAATTAAACGCTAATGTCCTGTTGGAATTGAATGCTGAATCCTAAAAAACTCCCGAGCTCGCTCGGGAGTTTTGTTTTATACAGTCTCAACCAATTTATTAATACTGACCAAATAAAGCGCCGTTTTTATGGGTAGCGTTTCTGTGCTTGCTATCAATTTTTTATAGCGAGTTAGTTGGGGTAGGTAGGTTTGTAGTTCTCTGGCGATAAAACTTTCTTCTGCTTCGCCAGCTTCAGGTTCGCTGCTTTTGTAGTCCACAATCCAACGAGTGCCATCGGCAATAAAGGTGCGGTCGATGATGTGTTCGCGGACGTCCTGTTTTTCTTTTTGCATGAGTGATAATTCACATGCGCTTTGTTCGTGCTCGCTATTGAGCAGCCAGTGGCCTTGTTCGCTGTTGAGTGTGTTGGTGATCGCTTTGGTGATTTTTTGTAAGGCGCGATTCAAGTTTTCGCCATTCCAGCCAAATTCTTGCAGTTGTATTATCCAGAATGGTTGTTGTTGGTTGATAAAATCATTTGCTGGAATGGATGCCGAATGAGTAATCAGTTTGTTTTCCACTATGGCTTGCAGCGCGCTATGAATCACTGTGCCTGTGTGGCGGGCGAGGCGGGCGTTGGTGGTTTCTACTTCGGGTAGATTGAGCGGGTTTTCGCTTGATTCATTTTCGGTTTCACTCATGCCAAATTCGTGGCCGCGATAGGCATTGAGCAGCGTTACATCGCTTAACTCCGGCATTTTCCAGTTTGCAGGCAAACGCAAAATATGTTGCAGGCCGGGTTTTGGCTTTTCGGCAAATAAATCATCGGTAATAGAAAGCTCGCGGCGCGCAATGGAGTTGTTGCTTTGCACTTGAATGGCATCGTCTTTTACAAACGGCCAAATGCTGTGTAGTAATGATGCTTTTGCGGGCGCGACTAATTCTTCGTCTTTGGTATTTATGCAGGCGATTAAATGCAGGCGTTTAATGGCGCGTGTGCAGCCAACATAGAGTAGCCGTGTTGATTCAAATGCTTGTTGTTTGTCGGCTTCGCGGCGCATAAAGGTATAGAGGCTGTCTTCCTCTTTGCCAGTGGCGGCGAGTGAGCCGAGCAGCAATTGCTTTTCGCCGTGATGATTAATTCGTTCTTGCCAGAGCAGTAATTGTTTGTCGTCTTTGCGTGCGCTGCGATCCAAACCGGGGATAATCACCGTATCAAATTCCAAGCCTTTGGATTTGTGAATCGTCATTACTTGCAATTTGGGATCAGCATCGGCGCGCGGTGCGGCGAATAATCGCTCGATAGCATTGTTAAATACTTGCCAATCCTGAATGCTGCCGCCTTGTTGATGTTTATCGAGCAAAGTAAAAAAGCTGTTGATGTTGTCGCGATCATTTTCGTCAAGCAGAATGGCTGGGCCGCCCAAGGAAAACCAAATACCTTCAATCCATTGGCGCAATGGTTTGCGATAGCGCGCTTGCAATGCTTGCGTGAGAATCGGCACCACGCGCGCGAGAATTGTTTTGCCTTGTGTGCTAATGCCAGAAATTAACTCATGCAACTCCAGTTGCGGCCAGATCACAGCAAATGCGGTTTCATTTGCACGCGGATTTTGCTCATCCAGCTTGGTGGTGGTGATGTAATGCAAATCGTGATTGTCCAGCCCACACCAAGGTGCACGTAATACAGACAACCATGCAATGCGGTCAGCAGGATTTAGCAGCGCACGCGTCAGCGAGAGCAAATCCATAATTGCCATACGGCTGGCGAGGCGATCAATTTCAGTTGCTTGGTAATGCAAGCCAGCTGCAGTGAGTGCAGGCAAAATGCGTGCGAGGTGGTTGCGCGTGCGCACCAAAATCGCAATGCTGCCGTTGGGATTGTCATAGCGTGCTTGCTGCACTAGCTCGACAACTTTTTCTGCCTCTTGTTGTTGAGCGCTGACGCGCGATGAGGTTTCGTTTTCATCGTCATCATTATCTCGTTCAGATGACTTGGTTTCAGTGGAATAGGTGCACGCATAAAAATTAACTGCATCGCCTTCGACTGCAGGTTTAAATGCAACCGATGGTGAATAGCTTACCGCGCCGCGACTGATGTCATCCTGCGCGGGAAATGCGTTTTGAAAAATAGTATTTACCCAGTGAACCACACCCGCTTGCGAGCGGAAATTTACGCGCAAATCCAGCGCGGTTAAATCTACTGAGCCAATACCTTGTTGGCGTGCATCCAAAAATAAACCTACGTTGGCGTTGCGGAATCCGTAACAGGATTGCATTCCATCGCCCACGATGAACAGTGTGCGACCATCGCCGGTTTGCCAGCCGCTGGTGAGTTTGCGCAAGAGTTCCAGTTGCGGGCTGGCGGTATCTTGAAATTCATCCACCAGAATATGACGAATACGATAATCCAATTGCAGTGCTAAATCGCTGGGAGAATCATCATCACCTAGAGCGAGTAACGCAGCTTGGCTGATCGCAGTGTAATCAGTTGCGCTTTGTTGTTTGAACACAATGGTGAGCTGTGCGGCCAGTATTGGAAGAATGCTGGTGAGACTGTCGAGTAATTGCCATTGATGTTCGGCATAAGTTGCCGATGGCAAACCGCGTAATTCTTGCAGTAATTGTTCGGCCTCAGGTGCTGTATCGGTAATCGCCGCAATTAATTCGCTAAAGCGATTTTTTAAATCTGCGTTCTCTTTTCCTGCAGGAAAGCCTTCGGCCTTGGTGAGACGGCTTCTAAATGTGTAGGGTTTACTGGTAATTATTAACAAATCTGCGATAGCTAACCACTGATCAATTGATTCTGGTTCTGTATCGGGCAGACCATTTATACCCAGTAATTCGTGGATGCGATTTTTTTTCTCGCCTTCTTCCTGCAAGTTACTGGCTGCGCAGTCGGCAATGCTGCAAAGCTCGCTACTGTGAATCAGCAGGGCATTTTCAACCAAATCCAAATGCTCGCAAATCACATCGCGCAATACTTGTTCCAAGTATGCGCGTGCATCTTCGTGGCGCGCTTGTAGTAATACACTGAGCCATTGCTCGCGTTTGGCGAGTAGGCCGATCAATAAATTTTCTACCGCTTGCAGATTGTTATCCAAATGACGCAGCAAACGAGTCAAATCATCGCGCAGTGGCGATTCTTGTTCCAATAAATTAAATAGTTCGCGCACCGCCAAGCGATAAGCCTGATCGGCATCTTCGAGTGTGTCTGGCTGTGCACCTATACCGCTGGCGAGCGGCAACTGTTTGGTGATGGAACGACACAGACTATCGATAGTTTGCACACGCAAACGCTGCGGGCTTTGCAATAGATTCCATTGCAATTCAGTGTCACGTTTTAATACGGCTTGTGCGAGCTTCCATGTGCGTTGTGGGTGAGGATCTTGCGGCTCGGGCTGATCGGCTGCTTGCCAGAGTGCATGCATAATCCGGTCTTGCATTTCGCCCGCCGCTTTACGCGTAAAGGTAATTGCCAAGACTTCTTCGGGTTCATCGCAATAGGCGAGCAGGGTTAATACGCGCTGCGTTAACAAACCGGTTTTACCTGAACCTGCGGGGGCGGAAACTGCAAAAGAAGTTTGCGGATCGAGCGCATCAAAACGAACTTGCTGATCAATAGGTTTATTGTCTATTTGTTTATTGTCTATAGGTTGATTGTCAATTGAATCGATAACGGACATTAGATTGCTCCTTGAGTGCGAGCAATAAATGCTGCCAGTGCGTCTTGTTCTTGCAGTCGATTTAATGGCAGAAGATCTTCTGCATATTGCGCTGCCGCAGGATTTTTCATATCGACACGCGCATCGCCTTGAATGAAATCAGTCGCTAATTGTTGTAAGTGCATTTGCCAGTCGTGCAGTTGTTGCTCCCAGGAAATTTTGCCGGGATAAATACCATCGTGATTCAAATTTAATTCACCAGTGCCAATCCACTTCATGGCTTTTGCATTGATTTGTGCAAAGGCAATGGCGGCAACGGGTTCAGCGGCGGTAACAGCATAGAGTGGCAGTTGCGGCTCATCCATGCGTTCACCTTGCCAGCTTTTGGCATTGGGTTGGCCGGTTTTGTAGTCAATCAAAATCAGTTCGCCGTTATGTAATTGATCGATACGGTCGATACGTAATCTCAGCGGTAATCCTGCAAACTCAAGCTGTACTTCTTCCTCGATTGCAATCACTGAAAATGCCGGGCGCAATTTTTCCTGCGCAAGCCACTCTTGAATTAATTGCGTTAAACGTTCCTGTTCCAATTGCGCGTAAAAAACACCGATGCTGGTGCCGCGTTTTTGTTTGAGCGAATCCACGGCAGTTTGTGATTTTTGATTGATCAGTTCTGCTAGCGCAGTTTCATCCAGAGCGAGTAGGGTTTGTTGATCTTTAAGCTCGCGCCAGATCATCGCTAATGCATCGTGCAATAAATTGCCGCGTTCAATGGCAGAGAAGCCTGCTACTGGATCATCGATACTGGTTGCGCCCAAGCGCAAACGTGCAAAGGCATTAAACGGGCAGGCGGCTTGTTCTTTAAATAATCCTGCTCCGCCGCGCACAGTTTCTTGTGTGATATCCAAGTTTGGCGCAGTTGCCGTCGATACCACTTCTAACTGCTGAGTTGCGGCAAGCACGCGGTAATTCTGTGCGCTAGGGCTTTCTGCATTTGCGATGAGTGTATCTATAGGTGTGAGTGATAAATGGCGAATTAAGGCGCTGGGGCTGAGTTCGCTGTCATCATCAGTATGTGCTGAGCTGAAAATGACTAGCGGTGCACACTGGCGATAGTGTTCCGTGAGTGCGCGCGCAAATTGCAATTCGCGCTCAGCACTGGCGTGTGGCATTTTTTGTGTGCGCTGCAAATTGCTGGGCAGTAATGGATTTGGTGCAGGAACTGGCGGCCATTGACGGTGATGTAAACCCATTACCCAGCAGTGGCTGAATTGCAAACCTGCGCCCTCAAGTGCGCCGAGAATTTGAATGGGTGAATTGGGGGTTTGTGCCTGAAACGGCGTTTTCCCCGCAATGGTACGCAGCTGTTGAATCGCGCCCGCGTAACTAAATTGAATGCCGGTGCCATCCAGTTGCAAAAAATTTTCCAGCACTTGGTTCCAAAGTGTGAGCTGCTGATACTCCTGACTGTCTAAGCGGCGCGTTCCTGGCCATCCCAACAATTGCAAATGCTGCTGAAAAAAATCACACCAATACTGTGCGCTTTGGTTACCAATGGTTTGGCGACGATAATTTTCCAGTTGTACTAATCGAGTTGCTAAATTGTTATCGCCTTCGGCGATGCCGAGTTTGGTCGATAACTTTTGGCAGTGGTAACGCAAATCGCTCAGGCTAATGCTGAACTTACCGAGTTTGCGCAGGGTTTGAATTAAATGTGTGCGCAGGACTAATTCTTTATTCGCATCGCCAAAAAAAGGTGAGAGTAACAAGTTGCAAATTGCTTCTAAATCCCACGAGGGTTTTTGCAGGGCTAATAAATCCAGTGTTGCGCTGATAATCGGCGTCGCGCCTAAAGGTGTACCGGCAGAAAAGTTAAAGGGCAGGGTGTAGCGCGGGCGATCAGGCAGGGCAGCGAGTGGTTCAAATATCTCGACAAAAATACGCTCAACCTGATCGCGGCACTGGCCAAGATTGGGCACGATAATACCGATCATCGCCGCAGGGTTTTGTTCCAACTGGAGTTTGCTCCAGAGTGCAGCGGAGCGGATCTCGGCTTCGCTATTGGAGGCTTCGGTGCGAATCAACTCAGAGTATTGTGCCTCTGGTTTGTTATTGCACAATTCATGGCAGGCGTTGTTAATTAAATCCTGATGCTGCGGTGGTATGTCATCAAACCCAATCAGATGGATAAGTGGTTCTTTGTCTATCTGCGATGCTTTAAAGGCACCAACCAAAATCTGGTTGGCCATTTCCTGAGTGATAAATCCCAGTTGTGCTAGGCGTGCACGGAATTCTCCCAGCCAAGTTAGCCAGCAGTAAGTATTGTTCTGATTGTTGAGCAGCGGCTCGGCAGCGCGTACCTGTTCTTCGCTAAGTTGCCAGAGTTCAAGGTTACGCAGTGCGCTGTCGGCCGCCTGCGCCAGAGGTTCTGGTTGCAAGAGTTTGGATGCAAGCGAGGACTCCGCAATAATTTTTTCCCACAATGTCTGGCGCTGCAGATTGTTGATAATTCGCTTCGCTGCGGGTGAATAACTGCGGCGCTGCAATAATGACCAATTCAGTTCGATCCATTGGCTTAATGAGTAGATGCGCGGACTGCCCCATACTTTTGCGGTATCAGTCTGCTGTTGACCATAAGCGCGCAGCATATGATTGCGCAGGCGATTGTTAGCGGTAATGATCAGCTGGCCACTATTAATCGCGGAAAGATAAGGCGTTATATCGAAATAGGTATCAACCATGATGCATTTTCTGCTTTATAAATGTAGAGCGATTATGGCAGTAGAGTCGGGGGCGCAACAGATTTTTGGTTATAACCAGTGCATAAACTTTGTGTATAAGTAGTTGTTGGATAAAGACTTTACATTTCTTGCGGGTTGTTTGCCCCTGTTAAACATGGTACTTTTTCGCCCCATAATAAGCGCAACTCGATTTGCGTCACTAATATATACCCTGCAACACCCAAGGGTACGGATAAGTTCCCGGCATCCAGGTCAATACAAACAGGTGAGAGTTTCATTTGTTTGCACTATTTTTTAGCGTTTTTACGCTGTGCATCCTATGATTCCCTTTGTATTCCATAACTATAAGCAAGTGACCTTATGAACCAGCAAGCTGCCCTCGGCCAACAATCGGTTGGCAATTACCGTTGGACTATTTGTGGTCTGTTATTTTTTGCCACTACCGTTAACTATCTCGACCGTCAGGTATTGAGCCTGTTATCTCCAGAGCTGATGCATTTGTACAGCTGGAATAACAACGACTACGGCAATATCACTGCACTGTTTACCTTCGTCTATGCGATCTCCATGATTTTTGCGGGTCGTTTCATCGATAAATTTGGTACCAAAAACGGCTACATCATCGCCATTGCTATTTGGTCGCTTGGTGCGGCTATTCACGCATTTGCTTACGATATGGGTGCTGCTTTTTACACTGTTTTAAGTTGGATTGGTTTGGCTGATATTGATCAGGCAAATGGTACTGTTAATGGAACGCTTGCGATAACCGCATATTCTGTTGCTGGTTTTATGATTGCTCGTGCGGTACTGGCGTTTGGTGAAGCGGGTAACTTCCCTGCGGCGATTAAAGCAACTGCTGAATACTTCCCTAAAAAAGAACGCTCGTTTGCAACCGGCATCTTTAACTCTGGTGCAAACGTAGGTGCAATCCTTGCTCCTCTAACTGTGCCAGTAATTGGCGTGATGTGGGGTTGGCAGTGGGCATTTATCATCGTGGGGATTATCGGTTTTGTGTGGATTGCTTTTTGGTGGGTGTGGTACGACAAACCGAGCGAGCAAAAGCGTTTGAGTGATTCTGAGCGCGCCTACATCAATTCCGACGTTGAAGCAGCTGAAGCTGTTGAAGAAGAAGTAAAAACTTCATGGTTCACCCTGTTGAGTTACAAGCAAACTTGGGCCTTTGCTTTCGGTAAGTTTATGACCGATGGTGTTTGGTGGTTCTTCCTGTTCTGGCTGCCGATTTACCTGAGCGCACAACACGGAATGGAAAAGACCGAAATCGCATTGCCAATTGCACTGATCTACACCCTGACTATGTTCGGTAGTATTGGTGGCGGTGCTTTCCCTGGCTACTTCATCAAAAAAGGTATGGATGCATTTAATGCGCGCCGTACCGCTATGTTTGTAATCGCTTTATTCCCTCTTGTTGTTTTACTGGCTCAGCCGTTAGGGCATATCTCTGTGTGGATTCCAATTCTGTTGATCGCTGTGGGTGCGTCTGCGCATCAGGCATGGTCGGCAAATATTTTCACAACTGTATCGGATATGTTCCCTAAAAAAGCGGTAGGTTCTGTAGTCGGCATTGGCGGTTTTGCGGGTGGTATGGGCGGTGTACTGCTCAATAAACTGGGTGGTGGCTTGTTCGATCACTTCGAAAAAGCAGGCAATATCGCAATGGGTTACACCATTATGTTTGCAATCTGCGCAACTGCATACCTGATCGCCTGGTTTGTAATGCGCTTGTTGGTGCCTAAATACAAACCAATCACTGATTTGTAAGTTTATAAATCCACCTGTTTGTGATTTTAAAACCGCCGCCAGATAACTGTCGGCGGTTTTTTATTACTTATTGTTTTTCTTCTGGGTTTTATACATATGGCTTTAAGGTCAAAAAAGTCTAAAAAATAATCAGGTTTAACGTGATTTTTGCTCACGGTGTGGGGTGCAGGGTTAATAATTAACAGGCATTAATGAATCGTCCATATGAGGATACTGATATGTCTGCAACCAATAATAATAGTGTTATCGCCAAGACCATTATGAGTAAAACGCTGCTGAGTGCTTATGAGGGCTGGACCATTCAGCGCCTTGCCGAGTTTTTTATCAAGCATTCGATTTCCGGTGCGCCGGTGATTGCGTCAGACCATGAGCTGGTTGGCGTGGTTACCGTTTCTGATATTTTTAAGTTCAGCAATATGGAGGAAAGTCGCCGCCGCGAAGCCTTGCGCAATTATTATCGTGAAAGCTGCGAGATAGATTTGGATGAAACCAGCTTGCGTGAGTGGAGCAGTCGCGCCGAACAGAACTGTACCGTCCATCAAATTATGCAAAAAGAAATTATCACCGTCCGGCAGGATGCTAGTGTTGCAGAGGTTGCAACGGTGATGGTGCAAAATGACATTCACCGCGTAGTCGTTACTGAGTACAAAATTGCGGTGGGAGTTATTACCAGTATGGATATCCTGCGGAATCTGCAATCCGATGGGCAGGGTTTACGTCTCGCGGGTTGATAAATTCCCGATTAAATATCCAGTTAAATACCTAGATAGACCTGCCGGTTAATGCCAAATCGAGTTAGAGCCTGAGCCAGTTGTTTGGCTTCACTGGTTTCTTTTGTAAATACTGCCAGATGTTCGGGCTGGTAACCGGCAGGCGCTTCGCCTTTATCTCCAAGTAAAAAAGCTACTCTCCGTGCGATGGCAGTGCCAGAATCTATCAGGCTGATGGGTTCTGGCAGTTGCTGCGCTAACTCATCTTTTAGCAGTGGAAAGTGCGTGCAGGCCAATACAAGCACATCCATTTGCTCTGCGTTATTAGCGCTCATTATTGATTGCGCAATTGCTTTTATCGCACTTGTATCGATTGGTTCTCCGCGCAATTTCTGTTCAGCGATTTGCACCAACTCACTTGAGCCCAATGAGATTACTTGGCAGTTGCTCGCGTATTCGCGGATCAGTTCGTGAGTGTAAGGGCGCGCTACAGTGGCTGGCGTGGCCAGTAAGCCGATAACGCCTGACTTGCTCATCAGCGCAGCGGGTTTGATTGCCGGTACTACGCCAACAATGGGTAAGTCCAGCTTGCTGCGCAAATGGGGAAGAGTGAGAGTGCTTGCAGTATTGCAGGCGACTACCAAAATATCGGCAGGGTAACGCAATAAAAGCTCATTAATTACCTTGTCCACACGCGCTATTAACTCGCTTTCACCTTTGGTTCCATAGGGGAAAAATGCGTTGTCCGAGGCGTAAATCAGCGGATTTTTGGGTAAAAGCTGTTGAATTTCATGAGCGACACTCAAACCACCCACGCCTGAGTCAAATACCAGAATGCGCGGAACTGATGATGCTTGAGTGGAATTCGTCATGGTGTGGGTCAAATCAATGGCCTGATTAGCGTGAGATGTTGCTAAAATGGCGCGATTTTAACGGTCACGGCGGATAAAGCCTAGCCGCGTTTTACATTCTGGAGTTTTCTTGTGAATCCATCGGTATTAACGCTTATCGCCGCCTTGGGCGGATTGGTTATTGGTGCCCTTATTGTGTATTGGATAGTTGGGCGTCGTCTTGATCAGGCTGTGCTCGCCAAAACCCACGAGCTGGAGTCCAATCATCAGCAACTTCAACACACTCATGCTCTGCAAGAAGCCGCTTTGCAGCAGGAAAATAATCAGTTCAAACATCAGCAGACGGAGCTAAAAAACCAGCTTCAAGCCGTGCAGCAACAATTGCAGGAGCTGCAACAGCATCTGGGAAAAACACAGCAAGAGGCAGCAGGACTACGTGAAAAAGCGCGCTATTTTGATGAGTTACAGCAGCAATCTCTACGTAAAGATGAGCAACTGACACTCTTTGCTAAAGAGACTACCGAGTTAAAAACGCGCTTGGAGCAAGAGCGTAAACACTTCGCTGAACAATTGAGCCTGCTGCAAAATGCCAAGGTGGAACTGGCGAAAGAATTTGAAAATGTTGCCAATAAAATTTTTGAAAACAAGCAGCAACAATTTAGCCTGAACAGTAAAACACTGCTCGATAACACTCTTGACCCGTTGAAGTTGCAGCTCTCTGAATTTCGCAAAAAAGTCGAAGATGTTTATGAAAAAGAAAACGCCGAGCGCAATCGTTTATCCGGTCAGGTTGTAGAGCTGCAAAAACAAGCGCAAAAAATTGGTGAAGATGCGGTAAATCTGGCGCAGGCGTTAAAAGGCAATACTAAAGCCCAAGGTAATTGGGGTGAGGTAGTGCTGGAGCGATTGCTGGAAGAGTCTGGCTTACAAAAAGGCCGCGAGTACGATACGCAGGTTAATTTCACTGGCACAGATGGTTCGCGTTTGATGCCGGATGTGATTATCCATTTGCCGGAAAATAAAGACATAGTCATCGATGCTAAGTGTTCATTAGTCGATTATGAACGTTTTTGCAGTGCGGAAGATGAGACTGAGCGAAAGCAATATCTCAATGCCCATGTCAATTCTCTGCGTAGCCATATTAAAGGCTTAAGCATCAAGGATTATGAAAAGCTTGATGGAATCAAAGCACTTGATTTTGTATTTATTTTTATCCCGATTGAAGCTGCGTTTATGTTTGCGTTGCAGCATGAGCCGGGTTTATATCGCGAGGCTTATGACCGGCATATAGTTTTGGTCAGCCCGACGACTCTATTGGCGACATTGCGTACAGTGGAAAATATATGGCGTTATGAAAAACAAAATAAAAATGCCGAGCGTATCGCCAAAGAAGCTGGCGCTTTACATGATCAGTTTGTGTTGCTATTGGATTCACTGGATGCCATAGGTAGCTCGCTTAATAAAACTCAAGAGGCTTATGCTAAAGCGCGTGATCGCTTGCAATTTGGGCGAGGAAATTTGGTAAAGAAGGTGGATGATATTCGCCGCCTTGGAGCTAAAACCAAAAAGTCTATCGCAAGACATTTACTGGAAGATGCCGGTGCGGATCTGGAGTCTGAAGAAATATTAGGCGTTGAACAACAAGATGATGTTAATCGACTGGATTGATTGAGTTGCCGCTATAGATCAATTGATTAAGAGAAAGGTTTGATGGATATGTTATCGATTTTAATGTTTATTGGTGCGGCGATTATTCTTGCGTTGGGGGTTATTGCTTTTCATTTGGTTTACAAGGTTTACCTTCAAAACAAAGCGAATGCCAAAAGACTAAAAGAGTTGGATGAGGCCAACGAAAAAGCACAGCGCGAGCAACGGGAATGGTTAAATAAAAGCATTCAAATTTTGGCTCACGCTGTTCATAACGATGAGTTAACGCTTACAGAAGCCAGTATTCGTATATCTGGTTTGTTGGATACATTGGATGTGCATGCAGATGTTAAAACTGAGTTCTCTGCGTTTTATCAGTTGCGTGATAAAACAAGCCATATCCCTTATTTGGAAGCTTGGCAACAGCTTTCCAGCGCAGAGCAAAATAAATTTGATCTGGAGCGTTTGCGCCATGAGGCAAGCTTTAATGATTTTGTTATGGATGCTGCCAAACGTATTCAAGGCCGAAATTTTTAAAGGTGGCAGTCATGACAAATGAATTTAATTGCCGTGCGATGCAAGAGCATGACTTGGTAGATGTTATCCGTATTCAAGCAGAAGCCTATATCGACGAAATTCTCGAAACAGATGAAGTAATTCATGCGCGTTTTGCACAAACACCGGATACATCATGGGTGGTTGAGCGTGCAAATAAAGTGTGCGGTTATTTAGTGGGATATCAATCGGTATTGGGTGAAGTTTCTCCGTGGGGGAGCGAATTTACGCATAAGCCGGATGCCAGCGCACTCTATCTTCATGATTTGGCGATCAGTAAATCGGCAGCGGGTTCAGGGTTGGGGCCTCTGTTGGTGAACCATGCATTGATGGTTGGGCAGCAGCGCAGATTGCGCGCTGCTGCGTTGGTATCGGTACAAAACTCAAAATCTTTTTGGGAAAAATTGGGTTTTATTGAGTCTGCGCAATTAGATGAAATTCAACGCAACAACCTTGCATCTTATGCGGGGCCTGCCATCTATATGGTGCGTGAGCTTGAGTGTTAGCGTCGCGCGCTGACATTATTTTTTCTGCAAAATAACGCCGCACTCGACATGGTGTGTGTAGGGGAACTGATCAAAAAGCGCAAAGGCTTTGATCTGATGTGTTTGGGTGATGGTTCTTAAGTTTTCTCGCAATGTATCTGGATTGCAGGAAATGTACAGGATGTTATCGAATCGCTGGGTGATGCTGGTGGTGTGTGGATCAAGACCTGCGCGTGGTGGATCGACAAAAATGGTAGAGAATTGATAATCAGCCAAATTTACATGGCGCAAACGATTAAATTCGCGCACACCATCCATCGCCTGTGAAAATTCTTCACTCGACATGCGCGCAATTTGGATATTACTTATCTGATTCGCGGCAATATTAAATTGTGCTGATTCTACAGAGGTTTTGGATACTTCTGTAGCCAAGACTTTGTCAAAATTCTGCGAGAGCGGTAGCGTAAAATTGCCATTTCCACAGTAAAGCTCCAGCAAATCTCCGTTAAGTCCTTTGCTGTTTTCGACTGCCCAGCTCAGCATGGCTTCACAAATGTTGGCATTAGGTTGGGTAAAGCTGGCTTCAACTTGCTGATAGCTGTATTCACGCCCTGCAACAGTTAAGCGCTCAATAACATGATCGCGCTCAACTAACAAACGCTGCTTGCGGCTGCGGCCAATTATATCGATATTCAATTCTGCTTTGAGCTGTTTGGCTTTTGCAACCCAGGTTTCATCGAGCGGTTTGTGGTAAATCAGCGTCACCAGAGCTTCACCATTTTGTGTAGTTAAAAATTCAACTTGGTAGAGTTTGCGACGCAAGAGTTCATCAGTGTTAATCGCTTGCAGCACAGAAGGCATGAGTCGGTTCATTAATGCGGAACCAACTGGAAAATCGTGGATAGGATAGGGGCGTTTGAATTCGTCCTGAGTAAACATGACGTATTCAGTGCGATCTTGCTGATGCCAGACACGAAATTCCGCGCGCATGCGGTAATGCTTTTCCGGTGAGCTGAACACACGAATGTCTGGCAATGAAAATTCGGCAAAATCCTGCTGTATTCTGGCGAGTTTTTCGGCAAGTTGGTGTTGGTAGGCAGCAGTGGAAAAATCGGTAGGCGTCATACAAATAGCTCAGTAAGTAAATAGCAAGCCGCAGCATGCTGCGGCTTGAAATCAGCCATTATAACTTCTTCGTCTCGCATTTGCCCCATTCACAGCTAATGACATCTACTGCGCTTGCGCCACAAAAGTTGGAATAAACTTCATTAGGCCAGTTATTAATGATGCTTAGCGTGTGGGCATCCGGGCATTCTGTTTCATGTGCTTTGGCAATATTAAAATAGCTTGCCCCTTGAGGCGTGTTATGGAGCCCGCCTGCAAGTTGAGGTGCATCACTAATGCTCAAATCCAGTGGTGTATGTGCCAGGAGCGCAGTCTGGTATGGGGCAATTAATGGATCTTTTGCCAAGCAGAGGTTGGTGCTGTTGATTTGGCCTAAGCGGAATTGACAGGTTTTTTGTTGGTTTGCAGGGCTGCGTTGCGTTAGCGATAGCTCTTTAATCGCTCGTGCACGTGCATCAACTGCTAATTGAATCGCTTCAGGGGAAAGGGTTTTTCCATCGTAGTTAAACGTGATCTCAGCTTGTTGCTGACTGTAATAGCTATCTGCTGCAGCGACGAGGGTTGAGTTTTCATTGAGCCAGCTTTGCTGTACATCAATTGCATCCAGTTCTGTATCTCCTCCCAGTGCGATGCAAGAGGAAAATAGTGTCGAGAAATAAACAGTTTCGCTAAGCGTGTGATTGGCAGCCTTGGTTAGGCTAGTGGTATCAGGGGTTGCGACGGGTTGATTTGCACAGCCTTGAATTAACATGCTGGCGAGAACAATAGCTGAAATGTTTTTGTTATTAATCATCGTGATCTCGGTACGTAATTGGTTTTTTTGATTACAGCAATGGCAAACGAATAATAAAACAGCTGCCTTTGCCGGGTGTACTTTTCACGTCGATCGTTCCCTGATGGCGCTCAGTGATAATGAAATAGGAAACAGATAATCCCAAACCGGTTCCCGAGCCCAGATCTTTGGTTGTAAAAAACGGCTCAAAGATATGTTGGCGAACAGTATCTGTCATACCTGGGCCATTGTCCTGAACCTCGATCACAAGATGCTGGTTTTGTGCGTAACTCCGAATCCAAATAGTGGGCTGGTCAGTGGTGTAATTGGCCAGTGCTTGTTTTGCATTGCGCAAAAGATTAAGTAAAACCTGTTGTAACTCAGGGGGGGATGCATGCAAAGAAGGGAGTGGTGTAGTGAAGTTAGTGATGATTTGCGGTTCTATAACCTGCTGGGATTTGGGCGAACTGCTGTGGCTAAGTGCGATGGTTTGCTGAATAAGATGTTGTATGTCAACCAAGCTGGTTTTGCGTTGCGAGTTGTGCGAAAACTCCAGCATGTTGCGTACAATGGTTGCTGAGCGCTCGCCTGCTTCACGAATGGAGTCGAGCATTTGCGGGATTTCGCGTGCATCTAAATAAGAAGTAACTTTTTCAAAGTCGATGTTTAATTCGTTTGCCCGCGTTTGATTGGTTGCAAAATTCGCATCTGTTCTGCGCGTAATATTTTGCACGTTTTGCAAAATAACACTGAGCGGATTATTTATTTCGTGCGCAATACCAGCAGCTACCTCTCCCAATGAATACATTTTTTCATTCTGAATCATCAGGTTTTCAATGGTTACTTTAAACGTGACATCGTCAACCCTAATCACTGCACCTTGCTGCGTGCTAGAAATTAACGGGTAGATCGTAATTTCAAAGTAACGTTTTTGCTCTTCTTCATCGCTTTGTGAATGCTGTGTAGAAAAGGGTTCGCCACTGCGAATTGTATTTTTTATTGTGTCGATGGTGGCAGGGAAGCAGGGTAGGAGGTCAGTAATTTTTCGGTTGAGTGCTTCATTTGAGAAAATTTCAAACGTATTTTCAGCGGCAGCATTCCAGTGTGTAACTTCTCCGTTTGCGGTCACGCCGATAATGATGGACGGCATTGAGTTGATCATGCTTTGCAGGTAAAGCTTGGTCTCGCGTAATTGGCGTCCGGTCTGTTCGTGGCGAGCGACCTCATCAACCAATAAGTTGTTAGTGGTGTGAAGACTCTCGGTTCGCTCAAGAATTTTTGCTTCCAGTTCTTTTTGTGATTCTTTCAAAGCCTTACGTGCACGTTTATTGCTCAATCGGCTGCGCTGTAAGCCAAGAATCAAAAGTGTTTGCAATATCAACAGTATGACAATAATGACCATCCAGGGGCTGGATTCATTGTGTGATAAACCGGTGATGAGAGGATCTACATTCATAAGAGAAAAAATATTGAAGTGGTTTAGCGTAATTTACTCTTTGCATTTGAATATATCGACTTTAATGCATGCTTATCTGCTCTATTAAATTGCTGGGCTGACAGTTGATTGTTTTTCGAATCTTTTGTTGTGCTTGTAGGCAGATCTGGCTGTGCTTTAGGCAGATATCAAAAAGCTTAAAGTTTTTTATAAAAAAGGTTTGACACTCAAGCTGAATTCGATAGAATGCGCACCTCTCAACGAGGGGCGGTTAGCTCAGTTGGTAGAGCAATGCCCTTACAAGGCATGGGTCACAAGTTCGAGTCTTGTACCGCCCACCACATTTTGCGCCTTCATGAACAAAGGCATTAAAGCAAAAATAGAGAAATGCGGACCGGTAGTTCAGTCGGTTAGAATGCCGGCCTGTCACGCCGGAGGTCGCGGGTTCGAGCCCCGTCCGGTCCGCCACTATTCAAGAAGCCCGCACTTGTTGCGGGTTTTTTATTACCTGCAATTTTCTCTCCTGTAGTTTTATATCTATCTCTGCTTTCCTCGCTTTTGGTTATTAGCGAAAGGGGTGTCCATACATAATACTGTCATCTACCATTGATAATGTACCTTTCAAGGCGTAAAGCCTATTGAGGCTGCAAGTCACTGGTCGTGATTGCGGGTTATTAAATCGGAACGTGCGCTTTCCTAGAAATCTGTCTTACAAGGAGTAATAACTGATGCAAGACTACATAGAGGATCTGTTGGATATTCAGTACGATGACATTGATGATGAGGTCGCTGAGGATTATTCAGACATCTAACCCGAGCTGCTGCAGCGCTTTGCTGCAAGGCTCGCGGTAACTCTCCCTTCTAGTTTGTTCTCTATTTTTCCCTTCCCTCATAACTGTTTTCCTGATTCTTCTGCTTTTCTATAGCGAGTTGTTTTTGATGTCATCATTGCTAATGATGAGTTGTGCTTGGATCGCTGAAAATTCTGTTAAAAACTCCTGAATGCGCGCTGTTTTTCACGTTTTAGTGGCGGCTGATTTCTTATACTGCGACTACTCTCCCGTCTGTTTTGAGACTATTCCTATGCCCCATTTCCCCTCTGAGCAGCTTGAAGCGGTGTTTTTGTTTCAGGACGGGCAGATTTCTCGTGAGCTGCTTTATCCTGAGTTTGAGGCTATTTTGGATGGTTTCATTCCGATGCCTGACTTTGCAAATGCACCAGCTAAAGCAGCTTATGTGCAAATCGATTCTTCTCTGTGCGTAACTGGGGTGGTGTTCTTTTTGTTGGGTTTCGACGGTGCGGGCATGGTTGACCGACGTTGGAATGTTCCTTTGCGCCAATTGATCGAATCTTCTAGTACTGGCCCGGATATGGGAGCCGGGGCAATTCGCTTGGCGTGTTATAGCCAATGCCCGATTGCCTGGCATCAAAAAAATCTCTGGGACCCTTCAATGAAGCGCGGCAGCAATAGTTTTGTGGCTATGCGCAAAGCAGTAAAGGCAAATCGCTTGGGGCTTATTTTCAGATCCCCTGCGCAGCAAGAAGCATCTGAGCCACCGTTATTGGCTGTCCCGACAGTAGAGGAAATCGCGCGTGAGCAGTTGGAGTTAGAGCAAAAACTACACGAGCACTACACCCAAGAATTGCGCGACAAAATGGCGTTATTGGTCAAAGAGCAGCGGCTTCGTATCGCCACCATTATGAATCAGCATCAGGCCAAACTGCATGCGATGCAGCAAGAGCATCAGCAGCGGCTGCTGGCATATCAACAAAAACATCAGCAAGTTGAGCTGCAAAATAAAGAATTGAACGAGCGCAATCAAAACCTGAAAGAATCTCTTGATGTGCAAGCCACAAAAATTGAAGGTATGCGTGAGTATTTTGCGCATAAGCTTAAGGCTGCGCAGCAGGATGAATCGAGTCAGTTACAGGTTATGCAAGAGAATTTTGAACTGGAATTGGATGCAAAAATTCGTGCTGCTACCGCTGAGTTGCGCGAAATGCTCGATATGCGCGAAGTAGAGCTTTTCTATCGCCATCAAAATGAAAGCGCACTGAAGGATGAAATTGTTAATCTCAAACGCGACAATCAGCAGCTGCTTAAAAATAGTGGTGATCAACTGCTGGGGCGCTTAACCAAGGCTGGCGTTAATATGGTTGTTTTCCTGCCGGGTATGGGTGAGGTCGCAATTGCGTTGGATGATATTGGTCGTTATCTCGAAGATCCCCAAGCCTATGCTGCAGATAAAGTTGGCGTAACGGAAAGCATCTATAGTGCCTGGTTGGATCATCATCAAACACCTTGCTGTGTTGAAGTTGATGCGCGCGGCCATGTCTGTGGAAAAAGCATACCGGTGATTGAAAGTCCGTTAGAATTTCATCTGGGTGAGAGCGACCGTTGTACCCAGCATCAAGCGGTTGCCTATGCATTAGTTGCGGAGCGGCGTTAAAGAGTTGATGTATGTCATTGCTAGCTAATTTTTTGGATGAAGATTTATTGCGTGTGGCCAGCAATGTTCAGATCGAACAGGTGAAAAATAAGCGATTAATGGCAGCGGGTGTAGAGCTTTTTGTACGTAGGGATGATGCAATTGACCCCGAAATTTCAGGCAATAAATTTTACAAGTTGTTTTTTAATCTGCGTGCAGCTCGCGAACAGGGGTTCGATCATCTGTTAAGTTTTGGTGGTGCATACTCCAATCATTTGCATGCGCTGGCAGCAGCAGGTCATCGATACGGATTTCATACAACCGGCGTGATTCGCGGCGAGCGGCCTGCGCGATTAAGTGCAACACTTGAGCAGGCGGAAGCTTGGGGGATGAGGTTGGTTTTTGTTAGTCGGGATGATTATCGGAACAAAACGCAGCCTCAATTCATCGATAATTTGAAAGCTCGATTGGGTAAGTTTTATCTTGTTCCTGAAGGTGGCGCTAATCTGGCTGGCGCGCGGGGAGTGCAAGTGCTGGGGCAGGCATTAGAACAGCAATTAAACGGTGACTATACTGCTGTATGTATGGCCTGTGGAACGGGTACCAGTCTGGCGGGGTTGGCATCGGGAATTGATGTGACAAAACCTGCGCTGGGATTTTCGGTCTTAAAGGGTGAGGGTGCTTTGGGGGCAGATATTGCTGCTTGTTACCGTCAGCTTCAGGGGCAGAAACAAGGCGCTAATTGGCGTTTGATTTCAGGCTTTCATGCAGGTGGTTACGGTAAAAAGCACCCGGAATACCTTGCAAGATTTTGGCAAGTATTTGAGCAGGAAACAGGTATTTTGCTTGATCCTGTTTATACCCTGAAAATGTTTTGGGGGATTGATTGTCTTGTACAACAAGGGTACTGGCCGCGTGGTTCGCGTATCGTTGCGATTCATTCCGGTGGGTTACAAGGACGAAGCGGGTTTAACTGCCCATAATAATTTTAAAGTTGACGTTTTTGTCAAAAGTCCGTTTTCATCTTGAAGGATGTTGTTATGCACGTTCAACAAACTGCATCGCCTGTGGCTCCAGAAAATATTCCATCCGCTGAATTCGATCTGAATTTAACGCGCACGCTAGTGCCTTTAAAAGATATGAGTGAGAGCCATTTATTATCATTGCTGGATAATGCAGTGGTGGAGGCTGTTTGTGCTGGCCAAACATTATTCGCAGCAGGAAGTTACGATGCACAGCATGTATATCTGTTGCATGGTGATGTGTCTTTAATAGTTGAAGATGGCAGCCGTACTCAAATTAAAGGGCGCGCTACTTTATTGCCGATTGCTCACCAGCAGCCACGCCAATATACAGCGGTTGCAGAAACTGATTGCAGCGTATTGCGTATTGATAGTGAGCGATTAGATAAGCTGCTGACCTGGAGCCAAGTAGCGGATTATTTACAATTGATGATTTCGCGTGAGCGTGACCTTGATGAAGATGTTGATTGGATGATGGTCGTTCTGAAATCCAATTTGTTTTTTAAAGTGCCGCCATTAAATGTTGAGGATATTTTTTCACGCCTTACGCCCCAGGTTGTTTACGCAGGTGATGTGATCATCCGTCAGGGCGAAATGGGCGATCAATGTTATTTCATCAAAGAGGGTGAGGCCGATGTTACTCGGCATAGCGATAACAAACGTCAGCATCTCGCTACTATTGGAGTTGGTCGCTGTTTTGGTGAAGATGCATTGGTAAATGAAACTGTACGCAACGCAACGGTAATGATGCGTACCGATGGCGTGCTGATGCGCTTGGAGAAGCAGGATTTTTACAGATTATTAAAAGAGCCTGTAGTGGCGACGCTTCCATTACATGAGTTGAACAACAATATTGCCAATGATGTTGTTGCGGTAGATGCGCGTAGCGATGAAGAATATTCGGTTGCGCATTTGCCAAAAGCCGTCAATATACCGCTGAATATCCTCGCTATTAAATCTCGCTTACTCAACAAGGAAAAATTATATATTTTCTATTGTGATACTGGACGCCGTAGCCGCGCTGCCGCACATTTATTGGCGTTGCACGGTTACAAAACGCTGGCGCTGGATAATTGTGCGCAATTGTTTACCAATGCAGGCGTGCAACAATTTATAACTGATACGCAAAACTATGTTCTGCGCGATGGGGTGTCTGTATCAGGGCATAACTAAGGTTTGTCTGGCCAGTTGTCAGGTACAACGAATCCGCGCCATACTTCTAGCCAAAGTTGATTATTAGATTCTGCTTTTTTCTGGGCCGCTAGCAATAGCGGCCTTTTTATTTGTCCTACGTGTTTTTGTAAGTGGTGTATTAAGTTCTCGCTGGAAAATAACTCGCAAGCATTTTTTGTTTGAGTGGGCGATAGCCAATGCTGCCGCTCAACAATAATCCATTGCATATCTTTTGTTTCATCTAAAAAATGCAGAAAATTTTGTAGATGCCACCAGTAACCTGATCCGTGATTTTTGTTGCTGAAGGTGGGACGGTATTGAGTTGCGATGGGGGAAAAAAGGTAGCCTTGTACACACAAGCCGGTTTTCCATTCTTTTACGTCTGGATATAAAGCGTGCAATTGCGCTCGGGCTTCTGGTGTTTTGTGCAGTGGTAATTGATGTTGGAGTAAACGCGAGAGTTTTAAGTCCAGCCTGTCTTCACTATTGGGGCCAATCCAGTGATGCCATTCTTTTGCATCGTTTTCATTTCTAGCATCGCATAAATAAAATTTCACGGCAGTTTCGATATGCCAGTATTCATCGCCCCTGCGACATAAAAAATCAAATGCGCCAAGTGTGATTCCATCGCGTTGAACTTGCAGATTGTGTTGGAGCAACTCCCAATCGGGATGATGGGAAAAATAAAATCGCCAGAGTGCTTCGTAATAAATGCCTAGCCGAGTGCTTTTAAGGGAGGCTATCTCTTCATTGAGTGCATCAGGTTGTTGATCGATATCCATTAACCAAGGCCAGAGTTTGTCGCGATCAATAGGTAAATTGATCGCGTCTGACTCCGGCAGCTCTTGCATTAGTTGTGCGCTAAAACAGCACCATGCCAGGTCGCGCACAACTTGATGCTGTAGTTCATGCAAGGGCGGAATAAATGGGGGTTGAGTCGTATTTGGCATAAATGCGAGCCTTGGCTGATCTGCAGGCTATAATAGCCTAGATGCTGTGTTCACTATTTACCCATTTCTTAAACCGTTCACTCTGTGAAATCTTATGACTCATTTTTCAACCATCGGTCTGATTGGCCATCTCAATAACGAGCGTGCGGTTTATTCCATCAAGCGATTAATTCGCTTTTTGCAACAGCGCAAAAAAGCCTTTGTGCTGGAGGCTGAGACAGCGGCGCTAATTACCGATTCAAGTTTGGTATCAACTGCGCAGCAGGTCATGGATATGGAGTCCCTCGGCCAAGTGTGCGATTTGGTTATTGTCGTTGGTGGGGATGGTAGCTTATTGCGCGGCGCTCGTGCGCTGGCCAAATACGGTATTCCGCTCTTGGGTGTCAATCGTGGCCGCTTAGGGTTCTTGACCGATATCACCCCCGATGACATCGAAAACAAGGTGGAAGAGGTTTTATCCGGTCAATTTAAATCCGAGCGTCGTTTCTTGCTGGATATGGAAGTTAGGCGTCAGGGGCAAGTGATTGCTACGGCAGATGCTCTGAATGATGTGGTTCTGCACCCCGGTCAGTTCATTCATATGTTGCAGTTTGAAATCTCGGTCGATGGCGCTTTTGTCACCAGTCAACGTTCCGATGGAGTGATTGTATCTACGCCAACGGGATCTACCGCCTATTCACTCAGTGGTGGTGGGCCGATTTTGCATCCAACACTCGATGCCATAGTCGTGGTGCCCATGAACCCGCATACGCTAAGTAGCCGGCCAATTGTGGTTGCCGGAGATAGTGCGATTAGCATTATTGTGGGTGAACATAATCGCGCTGAACCTATGGTGACTTGTGATGGGCACTCTCATGTGGATGTGCAAACTGGAGATGAGATTCGTATTCGCAAAAAACCAGAGCGACTCGAATTGTTGCATCCGCTGGATTACAACTTCTATGAACGTTGTCGCTCCAAGCTCGGTTGGGGCGGCCACTTGTTAAAGGAAGAAAAGGAATAGCATGACGAGCGCATCGCCATACGCCAAGCGCTCACTGCCCGTAATGGGAGAGGTGAGTGGCTATGACCTGATTGGCGATGTGCACGGTTGTGCGCAAACGCTTGAGCGTTTGCTGGATTTACTTGGCTATAAAAAAATCGCGGGTGTGTACCGCAACCCCGGTCGGCAAGCGATATTTTTGGGGGATATTGTCGATCGCGGCCCGCGTGTTCGTGAGGCTCTGCATATTGTGCGCGACATGGTGGAGGAGGGCAGTGCCCAGATGATTTTGGGGAATCATGAACTCAACGCGATCACCTATTCCACACCTTCACCAATCGCTGGCGAGTATTTGCGTGCTCACAGCCCGGCTAATATGCGGCAGGTGGCTGAAACTCTGGAACAATTTGCTAATCATACTCAGGAGTGGCAATCCTTCTTGCGCTGGTTTGTTGAATTGCCGCTGTTTTTGGAGATTCAGCATCCGCAAACCCAGCAGATATTTCGTGCTGTGCACGCCTGTTGGGATCAAAAGCTGATTGATCAACATTGCATCACCTATGGTGATGGACATATTGATTGGAAATTTATTCTGAAATCGGTGCAAAAAGGCAGTTTGGAAGCGCGTACCAAGCAACGGCTTACCGGCGGTGTCGATCTGCCTTTGCCAGACGGCGAGACTATGGTTTCTGCAGATGGTTACGTGCGCCGTGCATTTCGCACCAAATTTTGGGGGCATGCTGCACAAACTTACGGGCAATTATTGTTTCAGCCCGATCCTATTCCTGAGCATGTCGCTAACGCCGAAATTTCAGCTGAGCATCGCGCGCAAATGGTGTTTTATGATGCAGCGCAACCGCCATTATTTATCGGACATTACTGGTTGAAAGGGCATCCACAGCCGCTTGCGCCGAATTTAGCGTGTCTCGATTACAGCGCGGTTAAATACGGTCGATTAGTGGCATACCGAATGGATGGTGAGGCACAATTGCAGCCTGAAAAATTCGTTTGGGTTTACGTTGACCCTTAATTTTTTTACTCACTTTGTTATTGGATGCGTTCATTGGACTGGATTACTGTAAGACATTTTCCGCTTGATCAGGATTTAAGTGTATTAAGTGGATATCTGCGCGAGAGAGGTTTGCATCATCGAATCTCGGAAGAAAATGGTCAGCAGTGTTTGGCTGTGTTGGATAAAAATGTGGTGCCTGAATTACAGGCGTTTCTTGATCAATACATTAGCGGACAAGTGAAAATATCTGCTGAGCCCATTAGCAATCCGATCAAATCTCCAAACACTATGCCGAATCTTTGGTTGCAAGCGCAGCGAGTCCCTGTAGTGGTAGCGCTGATTGCCTTGAGCTTTCTCGGTGCTATTTTGGTCGAGACGCGCTGGGGTAATGCGTGGGTGCATTATTTTACGTTTCAGGATTTTGTCGGTGCGCACTTTATTCCACTTGGTGATTCCTTAGCGCGCGGTGAGTTTTGGCGCTTGCTTACGCCGGTTTTTTTGCACTTCGGAATTTTTCATGTTCTGTTCAATAGTTTGTGGATGTGGGATTTAGGCCGCCGTTTGGAAGTGTTGCTTGGTCATTGGCATTTTTTAGTGTTTTTTATCATCACAGGCGTGGCTGCCAACGGTGCTGAGTTTGTGTGGAGTGGTCACGCCAATTTTGGTGGCATGTCCGGTGTGGTTTATGCGTTGGTTGGGTTTATCGCCGTGCGCCAACGCTTGGCGCCTCATCCGTTGGTTGCTGTTCCGGGCGCATTAATTGGTTTTATGTTGTTTTGGTTGGTCTTGTGCATGAGCGGGGTGGTGGATTATTTCATCGCCGGTTCTGTGGCTAATGCCGCGCACTTGGGTGGTTTGATTGCAGGTGTTTTGTATGCCTTATTTACCAAGCATCTGTATGCGCGTGATGCGCGTTAATTATTTCTAGAAATATTTTTCGGAATTTTTTATGGATTTACAAAAATTACTTTCCAGCCTGACGCCGGAAATTTATCAAAACTTGAAACGTGCGGTAGAGCTGGGGAAATGGCCGGATGGCAATCGTTTGTCCGCTGAGCAACGTCAATTGTGTATGCAGGCAGTTATCGCCTATGAGCACAAAAATTTACCGCCTGAGCAGCATTCAGGTTATATCCCGCCTGAACCTCACACTTTTTGTGGCGATGATGATCACGAGCACGATCATGAGCCGCAAGATAAGCCGATCAAGTGGGTTGAATAAATTTAAGGATTTGCTATGACTGCAGTTGAACAATCACTTCCAGCAAAAGAAACGCAACCGAAAACAATCTATCTGAAAGATTATCAGGCTCCCGGTTACCTCATCAAAACTACCGATTTACGTTTTGAAATTTATGATGGCGAAACCATTGTCAGTGCTATGTTGCATTTGCATCGCAACCCTGCAGCGAAAGTGCCTGCAACCCAGCTGTCATTACATGGCGCTGATCTGGAATTGATTTCAATTGCATTGGACGAAAAAATCCTTGCCGCTGGCGATTACGAATTTGGCGATGAATGCATCACCATTTTTAATACACCTGAAGAATTCAAACTTTTAACCATCACTAAAATTAAACCTGAAGCAAATACTTCTCTGGAAGGTTTGTACCGTTCGCGCACTATGTATTGCACCCAGTGCGAGGCGGAAGGCTTTCGTAAAATCACCTATTACCTTGATCGCCCCGATGTGATGAGCGAGTTCACTACAACCGTCGTTGCCGATAAAAAATACCCGGTACTTTTGTCCAACGGTAATTTGATCGATCAAGGTGAAGCGGAAAACAATCGCCACTATGCGACTTGGCATGACCCGTTCAAAAAACCAGCCTATTTGTTTGCGCTGGTTGCTGGTGATTTGGCTCATATTGAAGACAAGTTTACTACCTGTTCTGGTCGCGATGTAACGTTGAAAATCTTCGTAGAGCCTAAGGATTTGGACAAGTGCGATCATGCAATGATCTCGCTGAAAAATTCCATGCGCTGGGATGAGGAGGTCTATGGGCGCGAATATGATCTGAATATTTTTATGATCGTCGCGGTCGATGATTTCAATATGGGAGCAATGGAAAACAAAGGCTTGAATATTTTTAATACATCCTGCGTGCTCGCCAAGCCAGAAACTACAACGGATGCTGGTTTCCAGCGTGTTGAAGGTGTAGTGGCGCACGAGTATTTTCACAATTGGAGCGGCAACCGCGTCACCTGTCGCGATTGGTTTCAGCTGAGCTTGAAAGAAGGCTTTACGGTTTATCGCGACTCGGAATTTTCAGCCGATATGGGCTCGCCTACCGTAAAACGGGTTGAAGATGTAGCCCTGTTGCGCACTATGCAATTTGCAGAGGATGCAGGCCCTATGGCGCATCCGATTCGCCCTGAGTCCTACATCGAAATATCCAACTTCTACACCATGACGATTTATGAAAAAGGTGCAGAAATTATTCGCATGTTGGCAACTTTGCTTGGGCCAGAGAATTTCCGCAAAGGAACCGATTTGTATTTTGATCGTCACGATGGGCAGGCAGTAACGACTGAGGATTTTGTGGCGGCACTGGCTGATGCTTCCGGACGTGACCTGACACAATTTAAGCATTGGTATTCGCAAGCAGGCACTCCACGCCTGCAGGTGAGCGATCATTACGATGAAGATGCGCAAGAGTATTCACTAACAATCAAGCAATCCTGCCCTCCGACGCCAGAATGTCAGAATAAAAAACCGTTTCATATTCCTATCGCTATAGGCTTATTGGGTAGTGCAGGTGATTTGCCGCTGTATTTAAAAGATGCTGAACCTGATTTTGAAACGGGCGATAACACACACATGGTGTTGGAGTTAACGGCTGCGGAACAAACCTTTGTATTTCAGCGTGTTCAGGAAAAACCTGTACCGAGTTTATTGCGTGGTTTTTCTGCGCCCGTGAAATTGCATTACAGTTACAGCCGTCAGGATTTGATTACCTTGATGAGCCGCGACAGCGATGGATTTAATCGTTGGGAAGCAAGTCAGCAGCTTGGTCTGGAGATAATTAATCATGCAGTGACGATTTATCAACGCGGTGAAGATTTAAGTGGCGTATCGCTTGATGAAGACCTGATTAACGCTTATCGCAGTATCTTGCAAGATGACAGTCTCGATAAAGCGATGGTTGCCTACATGTTGAGTTTGCCTTCAGAGGCGTATCTGAGTGAGCTTGCTGATGTGGTTGACGTAGAGGCGATTCATCATGGCCGAGTGGCTGTGCGCAAAGTGCTGGCAAGGGAGCTGCGCGATGAGTTTAAACGTATTTATGATGCTTATGATCATCAACAAGTTTATGCAGCAACAGCTGATGCCATCGCGGCGAGAAGTTTAAAAAACGTTGCGCTTAGCTATTTGGTGTTGTTAGGTGAAGATGAATTTATCCGCGCCTGTGAACAACAATACCGAACCGCGAATAATATGACCGATGTAATGAGTGCATTAACGCAATTGGTGAATGCAAGTTCATCGCTTGCGCAAACACTGGTTGCATCAGCTCTCGCTGATTTTTATCAGCGTTGGCAGCATGAATCACTGGTTGTTAATCAGTGGTTAACTGTGCAAGCAACCTGTTCTCTGCCGAATGCATTAGAAAAAGTTAAAGCCCTGCAGCAGCATCCTGCTTATGATGGAAAAAATCCCAACAAAATACGCGCATTAATTTCCAGTTTCTGTAATGGCAATGCAATTAATTTCCATGCAAATGCAGGGGAGGGCTATAAGTTTTTGGCGGATCAAATTATTTTACTAAATGCACAAAACCCACAAATTGCATCACGACTGATAACTCCTCTAACTAAATGGAAAAAGTATAGCCAAGAGCGTCAGTTATTAATGAAGGCCCAGTTAGAGCGGATTATGGCTGTGCCTGAGTTATCAAAAGATGTATATGAGGTGGTCAGTAAAAGTTTGATATAGCAATTTCTGAGGGAAATGGGCAGGTTTAACCTCGGGCTGTTTAAATAAAAAAGATGAAGAATAAAAGCGGGTGTCACGCAAGTGATGCCCGCTTTTTTTTGCTTGTGTCTGGCATGAATGTTGAAGAGATAGAAGTACAGTGGTGCGTAGATAAAAAAATCAGGCTGTTATGCACGAAATTATCACTTTGCTTAAGTATAAAAAAGTTATTTGCACTTAACTTGTGCATATCTTTTGCTATGAATTTTTTTGACGCTGCTGGAGGTTTTGAAATGGTGCGTTTTTTGGGGCAGGCTGTTGCCTCAGTCAAACCATGGATTTTATTAGCTGCGATTTTTACTAATTTATTGTTAGTTGCACTAGCGATTGTGCTTGAAATGACTAGTTTTTGGTTATTGATACCTATTTCAATGGTTATTGTGTTAATGCTGGGAGTGGTTGGAGGTGTAACGCGGGATATGGAGGGTATTGAATATTATCTTGCTGCTGTTGATAAAAATGTAACGGTTGATTGGAATCAATGGGTTTCAGGTCCTTTGAATGGTTTGCATAACACGTTTATCGATGTTTTCAAGAATCGGCAGAGGCGCAATGCGGAATATAGAGATGCCGTGAAAGAAATGGGGTACTCATCATTTGAATTGGCGGCTAACGCAAAAGAAGTTTCTAAAAGTGCTGCGTATCAATCCAATGCAACTACCTCTAGTGCAGCTGCGATTACCGAAATTAGTCATAGTATTGATGATATCAGTGGTCGGATTACTGGCGCCCGTGATGCAGCGACTAAAGCGTGTGACTATAGTAAACAAGGTGGTGTCGCGCTGGCGGGTGCTATTCGCGAGGTCAATGATGTAGCTCTGTTAGCAAGCGAAACTGAAGACCGTATTGGCCAACTTCACGGGTTAATGCATAAAGTGACAGCAATGTCGCAAGTGATTAGTGATATTGCTGGTCAAACCAATCTGTTGGCATTGAACGCGGCGATTGAAGCAGCTCGGGCCGGAGAGTCTGGTCGCGGCTTTGCGGTTGTCGCTGATGAAGTTCGTGCGTTGGCCGTTCGTAGTCAAGGGTCTGCCAGTGAAATCAGTTCCAATATTACCCACGTACAGGCCAGTATGCAGCAGGTGCTGGTTAGCATGGCTAAGGTTGTGGAAAAAACTCATAAATCATTGCAAGGCGTAGCCAGTGCAGATGAATCCTTAACAGCAATATTAACAACCACAGATGATGTATTTATATTGATCGACGAAATTGCTGTCGCGGCAGGACAGCAAAGTGTTGCGGCTCGCGAAATATCAAAACATATAGAAACAGTTGCTGACCTTGCCAATCAAAATAGTTATCGTGCTGGCCAAGCCGCTGAAATTGCAGAGCACTTGCATAGATTGACTCATCAATCGGAGTAGTTTTATGGAAACTCCTGCTTCACTGTTAGTTACTTTTCTAGTCTTTCCGGTGGTTTTTTTTGCTTTTCTATTAATTTCATTGAGCCATAAAAAACGTCAGGCCAGCCTGCTATTTGTGCAAGGAATTGAATACATCAAATTACTGCGCAGTTTATTAACCTATGTCCAACAACATCGCGGATTAACCACTGGTTTTATTAATGGTAATCACGCTGCTCGAAAAGATATTGAAGCGCTGGATGCAAAAATAAAACGCATTATCGCTGAGCTGGAGGTTGCGGGTAGTTGGATGCGTGACAACGTGAAATGGTCTAGCCTGGTTGATCATTGGAGTCGGTTGGCCGTAATCTATTTACAAGCTGATGCCGATAAAAACTTTAAACAGCACAATGTTTTTATCGTCAATTTATTGTACTTAATTGATGATGTTGCAGATGTGCATCACCTTTCAAAAAATACAAACGATACTGACTGGCGCTATTTGCTATCAATTGCAGAATACATTGGCCAGGCGCGTGCGCTGGGAACTGGTGTTGCTGCAAAAGGAGAATGCTCCAGTGTCTTGCGCATTCAACTTAATCATCTGCGCAATAAAATTGCATCGAGTATTGATGGTTCATGGCCAGATGCATCGCGTGTGGAAATTCAACAGTTATTAAGTTGTATTGAAACGCAACTGGTTATTGAAAAGCCAAGTATTCAAGCGGGGGATTATTTCCAACTAGCGACGCGCTGTATTGATCATGTGTTTGAGAAGTTCGATCACCAGATTGAACGCTTGCAATACCTGGGGGCGGAGGGATAAATCACTTAACGCGACTTTGCTTCTGCATCTCGCGTTTTTGATATCTTTAAAATCCGCAATGTTAATTTGTAAAAGCCATGTTTGAGTGTGTGGTCAATACAGTTGAGTTTGTTCTAACTACTGGAGTTGAACAATGGAGGCTCCTGTTTCATTACTCATGTTTTTATTAATTCTTGCCGTAGGTTTTTTGGTGTTTTGGGCTATTTCACTTGGCCGCAATAAACGCCAAGCGAATCTATTATTTTCTCGGGGGGTCGAACATATAAAACTATTGCGTGGATTGCTGACGTTTTTGCAGCAACACCGCGGATTAACAACAGGGTTTATCAATGGTAACTTCAGTGCAAAGCCAGATATAGAACGTGTCGCGCTCAAAATTAAATGTCTGATTAGTGAGCTCAATGAAATCAGTAATTGGTTGCAGGAAAATGTAAAGTGGCCAAGCTTGATTGATCATTGGGATAGATTGGCCAGTTTTTATTTGGAAGAGGATGCCGATAAAAATTTTAAACAGCACAATATGTTAATCGCCAATTTGTTGTATTTGATCGATGACGTGGCAGATAGTCATCATCTTTCCAAAATGGGCGGTGACTCAATGGATACAGACTGGCGTTATCTGTTATCGATTGCAGAATATATTGGTCAGGCGCGTGCGTTAGGTACTGGGGTTGCGGCTAAAGGGGAGTGTACTAATGTTTTGCGAATTCAGTTAAATCATCTACATAATAAAATTGCATCCAGTGTAGATGCATCATGGCCGGATAAATCGCGCGTAGAAATTCAACAGTTGTTGGGCTGCATTGAAAATAATTTGATGGTAGAAAATCCCAATATTACTGCAAACGATTATTTTTCCTTGGCGACTCGCTGTATCGATCATGTGCTAGAGCAATTTGATCGGCAAATAGATCGCCTGCAGTACTATCGGAATTAAACTTCAGATTTCACGTTTTATACAGCGGACTTAGCTGTTCGTTGTTACTCATTTTTTTCTGCTTATTTTTACGCAAGTTTGCGAGTAGTTGCAGCAGAGCTTCTGTGTCTGGTGTCCCTTTGTGGCTGCTGAATATCGCTTCATCCAGTTTCTGTAATTCTGCCGTTAATGTTGGTTCATTTGCCTGCTCTGCTACTGCTTGCAAGCTCGTGATTGATGCGTTTTTCCAATGTGCTTGGCTCCAATCAATTATTGCTTTGCGTAGCACTGTGAGATTTTTATCGGACAGGCTTCGTTTGAGCTGGCTCCAAGCTTCATTTTCTGTTTGGTTTGAAGCCTGAGCTTCAGTGTCAGCTTTGGTATTGGCTGCAGCCATACTGCGTTTATATAACCACAGGCGCAGCGCAAAAAACAACGCTGCAAGTAGTGTTAACAGATTGGTAAGGTAAAGCCATACTGGTGCTTTTTCTTGAACAACAGGTTGCTGTGGCTGAATGCTACTCAGGTCAGTGTTTAATGCAACGCTGGTTGGCTCATTAGTAGTTTGATCAATAGTTTCATCAATTGGTGGTGATAATTGGCTCATGCTGCCAAGGCCAACATTTAAGGTAACTGCCGGTAGAGTGGCAGTGCGAATGCTATTACTTTTCGTATCCCACCAATTTACCTTTACTTCAGGCAATGTGAAATTTCCGGCTTTAGTTGGCACTATTGCAATAGTTTCAATACGTGAGCCTTCAACACCATTGGCGGATTTTTGGTCGTCGGTTTGGGCTTGATCATTATAAAAAGTGAGGCCATCAATAGGTGCTAATTGCAGAGGGTTAATCTGCCCGGCTGTTAATCCATCAGCTTTGATCGTAATGCTGCGTGTTACCGGCTCACCGACTTTTAATGAATCGATACTGGTGCTCCAGTGCTCGCTTAAACTGAGGTTATTTGCGGGTTGCCATTCGGCTGCATTGACACTTGTTGGCGCAGGCAGAACGTTGATACGTTGTTCCTCTGTGCGCAGACGTAAAATATTATTCTGATTGTTGCCATAAAAACGATCCCACATATCGCGCTGACCGGAACTTACGGATACCTGATACAACATGCTGGGAATAATCAATTCGCCACTGTGTTGTGGGAAAACGGCATAACGGGTTTCTACGACAGCACCAGGGCGACTATTAATCTTGGTTTGATATTGCTTTTCGTCGATATTTACGACTAATGCATCTTTTACCTGCAATGGTTGTAATTCGACGCCGTTAAGTCCAACGGTAGTGTAAAGGCGCAAGGTAACGATAATTTGTTCTTGTACGTAGCTAGAGTCTTTGCTGGTTTCTACTTCGACGGAAACATTGCTGTCGGTATTCTGTGGTGCGCGGCTTTTCCCTTCGATGGTCATTTCAATTGCATCGCTAATTGCGCCATCGATTGTGAATGATGGAATGAGCAATTTACCAATGCGCTTGGGTGCGAGCGCAATTTTCCATTCAGTAGATGCCTCCATATTGCCGTTGATGATGCTCATCTGGGTTCCGCTTTGCGTATTTAAAATATCAAAGTCTTTACGCAGTAGTTCGTAATCCGGTGTGGCACTAATTTGCTCGTCATAGCGCAATACCAGTGTGAAGGTTTCTTCAAGGCTTAGCGTGTCTCTGTCTACGCTAGCGGTTAAGTTGCCAGCGTAAACGTTAAGCCCTGTAATCATTAACAAAAACCCTACACTGCGGCTGAGATATTTTTGTAAGCTTGATACGGCTTGTTTCATTGTGTTTTCCGTTGCAAATATAAAGTAGCTAAATTCAGTGTTTGTATTGGCGGTACTGCTGAGTCGCCTCGCTAATTACCAGCGACTCTCGGCACCGTTTTCAGCAGGTTCCCAATCGCCATTGATTTTTTCCTGTCTGAGTTTGTAGTGCTCATAGTTGAATTTGTTGCGCAATAAACCGCCCGGATCATCGGGAATTCGGCGCAACCATTGCTCCATTGCCTGGCGTTCTTCATCGGTTAAATCATCATCGCTTGGCTCGCCCATTTGCGCTTGTTGCTCTTCGGCGGATTGCTGCTCTTGCTTTTCTTCTTGTTCGCGCTGCGCAGCTTCAGCGGCTTTTTCTTCATCAGACTTTTCTTGATCTTCTGGATTTTGATTCTGATTATCCTGTTCGGAGCCTTTTGGCTCAGAATTTTCTTGCTGGTTTTGTTGGTCTTGTTGCGATTGCTGATTCTGTTGCGAACTCTGTTGTTGAGAATCCTGCTGGTTATCAGATTGCTGATCTTGTTGTTGATTCTGGTCTTGCTGATTTTGTTGGTCGTTCTGGTCTTGTTGATCTTGATTCTGCTTGTCTTGGTTTTCTTGGTCTTGATCGCCATCCTGCTGATTTTGTTGTTGCTGCTCTTGTTGTTGCTCTTTTTGATGCTTCAGTGCGTCTTCAACCAAAGAGCGATTTTTGCTTGCATCCTCAAAAGTTGGATCAAGTTTTAATGCCTGATCGTACGCCTTAATTGCTTCTGGCAGTTTATTGGCTTTTGCGAGGGCATTACCGCGGTTGTAGTGAGCAGTGGCAGAATCGGATTGGGCGAAATTTTTCGCCGCCTCTTCATAATTGCCTGCACGATATTGGGCGCTAGCCTTCCAGTCTGCTTGATCAAATTGTTCTGCCGCTTCCGCAGCTTGTTCTTGCTGCAATTTGTCGTAGGCCTGCTGGTTTTTGTTTTTCCATAAATCATCCCAGCCTAAAGCGTAGCTTTTGTTGGGGGCGAGTGCAGCTAGTGGTACGAGCAACATACAGAGCAATACGCCACGGCGGAAACAATAAAGAATAATTGGTAGCAGTAATAACACTAGCCAATGGCCTCGGTCATACCAGCTGTCGAATTCGCGTTCTACTCTTTGTGTTTCTTCTTTTTTGGGTGATGGTAAATCCATTAGGTAATCTATATCGCTACTGGTATTGGCAAGTGTGCGATAGCGACCACGGCTTTGGTTGGCCAATGATTGCAGCTCGCTTGCATTAAGTTGAGTGGTGACAATATTGCGATTTTTATCGCGTACAAAACCGCCGCGCTCACTTGGAATTGGCGTGGGCGTAGTGCCGCCGACTCCGAGAATGGATAAGCGATATTGCTGCTCGCGATTCATAACATCGGTGACGTTATAGAGTGCATCTTTATCAATGCCGTCGGTAATTAGCAGTAAATCGCCTTGGGTAATGTTGGCATTTTTTAAAAGTTGGATCGCTAGTTCAATGGCTGCTTCGGTATTGCTGCCTTGCGACGGCATAATATTCGGGTGCAGAGCAGGAATAATATTGTTAATGGTTTCTGTGTCGTCAGTCAGAGGTGTGACCACGTGTACATCGCCAGCGTAAACCAGCAATGCAGTCTGGCCATCTTTACGCAAACGTAATAGATCTGCGATTTTTAATCGCGCGCGAACGAGGCGTGAGGGTTTTATATCTTCACTCATCATGGATGGTGATAAATCGAGTATCAACACTAACGCCTGTTGATTTTGCTCTACCGCAACCGGGCGCTTTTCCCAGCTCGGGCCTGCAAGTGCTAAACAGCTAATAACCCAAGCAAGTAAAAGTGCGATTAGCTTCCAAGGGCTAATGCGCGTAGTTTGGCCATCAAGCAAGTGTTGCAATAATTCTGGCGCGATCATTTGCTGCCATGAGCGTGCATTGTGTTTTTGATACCACAATACCAGCGCGATAATCACTGCAGGTGCGAGCGCAATTAACCACCAAGGGCGCAAAAAATGAAATTGGCTGAACAATACATCTGTCATCATTTTATTTTGCTCCCCCGCTGGTACTGGCGAATTGAGTCGCACGACCTTGCCAAATATGGGATGCGGCAAACATCAAGCTAAGAAAAAAAGCAAAAGCCAGTGGCCAATAAAATAAGGTTTGCACTGGTCGAAAAGTTTCAGCTTCCATTTCAATCGGTTCAAGGCGATCCAGCTCGCGATGAATGTTGTCCAATTCTTCCAGATTGCGTGCGCGGAAATATTTTCCACCGGTTTTTTCGGCAATGGAGATCATGGTTGCTTCATCAAGATCAGCGGAAGGGTTAATAGTACGCGAGCCAAAAATGCCGGGAACTTCCATCTCATCAGCACCGAAAGCGATGGTGTAAATTTTAATTCCGGCTTTTTGCGCAAGCTCGGTAGCTTTATCGGGCGCAAGCACGCCGGCGGTGTTAGCGCCATCGGTAAGCACCACTAAAACCCTGCTCGCATCCGGGCGATCACGCAAACGTTTTACTGCAAGACCAATCGCATCACCAATGGCGGTTTCGCGTCCGGCAAATCCGATTTGCGCTTCTTGTAATAGTTGATTAACGGTATTGCGATCATAAGTCAGCGGCGCTTGCAAATAAGCTTGAGCGCCGAACAGAATCAACCCCAAGCGATCTGCCGAGCGGCGCACAACAAAATCGCCGATGACTTTTTTTACTGCCATCAAGCGAGTAATGCGGCGGCCGCTTGCGACCATATCTGTCTGTTCCATGCTGCCGGAAATATCCACCGCCATTAATAAATCGCGCCCGCTGGATGGCATGTTGGTAGGTTCGCCTACCCATTGAGGATTAGTGGCGGCAAATAAACAGCAAAGCCAGATAGTCCACAGTAAAAATAATTTTGCGGGCCGTTTACCTACACCCAAACGGTTTTGTTGTTTCAGTTGACTTGCATGTTGATAAAAGGGCACACGCAGCGCAGCTTCAACACGTTTTTTAGGCGATATAAAACTCATTAGCAGCGGTAGCGGTGCGAGTAACAGGAGCCAAGGCCATTGCATTTCAAACATGGCTGGTCTCCTTAATTTCTGTTGCGGTGGTTTTTGGTTTTTTTGGTACTGCTATTTTCTGGTGATGATTGCGATGCGAATTAATCCATTCACTGCTGAGTTGATGGAGTTCGCTAATATCAAGCTGCGGATTTTTTTCGTAGGCACTGCGCAACAAGGGGTGGCCTATATCGCCAGAAAATTTCTTGCTCAGCGCAGGGCAAGTATCGTCCAGCCATTGCAGCCAGTCCTTACCTTTTATTGCGGCATTAAAACTATGTGGGTGCGCGGTAAGCGCAGTGCGACGCAACAGCAAACTAAGTTCCTGTAAATACGCAGCGGCATTTTGTGTTTGTTGAAGGTCTGCATAAATACCTGCGAGTTGATGCTGCGCAATAGTGCGATAAAAATTCTGCGATTTGCGGCGGCGCCACAACCAAACTCCGGCTGCTGCTATGCAAATGAGCGTAAGTAATATCCACCAGCCAGGTGCAAGTGGCCACCAGCTTACGCTGTCCGGTAGATGGATATCGGCTAATTGTTCTAGTGGCGATGATGTTGATAGCGATGGCGATTGCATAAATTAGGTCGTAGCGAAGTTTATTTTTTTCGGCCAAAGGCTTTACGTAAGCCGTCCTGAATATCGTCTTGTGTGGCATAGCTCAACAGCGGAATACGTAAGCGTTTACAAATCGTCGTGAGCTGTGCGAGCTGTTGATCGAATTGGCGAGTGTAGGCTTGCTGAAATGTTTTTTGGTTTGCTGCCAATTGCATGCGCTCGCTGCCATTACTGATTGTCAGTGCTGAGTTGCTGATTAGCTGCCGTTCAAGCTGATCGTAAACATGAATGAGTGTGACATCCGTATGGCGCGCCAACTCAAACAACTGTTGCTCAGCGTGAGTATCGATGTCATGAAAGTCGCTGATGATAAACAACGCGCAGCCGGGTTTTGCAATTCGGCGTGCGTCTGCAAGCATTTCGTGTAGCGAATTGGTTTTATGGCGCTGATTGATGGCGCTGCTTGCTGACGTGTGTGCAGGTGTCGGTGCAGGCGCGATAGGCGAAAGCAGACGATGATTGTAATCCTGCAATTGATGCAACAATTCCAACACCGCGTGTTTGCTGCGACGTGGGCGAACATCGCGCTGATCGTAATCACCAAATACTAATGCACCTAAACGATCACCATTTGCGAGTGCAGCCCAACTAAGTAGCGCTGCTATATGCGCAGCGAGCACGGATTTAAAACAGCGGGTGCTGCCAAAAAAGAGTGGTGAGCGTTGATCCACCAACATAAACACTGGGCGCTCGCGCTCTTCGCGAAAAATTTTGGTGTGTGCGACCTGTGTGCGCGCAGTAACTCGCCAATCGATAGAGCGAATATCATCGCCCGGTTGATACAAACGCACTTCTTCAAAATCCATTCCGCGTCCGCGGAAGCGCGTGCGCTCCCCGCCGGATAACAAACTGCGCGCGGGTTGATGGGCGAAGAGTTTTAAATCCTGCGCGGCAAAACGGCAGCGCAATAAAGCGGCCAGTTCCGTGTAGGCGCCGCGCGGATTCAAATCTTGCTGCATATTGCTCATAACCTTGCGCTCCACTTAGCTCAGTGGCACTGCCGCCAATAACTTATCAATCGCATGGTTTGGTGTAGTGCCGGTCGCTTCAGCCTCAAAGCTCAAAATGAGGCGATGGCGCAGTACATCGTGAATAACGGCTTGTACATCATCGGGACTGACAAAGTCGCGGCCTTCGAGCCATGCGTGAGCGCGCGCGCAGCGATCCAATGCGATGGTTGCGCGAGGGCTTGCGCCGTATTCGATCAAGCCTGCCAGCTCATCAGAGTATTGAGCTGGGCGGCGGGTAGCGTTGATCAGATGGACTATGTAGTCCTCCACGCTATCGGCCATATGAATCGCCAGAATTTCATTGCGAGCAGCTTCAATAGTTGCCTGAGTAACTATTTCTGGTTGAGCAACCGCAGAGGATGCAGCCTCATTGCGAGCGAGTTGCAAAATGCGGCGCTCGGCTTCGATGTTTGGGTAATCAACTACGACATGCAGCAAAAAGCGGTCGAGCTGGGCTTCGGGTAGCGGATAGGTGCCTTCCTGTTCGATGGGGTTTTGGGTCGCCATCACCATAAATAACGGGGGCAGGGGGTAAGTCTTGCTGCCCACACTTACTTGGCGTTCAGCCATGGCTTCAAGTAATGCAGATTGCACTTTAGCGGGTGCGCGGTTGATTTCGTCCGCTAGTACCAGATTGTGGAAAATTGGGCCGGGTTGGAATTCAAAGCGATTTTGCTCGGGGCGATAGATATCGGTACCGGTGACATCGGATGGCAATAAATCCGGAGTGAACTGAATGCGATGAAAGTTGCCTTCTATAGCCTGGGAGAGCGTTTTAATCGCCTTGGTTTTCGCAAGGCCGGGAGCGCCTTCTACCAGCAAATGGCCGTCGGCAAGCAGGGCGATCAATAAACGTTGGGTCAAGTGTTCCTGGCCGACGATTTGGTCATTGAGCCAGTTGTTCAAAGATTGAATCTGTTGGAAAGCCTGCATGGGGTTGAATACCTTTTCGCTGTTGTAATTAGCAATTGTGGGTTGATTCAAGCCGAAGTATCACAAGAGGTACTGCAAAAAGAAGTACCGCAAGGGTTACCGCAGCGCGCTAAAAGAGCTCGATAGACCCTGCATGGTGGTGGCAGTTCCCAGCAATTTCAACTGTTTACGGGATTTTTTCGACTAGGCTTAAGAGTAACAAATTCATCTGTAAAGGAGCGCAAACAGTGAATAGTCCGTTGATTAGCCAACACACGCTGGACGGTTTTTTAGGCGAGCTGAATCAATATATTGCCAGCAGGCTCTCGGGAGCAGAGCGGGAGTCACTGCAATGCTTGGCAAAGCAGTTTTTTGACCATTATCCGTTAGAGGAATTGGTTGGGCGACGTTTGAGCGATGTATTTGGCGGCCTCTATCACAGTTGGCAATTTATTCAGCAGTTTGATACCCATCAACCGAAACTGCGTTTGTTTAATCCAACTCTTGCTGAAGATGGTTGGAATTGTCAGCACACCGTGTTGGTTGTGCTCCAAAAAGATATGCCATTTTTAGTAGATTCGATTCGCATTGAATTGAACCGGCGCAACATCGCCATCTATTCGATTAAAAGCACAGTTCTCAATGTGATACGTGACTCTCAACATCAGTTGGTTTCGCTATTGAATGACGAGACGTCAGGTGAAAAATCCCAAGGGGAGAAAACCGAAGAAGCTTTGATTGTGATGGAGCTGAGCTCGCGCACCGATAAACAAGAGCTTGCGGATACATGTTTCAGTCTGAATAGCGTGTTGGCCGAAGTGGAGTGTGTAGTTGAAGATTATCAACCAATGCGCGCTGCGGCATTGGCGATGGAGCAAAATCTTGGCTTTGCCGATGAAGCATTAACCGCCGCTAATATTCAACAAACCAGAGCGTTTATACGCTGGCTAACCGAGGACAAATTTACCTTTTTGGGTTATGCCGAGTATGAATTTAGTGAAGTGGATGGGCAAAAAACACTTTGCGAAATTCCAGCTCGAAGATTGGGTGTGTTTACCCTGCGCGATAGTGCGCAAAACTCATCTCTCGCCGTTGATTTATTTAATGACGGCATGACGCGCTTTCACTTGGTGCCGCAAGTCATTACCTTTTCCAAATCTTCTTCGCGCGCACGTGTACATCGCAATGCCTATTCTGACTATGTGGTTGTTAAACGGTTTAATGTCAAAGGCGAAGTGGTTGGCGAGGTACGTTTTCTCGGCCTTTATACTTCGGCCGTCTATTTAATGAATCCGGCGGAGATACCGCTTATTTCCACCAAGCTGACCAAGGTATTTGAGCTGACTGGCCTTGATGAAAACAGCCACGACGGTAAAAATTTTCGTCAACTGTTGGCGACATTTCCACGCAATGAATTATTTTTAAGCAATTCCACCGAGTTATACGAGATGCTCACTGGTATAGCGCAAATAAATGAACGCTCGATGGTGCGATTGTTTATGCGGCGCGATCCTTTTGGCAAGTTTATGCATTTTCTTATCTATGTTCCGCGCGATTATTTTTCCACCAAAACACGTTTGGCGATTCAGGATTTGATTGGCAACTATATTGGCTCGCAGGACAGTGAATTTACCACCTATTTTTCTGAATCGATTCTTGCGCGTGTCTATTTGGTATTTAAATTAGATAGCGCCACACCCGTGCAAGTGGATGTCGCTAGTTTGCAAGCCGGCATAGTGAATATCACCCGTTCTTGGGAGGATCATTTATACAGTGCATTGCTGGAATCCCACGGTGAAGAGGTGAGCGCACAATTGGCACGCGAGTATCGCGATGCATTTTCTGCTGCCTATCAGGAGCAATATGACGCAGCTCATGCGGTGCAGGATATTCAATCGATCAAAGAATTATCTGTAGTCAGTCAGAATGAAAAATTGGCAGTAGGTGTGCAATCCATTTCTTTGAGCTTGCATCACTCACTCGCGGGTGAATCTGAACAGTCCGTAAGGTTCAAAATTTTTCATCGCGATACCACTTTGGCTTTATCTGATGTAATTCCGATTCTGGAAAATTTAGGTTTTCGGGTGGTTAGTGAAAGTACGCACGATATTAATACATCGTCTGGAAAAACCTTTTGGTTGCATGATTTCAAGCTGAGTTATCAGTTTTCAAGCAATATCGATTTTCATCTATTCAAAGAAAATGTGATCAGTGCATTCACGGCGATTTGGCATGGCGCAGCCGATAGCGATGCATTCAATATGTTGATTACAACAGCGGGATTAGGTTGGCGAGAGGTTGTGATGTTGCGTGCTTATTCCGGTTATATGCACCAAACACTCTTTCCTTTTAGCGCGCACTATATTGCGGCTGCTCTGGTGAATCAGGCCGCTATTACCCATAAGCTGGTAGAGCTATTTACACTTAAATTCGACCCTGATTTGGTTGATGAAAAAACGCCTGAGCGATTGGCTGTGCTTCAGGCAGATATTATTTCCCGTTTGGATGCAGTTCAAAATTTGAATGATGATCGCATCGTCCGCCGTTTTCTTGCGCTAATTGAAAATACTCTGCGCACCAATTTTTATCAGCCTGATACTCAAGGTAATGCTAAGCCCTATCTTTCATTAAAATTTTCGCCATATCTGTTGAGTGATATTCCTGCACCTCGACCAAAGTTTGAAATATTCGTTTTCTCAACCCGAATGGAAGGGGTGCATTTGCGTACCAGCAAAGTTGCGCGAGGCGGCTTGCGTTGGTCTGATCGCTTACAGGATTACCGCACTGAAATTTTAGGTTTGGTAAAAGCCCAACAAGTTAAAAATGCGGTAATTGTACCAAGCGGTGCTAAAGGCGGTTTTGTCTGTAAAAAAATGCCTGCCAATGCGAGCCGCGACCAGCAAATGCAAGAGGCAATTGCGTGTTACCAATGTCTGATTCGGGGCTTATTGGATTTAACCGATAACCTGCTTGAAGGCAGTATCACCAAGCCGCAACGAGTCGTCTGCTACGACGATGATGATGCCTATTTGGTTGTCGCGGCGGATAAAGGGACTGCGAGTTTTTCTGATATTGCCAATGCAATTTCTGCTGAATATAACCATTGGCTGGGCGATGCTTTTGCATCCGGTGGCAGTCAGGGTTACGACCATAAAGGGATGGGGATTACTGCGCGCGGCGCATGGATTTCAGTGCAGCGCCATTTCCGCGAAAAAAATATTGATGTGCAATCCGAGCCGATAACAGTGGTCGGAATAGGTGATATGGCTGGCGATGTTTTTGGCAATGGTATGTTGCTGTCGCAATCCATTTTGTTGGTGGCTACATTTAACCATCAGCATATTTTTATCGATCCAAATCCGGATTCTGCCCACAGTTTTGTTGAGCGAAAACGATTATTCGATACCCCCAAAACCACCTGGGACGACTATGACAAAACCTTAATCAGTGAAGGTGGAGGCGTGTTTAATCGCAGTGCGAAATCCATTGTTATTTCTGCGCAAATGCGCACTCGTTTTGCGATAGATGCTGCAAGCCTCACGCCTGCAGAATTAATCAATGCACTATTAAAAGCGCCTGTCGACTTGGTTTGGAACGGCGGAATAGGCACCTATGTCAAAGCCGCTAATGAAACCCATGCGGATGTTGGTGATAAAGCCAATGATAGTTTGCGAGTGAATGGCGAAGAGTTGCGCTGCAAAGTGTTTGGTGAGGGCGGTAACTTGGGCATGACTCAACGGGGGCGTGTCGAATATAGTTTAAATGGCGGCGCTTGCAATACCGATTTCATCGATAACGCTGCGGGGGTCGATTGTTCTGACCATGAAGTCAATATCAAAATTTTATTAAATGAAATTCTCGCTAACGGCGACCTGACACAAAAACAGCGCAATCAATTACTGGTAGATATGACCGAGACAGTGGCGCAGTTGGTGCTGGATAATAATCGTAGCCAAACGCGGGCAATTGGTATTGCCCAATCGGAAGCCTTAAAACGCAGCGCCGAATATCGCCGGTTTATGCATGAGTTGCAAGTGCAGGGGCGGCTTGATCGCAAGCTGGAGTTTTTACCTTCTGACGATGTGTTGTTAGAGCGACAAACCCAAGGTAAATCATTAACTCGCCCGGAGTTATCCGTATTAATTTCCTACGCAAAAATAGTGCTAAAAGAGGATTTAACGGCAGCCAATATTGTTGATGACGAATATTTGGCAAAATTTATTGAATCGGCATTTCCACATAAAATCGCCCAGCTATTTCCGTTGGCGTTGCGCAATCATCAATTGCGCCGCGAAATTGTCGCAACGCAAATCGCCAATGACATGGTGAATACCATGGGCATTAGTTTTGCGCAGCGTTTGATCGAATCCACTGGCGCAAGTGCGGGTGATGTTGCCAAAGCTTATGTGATCGCACGCGATATTTATTCCATGCCGGAATTTTTAATTGCGCTGGATCACGCAGGTGCTTCCATTCCGGCAGAGTTGCAATTGCAATTGACCAACGACATGATGCGCAAAGTTCGGCGTGCTGCCCGCTGGTTTTTGCGCAACAGACGCAATTACCTAAACCCTGCAAGTGAAGTTGAATTGTTCGCGCCGGGCATTTTGCATATCAATGAGCATTTGCCGCAATTGTTGACCGGTGATGCATCACAGGCGTGGCAGGACTCTGTGCAAAAACTGCGCGATCTCGGTTTGCCTGAAGCGCTTGTGACACGAGTGGCACATCCGACTGATTTATATTCAGGTTTAAGTGTGGTCGAGGCAGCGCGTATCGCCAATCAGGATGTTGATCGCTTGGCTGCTATTTATTTTGCCTTGGGTAACTATCTAAGTTTGCCGTGGTTTTCGAGCCAAATTTCCAATCTGCCGGTCGATAATTTTTGGCAAGCTATGGCTCGTGAAGCCTACTTGAGTGATTTGGAATCACAACTGCGTAGTTTGAGTGTGTCGCTCATACGCTTCTATGGTGAACAGCAGCCATTAGAGCAATTAATTCAGCGCTGGAGTAATCATCACCAGCTATTGATTGCGCGCTGGAAATCCATGGTGAATGAATTGCAAGCGGTGAATGGAACTGACTTCGCGATGGTCGCGGTTGCTTTGCGAGATCTGTTGGATCTTGCCCAAGCTAGCCAGCATTGTGAGGCTTTGGTGGACGCGCCAGCTATTAAATAACGGTGTAAAGCGAGGAACTAGTTGAAAAGTATTATTGTTAATTTATCCATATCGACTGAGGAGTTTCTGCGTCTGTATGAAGGTAATGCTAAAAATGTTTTTGCCACCAGTGTTGATGGCCGCAGCATTCGCTTTCCCGCGGGAATTTTGCGCCCCTTTGTACTTCACTCCGGGGTGCGCGGTACATTCCAAATCGACTTTGATGACGATAATCGCTTTCACTCCATTCATCGCTTGGCTTGAGAAAAGGACAAGGTTTAGGGTGCGCTGGATAGGCTAATCCAGTATCCTTGCGACCTTCCTTATAGCTTCATATTTATAGCTACTCCCAATTTATAGCTACTCCCAGTTAACGACGAAGAGCCTGTTATGTACCACTATATTCGCGATCTTTTGTTCCGTCTTGATGCAGAAACTTCCCATGAATTGACCTTGGACACCTTAGGTGCTGCTGAGCGCTTGCGTTTGTTGGGGCTGTTTGCGCCCAATATTCCCAGTGCACCACAAGAGGTGATGGGGCTAAAGTTCGACAATCCAGTGGGTTTGGCTGCAGGGTTAGATAAAAACGGTGATTTTTTCAATGCTTTGGGTGCATTGGGGTTTGGTTTTGTTGAGATAGGTACCATCACTCCGCGCCCGCAGCCGGGCAATCCTCAACCGCGTTTGTTCCGTATTCCAGAGGCTCAGGCGATTATCAATCGCATGGGTTTTAACAATAAGGGCGTGGACCATTTAGTCGCTCAGGTTAAAAACCGTCGTTATAAAGGTGTGCTGGGTATCAATATTGGTAAAAACGCGACGACACCTGTTGAAAATGCGGTCGATGATTATTTGATCTGTCTGCGTAAAGTCTATGACTATGCGGATTACATCACCGTCAACATTTCATCGCCCAACACCCCCGGTCTGCGCAATCTGCAATTTGGCGATTCGCTCTCGCAGTTATTGGCGCCCCTGAAAAAAGAACAGGCTGAGTTGCACAAGGCTACAGGTCGTTATGTGCCTATTGCAGTCAAAATCGCACCGGATATGGATGAAAGCGAAATCAACCAAGTCGCAGGTATTTTGATTCAGGAAGGGATGGACGGAGTCATCGCAACCAACACCACTATCACTCGCGTTGGTGTTGAAGATTATGACAATGGTAATGAAACTGGCGGTTTGAGTGGCTTGCCCGTGCGCGATAAGAGCACTTATGTGATCAAAACCCTGAGCTCCAGTTTAGGCGGAAAGTTGCCGATTATTGGTGTAGGCGGGATTTTTGATGGCGCCAGCGCTGCCGATAAAATCCGCGCCGGTGCTACTTTGGTTCAGGTCTACAGCGGCTTTATTTATGAAGGCCCAAGCCTGATTAGCCGTGCGGCGGCGGGCATCGCCAGTTATCACAAGGGGCTGTAAACAGACCTGTAGCAGATATCTAAAAACACTGGACTAGAAAGTACGAAGCCCGCAAGAGCGGGCTTATAGAATCAAAAATGATTTGGGAAAAGGAATTCTGTTGGTCTTGCGCTGAAAGTTAGCCACTCATGGCAATTGGCTGGATATTGCTTACTTTTTGAACTTGTGCCAAACGACTGTAGCCATCCCACTGATCTATGCGCGATTCGCGCCAGCCATTAAGCCATTGTTGGCGAGCCTGGCCGCTCTCATGGGGACAAAGGCTTTTTGAACGCCCATCAATACCTGCTTGATACCCTTTAACAAATGCGCGTTCTGTTTGGTCACGTTTTTGACGTTTCATCAGTTATTGCACCTCTATATTGTGGTTTATCGATAGGAAATGTCTATCGACCTAAGCGGTCTTGCACGTGCTGTCTGTCTGGTTTTTGTGTTCTCCTGTTTGTTGCAATGAGTTGTAACTGGTAGAGCGGGTTAGTGAAGCAGTTCAGCGAGTACACCAGATTTATCTTGTGCCGTGAACGATTAAATTTTTATACATAAGCCATTCTATATGGCATATCGGCCTAGCAAATGTATTTGACAACTTAATGACAAACACCTTTGTTTAGTCAGATCTCATTCAGAAAAGTTCATACTGACCTGTTCTTTTTGGAAGCCTCTTTTTAGAAAGTCCATATTGGAAAGATTCATGACGCATCAATATTTCGCCACTTGCCCCAAGGGCTTGGAAGGCTTGCTTTATACCGAACTACAACAGCTGGGTGCAGAAGAGCTGCGCGAGACAGTGGCGGGCATCTATTTCTCGGGCGATATCGCCATGGCTTACCGCGTGTGCCTTTGGTCGCGTTTAGCTAACAAGGTTCTATTGCCGATGGCCAGCTTTGAGGCTAATAGCCAAGAGGAGCTTTACGACGGCGTGCGTGAGTTGCGTTGGGAAGAGCACCTGAGCCCTAACGGCAGCTTGTTGGTGGACTTTATTGGTACTAATGACGCTATTCGCAATACCCAGTTCGGTGCAGTTAAAGTCAAAGATGCGATTGTTGACTGCCTGCGCGATTTCAGTGGTGAGCGCCCATCCGTCGCCAAGCGCGATCCCGATTTGCGCGTGAATGTACGTTTGGCTAAAAACAAAGTAATTGTGAGTATCGATCTTTCGGGCGATAGCCTGCATCGCCGTGGTTATCGCGTGAAGCAGGGCAGTGCACCCATGAAAGAAAACCTCGCTGCAGGAATTTTGATTCGTGCCGGTTGGCCGGAAATTGCCGCCCAAGGTGGTGCACTGCTCGATCCCATGTGCGGCTCGGGAACTATCTTGATTGAAGCAGCATTAATCGCTGCGGATATTGCCCCCGGTTTAATGCGCGGCAGCTTTGGTTTTGAGCGCTGGCTTAATCATCGCAACGATGTTTGGCTCGCATTACGTGAAGAAGCGTTTGCACGCAAAAAAGCAGGGCTTGAACGTGAAAACCTGCCAGAAATTCGCGGTTACGATGCAGATGTGAATGTGATTCGCGCAGCGGAAGATAATATTGTCAGCGCGGAGTTGGATCATTGGTTGCGCGTGAGTCGCAAAGAATTAAAAGATTTTGTAAAGCCCACGCACAAGGCGATGAATTTTGGCATCGTCATGAGCAACCCGCCTTATGGTGAGCGCTTGGGTGAAATTGAATCGTTGAAATTATTGTACGCCCATATGGGCGAGCGTTTGCGCAACGAGTTCCAAGGGTGGCGTGCAGGTGTATTTACTGGCAACCCTGAACTTGGCAAACAAATGGGTTTGCGTGCGGATAAAAAATATAAATTTTTTAACGGCACTATTGCGAGTGAATTGTTGTTATTCAGTATCAGCAGTGAAGCCTTTGTGCAGAGTCGCGTTGAGCAGGACGCACGCTTCAGTAAAGATGCTGATGAGCGCAGAGAAGCCGAACAGCGCGTAAAAATCGAAAATAGACAAGAGCAAGCGGAAGCACTTTCGAATGGGGCGCAGATGCTGGTCAATCGTCTGCAAAAAAATCTCAAACAATTGGAAAAATGGGCGAAGAAAAACGATATCAGTTGCTATCGCCTTTACGATGCGGATATGCCGGAATATTCCGCGGCAATTGATATTTATCGCGGCCAGACTCAACCTAATCGTGCACCACAACTATATGCTCATGTGCAGGAATATGCTGCGCCTAAATCGGTTGATGAAGATAAAGCTGCTGCACGCTTTGTTGAGATCGAACAAGCAGTTCCCTTTGCATTAGATATTCCCGATGCGCACATCAGCTACAAACAGCGCCGCCGCAACAAAGGTTCAAGTCAGTACGAAAAATTAAACGAGCGCCCTACAGGTGATTTGTTTAGCGTACAAGAAGGGCAGGCCAAGCTGCACATTAATATGTGGCAGTATCTGGATACCGGATTATTTTTGGATCATCGCCCTGTTCGATTGATGATTGCCAACCTCGCCAAAGATAAGCGCTTTTTGAATTTGTTTTGTTATACCGCAACTGCCAGTGTGCATGCTGCAATGGCAGGAGCGCGTTACACCGTGAGTGTAGATATGTCCAATACTTACCTGAATTGGGCGCGTAAAAACTATGCGATCAACGGTTTAAGTGAATCGCGCAACCGTCTCGAACAGGCTGATTGTTTAAAATGGCTGGAAGCTAATGATCAACAATTTGATTTGATATTGCTCGACCCGCCTAGCTTCTCTAACTCCAAGCGTATGGAAGATGTGCTCGATGTGCAGCGCGATCATGTCAGTATGATCAACCATGCAATGCGCTCACTTGCTGAGGGCGGCACGCTTATCTTCTCCAATAACCTGCGCACGTTTAAATTGGATGAAGATGCCTTGAGCGCTTACACCATAAAAGATATTAGCGCTAAAACCATTGATGAAGATTTCAAACGCAATCCTAAAATTCATCAATGTTGGTTAATAACTCACTAATTTGATAAGGCTTTTGCTATGCGCTTGATCCGCTGTGGTGTTTACATCTTGTGTGTACTGGCGGCAAGCGCAAAGGCAGATCAATTCTGTTTTGCGTTTGCTTCAACCTATTACGAACAAGTCTATTGTCAGTTGCAGGCGAAGGCGCAGGCTAAAAATTTGCCGCCGTTTAATCAATTCAAAAAAAATAATGAGCAGATACAGTTTTCATTGTTGAAGCGGCCAGCAGAGCGCAACGCAATAAAGCTGCCTGCACCGACGCGAACTGTCGCTCCTGTTTCTGCAAAAGCACCAGAGTCAGTACCTGAACCCTCTTTAGTTCAACCTACATCCAAATCTTCTAAGCCGACAACTACAAGTGTATCGCCCGAGGTGGTTAGATCAGCGGCTAATAATTCCGACTGTACATTGCTGGGCAAGCAGCTGAAATGCGCGAGTGGCGATTTCACTCTTGTCGGCAATAAAGCGAATAGTCGTTTATCGTCAACTGCTTTATCTGCAGATAATAAAATGTCTCTACCCGTTTTTCAGGGCGGTGCATTGAGTCAATATCTTGCCAGCGCTTATCGTCAGTACATCGCCAAAATGGATGAAATTGGTTTGGGTGGTGTCACTATGACTTATAAAAAATTTGCGTATCTTTATCAGGATTTACAAACCAAGGGTTTGGATTTTTCGCAGCGTTTTGAAACTATGTATGGCTTCTTGAAAAAAGATAAGGCCACCATGAGCGTAAGCGAATCTGCCGCTGTGCCACAGGGGTTGGATGCAAGTTATTGCAGTCTTTTGGATGAGCAATTTTACGTGTGTGATTTACAGGGGCGAAATTATATTTTTGCTGCGCGGTAACAAATATACAGGACGTGAGTCTACAGCTCTGCCCAGTCATTTTATCCAGTGAGGTCACCATGCTTATCAAGCGACCCAGCGACATTCCCTCATCAGAAATAACTCCCGAATCAGTTTATTTGGCTCGCCGTGATTTTATGCGAGGTACTTTCAATATTGCTGCGAGCACCGTTGCTGTGGGAGTTGGGGCAACAGTTGCACCAGACTTGTTTGCTGCACCCGCTCATATTGCTGACAAAGATTTGCCTGGCCCTGATTGGTTGAAGAAACAGATTGCAACAGCCAAAGCCAGCCAGAAAAAAATCAGCGATGCGCTGACGCCCTATGAGCATGTTGCTGGCTATAACAACTTTTATGAATATGGCTACGACAAAACCGATCCGGCTACACATTCGCATATTTTAAAACCGCATCCCTGGTCAGTCGAAATTGCAGGTGAAGTAGCCAAACCGGGCACTTACACACTGGAAGATATTTTAAAAGGGGTGGATTTGGAGGAGCGTGTTTATCGCTTACGTTGTGTAGAAGCTTGGTCAATGGTGATTCCTTGGGTGGGCTTTTCACTCGCAGATTTAATCAAGCGATTTGAGCCAAACAGCAAAGCAAAATATGTGGCCTTCACCACGCTTGAGCGTCCATCAGAAATGCCGGAACAAAAAAGCCGCTTCAGTACAATTGATTGGCCCTACCGCGAAGGTTTGCGTATGGATGAAGCTATGAACCCGTTGACCACTCTAGCTGTTGGCTTGTACGGAAAAGTATTGCCGAATCAAAACGGAGCACCGCTGCGTTTGGTTGTGCCTTGGAAGTATGGGTTTAAATACATCAAATCCATTGTGAAAATTGAGTTCACGGAAAAACAACCGAAAACCACCTGGAGCATGATTGCACCTGATGAGTACGGTTTTTATGCCAATGTAAATCCACAAGTTAGTCACCCGCGTTGGAGTCAGGCCGAAGAACGCCGTTTACCCAGCGGGCTACTGCGCCCGAATATTATTCCTACACAAATGTTTAATGGTTATGCAGAGCAGGTGGCGCATCTTTATAAAGATATGGATTTGCGTAAATTTTATTAAGGGTGTGATATGACTGTTCTTTGGCGAAGAATAATTATTTTTACTGTTTCGCTGACACCACTGGTGTGGATTGTTTATAAGACTTTAGCTAACCAGCTGGGCGCAGATCCTGCAAAAACCATTGTGTTATTCACCGGGGAATGGGCGATTTATTTTTTATTTATCACTCTTGCAGTTACACCCTTGCGGCGATTAATTAATACCAAGCTGATTCATTTTCGCTGGCTTCAAGTTCACCGACGAATGCTGGGTTTGTTTGCACTGTTTTATGCTCTGTTACACGTAATCGCATTTTTGGTATTTATTTTGGGATTGGATTTTGCGCGCTTCGGCAAAGAGTTAGTGGAGCGGCCTTATATTCTGGTGACTATTCCCGCAGTGTTATTACTGATTGTGCTCGGGGTTACATCGACCCAAGGGATGATGCGCCGATTGGGGAAAAATTGGAGCAAGCTGCACAAGAGTATTTATCTGATTGTGATTCTGGCTTGGCTACATGTGTTTATGCAGGTGCGATCAAGTTATTTTGATGCGGTATTGTTTGGTGGGATTGTGTTGTTCTTGTTGGGAATCCGGTTTTATTGGTTTCTGCAAAAACGATCAAAATAAAAATGGCGCCACGCGGGCGCCATTTTTATATGCGATTCAAATCTGCAATTAAGCGCGCTGCTTCTATTAAGCGCGAGACTTGTATTCGCCAGTGCGGGTGTCGATGATGATCTTTTGACCGATCTCAACGAAAGCAGCAACTTGCAATTCAGTGCCGTTGTTGAGTTTTGCAGTCTTCATCACTTTACCTGAAGTGTCGCCACGAACTGCTGGTTCGGTGTAAGCAACTTCACGGGTGATCGCGTTTGGTGGAGTTACAGAGATAACTTTGCCTTCGTAGAAAACAGCATCACAGATGTCTTCCATGCCATCTTCCATCCACGGCAGCAGGTCGCCCAATTCTTCAGCAGTTACTTCGTATTGGTTGAACTCTGGGTCCATAAATACGTACATTGGGTCAGCGTAGTAAGAGTAGGTTACTTCTTTACGATCCAATTGGATGTCTTCAAATTTGTCGTCAGCGCGGTAAACAGTCTCGGTGTTCATGCCGTTCAACAGGTTTTTCAGCTTCATTTTTACAACAGCGGCGTTACGGCCAGATTTGTTGTATTCCGCTTTTTGAACAACCCAAGGAGAGTTGTCGATCATCAAAACGTTGCCAGCGCGGCATTCTTGAGCATTTTTCATGGTAAATCCCATTATTTGCAAAGGTTGACGAATAAGAGAGCGGCTTTGGTTTGCACCTGCTGCGCGGGCTTTCAAGCCCCCAAAGCGTCCCTAGTTTGGAAAATAGGCGCGTACTATACAGTTGTTTAAGGGTTTTCTGTAGTGCTTTTTTGGCCTGTCAGGGGGCTGTAATAAGTAGCTAATTGATTGGCCAGATCGGGGATTTTCGCCAGATTTTGGCACCAATCGCTGCTTGCTTGACGCCAGTCGGGCAGGTGGTTGATGAGTCTTTCCCAGCTTGTGCCCATCTCCTCCTGGCAATTCCACTGTTGCCAAAAAGTCCTCAGATCGCTTGATAATTGATCGCTCAGGTGAGAGCCGAACTGCTCTAAAAATGCATTTAACTTGACCAGATGTGCATCTTCATCCTGTGGGTAGATGTGCCAAATGAAAGGTTTTGCTGCCCATTGCGAGCGCACAAAAGAGTCTTCTCCTCGAACGAAGTTGATATCGCACGCCCAAAGCAGTTGGTCGTACTCAAGCTGGGTCAGGAATGGGATGACATTTAGGTTGAGTGATCCCTGTGTGTAGCTATCCCCATGCTGCAAATTTTGCCCTAAAGCCTGATTAATACTATTTAGGATTTTGCCTTCGGGAACCAAGCAGCAAACTTGCGATGGCGACGCAATCCAAGCAGCCAATAAGCTGCTAATTGCAGGGTTTTCATAAGCAAACAGTGAAATGATCAGGCTATTTTGAGGTTCTGCTATTCCTAGTCGAGTGAAAAACTCGGCGCGATTGAAATGATCACGCTGCTGAAACAGTGCCGATTCACGCAGCAAACCGCCCGTTTTGGAGCTGAATCCTGGGAAGAAAAAGGTTTTGCGTAGCCCCGTTGCCGGATGCACAGAGACCATTTTGTGGCAGTCTTCAACCCAAGTTTCTGCGCTGAGATATTCCAGATTGATCCAAAACGGAGCTTGCCCAGCCTGTTTGGCAATGGCCATTTTTTCAATATAGGAAGAGGGGATATCGCAAGCAAAAGCTTCTATCACTATGTCAGCGATTGTTATATCGCCGGGAAAATCTACCGGCCAATTGCGAACATCTACACCGGCTAGTGTTTGTTGATCGACATTGCTCGCTTCTGGCCAAATACGAATCAAAGCATCCAGTTCATCAACCCAAAGTCTGACATTTTGCTGGTGTTCTGCGGCCAGTTGTCGAGCTAATCGCCAGCAGACGCCAATATCGCCAAAATTGTCGATGACTCGGCAGAAGATGTCCCAGGTTTTCATAACGGTAAATTCATTTGTTGCGGAAAAAGAGGGTGGTATTATGCGCAAAATTTTATCTGCAGGTGATTATTTATGGCATCTCTACAAGATCAGCTTCTGAAGGCCGGTTTGATCGACACTAAAAAAGCCAAACAGGCAAATAAGGAAAAGCGCAAAGAGAACAATGTGGCGCGTCGCTCAAATGAAGAGAAAGTAGACGAAGTTAAACAATCTGCTGAACAGGCGCGTTTGGATAAGGCTGAGCGCGACCGCGAATTAAATCGCCAGCGGGATTCAGAGCAGCAGCAAAAAGCCATAGCTGCGCAAATCAAGCAGTTAATTGAAAATCATCGCCAGCCTAAAATTAACGGTAAAGAAGAAGTGGAATACAACTTTACCGATGGCAAGCTCATCAAAAAAATGCGCGTGTCGCCATTGGTACTTGAGCAAATTGTGCGCGGTGTTTTGGCCGTTGTAAAATTGGGTGATGGATACGAGGTGGTGCCGCGTATTGTTGCCGATAAAATTGCGCAGCGCGATGCCAAGTTTGTCGTAGTTGCCAACACTAAGGCAGACACTAAAGTGGATGAGGATGATCCTTATAAAGATTATGTCATTCCCGACGATCTGATGTGGTAATTCCTATGTGGAACCCCATTCGCACAGTTATGCGCAGTAGCTCGCCGCGCGGTGTAAAAGTTATCGCGCTGAGTCTAATGCTAGTGTTTGCGTGTGCTGCGCCGATAATGTTGTACAGCCTGTTTGGCCCGGCGGATGGAAACCCTATTTTGTTGAGCTGGTTATTTGCGATAGGCGCTGTGCTGGCGCACTTGGGTTTTTTGATTGGAATATTACTGATTATTTGGGATCTTTATTTCGCTAAAAAATAAATTTTAGCGATTACTGCGGTAGAGTCGTTTCTACCGCAGTAATTTGTTCGATTAAAACTCCCCTAAAAAGCCCCCCGATTGATGTGCCCACAAGTGTGCGTATACACCGTTTAAGGCGAGCAATTCATTGTGTGTACCTTGCTCAATAATTTGCCCTTTATCCAGTACGATCAAACGATCCAATGCAGCAATTGTGGATAGGCGATGCGCAATTGCAATAACCGTTTTACCTTGCATGAGCGTGTTTAAGTTGGTTTGGATTGCAGCTTCGACTTCAGAATCCAGCGCGGATGTTGCCTCATCCATAATTAAAATTGGTGCGTTTTTTATCAGCACTCGTGCAATAGCAATTCGCTGGCGCTGCCCGCCAGAAAGTTTTACGCCGCGCTCACCTACGTGGGCGTCGTAACCTTTGCGCCCTTCGTTGTCACTTAATCCTAAAATAAAGTCATGCGCTTCGGCTTGTTTGGCGGCCTGAATCATTTCGTCTTCGGTTGCATCGGGTTTGCCATAAAGTAAGTTATCGCGAATTGAGCGATGCAGCAGTGAAGTGTCCTGCGTCACCATACCTATATTGGCACGCAGACTTTCTTGTTTAACGTTTGCGATATTCTGATCATCAATAAGTATGTTGCCAGCATCCAAATCATAGAAACGCAACAGCAAGTTTACCAAGGTGGATTTGCCTGCACCCGAGCGGCCGACCAAGCCAATTTTTTCACCAGCATTGATGTGAAGATTAAAATTTTGCAGCAAACCGGATGATTTCCCGTAGTTAAAATCGACCGACTTAAAATCAATTTTGCTGTTGGAAATTTGAACTGCAGGTGCATTGGGTGCGTCTTGTACTTCGCGCGGGATAGATAGGGTGTTTAATCCGTCGCGCGCAGTACCGATATTTTCAAATAGTGCCGACACCTCCCACATAATCCACTGCGCCATACCGTTCAGGCGCAATACCAAAGCAATCGCAGCGGCAATAGCACCGGTAGTAATGGCAGCATTGGACCAGAGCCAAAGTGATGTGGCCGCAATAGCAAAGATTAGTAGTACGCTGATTACCCAAACACTGGTGCCTAGAAGTGTGGCGAGGCGCATCTGAGGGTGTACTGTGCTCAGGAAATACTCCATTCCTTTTCTGGCGTAGTCAGCTTCACGATTCGAGTGGGAGAATAATTTCACCGTAGAGATATTGGTATAAGTATCTACCAAGCGACCGGTCATGTCCGAGCGAGCATGCGCTTGTTTAGTCGAAATTTTTGAAAGGCGTGGCAAAAAATAGTAGAGCAGACTGCAATAGGCGAAAAACCAAACAATCAGTGGCAAGGCTAAACGCCAATCCAGTGCGAAAGCCAATGCCAGAATACTGCTGAAATACACCAGAACATATAAAAGTACATCGAGCAGCTTCATGATGGTTTCACGCACAGCGAGCGCAGTTTGCATAACCTTGGTTGCGACGCGACCGGCAAATTCATTTTGATAAAACTGATAGCTTTGGCCTAAAAGGTACCTGTGTGCTTGCCAGCGAATGCGCATAGGAAAATTGCCGAGCAGTGTTTGGTGCATGATCAGCGAATGCATTAACACCGACACAGGCAAGCCGACCAGCAAAATAAATGTCATCCAGATAAGTTCATTGCGCGAGCTTTGCCAAAAGCTTTCAGCGGTTTGTTGGTTGAGTGAATCAACTAGATTGCCCAAAAAACCAAATAAGGACACTTCCAAAATTGCGATCAAGCCAGTAAAAATCGCCATCCCAATCAAGTAGGCTTCCGCCCCTTTGCTGTAGTGGCGACAAAAGGCGAGTAGCGTTTTGGGGGGAGCTGAAGGCTCTTGTGCTGGGAAGGGTTTAATCAGGCTTTCAAAAAAACGAAACATAAGCAGTCGCCGGCAATAAAAAATAAGTAAGTTGGCTAAAATATAAGCCGCTATTGTAACAGCTCAATAAGAAGGATTCGTGTAACCAAGTGTTAATTCAGGGTGATAAACTGTCGCCTAATAATTACCCTTATCTCTGCCAGTGTTTGGCAGGAATGTTTGGCTGTGACTCTGATGTGGATTGAATTATGAGAAATACCCTTGTTGTTTTTGGTGCGGGCTGTCTTGGTGGTTTAGTGATGTGTGTGGTTATGTGGCTATTCTGGCGCTACGGTATTACCCAGTCGTTAAATGTGCAATTGTCTGGTTCAGTTTCGCCTCACTGGATGTACCCACGTATTGTATGGGGCGGATTGTGGGGGTTCTTATTTTTATTACCTATTTTCGCTAGTAGTATTTTTGCTCGCAGCTTTGTTATCGCATTAATCCCAACACTTATTCAATTGTTTGTATTTTATCCCTTTTATGAAAGTAAAGGTGTTGCGGGTTTATCGCTGGGTATATTGACACCATTTTTAGTGTTCTTTTTCTATTGGGTGTGGTCATTGACTGCGGCGATTTCGTTGCGCCTGTCTTAAGTTTGGAGTTGCTATGCCAAGAATATTTTTTGTCGTTTTAACCAGTTTTTTGTTGGTATGCAGTTTGTCTGCAAACGCACAATTTTTGCCGGACAATAAAAATTTGAATGCACAGTCAGTTACTCGTTGGATGCAGTCTAATCGTGATATGGCGCCATTGGTTCAAATAGTGGATTCGACGCATGAATCCGATGCGGCACTCAAACAATTCGACGCTTTACCCACAGTAGAGCAGGATCAACAGATAAATCAGTTGCTCGCAGATAATAATGTTTTGGATCAGGCCAATAGTGTTGCGCAAAAGCACGGCTGGAAATCGGTTGGTGAATATATGCGCTTAAGTACTAAATTGGGGAATGCTATTGCCGCCTATTTTTTATTTGCTGATTTGGGTGAAGTGACTGAAGAGCAGGCGCAGCAGTTAAAAGAGAAGGCTGATCCGGCTGTTTTGGCTGTCCCTAAAAGTGATATTGAGTTTATAAAAAGAAATGAGAAGGCTTTGCAACAGTATATTCAGGCTTATGGGGCGGGAAGGTAGGTGTATTAGCTCGGTAAGGTAAGTTGTCCCTTATCTGAGGATCAATTTAAAGATAATAAGTGTTAAACGACTATTACTTGATGAGCCTGATGCTTATTATCTTTACTCAAGGTTAATTTACCTTGTAACAATAATTTCAAAAAAATCGGTAAACGTTTTTCGGTCGCATAATCCATAACAATAGAGATTGGCCATGCGTACTAATAAATTTAAAAATTTCCGCTGCATTTTGCTTGTTCTCCTTCAGTTTTTTTCTCTGTGCTCGTTAGCGGCAGAGCCTTCTGCTGTGCAAGTCCGCGAAACCATGAAAACTGCGAGCCAGTTTATGCTGGAAAAAGCGAGTTTTCGCGGCGGTTTTGTCTGGTCATACCTTCCGGATTTTTCCCGTCAATGGGGGGAGCTTGAAGCGCGTCGTTCAATGATTTGGATGCAGCCGCCTGGTACAGCAAGTGTTGGTCATCTTATGTTGGATGCCTATCATGCAACAGGTGATGAATTTTATTACGCGGCAGCCGAGCGTATTGCAGGTGCAATTATTTTTGCGCAGCATCCCAGTGGTGGTTGGAATTATGTTGCAGATTTTAATGGTGAAGCATCGCTAAAAGATTGGTATAGCACTATTGGAAAAAATGCCTGGCGCTTGGAAGAGTTTCATCACTACTACGGAAACGCTACCTTTGACGATATGGGCACCGCAGAAGCCTCAAAATTTTTACTGCGTTTATATACTGAAAAGCTCGATCCAAAATATCGTCCGGCACTAAACAAAGCCATTAATTTTATGCTGGATAGTCAGTATCCCATTGGCGGTTGGCCGCAGCGTTTTCCACTGATGCATGATCATCCTTCTCAAGATCATGCAGATTACTCATCGTTTATTACGTTTAATGATGATGTTGCAGCAGAAAATATCGACTTTTTACTTATGTGTTATCAGCTATTAGGTGAAGCGCGTGTACGTGAGCCGGTAATACGGGCGATGAATGTATTTTTGGTAACGCAAATGGGGCAGCCACAACCTGGTTGGGGGTTGCAATATACAACAGAACTAGTGCCTGAAGGCGCGCGTTCCTATGAGCCTAAATCCCTGCATACGCCGACTACAGCTGAAAATATTCAACAGTTGATTAAGTTCTATCGTATGACGGGCGAAACTAAATTTTTAGCTCCAATTCCAGCTGCATTGGATTGGTTAGAGTCTGTGCGTTTTTCTTCCTCCAAACCTGAGTATGAAGGCCGTAGTCATCCATCATTTATTGAGTTAAACACTAACAAGCCGCTGTTTACTCACCGGCGCGGAAGCAATATTGGCAATGGCGAATACTATGTGGATTACACGGCAGGCAACATGCTCGCGCATTACAAGTCGGCAAGTATCATTGATGTAGATAGCTTGCGCGATTTGTACCAAAGCGTATTAAAGCTTACAGCAGAAGAAGTAACTGCCAATTCGCCCTTGAAATCTATGGGTGATGTTCAGTTACCACGTTATTTTACCTTGGGTAAAGTGAGTGTTTCTGATTTGAATTTTCGCGCGCAAAAAACAACAGAATCAAAAAGTCTTTCCGAGCAAGCAAAAACTCTGGTTGCGGCGCTGAATTCGCAAGGCTATTGGCCAACTCCGCTTTATTACACGACTAATCCTTACAAGGGCGATGCGCCCAAGAAGAGTGCGGCCAGTGCGAAAGATGGCAATCAGTATGCAAACACAATGGAGGGTGACGAGTGGGATACATCGCCTTATCCGATCAAAAATCCTGTTATGGGCATCTCTACAGGCACTTTCATTAAGAATATGGGCCTGCTAATTCAATACCTGCAAGAATCTGCTGAATAAACGAGTTTTTTACTGATTAATTTCCGCTCATAATGGCGCGATGCTTTATTTTTCACAGAAAATGTGGAAAATTGCGCGCCATTTTCATTTTCGCCATAGTTACAGATATAACTATCAGTAATTAACAGGCTGTTAATTTAATCGCTATCGGCCATTAATCGGGCGATTAATACTGCAGGAATCAATTATGAGTAAATCGGAGCAACCTAATATCTGGTCTGCGCGCAAATCTGCGGATCTTTACGGTATCGACGAGTGGAGCACTGGTTATTTCGGTGTTTCAGCGCAAGGTGAAGTAGTTGTGCGTGCCCCGACCTCTGAAGGTGAGGCCAATGTTTCCTTGATGGAAATTGTGAGCGGCTTACAGCAGCGCGGCTTGCAAATGCCAGTATTGTTGCGTCTTGAAAATATTGTCGATTCACGTATTAGCATTCTTAATGATTCATTTGCGCAGGCAATTGAGGCGAGTGGTTACCGGGGCCAATATCGCGGTGCGTTTCCCATTAAAGTAAATCAACAAAGCCATGTGATCGCGGAAATCGCGCGTTTTGGTGAGCGTTACAATCACGGTTTGGAAGCGGGCAGTAAAGCCGAATTGATGATTGCAATGGCGACATTGACGAATCGTGACAGTTTAATAATCTGTAACGGTTATAAAGATGCTGAATTTATTTCGCTCGGATTGGAAGCGCGCAAACTAGGTTTTAAATGTTTCTTTGTGTTGGAAACCTTGAGCGAGTTGCAATCGGTAATTGAGCGTAGCCGCGCGATGGATGTCGAGCCATTAATCGGCGTTCGTTTGAAATTGTCTACCAAGGTAGAAGGTCACTGGGCTGAAGATAGCGGTGATCGCAGTTTGTTTGGTTTGAATACTAATGAGCTGGTGTCGGTTATAGATACTCTGCGCGATGCAAACTTATTGCATTGCTTTCAATTGCTGCATTTTCATTTGGGTTCACAAATTCCCAATATTCGCAGTATTCGCGCTGGGGTTTTAGAAGCCTGCCGTTATTACATCGAACTGGTGAGTGAGGGGGCTCCGCTCGGCTATTTGGATTTGGGCGGCGGTCTGGCAATTGACTACGATGGAACCTGCAGCACCAACGGTCATAGTCGAAACTATTCAGTAAAAGAATATTGCATAGACGTAGTTGAAGCGATTCAGGAAAGTTTGGATGCACGACAGATCCCGCATCCTACCATTGTGACTGAATCTGGTCGTGCTACGGTTGCCCATACATCGGTATTGTTATTTAACATCCTCGATGTAACCCACTTTGAACCTACTTCGTTACCTGAAGTTTTGCCGGTGGGTTGCCATGAGATGATTGAAAATCTTTGGCATACGCTCTCGGTTATTAAAGTGGCGAGCTTGCAGGAGTCATACAACGATGTAATTTACTATCGCGATAAAATTCGCGATCTATTTCACTCTGGCGATATAAATCTTCGTCATCGTGTGTTGGGTGAAAATATTTATTTGGCATCGCTGCAAAAAATTGCTGCACTTCTGCCGGAAATGAAACGTATCCCCTCCGAGCTGGAAAGTTTGCCGCAATTGCTGGCTGATATTTATTACGGTAATTTCAGCATTTTCCAATCTTTGCCAGATGCTTGGGCGATTGAGCAGGTCTTTCCCGTTATGCCAATTCATCGCTTGCAAGAGGAGCCAACACGTCAGGCTATCATTGCGGATTTAACCTGTGATTGCGATGGAAAACTGCAAAAGTTTTCAACCTCGGAAGGTGAGTCGACTACCTTGCCATTGCATCCAATTAAAGCCGGTGAAGAATATTACCTTGGTGTATTTTTGGTGGGGGCTTATCAGGAAACCTTGGGCGATTTACATAATCTTTTTGGTGATACCAACGTGGCGAGTGTGCGCATTAATGCTGACAGCAGCATTGATTTTGTTCATGAACTGCACGGAGATAGTATTGCTGATGTGTTGAGTTATGTGGAATACAAGCCTAATTCGTTGTATGAGCAGTTCCGTCAAACCGCAGAACAGGCTGTTCGTGATGGTTTGATTAGTGTTGCTGATCGTCAACAAATGTTGGCCGCTTATTCTGAAGGCTTGCGCGGTTATACCTATTTCGAGAAGTAATCTTTTGGATTCCTGATGTTTACTTCCCGTGTAAACATGGATTTTTATTTTTAAGTGGAGGCCAATTATGGCAAAAGTATTAATTATTGGTGCCGGTGGTGTTAGTGGTGTTGTGGTGCACAAGTGTGCGCAATTGCCAGAAGTGTTTTCAGAAATCGTATTGGCGAGCCGTACAGAATCTAAATGCAAAGCAATCGCTGCGCAGTTAAATCGCCCTATTAAAACAGCGCAGGTTGATGCAGATAATGTCCCTGAGTTGGTTGCACTGATTAATGCGGAAAAACCGGATCTGGTAATTAATGTTGCATTGCCGTATCAGGATCTCACCATTATGGATGCCTGCTTGGAGGCCGGTGTAGATTATTTGGATACTGCCAACTACGAGCCATTGGATACCGCCAAATTTGAATACTCATGGCAGTGGGCATATCAGGATAAATTCAAAAATGCAGGTTTAACTGCGCTGCTCGGTTCAGGTTTTGATCCGGGTGTAACCAATGTGTATACCGCATATCTGAAAAAGCATTACTTCGATGAAATTCATTACTTGGATATTATCGATTGCAACGCGGGTGATCACGGTTTGCCATTTGCGACCAACTTTAATCCGGAAATTAATATCCGCGAAGTGACAGCCAACGGTCGCTACTGGGAAAATGGTCAGTGGGTGGAAACTCCACCGCTGTCGGTCAATCGGTCATTTGATTTCCCGGCTGAAATCGGACCTAAAAAGATTTACATGATGTACCACGAAGAATTGGAATCTATCGTAAAACATTTCCCTGAAATCAAACGTGCACGTTTCTGGATGACCTTCTCGGATAATTATCTGAAGCATTTAGAAGTATTGGGTAATGTCGGCATGACGGGTATTGAACCGATTGTGTTTGAAGGGCGTGAAATCGTCCCGCTGCAATTTTTAAAAGCCCTGTTGCCAGACCCTGCGAGTCTTGGCCCTTTAACCAAAGGTAAAACTTGCATTGGCTGTTTTGCGCAAGGCATTAAAGACGGTAAACAAATTGCGATGTTTGTGTACAACGTATGCGACCATCAAGAGTGCTACCGCGAAGTAAAATCCCAAGCGATTTCCTATACCACCGGTGTACCAGCAATGATTGGTGCAAAAATGATTTTGGAAGGTAAATGGAAAAAGCCGGGTGTTTGGAACATGGAGCAGTATGATCCAGATCCATTTATGGATGACTTGAATAAATATGGCTTGCCTTGGCAGGTGGTAGAAGTTGATCCAAAAGCAATTGAAGGTTGATCGATGCAAAAGCGTGAATACTTCACTCACTTTAATCCTGATCGGGTTCCGTCTCCTTGTTTTGTGATCGATAAGGCCGCGGTTGAGGATAATTTAAAAATTCTCAACCGTGTTCAACGCGAAAGTGGAGCAAAGGTGCTGGGTGCACTCAAAGCATTTTCATGTTGGAGTTTGGCTCCTCTATTCAGGCAATACTTATCTGGAACCTGCGCCAGTGGTTTGCATGAGGCGCGGTTAGGGCGTGAGGAATTTAGTGGTGGAGAATCTGGTGGAGAGGTTCACTGCTATTCAGCAGCCTATAAAGAGGCAGATTTAATCGAAATTTTAAAAATTGCCGATCACGTACTCTTTAATTCATTTTCCCAGTGGTTACGGTTTAAATCACTCGCATTAACTGCAAAGCAGTCGCGCCCTGAATTGCAGTTTGGCATTCGCATCAACCCTGAACACTCTGAGGGAGATGTGGAGCTTTATGATCCATGTGCGCCTTGTTCGCGTATGGGCGTTCCTATTGCACAATTTGAACGTGCAGTGCAGGAAAATCCAGATATTTTAGATGGCATTTCCGGTTTGCATTTTCATACGCTTTGCCAGCAGGACTTGCCGCCCTTGGCGCGAACTCTAACTGCGGTAAAGGAAAAGTTTGGTCAATATTTTGATCGCATTCAATGGATCAATTTTGGTGGTGGCCACCATATCAGCCGCGAGGATTATCAGGTTGATGAACTAATTGCCTTGATCAAACAGTTTCAAGCTGAGTTCGGTTTGCAAGTTTATTTGGAGCCGGGTGAGGCGGTCGCTATTCGCAGCGGAGTGTTGGTGGCAGAAGTCTTGGACATCACCTGGAATTCAATGGCGCAAGCGATATTGGATACATCAGCAACTTGCCATATGCCAGATGTTCTGGAAATGCCTTATCGCGCCGATATTTTAGGCGCAGGTATGCCGGAGGAATTCGCTCATACGTATCGTTTAGGTGGCATGACCTGTTTGGCTGGTGATGTCATCGGAGACTATTCGTTTACTCAGCCGTTGCAGGTTGGTCAACGACTAATGTTTGATGATATGGCGCATTACACCATGGTCAAAACTACGACCTTTAACGGAATTAATTTACCGTCAATTGCGCTCTGGGATTCGCGTACGGGCGATTTGGAAATTATCCGTGAATTTGGCTACGACGATTTTAAACAGCGTCTTTCTTAACGAACAAAAAACACTTTTTTGTATAAATAAATTAGCTCTTTTATCAACTTTTTAGATGTTATAAAGCATGCAAAAGCCCAGTGCCACTATTGGTTTAGTGAATCCCAAAAGTCCAACAAATGTAGGTATGGTCATGCGTGCTGCTGGTTGCTTTGAGGTTGATGCTGTTTATTATTCCGGTGTTCGTTTTGATCGTGCGCGAAAGTTTTCTACCGATACCAAAAATGCACAGAGCAAAATCCCATTGACTCATATTGAGCATCTGCCAGATGCGCTAACTTTAAATGCATCTGGTATCGATGCACCTGAGATTGATAGAAAGTTAGTGGCAATTGAGTTAATTGAAGGTGCTGTGCCCTTGATGGATTTTGTGCACCCGGATAATGCTTATTATATTTTTGGCCCGGAAGATGGTTCGTTAAAAAAAGAAATTTTGGATTGTTGCGATCACGTGGTTTACATCCCAACCATTGGCTGTATGAATTTGGCAGCGACTGTTCATGTGGTTCTTTATGATCGCATGAGCAAAGCGGGTAGGGATGTGATCGAACAGCGCCCGATTTTTGAAAACCGCGACGTAAATAATAAAATCAGGATTTAGCGGTAATTATCTCTTCTACCAACTGATATTCATCGCCCGGTGTTTGTAAATCTCTTAGCTCTTGTTCGGATGGTTTTGCCATATTCGGACACTTGCCTTGGCTCTCCATCCAATAAAGTGTATTGCCTACTAATGCGATTGATCCGGATACGATTGCAGTGGTAGTTGTGGTGACAATTGAGAAAACAGCAGCTTGAGCAACTTCGGCTTTACAGCTACCAGTAATGCAATTTGAAATATCAAAGATTTGCATTTGCTCGGCTGTGAGCACCACTTTTTGTGTCGATACCATACATTTGTCATTATAACTGGCGACAGTTTTAGGTTTAACCACACAGGCACTGAGCAAACTGATTGCGGTGATTAGTGCGAGCCGGCAAATATTATTACTTATATCCTGCATATTAAATCCTTGGGGAAGACGATTGATCATAGTTTATCCGCAGTCTATATTCCATGCGGGGGATTAATCCTGCCGCGAATCTTGTTTGATTTTTTGTTGCAATGCTTGCCAAACTTTTTCTGTGTCTGCTTCCGAGTTGGTGATGTCTATGTCTTTTGCCATAGTTTGAGTTATTTTTAAATGCCGCATAAAGCGCCGGCAATTGGCACACATCATTAGATGCATACGGATTTTCCATTTCAATGGAGTTGGTGTTTCCTGATCAAGATATTGACTGGCAAGTGTGGCAACTTGTTTGCAACTTAGCATGAGCCAGTCTCCTGATAACGGTCGATCACTTGCATTAACTTTAAACGTGCGCGGTGTACTAATACACGAACATTGGCAGCGCTCAGGTTGAGTAGTGCGCAGATATCATCGAAGGACTGTTGTTCTATATCGCGCAAAATAAAAGCAGCTTTTTGTGTTGGTGGTAAAAGCATGAGTGTTTTTGCTATACACCGTTGTAATTGTTTTTCTTCCAATAATGCATCGGGCGATTCATTGTTCCAGTGGCAGATAGAATTTTGCCAGTGGCCATCGTGTTTGAAATGGGTATTATCCAAATAGCTACCGGGTGTTTCGCCGTCCAATTGCTCCAGAGACAGAAGACGTGACTCTTTGCGTAGGCGCGCCTTGGCTTTATTGCTCACAATGGTCAATAACCAGGTTTTCAATGAAGCTCGTCGCTCAAAGCCAGCGATATTTTTATAAACCGCAACCCAGGATTCCTGAACGATTTCATCGGCAAAAATATCGCCTGCAATAGCGCGAGCGATACTGAGCATGAGCGTTTGATATTGCCCAATTAAATAGCGAAACGCTTTGTCATCGCCTGCAATGAGTTGTGTGATCAGCAGATTTTCATCCATGGTGCATAGGTAATAATCTAAATGGAGATGAAATAACTGCGAGCAAGCTTAGCATTCCTTGTGCGGTGCGCGTGAGCAATGAATTAGTCTTTTTCCTTGCGTTGATAAACTTCCAGCCAGTAATCCAGGCTGTGGTACTTTCCTGCACCCAAGCCGATGAGCGCAAGCAGCATGATTAGATAGGTGGCGGCAAATTCGATTCCATTATTTAAAATGACAAACTTTCCGCTCGCGGTTAACCATTCATAATTGCCGTGTTCTTGCAAGATGTTGCGTGCGCGGGCCAGTTTTTCGGATGACTCTAATACTTGTTGGTTGGCAAAAGGGGCATTGATATCGGCGATAGCCTGCCAGCCGTTGTCCCAGTGTACCTGGGTGATTGCGACTAGCATGGTGATCACCAGAGGGAGTGAAATCAACCTGGTGAATAGCCCCATAGTTAGCAGTACCGCACCGGCCAGTTCAGTTGCTGTAGCTAGCCAAGCCATCAGCCAAGGCAAGGGTAAGCCTATTCCCCAATCGCTGTTACCAAACCATTCCACCGTACTGTCGAATGAATTGAGCTTGCTGAGACCAGCCATCCAGAAAATTGGTACCAGATATAAGCGCAATAACAAAGTAGCGACATCGCGAGCAGGTCTACTAATGATTTGAGGCAGGTTTGTAAGATGGGAAGTGAGCATGGCGGCACCTTGATGATTGTTGGTATATGGATGCGCGAGCTAGGTATTTGTTACATTCGGGATTTACTGACAGGCATTGTCAGTGGGATGAATTAGGCTCTTAGTTTCAATCTGGTTGTGAATGACTGAAGCTTATTGTCCTATTTGAGTGAGTTTTCGCTACAATTTCTTTTTAAGTTCAGCGTTGGTTTCCTATGTCAAAGCAATTTGTTGTAAACAGTGAATTCGCACCTGCTGGTGATCAGCCCACCGCTATTGCCGGCCTTGTAGAAGGTATAGAGGCAGGTCTTGCACATCAAACCTTGTTGGGCGTGACCGGGTCGGGTAAGACATTTACCGTCGCCAACGTGATTGCACAGGTGCAGCGCCCGACATTGATCATGGCGCACAACAAAACGCTGGCAGCGCAACTCTACGGCGAGTTCAAAGAATTCTTTCCCAATAATGCGGTGGAGTATTTCGTCTCCTACTATGACTACTATCAGCCTGAAGCCTATGTGCCTTCGTCCGATACCTTTATCGAAAAAGACTCCGCAGTAAACGAGCACATTGAACAGATGCGTTTGTCGGCAACCAAAGCTCTGTTAGAGCGCAAAGACGCCATCATTATTGCATCTGTTTCTGCAATTTATGGTTTGGGTGACCCCGAAGCCTATATGAAAATGTTGCTGCACATAGTGCGCGGCGACAAAATCGATCAGCGCCAAATTTTGCGACGCCTCGCCGAGCTGCAATACACCCGCAATGATATGGAATTTTCGCGCGCGACTTATCGCGTGCGCGGCGATGTGATTGATATTTATCCGGCAGATTCGGATATTGAGGCGGTGCGCATTGAATTGTTCGACGATGAAGTTGAACAGATTTCGATTTTCGATCCGCTCACCGGCGAAGTGCTACAAAAAGTCCCACGTTTTACTGTCTATCCAAAATCCCACTATGTAACGCCGCGCGAACAAATTCTTGAGGCGATTGAAAATATCAAAGAAGAATTGCGCACGCGCTTGGAGTATTTGCGCGAGAACAACAAGCTGGTTGAGGCGCAGCGTTTGGAGCAGCGCACAAGATTCGATTTGGAAATGATGCAGGAGCTGGGCTATTGCAATGGCATTGAAAACTATTCGCGCTATTTGTCGGGGCGCAATCCAGGCGAAGCGCCACCCACCTTGTTTGATTATTTGCCGCCAGAAGCTTTGTTGGTTATCGATGAAAGTCACGTGACTATTCCGCAAATCGGCGCCATGTATAAAGGCGACCGCTCGCGTAAAGAAACACTGGTTGAATACGGATTCCGTTTGCCCTCGGCACTCGATAATCGCCCCATGCGTTTTGATGAGTGGGAACGAATTGCGCCGCAGATGATTATGGTTTCGGCTACACCTGGAAAATACGAAGAAGAAAATCAAGGGCAGGTAGTTGAGCAGGTTGTGCGCCCAACCGGTTTGATCGATCCGGAAATTGAAATTCGCCCGGCCACAACGCAAGTGGACGATGTGCTAACAGAAATTCGTCTGCGCGTTGAACAGAGTGATCGTGTATTGATTACGGTGCTCACCAAGCGCATGGCTGAAGATTTAACGGAATATCTTGGCGAGCACGGTGTTCGCGTCCGTTATTTACACTCGGATATTGATACGGTTGAGCGCATCGAAATTATTCGCGATCTGCGTTTGGGGCAATTTGATGTACTTGTTGGTATCAACCTGTTGCGTGAAGGTTTGGATATGCCAGAAGTTTCACTGGTTGCAATTCTCGATGCAGATAAAGAAGGTTTCCTCCGTTCCGATCGCTCGCTGATCCAAACTATTGGTCGTGCTGCGCGTAACGTACGCGGCAAAGCGATTCTCTATGCTGATCGCATTACTGGATCAATGCAGCGCGCGATAGAAGAAACTGATCGTCGCCGCGAAAAACAAATCGCTCACAACACCAAACACGGCATCACCCCTAAAGGTATTAACAAAAATATTGCCGATATTCTTGAGGGGGCAGTGGCTCCCGGCGCGGGTGGCCGCAGTGCGCGTAACAAAGCCATGGCGATTGCCGAGCGCAGCGGCAAATACAGCGTTGAAGTCAATCCAAAAGATATTTGGAAAACCATCGAGCTAATGGAAAAACAAATGTTCCAAGCCGCAAAAGATTTGGAATTTGAAGTGGCAGCGAAACTGCGCGATGAGATAGAGAAGTTGAAGAAAAAGGCGGTGTAATAGGATGAAGGCAAGTAAAACTATTTCACCAATTTGAATTCTATTGTGAATGCGTCAGTTCTGGGAATTGATAGTGAAAACTATAAACCTCTTCAATCTACTCTTGCCTATCCTTTTTCCGTCTTGGCGCTTTTTCAGTGGCATAGGCGTATCTCCTCGTTTTGATGTAGGTGTTGTTAACGCCGATGGGGATGTGCCATCTGAATGGATTCCTTTTCGTCCTTTGCCTAAGACGCTATCGCTTTGGCAGCAGGTAAAACAATTTGTACATAATCCGCAATGGAATGAACTGCTATTTCTCAATAGTTGTGCGGAGCGGATATTTGAGGGTTACCAGAAAGAGAACAGCGATTTTTATCTGCAGGAAATCGCAATGCATTTATTGCTGGCGGTTCGTTCGGGTGAAATTAGCGCAGCAGAATCTAACAGATTTATGTGCTTTCGGATTCGAGCAATTTATTCGGAGGACACATCTGCTGATCGTATTGGGCTGGTTAGGGATGAAGTTGTTTTTCAGTCGGGTTGCTATGCCTTACCCATACCAGAGGGCAGGGTATGACCTTGGAGCTGGCTATTCGCTTAACCGAAATTCTATTGGGGCTTGCGCTTTTTCAGCAGAGTCTGGAGTTCCTTCGTGCCTCAGGTGTTGAACAAAAACTCGCATTGTTACGTGCACCACTGTCACTGCTATTGATGCTGGGTGTGTTTCCGCTAGTTGTTTGTGGTTTATTGCTTGTTACCAGTTTTATGCTCATTCGGCGTTTTCAGGGGCCTTACAATGGCGGCAGTGATGCTATGACTGTACTGGTACTTTTGGGATTGTGGTTGTCGTATCTCGCGCCTTCACGACTGTGGCAAGAAATCGCGTTGGGTTATGCGGTGTTACAGTTGGTGCTGTCGTATTTTCAGGCGGGCTGGGTTAAGTTGATAAACCCTGAATGGCGCTCAGGTAAAGCGCTGTATGAAGTTTTTGCATTAACGGCTTATCCGGTTTCTGAATCCGTAAAAGAGTTGGCTCAAAAAAGGCAATTGTTATTCGTTGCTTCCTGGTGTGTGATTGTTGCCGAGCTATTATTTCCGCTAGCATTTATCTCTCAACCGACCTTAATAGTTGCGTTGTGTTTCGCTGGTTGTTTTCATGTGGCCAACGCAATCCTGTTTGGATTAAACCGTTTTGTATTGGCGTGGTTATCTGCTTATCCATTAGCCTTGTGGTTTCAGCAGCGGCTGATTGAGTTGTTATAGTGTGATCCGTTGTCCTGTCTTTGCCGCCTTGAAAATTGCTTCGACAATGGCAATATCTTTCATTCCTTCTTCACCAGAAACCAGCACGGGAGAATTATGGATAATGGAGAGTGCGTCATTATCCATTTGCGTAGCTTGTTGATTCAGCGGTGACGGGGGCAGGATGATGCCATCGCTGGTTTTACCTTGTACGCCACTGTAAGACTGAAACGGTTTTAATTCGTACCAACCTTTCTCACAATTTGCGCGCAAAATATTCATTGATCTCGCATAGCTTGTCACACATTGCGCGTGTGCTCCGCTGGCAAATTCCAATTCAAATTCGGTTGTTTCATCCACATCTTTATACACGGGCGTTGTTGAGTTCATTCGCGCAGTGACGGCGATTGGTTCTTCTCCTGCGGTATAACGCGCAGCATTTAATGGGTAAACGCCCATGTCGTACATGGCTCCGCCACCGAGTGCTGGATCGGCACGCCAACTGTAGCTGGCACCTGTGCCGTTATATCCCGCCTCGGCGATGATGTTTTTAATATCGCCATAGGGTTTCTGTTTGGCAAATTGCATAATGCGTTGAGTGTTTGATTCGTGCTGCATGCGGTAACCAATGGTTAATTGCACGTTATTTTTTTTGCAGGTGTCGATCATCGATTGACATTCTGCTGCGCTCATCGCCATAGGTTTTTCGCACCAGACGTGTTTGCCCGCATTTGCCGCAATTTCGGTAAATTTTTTGTGAGTGCCAGTTGGTGTAACAACATAAACAACATCAATGTCGGGATTGTTTGCGATCTCGTGCATATTGTTGTAGTTGTAAATGTTGTAATCGAGCAAGCCGTATTGTTTTTGCCAAACCGGAATTTTTTCCGGTGAGCCGGTGACAACGCCTGCCAGATAACAATGTTTAGTCAGTCGCAGCGCTGGCGCGAGCAGATCGCGGCTGTAATAGCCCAGCCCAACTAACGCAACGCCTATACGCTTGGGCGATGAACTGGCAGCAAATAAAGGTGCTGCACCCGTTGCCAGGCCGAGCGCTGCAAAAGCCTTGATTAATTCACGACGATTAAGCGGTGCCATTTATGATCTCCTGAATAAATCTTTAGGTAGTTGTATGCCTCGTTGGGGATTCGCGCAAACGGCTAAACAAAAAATTACCCTGCGTTAAAAAAACTAAAAATATCAATGAGCTATTCGCTTTCTTGTGCGCCATTCTGGATAAGGCTATTTGTAGGCCAGCTGCCATGGTGTCGTTATCGCTGGTAGAATAGGGTTCTTTTGGATTTTCTCGATCCTGACCTTACAGTGGCTTTTCTTATGCAATCTTCTGCTCAAACCTCATCCAATACTCTCACTGCTGCGCAATATGAAGACTCTCGCTTGGTGCCGCTTTGGCGCTCATGGTGCGAAGTCGCAGGCAGTATTCCGTTGGATAAATGGCTGAAAAACAGCGTGCGTCAATTTGCGCATTCAGGGCCGACTTCCAAACCAGAATACGACGAGGTTAAAAAGCACAATAAATTCAAAGCGCCGAAAACAGCTGCGACTTATGCGCGTGCTGAAGCGGCGGATGTCGCGATGCTCAGCTTGGCTATGTTTTCTGCGTTGCGTTTTCAGCAATTAGCAACTGCACTTGAATTTGCTTATCGCAATCAGTCTGATGCCATTGATTGGTTAAAGTGGGATTTGGAGTGGCAGCATCGCGATGTACAAAGTATTGCTCCCGTTGCCTTGTGGTATTGGATTCAATTGCGTGCAACTGGTAGCCAGCCGAAAAAAAATCTGGCGCAATTGCGTGATGCAGAAGCGCGCCGTGAATTTTTTGATTGGTTTGTGCAGCAAGCGACTATGGCTAATATGCCGGTATTTTTGCTGTGGCATGGATTGCGTCCGCAATGGGGCGAGTTATTAATTTCCCGCCAGCAGGCGAGTGAATGGTCTGATCAATTACTGCAACAATTTATTCAGCAGCAAGTGACTACACCGCCGTTATGGCTGCGTGTGCAAAAAAATGCGGATCTCGAACAAGTGTTGGATGGATTGCAGAAACAAGGCGTTAATGCATCACTCAATGAAAAGAATCAATTATTTGCGCTGGGTGGTACGGGCATTCATACCACGAGCGAGTATAAAAATGGATTGGTAGAAATTCAGGATATCGCCAGTCAGCAAATCGCGTTAAGCGTTGCCGCTAAGCCAGGTCAAAAAGTCTGGGATGCCTGTGCAGGCGCTGGCGGGAAAACCTTGGCGATTGCGTCGCAAATGAACAATAAAGGCGCTGTTGTTTCTACGGATTTGCATGAATATAAGTTGGATGAATTAAAGCGCAGAGTGAAGCGCGCCGATATTTTTAATGTGCGCGCATTTACCTGGGATGGTTTGGAGCCACTGCGTTTGCCAAAAGAAATTGCACAGCAACGCGGCTTTGATTGGGTGTTGATCGATGCTCCTTGCAGCTCTGCTGGAACCTGGCGCCGCAACCCGGATGCTCGCTGGCGATTTGATACGCATGACACTAACGAGCTAATTCAATTGCAGCGACAACTTCTTGCCAATGCAGCACCTGCGGTGCGCACAGATGGTAATTTGGTTTACGCAACCTGTAGTTGGCAAGTAAGCGAAAACGAACAGCAAATCGATTGGTTCTTAAAGCAAAATCCTGAATTTACACTTCAATCACAACGTATTTTAGGTGTGCCTGAGTTGGATTCAGACACTATGTTTGTTGCCGTATTGAATCGTTCAGTCGAATAATAATCCTGTCGTGATGGACTATTGTCCTTCCATCACGACACGAAACCCTAAATGGGCATCAAAAATTTCCGCACGATGATAGTCGCGCAAGTGGCTGGCGAGGCGGTCAGCATTATCTTTGGATGAGCCGCCGCGCACCACACGGGTGTCGCAACTTTTGGTGAGCATAGCCTGCCCATTTTTGGGGTGCAGGCTGTAGTTATCTGCAAAACAATCTTCAACCCATTCGGCTACATTGCCTGCGGTGTCATAAACCCCAAAACCATTTGCCGGATAACTTCCTACGGGCGCTGTTTTGGCTCCAAACAGACCAGAAAATTTACTGTTACAACCGCGCCGACAATTGGCGCGACCGCTGGCCTCTTTTACATCGTCCCCCCACCAAAACAATGAATTTGTTTTACCGCGCGCAACGTACTCCCATTCTGATTCCGTTGGTAAGCGATATTTTTTCCCAGTTGTTTTGCTAAGCCATGCGGCATAGGCACGTGCATCTTCAAAACTGACATTGATTGCCGGGCGATTATCTCTTCCCCAGCGATTGTCGCTCGGTAATGCGCGATTAGTTGCCTGAGCAAATATATCGTAATCATTGAAGGTAATTTCGTATTTACTAATTGCAAAAGGTTTACTAATTGTCACCTTATGTACGGGCATGCTGAGCGGGTCGTTTTTGTTGCCCATAAAAAAACTCCCACTCGGGATACCAATCATTTCTGGTCCATCGCTTTTGATAGAAGTGATCACTTGGCTACTGATTTCTTCCCCAGGTACAAGGCTTTCGCTTAGGGTAAATGCGAGGTTGAGATCTTGATCAATCAACTCGATCCATTGGTATTGGATGTCATAGCCAGATTTGCTGATTTCAAGATGGTAACGGCCAGCTGGCAATTGAATTCCGGGTTCGTATTTCTCGGGAATATTCAAAATGCGCACGCGGGATTGCGCAGGTGATGTTGTCACCCTGAGTGCATAGGTAATAACGGGAGCGCTGCTTGCAGTAATTTCATCTTCGGCGCTCGTGCTAGATGAAGTAGCGCTAGTGGGGAAAATCTCGGGGCTCATATCGATTGGAGCTAAAAGTGCAGGTACAGTATTTGTTTCTGCATCACTTACCTGAGCACTGCCTTGCGTGGAACTAGAGCTGTTGTCTTCAGTGCTACTTGGGTTCTGGAGTTGGGCACTGCTCGCAACTGAGCTAACACTTGCCACAGGAATATGGTTTGCAGATGGATTTTGTTGCGTGAACCAGATACCGGCACCAATCAGAATAAAGATACCGGTAAGAATTCCCAGCTTTATAAGAGCTGACTGTTTCGGGCTGATAGTGGGGTGAACTTGTGTTTCAAGTTCCGCGCGTGCAGTTGTTAAAGGCGTGTGCTGCTCGTTAAAAAATATTTCGGTTATTTTGGTTGATGGCTTTGAATAAAAGCCTCTGTTCGGATTCCACCTTAGTGCACGTATTTTGTTCCAGCGGAATCGCACCGCATTGTATGTAGCGGAAGCTAATGCTTTGGCTAAATTCACTACCGTTAAATCAGTGGAGTGAGCCGTAGTTGTGTTGGGCACACGATAATTGTTTTCCAAATCATCGATAGCCGCTATCAATTCGCGACCAGATTGATAGCGTTGGTCAGGATTTTTAGCTAACAGTTTCTCCAGCACTTTTTGATATGCCAGATATTGCAGCGGTAATTTAGGAATGGGCGCGCTTATGTGCTTAAGCGCAATAGTGACCGCTTCTTCACCTTGGTAGGGCAGTGTGCCTGTGAGCATCTCATAAAACACAACGCCTAAACTATACAAGTCAGAGCGGCCATCGACACTGCTGCCTTTTGTTTGCTCCGGGCTCATGTAGTGCGGTGTGCCGACCACGGTACCAACATGGGTCATACGTGAGTTTACAGCGAGGCCGCGCGCAACACCAAAGTCAGTGAGCACTGCTGAATTGTCGGCACGGAATAAAATATTTTCCGGTTTTATATCTCGATGGATATATCCCTTGTCATGTGCATGATCAAGTGCGCTGGCAATTTCACGCGTAATACGCAGAACTTCTTCGCCGCTTAGACCAGTGCTCATTTTGTCGTGCACTGAACCGTTGGGAAGATAATCCATGGCGATGTAATTGAAATCCTCATGGCGGCCTATGTCATAAATCGCCACTATATTCGGGTGGGATAATTGACCTACGATGGTTGCTTCGCGTTGAAAACGTTCGCTAAAAGCTGGGTCATTATTGAGCTGCGGATTCATTACTTTTAAGGCAACGACACGCCCCACGCTAATCTGAATAGCGAGGTAAACGGTGGACATTCCACCTTGGTTAATTTTTCTTACAACCCGGTATCCGGGAATTTGCATTGCCATAAATCAGTATCTATCTAAAAAGAATCTGTGTAAATTTCCAAGAGCGATTGAACTATCAAGCGCCTAATGCCTAAAAGTTGATGACATAAAACAATAACCCAAGCAGTGATACCAGCGCGGAACCAAAAATCCAGGCATCGGCAATGGGTTTTCCGGTTAAATAGGGAATCCATTGCCACAACCCTTTGCGAGCGGAGTTATCGTGCAGTGGCGATTCAATAATTTGCAGCGTGATATTGTCGCGTCCGCCATTGGTAAGTGCAGCATGCAGAAGCTGGTCAACCGCAGCTAGACAATCCTGCGAGTCAGACAAAATGTGCGCGATGGTTTTATCGCTAAGCTCATCGGTGAGTCCATCACTGCACAATAAAATCCATTGGTTTTTTTGCCATTCCTGTTCAATAACATCCACTTTCACCCGCGTTAATTCCTGCATGCCAAGGCATTGGGTGATGATATTTTTATCCGGGTGTGAATCTGCATCCTCTGGCTTAATCACTCCCGTTGTCACCAGCATTTGTACATAGGAGTGATCGGCACTCAGTTGCTCCAGTCGTCCGCCCTCACTGGTTGGTGTCCATAAATAGGCGCGACTGTCACCGACCCATGCAATTTGGTATTTTTTTGACTGACTTTTAAGCGCGACAATGGTTGAGCCCATGCCGGGAGCTCCAACACCCTGTAATGCTGAGGCGAGAATACTGGTGTGCGCATGCTGGATTGAATCGAGAAGGGATATATTCGGATTTTCTTGCGTATCTTGCTCGAGGGTATCGCGCACAATTGCGCTTGCTACTTCGCCTGCTTCATGACCGCCCATGCCATCTGCAACTAGCCAAAGGCCGTGTTCAGGCTGACTGAGAAAACAGTCCTCATTATTATCGCGCGTTAAACCGGGATGGGACGCGGCGCTATATTCCAGCTGGTTGATAGTCATAAGTTTCAACAGGCATCAATGCAACGTTTTATGGTGATGTAGATTCCGTTATTGACCAATACTAGATGACTTTGGCGTGGAAAACTATGTGGCCGGGGGCAAACTATGCACCCCTGCACACTTGGTTGTTTTGCGTTCTTAACAAGTTTTAAGTGCAAGTCCCATTTTTTCAGCCACTTCTTTATTACCGGCATGAGTTACCAGCGCAATACTTGCTTTTTCCGGTATTAAATAAGTGTTAGCTACACGTTTTAAATCCGCTGCGGTAACGGCCAATACTCTGTTGCGGAATAGCTCGCGTTTTTCACGGGTACGATTAAATAGCTCTGCCTGATAGGTTGATTTTGCCTCGCCTGCGGGTGAGCCGGGTTTATCAATACTGCCAATCACACCCAATATAGCTTCTTCAACTGATTGCCATTGGTGATCAGTTTCTTGCAGCCAAACCAATGCATCATCAAAATCTTTCAGGGTTTCAGTCAGGCGCGGATCGCGATAGGAATAAAAACGAAACGCTGCGCTATTGCTGTCCTGATTGGCGCCGCCGCCGTATGCACCACCTTGCTCGCGAATCGCGCGATGCAAATAGCCATTGCGTAAAAATCCGCCCAATACAGTCAATGCTGCTGCATCAGGGTGTTCACTGGGTACTGTTGAGTAGGCTTTTGCACAAAAGTTGACTTGGGTATTGGCGATCCAGGCTTCGCGAATGGTTTCGCTTACCGGTGCTAAATCAAAAGAAGCAAAATCTACAGTTACAGTTTCATTTGGCCAGCGCGCTTGTAAGTCAGCGCGATAGCTATCCAGATGTTCCTGCTCGCCGACAATTAAAAATTGTTTGGGCGCTTTCAATACTAATTGATGAATACTGTTGAGCTGCGCTGCAAACTGGGCGAGATTTTTTTCATCATCCAGTGATTGATCCAATGCTTTTACCGCGGTAATTCCTTCGAGTCCGCCTAATTGGTGGGATATTTTTGCTGAAGGGCTCATGCCCGCGCAGGCGGCTGTCATTGCCAAACTGTGTCCGTGGCCGGTAATACTTTGTTCGCGGCGCGCGCGGTTTTGTGCAATCAATTCACGAATACGATCCAGTTCATCAAAGCGAACGTTTAATAATGTTTCTTTCATTAAATCATTCATGGCCGCGTTATTGCGGCTCAGTGCTTTGGATGAAAGCGTCAAGTAGGCATCAATATTCTGTACATCATTACCCGCGCCGCGAATGCTGCTAAACGCATGTAGTGAACCGACAACTTCTGCTTGCCAGCGCTGGGTTGCTAAATAATCTTTGTCGCCTGCTCCCAGTTCGGTAAGGCAAATACTGTAGTAAGGCAATATTTTGATTTGCTCATCGCTCAGCGCAGGTAACTTGCAAGTAATTTGCTGATACACCAAACCGTTAGTGCCGGCACTATAACGGCGCAATGGAAAATTATTGACGCTTTCATGGCTGCCGGCGATGTAATGCAAATTTGCGGGAATATCATCCAGTCCAACTTTGGGAAGAATGCTTTCATCATCTTGTTGTAACTGGCGCGCTTGTAAGGCGTGAGTTTGCGCAATGATGTGTTGTTTTTCATCATCGCTTAAGTTGGCTTTTAATTGCGCGAGGCGGTTGAGTTCGGCAGCTTGAATACGGCCGTTCATTTGCACATCAGGGCGCATGGTCAAACGAACGCGATGCGGATTATCCAGCAGCCATTTGCGTACTGTTTTTTGGATGAATTCTGGATCGCGGGTTTTGTTGCGCAGATTTTCCAGCGCTGCGTCTATATCGAGTAATGCAATAGCGTCGCCGCGATGTGTTGCCGATGTTAGCCCAGTTAAAATTAATTGCAATCCGTAAGGGTAACCATCGCCACCGACTTCGCGCTGCGATAATTCCAGTTGATGTAGCGAAGCTTCAATTTGCTCTTGTGGAATACCTTCTTCTGCTACTTTGTGCATTACATCCAAAATCATTTTTTCGATTTTGGGCGCGTCTTCTAATGCACAGCCTTCAAGCCCGCACACAAACGCCATTTCAAGTGATGAATCATCAAGCCCGCAGAGCGGCGAGGGCGCTTGTCCGAGTTCGCTGGTTTCTAGCGCTTGCTGTAATGGCGATGCGCTGTTATCGAGCAAAATATTGGAGATTAATTGTGTTTCCAGTGATTCATCGAGATTGGTGGTTTTACCCAGCAGCCAAGACACAACAACGTGGTTTTTGTGTTCTATATCCTCAGCATCATTTTCATCGAGAGGATAGGCTTCTTCTACCGCAATCGGCGCGTGATAGCGTTTTTCATCGCCTACGCTAATCATTTCCTCCAGCTTCTCAAATTTGCTCAGCGCTTGCAGTTCAAATTTTTCCTGATGGGTCGCCGCAGGAATATCACCGTAAGTCATGAAAATTGCATTGCTCGGGTGATAGTGCGTGCGATAAAAATCTTGCAGTTGTTGGTAAGTCAGATTGGGAATATCTTCCGGTTCACCACCGCTGTTGTAATGATATGTCGTCGTCGGGTAAAGATACTTACACAGGGTATGCCACACCTGTGACGAAACCGAACTCATCGCACCTTTCATCTCATTGAACACAACACCTTTAAACACCAGATCTGAATTCGGGTTGTCTGCTTCGGCAAATTCAACGCGATGACCTTCCTGCGCAAAATCCAATTCATCCAAGCGCGAAAAGAACACAGCATCAAGATAAACATCGAGCAGATTATTAAAATCTTTCAGGTTTTGACTGGCGAAAGGGTAAGCGGTCCAGTCGGAGCTGGTGAACGCATTCATGAAGGTATTCAGTGAGCGGCGTACCATCATAAAAAATGGATCGCGCACGGGATATTTCTGGCTGCCGCAAAGCGCAGTGTGCTCCAGAATATGGGCAACACCGGTTGAGTCGTGTGGCACTGTGCGCAAGGCGACGAGAAAGACGTTTTCATTATTATTGGCCGCCAAGTGAATGTGCTGCGCGCCAGTAACCTTGTGGCGATATTCTTCAACACGGATTTTCAATGCATCGATAGTTTGGCTGCGCAGTAATTCAAACGTCGGATAACTCATAAGTCGGGATTTCTCTGATCGGGAATGTGAGAAGGAACAAATGCCGATTGCTGGGCGACGAAATGGCTCATTGCATCTAGCAGGGGCTGATAATCAACCGCCCCCTGTTCCAGTTGTTGTAGAGCGTAACAACTTGCCTCCAGCGTGGAAAGCTGATTTTCGCTATGTGCCTTGCGGATCTTGTAGAGCGACGCCGGTGTGTGTGCCAGTGCGAGCCGCGGCAGGTTTTGGAGTGCAGGATTGAGGTAGAGCATTTTGCGGCTTTTGCGCCAGGTCGCATCTATCACCACCAAGCGAAGCTGATCAAATGGAGTATTGGCAAGTGGCTCGAATGGCGGAGGCGCAATCAAGCCAAGTGATTTGTGCTCTGGCGTATCCGGGTAAAGTAAAACGGGTGTTTTTTGGTTGGAAAACAACCACCGCTGAATGTCTTCAGCATTAAAAGTTTCGCCTACATGAAGCTGGCTGCTTTTTAGGCTTAAATGCAGCAATCCAGCGGTGTTTTTGGCATTGGTTGATTCGTCGGGATGTTGCAGTATCAGAACATCTACACGATTGGTTATATGCTTAACCAGAGCACAAATACAATTGCGGATTGGTCTTGCACAAGTGCTGCAAGTAGGGCGTTTGGTTGTCGAGCTCAATGGGGTAAATCCTCTAATTGATGGTGAGTAATTAGAGTGTTTGTGCGAGCTTGTTGCTCGGCAATCAATTGTTTTTTGGCAGCAGCAGTTAGGGATTTAATCGCATATTCACGCTGGCTGGCGCTGGAGCGATCATGCTCAGCTTCCAGATAACATAACAACACAGGTTTGCGCCCGCGAAAATAGCGAGCCCCCGCCTTTCCAGATGAATGCTCATGCCAGCGGCGCGCCATATTGGTAGTGATTCCGGTGTACACTTGCGCGTCGCTGGTACGGAGCATATAAACAAACCATGAGGTTGAACTAGGCATAATAGTGCGACAATTGTTCATGTATAAATTTGCAGGATATTGACGAATTATATGGCAAAAGAATCAAAGGGGCAGGATCGTAATTTCGATGATCTGGCCAAACGCTTTAAAAAAAATATTTATGGCGGATTAAAAGGCGATATACGCCTTGCAGTATTAGAGCGAGACTGTGCCGCACATATTCCTGTAGCTCCCTTTATTGCGAAGTCAGCGGAATCTGCTAAAGCCTGCTGGACTATTTTAGATGCAGGTGGTGGGCAAGGGCAGTTTTCCTTGCAGCTTGCATTGGCAGGCCACAAAGTGGTGATTTGCGATATTTCCGTAGAAATGCTTAAGCTTGCACAAGAGCAAGTTGATCTGCTCGGTGTGGCTGATCGGGTAACCTTGATTCATTGTGCGTTACAAGATTTACCGCAACACTTAGTGGAAGAAGAACGGTTTGATTTTGTTATCTGCCATGCGGTAATGGAGTGGATGCAAGAACCGCATTCTCTGTTGCCTTGCTTACTTTCCTATCTCAAGCCGCAAGGTTATTTATCGCTTACGTTTTACAATCTCCATTCGCTAATTTATAAAAATTTGCTGCGAACTAACTTTAAAAAAATTGTAAATAAAGATTATGGTGGCTCTGCGGGTAGCTTGACGCCAATTAATCCGCTAGAACCAGCGCAAGTATTGGCTTGGGTTGCAGAACTGCCGCTGCAGCTATTAACTCACAGCGGTATTCGGGTGTTTCATGACTATATTTTTAATGAGGAACATCGCGAGCGGGAGCCGCAGACTTTGTTGCAATTGGAGTTGGAATTCTCGCAGCAAGAGCCTTATAGGTCATTGGGGCGTTATATTCATTTGTTGCTGCGTAGTTCAGAAGCCTAGTGCTTGATCAGTCCCAGTAATAGGTCGCGCGCCTGATTTATTTTTGCGGCGAGATAATCATTGCCGCCTCGGTCAGGGTGAAGTTTTTGAATCAATCGGCGATGCGCCTCTTGAATCATATTTTCATCAATTTCACCTCTACCAATATCGCCAGACAACCCAAGAATATCCAGCGCTTCCTGTGTTGCCATAGCGACAGGAGGATGTTTAGGTTGTTCTTGTGAGGCTGTATGCTGCTGCGACTTTTTACTTGCCAGCCAAAGCGGCAATACCTGGCTGATTAGATTAAAACCAGTGCGGACAAACGGAATAAGTGCTCCTATTGCCGCACCGATCCAATGCATCTTCCCGGTAATAACAAGTAATAAGAGCACGCAGAAAAAAATGCCAGTACCCATTTGCCAGAGAGTTTTGCGTTGTTGGGCGGGACTCATTTTTTTATAACGAGCACCGCCTATGATGATCAGCGTAACAATAACGGCAAATAACAGGATTTTTAACATAGTGCCTCCAGTAATCGATGGGACATTATAGGCATAAGGTTTTACAGCTGATAGTCTCTTTTTTGTACTTGTATTTGCTCTTGGTTATGCTTGATTTGGTTTTTCAATTAATTAAAAGGTATGGCCTTATGTGGCTGATAAACGGTTTGACAAAGGCTCTATCAGGATTGATCAAAAGTGCCCGGATTCTTCCTTTGCTGATTTGCATGTGTTTGATTGCCTGTGGTGGCGGTAGTGGTGGATCATCTAACATCGCTCAAAGCAGTTCAGTTGCAAGCAGTACTATCACAATAAGTGGTCAGGTAACTTATGACTTTGTTCCTTACAGTGAACTGCATAATGGCCTTGACTATTCAGCTACCCAAATTAAACCGGTTCGCAGAGCTGTGGTGGAGTTGCTTGATGCTAATAATGTGCTTTTGATTGCGGGTTCAACGGACGATCAAGGCTCTTATAGTTTGAATGTTGAACTGAACAAAATTGTAAAGGTACGGATAAAAGCACAGTTACTTAAAAGCCAAACACCGAGCTGGAATTTTAAAGTGACTGATAACACCAACGGTAATCGGCTCTACGCTATAGATGGCAGCTTGATCGCGGCTAATTCTGATACTGCTGTACGTAATTTACATGCTGCGTCTGGTTGGACTAACACAGGTTACACGCAGCCGCGAGCGGCTGCTCCCTTTGCGATTTTAGATTCAGTTTTGACTGGCGCGGATCGTTTAATTGCAGCGGGAAACACTAAGGATTTTTCGCCATTAGAATTGCGCTGGAGTGCTCTTAACAAAGCTGCTGATGGTGAAATAACCTTGGGGGAAATTGGCACCAGTTATTATAAAGATTCAGTTGTTTATATTTTAGGGGATGCCAATAATGATACGGATGAATATGACCGCCATGTAATTCTTCATGAATGGGGGCATTACATCGAATATTCATTTTCGCGCTCCGACAGTCTTGGTGGTGATCACGCTTATGGAGAAAAATTGGACATGCGCGTTGCACTTTCCGAAGGCTTTGCCAACGCTTTTTCGGCAATGATGTTGGACAACCCTGAATATCGCGATACCAGCGGCTTTCAGCAAACGGATGGATTTGTTCGTAATCTGAGCCACAAAAATCATGCTGTGCGTGGATGGTACTCAGAGGCATCTATCCAATCAGTACTTTATAACTATTACAACGATATAGCCGAAGCAAAACTACAAAGCATTACCGATATTCTTAACGTAATAAGTTCCGAAAATTATTTTAATACTGATGCAATATTGTCTGTTTATGTATTTGCAGATGAGTTAAGGCACCAAAGTCCTGTTCGCGCAGAAACTCTTAACTCATTATTGATGGGACAAAATATCGCGATTACTGATACTTTCGGTGAGGGTGAAAGTAACAGCGGAGGTTATCCTGGTGCTTTACCGATCTATAAAACCGTATCCATTAATGGCCCGTCTACGAATGTTTGCAGCACCAATCACCTTGGGTCTTTTAATAAGTTGGCGGTCGCACAGTTTTTAAAGCTCGATGTTAGTGCACAAGGGAACTATAAAATTACAGTTCAGGAATCGGGTGATGATTCAGGTGAGTCGGATCCCGATATTTATCTTTATCAACAGGGGCGATTGGTGGGGAAAGCTGAATCGTCAATGGTAGATGGCGAAAGTCTGGTAAGTGATTTGATAGTGGGAACCTACATTGTAGAGCTGGTTGATTATCGAGCAGTAGACTCGGAATATAATCAAGCTGTTACGGCTTGCTTTGATGTTCTTGTGCAGCAAGTGAACTGATTGAGGGTAAATGAGTGAAAATTTCAGATTTTTATAATTCGGTTGTGTTTCTTTTTTCAACTTTCTTTTGCTGTCTCCTGCTGAGCGCTTGCGAAAGTAAATTGGTCGACGGAAATCAGCCAGAAACAAAATTGCATACTTCGTCAGGGACATCAGAAAACGTATCGATAAGTAAGGAAAAGCAGGATAAAAAGACAGGCAATATGTCTGCTCCAGCAAAACCTGGGGCGACAGTAAGATTAAAAACTAGTGAGCCAATTTTTATTGCTGTGTCGGGAGTTTTTGAATATTCATTGGTGTTGCTGTCTGCGCAGCATGAGGGTGAAATGAGTGTTGATATCTCAACCAGTGATGAAATTGCCATTCTTCCATCTGACACAAATACAGAGTTAGAAAATACTTATCGATTCCGTTTGGCACCTGATGGTGAATATGAAATTCCATTAACGCTAAATGTAACTAAAGAGGGGCGCTTTTATATTCATCTACATGTCACCATTCAAGCTGATAATCAGGCTACAACACGTGTTCTAGCGGCTATTTTGCAAGTTGGAAAACCTGATGCTAACGCTCAAAAACCGTCAACGAAAAGTCTTAAAAGCGATGTAGATGACGTTATTTTGCTACCAGCTCAAGAGACAATTTCACCGCGCTAATGTAACGAAATCATCGCTGCGGTTATAATTGCCTCACTTTAATGAGTTTCTTTAAGCTTTAACGAGGACTAGTTATGTCAAGTCAACGATTGCCCGCCGAATGGGAACCACAAGATGCGGTCATGTTGACCTGGCCGCACAAAAATTCGCCCTGGGATTGGATTCTGGACGATGTTGTTGAGCTGTATGAAGCTCTGGCGACAGTTATTTGTGATTATGCCGATGTGGTGATCGCTGTACCGGAAGAGCAAATCAATGAGGTTCGCTCGCGCCTTGAGGCTATGGGGGCACCATTGGAATATATCCATTTATATCCCTGTTCAAGTAATGATACTTGGGCACGCGATCATGGCCCGCTTACTGTTGAAACACCTGATGGTTTTAAGCTGTTAGATTTTCAATTTAACGGTTGGGGGAATAAATTTCCTCATGAGTTAGATAATAAAATTTCTCAGCAGTTAGCTGCGCAGGGAGCCTTTCCTTTTGCCTCCATTGAAACTCAGGACTGGGTGCTTGAAGGAGGCTCTATAGAAACCGATGGTCAGGGCACTTTACTTGCAACTTCATCTTGTTTGCTTAATAAAAATCGCAACCCTCAATTGTCAAAAAGTGAAATTGAAGAGCGTCTAAAGGCGGCATTCGGTGTAACAAAAATTAACTGGCTGGATCATGGCTATCTTGCAGGTGATGATACCGATGGCCACATAGATACTTTGGCGCGTTTGTGCCCTAACAATACAATTATCTACACCGCATGTGATGATGAGCAAGACGAACATTATTCCGAACTTAAAAATATGGAAGTTCAGCTGCAATCATTTTTCAATGCCAAGGGTGAGCCTTATCGATTATTGCCTCTGCCTTGGGCTGGAGCGGTTCTTGGTGATGAAAGCGATGAGCGACTGCCTGCAACTTACGCTAATTTTTTAATTATCAATGAGGCGGTGTTAGTTCCTATCTATGGCTTGCCAATGGATGAGGATGCGCTCGAGGTTGTTTCCCAAGCATTCCCGGGTTATGAAATTTTCGGTATTCCCTGTTTATCTTTGATTGAACAGGGTGGAAGTCTGCACTGCAGCACTATGCAAATTCCAGAAGGTGTAAGGGAGCAAATTTAATGCAAAACAATGCTGGAAAAAAACTACAGGTAGGGCTTGTCCAACAATCTTGCACTGCTGATCTTGCAGCGAACTTTGAAAAAACAATTGCACAAATCCGAATTGCTGCCCAGCAGGGGGCGGAATTGGTGGTGTTGCAAGAGTTGCATCGCGGCTTGTATTTCTGTCAGCAAGAAATCGCCGATTATTTTGATTTAGCCGAAACTATTCCTGGACCTAGTACTCAGGTTTTGGGCGAACTGGCAAAAGAACTTAATGTTGTTATCGTTGCATCTTTATTTGAAAAGCGTGCTGCAGGTTTACACCACAATACGGCGGTAGTGATCGAGCGTGATGGCAGTATTGCTGGCAAATATCGAAAAATGCATATTCCAGATGATCCGGGTTACTACGAGAAGTTTTATTTCACTCCCGGTGATTTGGGTTTTCATCCCATTCAAACTTCTGTTGGGAAGTTAGGCATTTTGGTGTGTTGGGATCAATGGTTTCCAGAAGCTGCACGTTTAATGGCAATGGCAGGGGCTGAGTTGTTGATTTATCCAACGGCAATTGGCTGGAGCCTTGATGAAGATGCTGATGAGCAGGTCCGTCAGCGTGATGCCTGGATTACGATTCAGCGCGCTCATGCCATCGCCAATGGATTGCCTGTTGTCAGTGTTAATCGGGTAGGGCATGAGCCCGATCCTGCTGGTGGTAAGGGGTTAAAATTCTGGGGGAGCAGCTTTGTTGCCGGGCCTCAGGGTGACTTCCTATTTAACGCCAGTATCGATCAGGAACAAACAAAGGTTGTGACAATTGACATGCAGCGCAGTGAGCAGGTTCGTCGCATGTGGCCGTATCTGCGTGATAGACGAATTGATCACTACGGGGATTTGTTAAAAATCTATCGTGACTGAGCTGCGTAGCTTTTATCTGCTCATTGGTACATCCAAGTGATTTCTGGTTGTGGCGCATAATATCGACTAGACTGTTGTTCAAATCTCCTGACTGAATGCAATGGTAACTATGGTTCTGTCTGCGCCACCATCCGATATTGACACTCCTCCTTGCCCGCTTTGCGGTACAACCTGTTTTTGCCAGCAGGAGTTACATCAACTGCGACAAGAAGTGGTACAGCTAAAAGAGCAAGTGCGGACGGATGCACTGACCGGTCTTTACAACTATCGATTTTTTTCTGAAATACTGCCTCTCGAAATAGAGCGTGCCAGCCGCTCTTATCAGCCGTTGTCACTCATACTGCTGGATATAGATCATTTCAAAAAATTCAATGATCGCTGGGGGCATGAGGTTGGCAATCGGGCGCTTTATCATGTTGCCCAATTAATTGGATTGACGATTCGTAAACTGGATTTTGCTTGTCGTTTTGGCGGTGAAGAATTTGTAATTTTGTTGCCTAACACTGACTTGAGGCATGCAATCAATGTTGCCGATCGGTTGCGAGAAATTATTGCCAATACACCCTTGATAAATGAGCAAGAACAAATCAATTTGACGGCAAGCTTGGGAGTTGATGAGTACCGTGGTGTTCAGCTAGGTTCTAAATCTTCAGCGAATGCTGAATCAAATATAGCGACTTATTTTATTGAGCGTGTAGATGCGCTCTTGTATCAAGCGAAAAACTCGGGGCGAAACTGTGTCGCATCGCCGGACGTTGATGAAGTTGATATCAATACAACGGTGACGCTAGAAGAAAAAAATGCACTGTTAGGTGCATTTCGCAGTGATGAGTAACTTGTAACGCACAATGCAGTAAGGTGATAACTAAATGACATTTCCAAAAATTGGCAATCTGGCTCCTGCTTTTGCATTAAAAAATCAAGCAGGGATCGAAGTTTCATTGAAAGACTATAAGCATAAAAAAAATGTCGTTCTATATTTTTATCCCAAGGCATCCACACCGGGGTGTACCGTTCAAGCCTGCGGCATAAGAGATGTACGTTCAGAGTTTGAAGCTTTGGACACCGTTGTTCTTGGGGTTAGTCCTGATGCTCCAACAAGGCTGCAAAAATTTATTGATAAATATGACCTGAATTTTGACCTGCTTGCTGACGAAGATCATTCAATTGCTGAAAAGTATGGCGTGTGGGGCTTAAAAAAATTTATGGGGCGCGAATTTATGGGCATTCTGCGTACCAGCTTTGTAATCGATAAAGAAGGCCGGCTGCAACATGTTATGGAAAAGGTAAATACAAAGACCCATGATCAAGATGTGCTCAAAATTTTGCGCAATGGCATGTAAAGGATTCTTGATATAATTTCTTGTGATAAGTGTCGGCTATTTTGATTGAAAAACGTACTTTGCCCTATTTGAATCAAAAAAAGTTCGTCTATAATCGCTAGGACTGTGTGTCGCTTGATTAGCTAAAAATGTAGCGCAAGGATGACGCTTGTACGGCAGAGTTTGCTCACTGCCAGAAAACTTCTGACTGATTTATAACCGCCCTTAATTGGCAAAGGAGAAGCCGGATGATCCAATTACAGCGTATTTACCGTAACAGCGAATATTTTTCGGAGAACTCGTTTGAAGGGTCTGATATCAGATCTTATGAAGAATATTTGACCATGGCTGAGATCCCCAAATTTGAAGGGGTGTCTGCTCGTGTTATAGATGCTTTGAAACAACGCGTAGGGAGTGAAGATCTTTCAATTGACCGAATTGCTGAAGATCTAAAGCTTTCAAAGAGAACGCTGCAGCGTCGCTTGCAGCAGCAAAACGCAAATTTTGCACAGTTGCGTGATGTATTGCGCTTTCATTATGCAATCAAATATTTAATTGATGAGCATATGAGCGTCGATACTGTTTCCAAAGCGCTTGATTTTTCAGATCGCACCAGTTTTACCAATGCGTTTAAACGCTGGACAAGTTTATCTCCCAGTGTATTTAGAAAATTGTTTCGCGATTACGCATAATTATTTCGCATATCTCCATCATCTCGCTGGATAGGGAAGCACTAATTGCCTGTGCCTTGTAAAACAGGTAGAGTTAGTGCTTTTTATTCTACGAGGTTAGTTTCATGAGTTTCTTTATCGCATCTGCAATGGCTCAGCAAGCAGCACCAGCTCCGCAGGGTAATCCTATGATTACTTTGTTAATGTTTGGTGGCATGTTCCTCTTTATGTACCTGCTGATTATTCGTCCTCAGCGTAAGCGTCAAAAGGAGCATCAAAATTTGGTTGCAGCTTTGGCCAAAGGTGATGAGGTAATAATGACTAGCGGAATGCTGGGTAAAATTCTCAAAGTTGATGATGCTTATGTGGTCATCGAAACTGGCAACAACGTAGAGTTGAAGTTCCAAAAAGTCGCTGTGCACGCAGTGCTTCCTAAAGGTACCATCAAGACTATTGATGCTGCCTAAGCGGTAAAAAATAATAAGGGGCCTCGGCCCCTTTTTTATTGCCCTCAATTTCCCATTCTTATAATTATTGTGGAGTCATTATGGAGCTTATTCATCATTATGTAGCTTGGTTGAATGGCGTTGTGTGGGGTGTTCCCATGCTTATCCTGATTTTAGGAACAGGTTTATTTTTGATGGTGGCGCTAAGGGGAATGCCGCTACTGCGAATTGCAATGGGCTTCAAGTTAATGTGGCAGGGGAGGGCTAAAGGGGATGCTACTACTGGCGAGGTCAGCCCATTTCAGGCTTTGATGACGTGCCTGTCTTCTACCGTTGGTACGGGCAATATTGCAGGTGTCGCGACTGCAATTTTTCTAGGTGGGCCGGGGGCATTATTTTGGATGTGGTGCACAGCGCTTGTAGGTATGGCGACCAAGTATTCCGAAATCGTCTTGGCAGTTCACTATCGTGAAAAGGATGAGCGGGGTGAATTTATTGGCGGGCCAATGTATGCCATAAAAAATGGCTTGGGGGAATCCTGGGCATGGTTGGGGTTCACCTTTGCTCTTTTTGGTGGCTTGGCGGGGTTTGGGATCGGCAATATGGTTCAGTCCAATAGTATGGCTGAAGTGCTGGAGACCACTTTCCATGTTGAACGTTGGGTTACAGGGTTGTTGGCAACTGTTGTTGTTGCCCTGGTAATTCTTGGTGGGATTAAGCGGATTGCAACCGTTTCCAGCTCTTTGGTTCCCTTTATGTGTGTTGGTTACGTTGTAATGTCGATTATTGTATTAGGGATCTATATTGATCGAATTCCTGCTGCCTTCGATTTGATTTTCACTCATGCCTTTACACCTATTGCGGCAACAGGGGGCTTTGCCGGAGCTGCGGTAATGTATGCAATGCAATACGGTGTGGCGCGCGGTATTTTCTCCAATGAAGCAGGATTGGGCACTGCAGGGGTGGCTCAGGCTGCTGGCACTACAGATAGCCCGGTTCGCTCAGGTTTAATTGGCATGATTGGTACTTTCATTGACACAATTATTATCTGTTCCATGACTGGTTTAACAATTATTTGTTCCGGTGTTTGGACGAGCGGTGAGAGAGGAGTCAGCTTATCCGCAGCTGCTTTTGAATCTGCGTTACCTGGTATAGGAAGTTATTTGGTTGCAATAGCCCTATTGATTTTTACATTTACTACCATTCTAGGGTGGAGTTATTGCAGTGAAAAATGTTGGATTTATTTGGGCGGGCGCAAAACTGTAATGCCATTTCGTATTTGTTGGGTTGTGGCAGTGTTTGGTGGGGCTGTGTTCCAGTTGGATTTTGTTTGGCTGTTGGCGGACACGCTGAACGCGCTTATGGCTATTCCTAACTTGATTGCGCTTTTACTGTTGAGTTCTGTGGTATTGAAGTTAACAAAAGATTATTTTGATAAGCAGAGACTTAATTCTTCGAATTAACTATAAGCAGTTGGTTGGTCGTGGTAGCCCTGCAATTTTGCTGGCAATTTTTGCAGGGCTTGGTGGAAATAGTTGTAATAAATAGATGCTGCGTCCTTTTTCTGGGCCAAGTTTTCTCTCGGTATATTTCACCAGTGCTCGCATTGCGGGTGACAGTTCAAACTCTTTGTAAAACTCTTGTAGTAATCTGATGATCTCCCAGTGCTCTGCTGAAAGAGAAATATTCTCCTGCTCAGCCAATGCCTCCGCTACTGATTCGCTCCAGTCATTGAGATTGCTTAGGTAGCCATCTTGATCCAGATTGATTTCATGCCCACCTAAATGAATTTGCATTAGTACCAGCTTTGCACGCAGCGGTGCTCAAGTGTTAGTTGAACAAAATTATTGTAATCAATCGGGGTTATGTTTGGAGCTAACTTTTCTTCGAGTCCTCGCGCCTTAAGGTCATTTACCAGCGCAAACACTTTAACGCCTTGCTGAATTAGCTCTTGTAGCTCTGTTGCACCAGGGATTGAGTTGATTGCACCAAAAACACCGTCTTCCAATAATAAAATTCCGTCGTGGTCACTACAGACCTTAAGGCAGGATGAAAGACTGTTGTTGCTGTAGGGGGATTTGTTGATGGTGTGAAGTGTGCTCATACTAAAAGCTCAGAAGTTGATCTTGCTGATTTAATAGTTGCCCCACGGCCTTATTGTCGAGCATTTTTACGTCATCGATAATAAGTTCGTTGATATTAAGTGCTCTCATGTCAATCGACTCTTTGTGTGCGTAAATATTCTCTATTCCGTACAGGGTTAGTGCTTGCAATATGGATGCAATATTTTTTTGATCGATATCTTGGCTCTTTTGATCTTTTAGCAACTGAAAGACGCCGTCATCCATAAATAAAATACTTATATTCTGATCATAAACAGAAGCGGCTAACGCTACATCGATTGCTTCTCGTGCTGTGCTTTTTCCATAAGGAGCTTGGCGATTAATTAGCAATATCTTTTTTTTCATTTTATTATCCAAAGCTAATTAATCGGTCTGAGGTTGCCGCTGCTTCTATCAGTTGACCTAGACCGCTGAGCGCAAATTCTGGTGCAAGATTCAGTGAAGGTTTGTTGTAGCGCTTGGACTCGTTGCTATCAAGAATGCCACGTCGTAAGGCTGCTGCTATGCAAACAACAAGATCGAGGTCGTACTCTTTTGCGAGCCGTTGCCATGCATTCTGCAGGTTGAATTCGTCCTGAGGTGGGCAGGCAAGGGCGGTTGAATTTTGGACCCCATCTTGATAGAAAAAAACGCGATGCACTTTATGCCCTTGATTTAGCGCAGCCAACGTAAATTGATAAGCGCTGTAGCTTGCCTGTGAGGTGTAAGGCGCTGCATAAATTGCTAATGAAAAAATCATAATTGCCTATGTAAAAAAATAAGGCTCCTCAAGAGGAGCCTCTTTTGTATCTCATTCGTGTTAGTCGTCGCTGGTTACACCGAGCAGATGCAACAGGCTAGTGAATAAGTTGACGATGGAAAGGAATAGGTTAGTAGTAGCCAAAATATAATTCGTTTCTCCACCGTGAATTATTTCGCTAGTTTGATATAGGATCAATGCGGACATTAACAAAACAATTCCTGCTGAAAATGCCAAATGTAAGCCTGAAAATTGGTAACCAAATAGTGATGCGCCCAATAGGAAAAGCATTACGGCGAGCATAACCATCATTCCAACCGCAACAAAACCACCGAGGAAGTTAAAGTTTTTGCGCGTCGTGAGCACATAAGCTGACAACCCAAGAAAAACAATTGCTGTGCCGCCCAGAGCTTGCATAATGATTGTTGAACCATTTGCCATGTTTAGGTATCGGCCAATCACTGGGCCAAGACCTGCGCCGATTAGCCCTGTAAACGCAAAGACTACAAGTAATCCAGTCGATGAATTGGCAGTACGAGGCAGTACAAACCAGATGAGCGCCATAGCAATAAGGCTCATGATCAAGCCTATTCCATGGCCAACACCTGCTGCCATGGAAATACCAGCAGTTAAAGAGCTAAATGCCAACGTCAAGCCGAGAAGCATGTAAGTGTTGCGCAATACTTTACTAGTATCTGCTTGGCTTAATGAGTGTGTTGATTGGGGGTTGTAAATATCTTGCATATTATCCTCGTTTAAAATTTTCCTAATGATCCTGAATAATTGAGTCGATAATACAAAATAAGTTGCAACAAGCCAAACGATTGCAAATTTATCTGATTGGAGTTTTTGCTGTGATATAGCGAATGGTTTGGGGGATAAGTTTGGAAGCTTAAATGAAAAAGGCACTGGAAAATCCAGTGCCTTTTTTGTTGATGCTACGCATCACTATATGGCGGAAGGGCAGGGATTTGAACCCTGGGTAGGCTCGCACCTACGCCGGTTTTCAAGACCGGTGCATTAAACCACTCTGCCACCCTTCCGAGTGCCGCAGATTATACAGAGCTTTTTTTATTGAGCAAGCGGAAAACGTCATTTTTATAGCTAAATATTGCACTGTAAAAAATTGAATCTTACCTTTTGCATATAAAAAAGCCGAATTGTTTCCAATTCGGCCTTTGCTGTTACTTTGTGTTGAATGCGCAGTTATTCGTTAGTGCTGCGCTTGTTTAATCGAGGGTCATTTGATGGTCTCGACAGTGGGCGCGGGTTGTGGTCAACACTTGGTGGTAGGCTGGTGTCCAATGCATTCGATGCCTGTGTCTCAATGGTTTCAGTGATGATGTTAATTTTGCTCACTGGCTTTGGCGCTTTGCGAGGATCATTGCTAGCTCTTGTTGGGGCTATAGAGACTTCGGTAATGGTTTTTCTCTCAGGAATATCGATTTCCACTTCAGTTGTTGAAATGGATTCGGTGTTTTCTGTTGCTGCAGGGACTGATTCGATTATCTCTGAGGTGATTTGTGTCACTTCAATTGGTTGAGCAACCGTTTCGTCTGTCGGCTGTGTTTCTGTGTCCTGCGCGTCTTGTGCTGCATGAGCTGTTGTTACTTCTGATGGCTTGGCAGCAAAATGGTTTTCTGTTGCTGATTCATCGATGTTGGGGATTGAGCTATCGGTTGGCTGAGCTGGTTCATCGATGAATGAATTGGCTACCACTGCTTTCACCATCTGATTTTGTTGTGCGTGTTCGGCAATTGCGGCAGAAATTTGCTGTGCCAGTTGTGCGGACTCGCTCAGCACCTTGGGTTCGGTTGATGTCTCGGGTGCTGCGACACTTTTTTCCTCGGTGCTTGGGGTGTTGTTTTCGCCCTCAAAGTTATCTCCGTTGTGGCGACTACGGCGGCGCTGTTGAGAGCGAGAGCGGCGACCAGCAGGGCGCTTTGATGGGCGTTGATCATCACCATCGTCTTGTGAGAGTTCACTGATAATTGGATCGGCTACAAGTGCCTCTTCTTTTTGGGTGGTGCGGCGATTGTTGTCGCGATCATTGCGCTGGTTGCGATTGCGTGGTTGGCGAGCATCCTCCTCACCAGCCTGTGTATCGCGCGGTTGTTGGTCGCGTTGTTGGTCACGATTGTTGCGCGATCTGCGTTGCTCATTGTTATCGCGGGATTCGCGAGAGAGATTGTCGCGTTTTTCGCCATCGCGAGCGTTTTCACGTCTGTCTTGGTCGCGCGATGGCTTTGCTTCGCCAGCAGGGCGGTGCTCCAGATTGTCGATAATTTCGCGATCTTCTTTGCGATCTCTGTCGCGGCGGTTGCGGCTATCGCGGCGGTTGCGATTTGAGTTGCGGCGATTGTCGCGCTTGTGTTCGCGTTTGCCTTTGGATTCTTCGTTTTTCTCGCCACCAAAAATACTGCTGATTGAGCCAATTAGGCGTGACAATAAGCTAGTTTTTTTCGCCGGCTCAGGTGCTGGTTGGCTTGGGCTGCTAGGTTGCACTAGTGGTTTTGGTGCGTTAAATGGTTTTGCTTTGAGGTCTTCCTCTTCAGCTTTTGTTTCGTCCGCATGTGCAACGATTTTATAGCTGGTTTCCAGTGTGCCCTCGTCGTCATCGCGCAAGCGTTGTACTTCAAAGTGTGGTGTCATCAATTCCGCACTTGGAACAATGACTACGCGAGTGCTGTTGCGCGCTTCAATGTTAGAAATGGTTTTGCGCTTCTCGTTTAGCAGGTAGGTCGCAACAGAAACAGGGCAGATGGCACGAATTTCAGCGCTGCGCTCTTTTTGTGCTTCATCTTCTACAAGGCGAAGAATTGAGAGTGCCAGTGAGCGGGTGCCGCGAATATTACCTACGCCGTCACAGCGCGGGCAAATTTTTGAATGGGTTTCACCAAGTGATGGGCGCAGGCGTTGGCGTGACATCTCCATCAGGCCAAAGCGAGAGATGCGGCCAATTTGCACGCGCGCACGATCCATCATAAGGGCGTCACGTACACGATTTTCAACTTCACGCTGATTGCGTACTGGCTGCATATCGATAAAGTCGATAACAATCAGGCCGCCCATATCGCGCAGGCGCAACTGGCGCGCAATTTCATCGGCAGCTTCAAGGTTGGTTTGTAGGGCAGTTTCTTCAATGTCGCCGCCTTTGGTGGCGCGTGATGAGTTGATGTCAATGGCAACCAAAGCTTCAGTTGCATCAATAACAATAGAACCGCCGGACGGTAATTTTACTTCGCGCTGGAATGCGGTCTCAATTTGAGACTCGATTTGGTAGCGATTAAATAGGGGGATATCGTCCTGATAAAGCTTAACTTTGCTGCGATAGTTAGGCATGACTTGCTGGATAAAGCCGGCTGCCAAGTCGAAGGCTTCTTTATTGTCGACAATAACTTCACCCACATCTTGGCGCAGGTAATCGCGAATAGCGCGAATAATTACGTTACTTTCCTGAAATAAAAAGGCAGGGGCTGGGGTGGTTTTGGATGCTGTTGCTATGGAGTCCCACAGTTGAAGCAGGTAGTTAAGATCCCACTGCAATTCTTCTGAGCTGCGGCCAACACCGGCGGTGCGGATAATCACGCCCATGCCAGAGGGAACTTCAACTTCGCCTAATGCGTCTTTCAGTTCGGCGCGATCTTCACCCTCGATGCGACGAGAGATTCCACCTGCACGAGGGTTGTTTGGCATCAATACTAAATAACGGCCTGCAAGACTGATAAATGTAGTGAGTGCGGCGCCTTTGTTGCCGCGCTCTTCTTTATCAATTTGAACAATAACTTCTGTGCCTTCTTTAAGTACATCTTTGATCTTGATGCGGCCATCAGAATCATTGCTGTTTTTGGTGAAGTATTCACGGGAAATTTCTTTGAGAGGAAGGAAACCGTGACGCTCAGCGCCGTAATCAACAAAAGCGGCTTCGAGGCTTGGCTCTACGCGGGTGATGCGCCCTTTGTAAATGTTGGATTTTTTTTGTTCGCGGTTGCGATTTTCAATATCCAGATCGTAAAGCCATTGGCCATCGACCAGCGCTACGCGCAACTCTTCAGGTTGAGTTGCATTAATGAGCATTCTTTTCATGTTTTACCTAATTGTTTATAGGCGTCCGACTGACGTGGCAATCAGGGTTAACATGATGTGTTTTGCGCAGCCTTATGGACTAAAGCGCTACCCCGTATGCAGGGGCTCGCGTTAGCGGCTGGCGGGATAATCTGTCGGTCATGCAGTGTGATCGCTTAGCAGCGGCTGCGAGTTTGACCTTGGAAACAGATAGCCCATTTGGCTCATTCATCTGCACCGGGTATGTCCGGCTTTTCTATTTGTGGTGCTTATAGTGGCATTCGGTCTAGGCGGTTTTCCATCCTGTATTGACCGGATTGTGCATTCATTGATCTTGGTTGATTGAGTGGCAGAGAAGGTAATCGACCTTCCAGTCTGTTTCTCAATCATGTGGTTAGTGTAATAACTTAAACCACAAGATTAAATTTGCAGTGTGCAAAATTAGCATCGGATAAGGCTTGGATAAAATGTGTTCCTGCTATCCGGAATTTACAAATAGAGCTTTCTTGAGCTCGGCAAAACAAAAACAGTGTTAACAATGAGTGCAACGTTGGTTGACGCGATTGTTAGAGTAGTGGGCGAGCATCCGCTCACGTCCTACCATTGTCAGTTTCATAAAGAGCGGGAGCTTATACGGTAAATGTGTATTTGGCTGGGCTCTTGCTGTCAGCGGTATTTCCTAATGATGCGCCTGTCTTTTGTGCGCGACCCGGAAACCAGCCTGTATCAGCGGCTTGAATATAGCAGCTCTCCTTATATGCGGCAATTAAATCAGTGATTTACACGTTTTTTGGGTGCTTTCCTAAATGTCGCTGGGTGTGGTTAGTTATTTGGATCAGGTATCATGGCTGCTATGAATATATCCTCTGAAAGTACTCCTCCTGTGACTATTGAAACCTCCAGCTCTCCCGCTTTTGCTCAGGTAATGACTCTCTCGATTGATGAAGATCAGGCGGGGCAGCGGCTCGACAACTTTCTTATCGCCTTATTAAAAGGTGTTCCCAAGTCGAAAATTTATAACGTTATTCGCAAGGGTGAGGTGCGGGTAAATAAAGGAAGGATTAAGCCAGAATATAAGTTGATGGCGGGTGACTCGGTTAGGGTTCCGCCGATTAGGACTGCAGAGGCGGGGACTGTGGCCAAAGCCAGCAATCAAATGATGACCTTGCTAGCAAAGTCGATAGTGTTTGAAGATGACGGTTTGTTGATTATCAATAAACCGCCCGGTTTGGCGGTGCATGGCGGTAGTGGCGTGACTCTTGGGTTGATAGAAACTCTGCGCCAGATGCGCCCCGATGCGCGCCATCTGGAGCTGGTGCATCGTTTGGATCGCGATACTTCTGGGTGTGTGATGGTGGCTAAGAAGCGTAGTTATTTGCGTCACTTGCAGGCCGCTCTGCGCGATAAGTCGGCGGGCGCTGTTGGTGGTATCACCAAGGTGTATCAGGCATTGGTCATCGGTGAATGGTCAAAGCGTTTTAATCAGGTCAATATGCCCTTGCTGAAAACGGAAGTGGCGGGAGGTGAGCGGGTGGTGCGAGTGCATCCCGAAGGAAAGCCCAGTTTGACAGAATTTAAGCTACTGCAGCGATTCAATGGTTTTAGTTTGGTGGAGGCGCGTCCAATCACGGGGCGTACACATCAAATCAGGGTGCATGCGCAATACGGTGGTTGCCCGCTTGTGGGAGATGAGAAGTATGGCGATGATGAAATTAATGCATCGATGCGTGATGTAGGTATTAGGCGCTTGTTTTTGCATGCATTCTCGCTCACGTTCACCTTGCCTGATTCGGATGAGTCCATTTATGTGGAGGCGCCGCTGCCGCCTGATTTGGCAACCCCCTTGAATAAATTGGCTGTAGTTTAGTTGTTGGAGAGAGTGTAATTGCTGTTTATCTTTGATTGGGATGGCACCCTTAGCGATTCAAAAGCCAAAATCACCAAGGCGATGCAATTGGCCGCGCAGGATATGGGGTGGAATCCACTGGATGATCATCATATTCACAATATTATTGGTTTGGGCTTGCCGGAGGCTATCCAGGCTCTGTATCCCGATGTCGATTTGATTAATCGCCAGCGTTTGCGCGATGCCTATGCGGTGCACTTTTTGTCGCTGGATGAGGCTAGTCCATCTGATTTTTTTCCGGGGGTTGTTGATACGTTGCATCGCCTTAAGGCTGATGGGCACATCTTAACTATCGCCACAGGTAAGAGTCGCAAAGGGTTGGATCGCATTTTGGGTGTGCTTGGCGTGGCAGAGTTTTTTCATGCAACTCGCTGTGCTGACGAAACTGCCTCCAAGCCTGATCCGCTAATGCTGTCGGAGCTGTTAATTGAGTTTAATGTGGTGGCGCATGAGGCGGTTATGATTGGTGATACCGAATATGACATGGAAATGGCTCGTCGACTCGGTATGCCACGAATAGCAGTGAGTTATGGTGCGCATCATATCGAGCGCCTGCATTCATATGAGCCTGAGTTGTGCCTGGATCAGTTTGATCAGCTGCTTGGTTGGGGTAAGTTACTCAACTAAGTGGGTCTACTCCTTCATTTATAAGCATGCGCGTAAGTGCGATCAGGGGGAGGCCAATTAAGGTGTTTGGATCTTCCCCGTCAAATTTCTCAAATAAGCAAATTCCCAGTCCTTCGGACTTAAAGCTGCCAGCGCAGTCGTAGGGCTGCTCTCGCTGTAGGTAGTTTTCAATTTGTGCGTCGGTAAGCTCGCGAAACTTAACTTTGTAGTGCTCAACACTGATTTGAGTGTGGTTTGTTTTTGGATTCAGTAGGCAAAGTCCGGTCATAAACTCGACTTCCTGATTGCGAAAGCTGCGGAGTTGTGCGATTGCATTTTGATGGGTATGAGGCTTTCCGAGAATTTGACCAGCCAAGCACGCTACTTGATCTGAGCCGATAATCATGTGATTCGGATAGGTGTTTGCCAGTTGGCGAGCTTTTTTCTCGGCCAGTCTGCTCACAAGCTGCATTGGGGGTTCATCGGGCAGAGGGGATTCATCAATATCCGGTGCGGCCCAGTCAAAGTTCAATTCGAGCTTTTCAAGCAGCTTGCGGCGATAAAGTGAGCTTGAGGCGAGTAAGATCTTGGTTTTTGTCATAACAGCGCTGCTTTTATGGGGGGGGGCGGGTGTTGTTTTTCCTGTGTCTGGGCTCTTTTGATGGGCGGGAAACGCTAAATAGAGTGATGATTCTACCTCTAAGCCACTAAATAGCGCTATTTAACCAGTTTTTCTTTGACACTCTAGATTGATATCCCTATTATGGCGCGCTTATGTTTAAGACCCCTTCTAACAAAATTCTGCCTCGGCAGGGTGACCCCCGAAAATTCGCCCAACACGGCGTATCTTTGGAAGGTGTTATTCCTGTATCTGAGTTGCCGCGGATAGTTGAATCTACGGAAAACTCAGTAGGTGAAGTTCAAGTAAAGCTTGAATTTGCAATTAGTGAAGAAAGGAAAAAGGTTGTTACTGGAAATGCTTGCGCCGAATTGGCAGTTGTCTGCCAGCGCTGTTTAGAACCTGTAACCATACCTGTTGAAAGCAATATCTCACTTGCAATTGTGTGGGATGAAGAAGCAGCAAAGGCATTGCCTGAGCGCTTTGACCCCTGGATTGCAGATGAGGGAATGGCAGATCTTTACGATATGATCGAAGAAGAGCTGCTGTTGAGTTTACCTGCGGTTGCCTACCATGATGAGCCCTGTTTGGACAGCAAGCTCTACTCAAGTGGAAAGCCGGTTGAGGTAAAGAAAGAAAAAAACCCATTTCAAGTGTTGGAACAACTTAAGAGCTCGCCGAAATCCTGAGGCGCCTCGGTTCCAATGAGTCAGTAAATAGGAGCTAACCATGGCAGTTCAACAAAACAAAAAATCCCGTTCCAGACGTGATATGCGTCGTTCACATGATGCATTGACTGGCCCAACCCTGTCTGTCGACGCAACCAGCGGCGAGAAACACCTGCGTCACCATGTGACTGCTGACGGTTTCTACCGTGGTCGCAAAGTAATCGACAAAGGCAGCAACGAGTAATTATTTACTCAAGCCGACTGCATCTTGTCTGCAAGAATTCGAATAGCGGTTGACGCTATGAGCGGGGACTTAGGTCCCCGCGTTGCTATTTGTGCTTCGCAAAAATTTCTGGATCAGTTCCCCGATGTGGATTTATTGCTTGTTGGTAATGAACCACAGATTCTCTCCTTTATTCCCAAAAATCAAAAAGTCCACGAACGAATGACACTTGTGCATGCTGCTGATGTAGTAACTATGCATGATGATCCCTTGTCTGCGCTGCGCCAGAAAAAAGACTCTTCAATGTGGATGGCGTTAGATTTGTTGCGCAATGAAGATGCAGATGCTTGTGTCAGTGCGGGAAACACAGGTGCGTTATTGGCTATTGCACGATTTCTGATTAAAACTTTTCCGTCAATCGAGCGTCCGGCTATTTGTAAGTCCATGCCGGTGAGTTCAGGAAATACGTATTTATTGGATTTGGGTGCCAATATCAATTGCTCACCGAGTCATCTTCAGCAATTTGCACTAATGGGAAATGTACTTGCAGGAATGCAGAAAAAGTCCCCTAGTATTGCCTTGTTAAATATCGGCGTTGAGAAGCAAAAAGGAACGGAGGTATTGCAAGCGGCATATTCACTGCTTAACTCTGACTCGCGTATTAACTTTGCTGGTTTTGTCGAGGCTAATTCTATTTTTACTGGTGAGATGGATGTCATTGTCTGTGATGGTTTTCATGGCAATGTTGCGCTAAAGGCCAGTGAAGGGGTTGCAAGACTTATTGCCAATAAGATCTCGGCAATTGCTAAGCAAGATATGATCAGCAGGTGCTTTAGTTTTTTAATGTTGCCATTTTTGCGGAGGTTAAAGCAGGAGTTAGATCCTTCGTCGTATAATGGTGCAAGTTTTTTGGGCTTGCAAAAAACGGTTGTTAAGAGTCATGGCGGTGCAGATGTAGAGGCGTTTTTACAGGCACTGATAGTGGCGCGCGAACAGGTTATTCAGCAAGTGCCTGCGAAAATTCAGCAGATATTGTTGACTGCAAAAAATCATCACTAGGCTTTATGTATAACCTGAAATTTATCCGTTTGTTACTGCTTGAAATCAATCATTCGTAAAACCGTTCGTAAATTAAGAGAAGCGATTAATTACTATGATAAATCAACATCTTGCTTTTGTATTTCCAGGTCAGGGCTCGCAAAAAATAGGTATGCTGGCTGAATTGGCGGCTGAGTTTTCTGTTGTGGAAAAGACTTTCGCGGAAGCATCTGAAGTGCTGGGATACGATTTGTGGGCTTTGGTGCAAACTGGTGCACAGGATGAGATTAATTTAACCGAGCGCACGCAGCCGCTGTTATTGACCGCCAGTGTTGCAGTTTGGCGTGCGTGGCAAGAAAAAAATGGCACGCAACCGTCACTTATGGCTGGCCACAGCCTAGGTGAGTGGTCTGCGCTGGTTTGTGCCGGTGTTGTTGCGTTTAAGGATGCAGTCAAACTGGTGCAGCAGCGCGGTAAGTTTATGCAAGAGGCGGTGCCGGCCGGTCAAGGTGCGATGGCGGCAATTATCGGGCTTGATGATGCATTGATTTTGGAGGCTTGTAAAAAAGCCGAGCAGGGTGAGGTTGTCGCTGCGGTGAATTTTAATTCGCCGGGGCAGGTGGTTATTGCGGGAACGGCGGCAGCGGTTGAGCGTGCAAGTGTGTTGTGCAAAGAGGCTGGCGCAAAACGAGCTTTACCGTTACCGGTTAGCGCTCCATTCCATACGGAATTGATGCGTCCTGCTGCTGACCGTTTGGCAGAGCAGATTGCTGCTACTGCTTTTTCTGCGCCAAAAACACCTGTTGTGCACAATGTGACTGCGGAAGTAGAGGCAAATCCTGAAAAAATAAAAGCGTTAATGATTGAGCAAATTTACAGCCCTGTTCGTTGGGTTGAATGTGTTAGTGCTATGGCTGCAAAAGGTATAAATACAACGCTTGAGTGTGGCCCGGGCAAAGTGCTTTCTGGCTTGAACAAGCGAATCAATGGCGAGCTAACAACAGTTTCTGTTGAGAAGCCGGAAGAGCTGCAAACGGCATTAGCTAGCATTGTGTGATAGCGCAAGAACTAGAAAACCTCTTTTTATCTATTACGCGGGAACGAAAAATGATGAACCTTAACGATAAAGTTGCGCTGGTTACCGGTGCTAGTCGTGGAATCGGTGCGGCAATTGCTGAGCAATTGGGTAAGGCCGGTGCGGTGGTGATTGGTACTGCAACCAGCGCCGCAGGTGCTGAGAAAATTTCAGCACGTTTTGCTGAGTTGGGCATTCGTGGCGCAGGTAAAGTGTTGAATGTGACTGATGCTGACTCGGTTGCAACACTGTTAAAAGATGTTGGTGATGAATTTGGTGCGCCATCTATTCTTGTGAACAATGCAGGTGTCACCAAGGATAACCTGTTGATGCGCATGAGTGATGAAGAGTGGTTTGATGTTATCAATACCAACTTGAGTGCTATCTATCGCCTGAGTAAAGGTGTGTTGCGCGGCATGATGAAAGCTCGCTGGGGGCGCATTATCAATATCAGCTCAGTTGTCGGCGCTATGGGAAATCCTGGGCAATCCAACTACGCTGCAACCAAAGCGGGTGTTGCTGGATTTGCGCGTTCTTTGGCGGCGGAAGTGGGATCACGTAATATTACAGTGAATACAGTTGCACCAGGTTTTATCGATACTGATATGACCAAAGTACTGCCAGAGGAGCAAAAACAACAGTTGATGTCTCGTATTCCTTTGGGGCGTCTTGGTGCTCCTGAAGAGATTGCTTCTGTTGTCGTTTTTCTCGCCAGTGATGCGGGCGCTTACATCAGTGGTGAGACAATTCACGTCAATGGCGGTATGTATATGTCGTGATTTTTTAATTTTAACCTTTTGTTTTTATTGGTTATTTTCTAAAAATCAAAGAATTTTGCCTCTTGGCATTACAACAACCTGAAAATCGATGTAAAATGCGCATCGATTTTGACCGGAATGCTCGGCTCAAGTATTTGTAAATTGATAGTCAGGCATTTCGAACATATAACCACTAGGAGTTACATAACATCATGAGTAGCATTGAAGAACGCGTAAAAAAGATCGTTGCTGAGCAACTGGGTGTGAAAGAAGACGAAGTTAAAAACGAAGCTTCTTTCGTCGAAGATCTGGGCGCTGATTCTTTGGATACCGTAGAGTTGGTAATGGCTCTCGAAGAAGAATTCGAAACTGAAATTCCGGATGAAGAAGCCGAGAAAATCACTACTGTTCAATTGGCTATCGATTACATCAATGCCAACTTGGCATAATTTGCCAACTTGGTGTGATTTGACTGACAGTTGATACCTGTTTTTCAGAAAAGCCGTATTATTGAAAAATAGTACGGCTTTTTCTTTTGCCTAAGGGCATTTCTAATCGTAGTTTCCGATTTCTTACGAAATTAATAAGGTAATTGGTGTTTTCATCTGATTATCTTTCGCAGGAGAACCTCAATCGTGTCGCGTAGAAGAGTTGTTGTTACTGGTCTGGGTATGATCAGTTCACTGGGCAATACAGTTGCTGATACATGGCAGGGCATTGTCAATGGCAAAAGTGGTGTTGCAACCATCACTCACTTTGATGCATCGGCTTTTACCACGCAATTTAGTGCATCGGTGAAAGGTTTGGTGGTGGATGATTATTTCCCCAGCAAAGAAGCGAAGAAAATGGATCCGTTTATCCAGTACGGAATGGTTGCTGGTATTCAGGCGATTCGCGATTCCGGTTTGGAAATTACCGAAGAAAATGCCGGGCGTATTGGTGTCTCGATTGGTTCGGGTATTGGTGGTATTGGAACTATAGAGGATGGCTCCTCGACTCTGGAGCATAAAGGGCCGCGTCGTATTTCCCCTTTCTTTGTACCTAGCGCAATTATCAATATGATCTCTGGCAACCTGTCAATTATGTATGGTTTGCGCGGTCCCAATGTTGCAATTACCACGGCCTGTACCACTGGTACCCACAGCATAGGTTTTGCTGCACGTATGATTCAGTACGGTGATGCAGATGTAATGATTGCTGGTGGTGCAGAGATGGCTACAACGCCGCTGGGCTTGGGTGGTTTTGCTGCTGCTCGTGCGCTGTCTACTCGCAATGATAATCCGCAAGCGGCGAGTCGCCCTTGGGATAAAGATCGTGATGGTTTCGTGTTGGGTGATGGTGCTGGTGTCTTGGTGCTGGAAGATTACGAGCATGCCAAAAAGCGCGGTGCAAAAATTTATGCAGAGTTGATCGGTTTTGGTATGAGTGGCGATGCATATCACATGACTTCTCCACCAGAAGATGGCTCAGGCGCAGCGGCTTCTATGCGCAATGCAATTTTGGATGCAGGTATATCGCCAGAGCTTATTCACTACATCAATGCTCATGGAACCTCAACGCCAGCGGGTGATAAGGCAGAGTGTCAGGCAGTTAAATCTGTGATGGGCGCGGCTGCGTCACAGGTTGCAGTTAGCTCAACCAAGTCAATGATTGGTCACTTGCTGGGTGCTGCTGGTGCAGTTGAGGCGATCTTCAGTGTGCTGGCGATTCGCGATCAAGTTGCTCCGCCAACAATCAATTTGGATAACCCGGAAGACTCTTGTGCGGATATCAATCTGGTTCCGCACACGGCGCAAGAACGCAAAATTGAAGCGGTTTTGTCCAACTCATTTGGCTTCGGCGGCACAAACGGGTCATTGATTTTCCGCAAGTTGTAAAATTTGTTTATTTTCAGTTAAAAATGACGCCGGGCTCTTACCAGTCCGGCGTTTTTGTATAGACTCCGCCTATGCCAATAAATCTTCCTCTAATCAATGTCAATGGTGAGTTCAATGCCGCTATCTCCCCGCTGGATAGAGGCTTCGCTTATGGCGATGGTGTATTTGAAACCTGCTGTTACAGTCATGGCTCTATTCCCTTGTGGGATGCGCATTGTGCACGTTTGCTGCACAGCGCAGAACGATTGAATATTCCTGTTGATATAGATCTGTTAAAGCATTATCTGAATGATGTGTTGGTCATTCTCACGGAAGAAAATATCACTCAGGCAGTAATAAAAATTACACTGACGCGCGGTGTTGGCGGGCGCGGCTACCGAGTGATAGAGCAAGTTCAACCTACCTACTGCATTGGTGTCTTTTCAGGAAGTTCATTGCAGTCAGATAACTACCTGAACGGCGTTTCTGTACGTATTTGTGATTTGCACTTGTCGCAATCGCCCGCGTTGGCTGGAATGAAGCATTTGAATCGTCTTGAGCATATTTTGGCGCGTGCAGAGTGGCACGATGAATTTGCTGAAGGGCTGTTACTTGATGTACAAGATAAAATTATCGAAGCAACAGTCAGCAATGTGTTTGCGGTCAAAAACAACAAGCTCTATACGCCTGATTTATCGTTTTCCGGTGTTGCAGGAATTATGCGCAAAACGATTATTGATCAGCTGGCGCCTTTGGTGGGCGTTGATTGTGATGTGACGGATATGGGGCTGGCGTTTTTGTATGCTGCAGATGAAGTGTTTCTGTGTAATAGCGTTTATGGAATATGGCCGGTAAATTCAATCGTTGATGATCGTCAGGCTCAGATTGTCGAGGTGCAATATTCTCATCATCAAATCACCCATAAATTGCAGCGTCAGTTAGAGCGATTGCTGGGGAATAATACGAATCCTTTATGAGTAAAAAAAATTCTTTCGTAGTTAAGTTATTAGGTGCAACAGCAATTTGTCTTTTGCTGGCTTTATTAGTGGCCGTATCTGCATGGTTTTATGTGCAAACCTGGCTTAAGGCGCCTTTGGAAATTTCAGAACAAGGTTATGTGTATGAGCTGAAACATGGTTTCTCGCTCGGGCATTTAGCTCATGATTTGGATGAGGCAGGGGTGTTGAATCATCCGCGGTTATTGCGTCTTTATGCGCGGCTTAACAATGCCAATAAAATTCACGCGGGCGAATATTTTTTCCCTCAGGGAACAACCCCAAAAAGCTTGCTGGAAAAACTTATCAAAGGCGAAGTTGTTTTATATCAAGTTACCTTTGTTGAGGGATGGACGGCCAAACAAGCATTAGCAGCATTAGAAAAAGTGGAGGCAGTAGAGCATCAGTTAAAGGGTAAGTCCGAGGCGGAGCAGTTGACGTTGCTGGCGTTACCGGTAGATGATCTGGAGGGGTGGGTTTTCCCTGACACTTATAGTTTTAGTCGCAATACATCAGATGTTTCGATTGTGCAAAATTCGTATCGCAAAATGCACGCGTTGCTTGAGTCTGAGTGGAAAAACCGCGCTGCGAATTTACCTTATAAAGATGCCTATGAAGCCTTAATTATGGCCTCAATTATCGAGCGTGAAACTGGGTATCATGGTGAGCGCGAGCAAATTGCAGGCGTTTTTGTCCGTCGATTACAGCAGGGTATGAAGTTGCAGACAGACCCTACTGTGATTTACGGCATGGGAGATAACTACAAGGGGCGTATTACCCGCAAAAACCTTGAGGAGCCAACGGCATATAACACTTATGTGATTCAGGGCTTGCCTCCAACGCCAATTTCACTTCCCAGTGCGGCATCGATCAAGGCGGCGCTCAATCCCGCGCCGGGCAAATCGCTTTATTTTGTGGCCAAAGGCGATGGTACCAGCGAGTTTTCCGAGAGTTTGGATGCACACAATCAAGCGGTTAAACGCTATCAGCTAAAACGGCGCAGTGATTACCGGGCTGCTCCGCCACCAACACAAGAAAAGTGACGATTGCATAGTTACTGAGCTGATGGTTCGCGGTATGAAAAGCGCGCTCTACTCAGTACAATAGCTGCCATTATTGAAATTATTTCTGATTTACGATCACCCCTAATGGATTTTTTATCCCATGAGCGACAATCATTCTGCGATTGAAGCTGCCGCAGCAGGCAGCAGCGAAACAAAAACCAAACCATTGCATTTTATCCAACAAATTATCCGCAAAGATTTGGAGCAAGGGTTACATAACAAAATCGTTACCCGTTTTCCACCCGAGCCTAACGGTTATTTGCATATCGGCCACGCAAAATCTATCTGCTTGAATTTTGGTGTGGCTAATGAGTTTGGCGGCGCTTGTAACTTGCGCTTTGACGATACCAACCCCGAAAAAGAAAACGAAGAATTCGTAAACTCCATCAAACAAGATGTGGAATGGTTAGGTTTTAAATGGGATGGCGCCGTTCGTTATACCTCTGATTATTTTGATCAGCTATACGCATGGGCTATTCATCTGATTAATAATGGCCTTGCCTTTGTATGCGATTTAACCGCAGAGCAAATGCGTGAGTATCGCGGCACTTTAATTGAGCCGGGAAAAAACAGTCCATTTCGTGATCGCAGTGTAGAGGAAAACCTTGCGCTGTTTGAAAAAATGCGTGCGGGTGCATTTGATGAGGGGGCATGTTCTCTACGTGCAAAAATTGATATGTCGTCGCCCAACATCAATCTGCGTGATCCCATAATTTATCGCATCAAAAAAGCTCACCATCATCAAACTGGTGACAAATGGTGTATTTATCCTTCCTACGATTTTGCTCACGGTCAAAGTGATGCGATTGAAGGTATTACTCACTCGATTTGTACGTTGGAATTTGAAGATCATAAACCACTGTACGATTGGTTTATTCAGCATTTGCCAGTGCCTGCTGTGCCGCGCCAATATGAATTTGCGCGTTTGAATATCAACTATTCAGTAACCAGTAAGCGCAAGCTAAAGCAATTGGTTGATGAGCAGCATGTCGATGGCTGGAATGATCCACGTATGCCAACTATTTCAGGTATGCGTCGTCGCGGTTTCACACCGGCAGCATTGCGCGATTTTTGTGAGCGCATCGGTGTGACTCGCTCAGATGGTATTGTAGATGTAGGTGTACTTGAGTTTTGTGTGCGTGATGATCTGGATAAAAATGCACCGCGCGCTATGTGCGTGCTTAAGCCATTAAAAGTGACATTAACAAATTATCCTGCCGAGCAACAAGAAACTCTGACTGTACACAACCATCCAAATCGTGCTGACTTAGGCGATCGTGCAATTCCGTTTACGCAAACAGTATTTATCGAGCAAGAAGATTTCCGCGAGGAAGCGAATAAAAAGTATAAGCGTTTGGTTACGGGTAAGCGTGTTCGCTTACGTGGTGCTTATGTAATTGAAGCAGACGAAGCAATCAAAGATGCTGAGGGCAATATTATCGAAGTGCGCGCCCGTATAATCGAGGGGACCTTAGGTAAAGACCCCGCTGACGGCGTAAAACCAAAAGGTGTTATCCATTGGGTTTCCGCAACCAATAATCTTGATTGTGAAGTGCGCCTATATAACCGCTTGTTCACCGATGAAGCGCCTGATGCTGGCGGCAAAAACTTTTTGGAGTCTATCAACCCTGATAGCTTGGAAATCTTACAAAATTGTAAAGCAGAAGTTAGTTTGGCAAAGGCTGTCGTTGGTGATGGCTATCAGTTTGAGCGTCAAGGTTATTTCTGTTTGGATAGTAAGTACAGCTCCACAGAAAAGCCTGTGTTTAATCGCACCATCAGCTTAAAAGACAGCTTCGGCAAAACAGAAGATCAGGAATAATATGCTTCAGATATACAACACTCTCACGCGTCAGAAAGAAATTTTTAAGCCGATCCAACCCGGAAAAATTTCTATGTATGTCTGTGGTATTACGGTTTATGACTACTGCCACATTGGTCATGCGCGCGTACTGGTTGCGTTTGATGTTATTACCCGATTTTTGCGTAGCCAAGGTTGGGCAGTTAATTATGTGCGCAACATTACCGATATCGACGATAAAATCATCAAGCGTGCAAACGAAAATGGTGAAGAGTTTTCTGCGTTGACCAAACGTTTTATTGACTACATGCATGAAGATGAAGCGCGTTTGGGTATTGCTCGTCCGGATGTTGAGCCGCGTGCTACTGCCTATATCGATCAAATTGTTGATATGAATAAAACCCTGATTGATAAGGGGTTTGCGTATGCTGCAAACAATGGTGATGTTTACTACCGGGTTTCACATTTTGCCGATTACGGGAAGCTTACCAATAAAAATGTTGATGAGTTGTTGGTTGGTGCGCGCATTGAAGTGGATGAAGTAAAAGAAGATCCGCGCGATTTCGTACTCTGGAAAGCGGCAAAATCAGGTGAGCCTGCGTGGAAATCGCCTTGGGGCAATGGTCGCCCTGGCTGGCACATTGAATGTTCGGCGATGAGTAAAAACTGCTGCGGTGAAACCTTCGATATTCATGGCGGTGGACCTGATTTGCCATTTCCCCATCATGAAAATGAAATTGCGCAGAGCGAGGCAGCCAATGGCTGCAAATACGTAAACTATTGGATGCATGCGGGGGCTGTGCGTGTCGATGGTGAAAAAATGTCGAAATCACTCGGCAATTTTTTCACCATCCGCGATGTGTTGGAAAAATATCACTCCGAAGTTGTGCGTTTCTTATTGGTGAGCAGCCATTACCGCAGTCCAATCAATTACGCTGAAGATAATTTAATTGAAGCGCGTGCTGGGCTTGAGCGTTTTTATGGCGGCTTGCGCAACTATGCTGATGTCGCGCCACTTTCATTGAATGAGATGGAAGAGAGCCAATATTATCGTTCGTTTGTTGAGGCAATGAACGATGATTTTAATACTCGTGTTGCGCTCGCGGTGATGTTTGATTTAGTGCGCGATTTAAACAGTGCATTGGATAATCCTGAGCTTGCCAAAAATCTTGCAGGTCAATTGAAGGGCTTGGGGCTGATTCTTGGTATTTTGCAAGAAAATCCAGAGGTGTTTTTGCAGGCGGGAAGTGCGGATGAGATTGCTGCTGAAGCTGTAGAGGCATTAATCGCCGAGCGTATTCAGGCGAAAAAAGACAAGAACTACGCACGTGCTGATGAAATTCGTAAAGAATTAACTGCAAATAAAATTATGATTGAAGACTCAAAAGATGGCACTACATTGTGGCGTCGTGAATCGAATTAAGTGAATTACTATGAAAGCAGAGTTGTTTAGTCAGTACGCATTACATTGGGCAGCCGGGTTTTTAGTTGTCTATGTGTTGGTTCAATTGCTGGTTGCTAAACATCCTCGCTTTCAATTTTTATCGGCCATTCAAAAAAGTATTTTAGTAAAGGTTCTGGCGATTGGTGGTTTTGGCTTGGCTTACCTGATAACGCAATTATTGGCGGCTTGATTTAATAAGCAGCAACTCTTTTCTATTCGCTCCAATCCCTTATTTACAGTACCGTTTTTATCGAGAAACCCCATGATGCTACGTAAACTGCTTAGAAATCGCGGCCTCGGGCTTAATCTTATTGCAGGGGCTTGTTTTATTTTGCTTCTGGTCAATGGTTGGGGGCTGAGCTGGCGTGAATTGGGTGGATATCTGTTAGCGCTGGTAATTTTGCTGGGCGGGGTGATTGCTCTGGCCGCATTCTGTGGTTGGGTATTACATAAAGTGAGGAGGGGGCGTAAAGAGTCGTTCGATCTCCCAGAGAAAACTGATTCTGAACAACATTCAGAATCAGAGCTCAAAAAATAAATTTTTGTTATACGCGGTTTAATACAATCTCTAATACCAGTTTGCTACCGAAGTACGCCAGCATTAAACAAATAAATCCAGCTAGCGCCCAGCGAATCGCTTTATTTCCTCTCCAGCCCATTTGGTGACGCCCCCACAAAAGCAGGGCATAGATAAACCATGCGCTCAGCGCAAACACGGTTTTATGCACCAAGTGTTGAGCGAACATATCTTCTAAAAAATAAAATCCGGAAATAATGGCGAGCGTCAGTAAAATTTCACCTACCCACAATAGCTCAAATAGTAGTGATTCCATCGTTTGCAATGGAGGCAGAAGTCGTGCATTGGCAATACGGTTTCTATGTTTTAGCGCGTAATTCTGATATGCCAAAATCAGCGCTTGTAAGCTGGCAATGGTGAGCAGGCTGTAGGCAAGTATCGATAAAATGACATGTGCCGCAATGCTATAACTCAGTGTGTGCTGCCATTCAGGATTGGTCGCAGCAATCGATGTAAGCACTGAAATTGCCGACAGGGGAAATAATAATAAAAATAGATTGTGCAGCTCTTTTTTTAGACTGCTGATTAACACGATGGCGTTAATCACCCAGAATATAAGGGATGAGGCCGTGAACAAACTAAAGTTCAAGCCATTTTCGCTAACGCTAAGGCCATAAACGCCTACGCCATGAGCAATCAAACCTAAAGCTGCAACGCCAAGTAGATGTGAAGATTTGAATGATTGTTGGCGTGCGAACTTATTGCCAAAATAAATGGCAGCAGCCGTGTAGATAAAAATGGCAATCAGGTTGGCGCTGAGGATTATCATACTGAAAGGGCTGATCCGTGACGTGTTTTCAATGGCTTAACCGAGGCCGCAAGTGTGTCATAAGGTACCTTTAAAGAGAAGGGTAAATGAGAAATGGCCTTATTAGCTTCTGGATGCCTAGCTCAAATCCTCTTTCTATTACACCCATTAGTTTTGCTTTGAGGGTATAATCTCGGCACTTTTATTGGGCGATCTTGGATAAATCCGCAAGGTTTCCCCACCCCGAATCAACTGTTTGTTTGAGACTGGCTATGTTTGAAAATCTAACTGACCGTTTATCCCATACGCTGCGTAGCATCACCGGTAAGGCGCGCCTCAGCGAAGACAATATTAAAGATGCACTGCGCGACGTTAGAAAAGCGCTCTTGGAGGCGGACGTTGCTTTGCCTGTGGTTAAAGCGTTTATCGATCAGGTACGCAGCCGCGCGCTTGGGCAGCAGATTAGTAAGGCATTAAACCCCGGCCAGCAATTCCTCAAAATAGTAGAAGCTGAATTAGTCTCTACTATGGGGCAGGCGAATGAGTCGCTGAATCTGGCTCAGCAGCCACCTGCGATTGTATTGATGGCTGGTTTACAAGGTGCTGGTAAAACGACATCGGTTGCCAAACTGGCGCGCTTTTTAAAGGATCGTGAAAAGAAAAAAGTACTGGTAGTGAGCGCTGACGTTTATCGCCCTGCGGCGATCCAACAACTCCAAACACTTGCGACCGAAGTGGGTGTTGAATGCTTCCCATCTACTGGTGAGCAAAAACCCTTAGATATTGCTCGCAACGCGCTTGATCACGCCAAAAAACAATTCTTCGATGTATTGATTGTCGATACCGCCGGCCGTTTGCATGTCGATGAAGAATTGATGACAGAAATCAAAGAGATTCACGCAGCAATTAATCCGATTGAAACCCTGTTCGTGATCGATGCCATGATCGGTCAGGATGCGGTGAATACAGCCAAAGCATTTAATGATGCGTTGCCATTGACTGGTGTCATCCTCACCAAAGCTGATGGTGATGCGCGCGGTGGTGCTGCGCTTTCTGTTCGTCACATTACCGGCAAGCCCATCAAGTTTTTAGGTATGGGCGAAAAAGTGGATGCGCTTGAGCCATTCCATCCTGATCGTATTGCATCGCGCATTCTGGGGATGGGCGATGTGCTTTCCTTGATCGAACAAGTTGAACGCAATGTTGATAAAGACAAAGCCGAAAAATTAATCAAAAAAGTGACCAAGGGTCAAAAATTTGATTTGGAAGATTTGCGCGATCAATTACAGCAAATGCAAAACATGGGCGGTTTGACATCAATGTTGGATAAATTGCCCGGTCTTGGAAATGTCGCGCAAATGGCACAATCGAACAATATGAACAAACAGTTCAAAACCATGGAGGCAATCATTAACTCCATGACGCCGGAAGAGCGCCGCAACCCGGATGATTTGAGCGGTTCACGCAAGCGTCGTATTACCGCTGGTTCAGGTACGCAAATTCAAGATCTCAACCGTTTGCTAAAACAATACAAACAAATGGCAAAGATGATGGGAAAAATGAAAGGCGGTGGCATGCAAAAAATGATGCGTGGTATCGGCGGAATGATGCCCGGTGGCGGTGTTTTGCCTCCCGGATTTCGTAAATAACGCTTAACGCCAAGATGATAAAAAACCCACAGTTCAAAGAACTGTGGGTTTTTTATTATAGGTCAACTGATTAATCAATTGGCTTGGGAACGGCGAGAATGTTGCGGTTTTCCTGCATTAACGCGATTGCCATTAGCTTGTGGTTTAGCACCATTTTTATGCTGTGGTTTCCCATTACCGTTTTTTGGTTTTTGACCTAGGGACGGTTTTTTAGCGGCAGATTTTCCATTGTCATTTTTGCCTGAACCTGCACCAATTGTCATACGACGGCCGAGTACAATCGGTTCGGGTTTGGCGTTTGGATCTGGCTCGAAACCGCTGATTACTTCTTTGTCGATATCGCGTTTGATCAGTTTTTCAATGTCGCGCAAAAATTTAGTTTCATCAATACAAACCAAAGAAACCGCAATACCTTCTGCATCGGCGCGACCGGTACGGCCAATACGATGAACATAATCCTCTGGCACATTGGGCAGCTCATAATTTACAACGTAAGGCAGTTGGTCGATATCAATTCCCCTCGCTGCAATATCGGTTGCAACCAGAGCGCGAATTGCACCGCGTTTGAAATCATCTAATGCTTTAGTGCGCGCGCCTTGGCTTTTGTTGCCATGAATTGCAGCTGCACTAATGCCATCGTCTTGTAACTGCTCGGTTAATTTATTGGCGCCGTGTTTGGTGCGAGTAAACACCAGCACTTGTTGCCAATCGCCTTGATTAATAATGTGCGATAAAAGTTCACGTTTACGATTGCGGTCAACTGGGTGAACTCGTTGGGTTACTCGCTCGGAAGCGGTATTGCGGCGCGCAACTTCTATCAGTGTCGGTTGATTTAAAAGTTTATCGGCAAGCGCTTTGATTTCGTCGGAAAAGGTTGCAGAGAACAGTAGGTTTTGGCGCTGTTTAGGCAATAAAGCCAATACTTTTTTGATGTCGTGAATAAAGCCCATATCCAACATGCGGTCAGCTTCATCCAGTACTAATACTTCAATGTTGCGCAGACTAACGGCATTTTGATTTACCAGATCGAGCAAGCGACCTGGTGTTGCAACCAAAATGTCGACGCCTCCACGCAACTTCATCATTTGTGGATTGATGCTGACGCCGCCAAAAACCACAGTGGAACGCAGTGGTAAATATTTGCCATAGTCCCGCACGCTTTCAAATACTTGTGCGGCAAGCTCGCGTGTTGGTGTCAGGATAAGCGCGCGCACCGGGCGACGGCCGTTAACCTGTGGGGCAGGTTTTGCTGTTAATTTTTCAAGCAGAGGCAGGGTAAAGCCCGCAGTTTTGCCTGTGCCAGTTTGAGCGCCAGCAAGGATGTCGCCACCTTTTAAAACAGCAGGGATGGCTTGTAATTGAATAGGGGTTGGTGTGCTGTAACCTTGATCGGCAATAGCACGCAAAATATCAGCCCGAAGACCGAGAGTTTCAAAAGACATAAGGGTTTCCTGTTGCTCGGCCTCCCGCGTGGCGGGCAAGGTCTGGCGAGCGGAGATAAGGCAAACATGCGTAGATGTTTGGCTATAAGAGAGGGACACTGACCTTAAGGGTGTCGGCGCGCATGGTACGCAGTTGGTTAAGAATATGCCAGTGACTTTTTGTTTGGTTGCGCTAGAGAAAACGGCTCTTTCTGCATATGTATTTGGGACATATGCAGAAAGACCGGCATTTTATTATTCCGTTGCAGATAATTGCTGTGCCTTTCTGGTGCGAGCAAATTGTAAGATCGCTAGAGCGATTATCCCCAAAATTAAAAAACCACTGGTGACGGGAATAAGTGTACCGTTGTACATCTGGCCGATGGTGGTTCCGATTAACATCGACAAAATGGATGAGGTTGCTCCGATGATCGCCGATGCAATGCCTGCTACATGCCCCATAGGTTCCATAGCCATCGCATTCACGTTTCCAAAAACCAAACCAAAACAAAAAAACAAAACCGAAGCGTAAATCATAAATAACCAAAGGTTTGCGGGGAGCACCATTAGCACGATAAGAAAAATAGCTGAACTAACAATAATTCCAAGTACAGCGCAATTGCATAGATAATCCATTCCCCAGCGCTGAACAAAACGTGCGTTCACCATTGAGGCAGCACCAAAAACCAAAGCCAAAATACCAAAATACAACGTAAATAATTTACCGGTTTGAAATAAATCCTGAAAAATTTGTTGCGATGAATTCAGGTAGCCGAGAAAGCTGCCAAAAAATAATCCCATACAAAGTGTGTAGCACATAGTGGTACGGTTGCTGATTACTTCTTTAAATCCCTCAACAAAGCCGCGCCGACTAAATGGAATTCGGTACTCTTTTGGCAATGTTTCCTCCAAACGAAAAAAGATCCATATACCGATAATAAGTGCATAGACAATATAAAGAACAAAAATGTAGCGCCATGAGCTGACCAATAACACGGCTTGCCCGATGCTGGGGGCGAGGGCAGGCACCATAATAAAAATCATCATGACCAGCGACATAACACGAGCCATTTCATTGCCAGCATATTTGTCGCGCACAATTGAAATGGCAGATACATAGGGGCCTGCAACACCCAAGCCCTGAATAAAGCGCCCAATCAGTAACGTATTAATATCCTGTGCGAAAAAACACATCAAACTGCCGCAGAAAAATAAAACAATTCCTCCGTAAAGCACTTTCTTGCGCCCACTTGCATCCGATAAGGGCCCACAAACCAATTGCCCAATCGCCATACCTAGAAAGAGCGCACTAATAATGTATTGCGCCTGATTGTCATGGGCGAGTGGGATATCGTTACTGATAAAGCCAAGTGCAGGTAGTAACGCATCGATTGAGATGGCAACTATCGACATCAAGAGTGCAACCAACACCGTAAACTCTTGTGAAGATATACGTGAAGGTGTGGGATGAGTTGAGTAATCAGTCATGAGTGTCTGTTCGTGAGTTATTTGCGCGGAAGTTTGTACATGATGCCACCGTCGTAAGGCAGTTTCGGTAGAAACTTTTCCATACGCAAAATTGCATCTGTGTGAATTTGTTTAACGTTCGGTTTGCTGCCCACTTCCATGCGGCGAGAGAGCATGGTCACAGGGAATAGGCACTCGCTTGTTTGTTTTACACAGAGAGCACGGCTGCGGCCTATTTCATCTTCATACACTTTCCATTCAAAGGTATTAGGGAAGTCAGCAAGAATCAGTTTTCCCAATGCAACACCCATAGCCTGTTGTGTTTCATAATCATCTTGGTCTACAAAATTTTTATCGATCAAGCGTTGCATTGTATCCAGATCGCTCAAATCCGTACGCAGGGGTGTACCGAGTTTAGTTTGTGTAAGATCATTGAGAGCGCTTAATTCCTGCTCCATTTTGTTTTGATCCATCCAGCCCAATTCGGTGATTACTGCTTCTTTTTTTGGGGCAGGAGCTGTGGGCTTGGTAACTACATTCATTGGTGATTGAGCATATGCGCTTGTTGCTGCAACCAGTGTCAGGGTGATGACAGTGTTAAGTAGCTTCATGTTTTCCTCGGTAGCTAGAATTTAAAATCGCTAAACGAAATTAAAAAATAAATTTAATGCTTTGATAATTTCTTCTCATCTGAAAAACGAACTTCTGAAGACGAAATGATTAATGGGTGTGGGTTAAATTCATCCAGTGGGATTGAAAATCCGTTGGCATTAACTATGTGTAGATATTCGCTCTTTAGCTGACGTGGCTCTGCAACACCACATGAATGAGCGATCATAGAAACGCTTTTGGTGATGTTGTAGTGATAGGCGGCCACACGTTCTGCTTTGTTGTGTGGATCGAGCCCCTTTTGTAACTTGGTATTATGAGTGGTGATACCCGTTGGGCAGGTATTCTTGTGGCATTGCAGTGCTTGAATACAGCCCAAAGCAAACATAAATCCACGCGCGCTATTAACAAAGTCGGCACCACTGGCGAGCGCCCAAGCCACCATGTGTGGCGTTATCAATTTTCCAGCAACAATAATTTTAATTCGTTCTTTTAAGCCTGCTTCAGTTAAGAGTGTAGTTACCCAAGGCAAGCTTTCTTTGATCGGTAAACCAACATGATCCATTAATGGCTGCGGTGCAGCACCACTGCCGCCGTCGGAGCTATCGAGTGTAATAAAATCAGGCGCAGCTTCAATGCCTTGAATGCGAATTTGATTAATTAAATCGACCAGCCAAGTTTTTTCGCCAAGCACCGCTTTAAAACCTACCGGTTTTCCGGTGACATTGCGGATATGGTTGATCATGCTTAATAAATCCACGACGGAGCGAATATCTGTGTGGCCGTTGGGGCTGATGGATGCTTGCCCCTCCGGGATTCCGCGAATATGAGCTACTTCAGCAGAGACTTTTTCTGCAGGTAAAATCCCACCTTTGCCTGGTTTTGCACCTTGGCTGAGTTTGATTTCAAACATTTTAATCTGTGGTGTTGCAGCTAATTCCATCAAGCGCGCATCACTTAAATTCCCCTCAAGATCGCGCACACCGTATTTAGCTGTACCTATTTGAAATACCAAATCGCAATTGCCATCGAGGTGATAAGGCGATAAACCACCTTCGCCTGTATTCAGCCAGCAGCCTGCTTTTGCAGCCCCGTTTGATAAAGCCTTAATTGCAGGGCTGGAAATTGCACCGTAACTCATGCCGGAAATATTAAAAATCGAATGGGTTGTGTAAGGCGTTTTGCAGAAAGGCCCGAGGGTAACGGGCGAGGGGATCAGTGCTTCAGACTCCATAATGGGAAACGCGGAATTTAAAAAAATTAATGTTCCCGGCTTATTTAAATCGAGTGTGGAGCCAAAACCAATATTGCTGTCCACATTCTTTGCTGCGCGATAAACCCAGGAGCGATCCGCGCGGTTGAATGGCATCTCTTCACGATCACCTGCGTAAAAATATTGGCGAAAAAATTCACCAAGATGTTCAAAAAAATAACGAAAGCGACCTATAACAGGATAATTCTTGCGAATCGTATGAGTGTTTTGAGTGATATCGGCGAAATACATAATCACCAATGCTAAAAGTGCGATACCAATAACTACGATAAAACTAACTTCAAGCCAAGTCAGTAACTGAAGAGCCCAATGCGCATCATTCATTGTGATAAAAATTCCCGGTTGCGTTTTGATTAATTTTTATGGCGTGTGCCGATAATACGTGCAGGGTTGCCCGCAATTTTTGTGTAATCCTCAACGGATTTGGTGACTATGCTACCCATACCAACAACTGCATGATCGCCGATGGTGACGCCATCTACTATACCCGTGTTAGCACCTATCCACACGTCGCGGCCAATATTAATCCCCAGAGAAGATACTGCTTGATCCTTAATCAATTGATCTTCATCCATTCCGTGGTTAAACGCATAGGCGTAGCTGTAGGCTGCTATTCGAGTGTTATCGCCGATATAAATTCCCTTACGGCCGCCATCAAGACTAACGTGATGATTTATGGAAACCCCATTCCCAAAAGTAATAGGGCCATGTAGAACGCAATCGGCGGCGATATAAGAGTTGTCACCTATCATAATCGGGCGCCCCGGCTCGGCGAATAGGCGAGCTTCTGGGGCAATAAAACAATTTTTTCCGATAACAACAGTTTCCATAGCAGCTAGATAAGCTTGCCATTCATCCTGCCAAGCCTGCGCCCAACTGCGATGTGCGGGTTTTAGCGTTGCATATAACCAAGGCATATAGCTAAGCCGCAATTTATGCTGCTGGCGATAGCGTTCAGTATTTTGATCACTCATATAAAAATCAGTTACAAGAATAGATAAGAAAGCGAGGGCGGATTATAGAGGGCAGGGTGGAAAACCGGAAAGGATGGAGGGAAAAAGGTGTCCGCTGATTGTAGGTGATTGGTTTGTTTGCTTGGCCGCTGGCGCTTTTACTCGCGTAAAAAGCTGGGCACAACTGAAAACATGGAGCACTGAGATAAGCGCTCTTAGGGAAAACCCGTCATTGCGACAACCAAAGCGGACACCTGAACTGATTATAGTCAGCCACACTCGGTGCGCTAGAAGTACATTAGTTTTTTATGTCACAAGTCGTGGGTTTTTATAGCCAAAACAATCTTATGGATGAATTTATTCACGGCTGTTAATCTTCGCTCTCATTTTAAATAGAGTCGATTTTATGTACGACATTGTCGAAAACAATCCGGATTTTGTGGTTATTTACAAAAAGCCCGGTGCCAGTTTTCACAGCGATTCTGGTGATGCGGGTTTATTTGAAACAGTAAAACAACAAGAGGGTTTTACGGAGCTATATCCTGTGCATCGGCTTGATAAGGTGACTTCAGGGTTGTTGGTGATGGCTAAGACGCAAGTTGTTAATCAGCAACTTGTAGATGCATTTAGTCAGCGACAAGTCCAAAAATTTTACTTGGCTATTAGTGCAAAAAAACCGACCAAAAAACAAGGAATGATTAAAGGGGATATGGCTCCCGCGCGACGTGGTGCATGGAAACTTGTGGCTAGCCAAGAAAACCCTGCAGTAACGCAATTTTTTAGTAAAAGTATTTGTGCTGGTCGGCGTCTATTTGTGATCAAACCTCATACTGGAAAGACGCATCAAATTCGCGTTGCATTAAAAAGTGTAGGTGCGCCCATCATTGGGGATAGTCTCTATGGCAATGCGCTACAAAATGCCGATTATGAACGTTGTTATCTGCATGCCTATAGTCTTTCATTTTCTCTCTCGGGTAAGCAATATCGCTTTACTGAATTGCCGCGTGAAGGCGAATTTTTTTGTGATGATTGTTTCGCGGTCGCTATAGCTGAATGGCGTGAGCCTTGGTTGCTGGCTTGGCCGCAATTTCCAGCACAATCTTCATCGGCGGAAATATTTTAATGCGATTGCTTTTGGGGTTGATCGCGCTGTTTGTGTCCGTCGCAGTCACCGCACATTATTTTTATCCATTTTTTGATGACGATCGGGCGCTCGAAACTGATTATCGCTTTATCAAAACTACGTGTTGGTTTGATGCAGATTGGAAAGCGACTATTACCTGCGGTGAGTTGCAAACACCAGAAGATTTTCGCTTGGCTGTTGTTATTTTGCACAATGATGGCGACCAGCGCCGCGCTGATCCAATCGTATATTTACAGGGCGGCCCTGGCGCCAGCGCGCGTTTGCATAGCGATGGAATAAAAAGTTGGTTGAATTGGATGCGCTACAGCAATACACGGCGCGATTTAATTTTGATTGATACTCGCGGTACTGGTCATAGTAAACCTGCCTTGGTATGCAGTGATTACAATCAATTTAATCAACAATTGTTGCGCAAGAATCTTGCATTAAGTGAAGAACTTTCGCAGGGGCTGGATGTTGCTTTGAGCTGTTTTTCTGCTGCTGCACAGCAATATCCGCAATTAGACTACAGAAATTTCAGCACCAAAAAATCGGCACAAGATATTCGTGCATTAATGGCGCAGTTGGATTATCCCGAATGGAATATTTTGGGAGTTTCCTACGGCACACGGCTAGCGCTGGAAATCGCACAGCAGGAACAACAAACGGAACAGCAACTGCAGAATACCAAGCTCAAATCCATGGTGTTGGATTCTATCTATCCAGCAGGGTTCGGTGGTGTGCAGACTTGGCCGCAAGTATTGGATGATGGCATGCGGCAATTTTTTAATGGATGTATGGAGTTGCCAACTTGTGCGAGTAAATTGAATTTATCTAATATTTCGTTAGAGCAATATTTTATGAATGCTCTGCACCTTCTGCGAGCGAATCCGTTGAGCATGACCATTCGCCGCTGGGATGGTGAAGCGCCTATAACTTTTTTGGTTAATGACCATCGTTTTTTATCTGCTACCTTTGCGGCTGTTTATAATCCTGTTGATTGGCCAACTATTGTCGAGGCAATAAATGGCGTGTTTGAGCATCGTACAATTTTAATCAAACCACTCATTGAGCCCTACCTCAACAACAGTCTAACCAGCGATTTTAATAGTTTGACATTTACGGCGGTGGACTGTGCGGATAATCCGGTTCATGCAGAGGTTGATTATCTTGCGTCGCTAAAAAAATATCCGTTACTGCAAGATTACACTCGCGATCAATGGCGTTATCAATCGTGCCATCAGTTACAAAGTGAGTTGTCGTTAGAGCGAGCCGCACCTCAGGTGCCGACCTTAATTTTATCTGGTGCTTTGGATCCGATAACACCATTAGCTTGGGCGCGAGCGGTTAATCAGGAGTGGGATCAGAGTCAATTACTTGTGCAAGAAAAGCTCGCTCATTCCGTATTGAGTAGTGATCTGTGTCTGCTGGAAAATTTGGATACATTTTTTGATCAGCCAAGCAAAAAATTTACTGCTTGTTCTAATCAAGATGATTCAAGTGTGAAGTAACTGTAGTGATTATTTTACAGGCTGCTAAAAAGCAAAAGGCCGCATAAATGCGGCCTTTTGCTTTAAATGTGGCTCCGCCTGCTGGACTCGAACCAGCGACCCAATGATTAACAGTCATTTGCTCTACCGACTGAGCTAAGGCGGAATTGTCGTCTTCATTTACGAAGAGGGCGCATGATATAGATGCAAAAAATATCGGTCAATGCTTTTAGTTATTTTTATGAATAAATACTCAAAACAAAAAGGCGCCGAAGCGCCTTTTTTTTACTGCCTGAGAGTGATTACTCGTATTTACACAAGTAAGAAGTTTCAACATCGGCAGATACTTTGAAGCGTTGGTTGGCTTCAACGATAAAGGTTTGGCCTGCAGCAAAGGTTTCTGCTTTGTCGCTGCCTGGCAGTACAACAGTCAGGCTACCACTTACTACGGTCATGTACTCTTTTTGGCTGGTACCGAACTCGTAGTCACCTTTGGCCATTACACCAATAGTGGCTGGCAGGGTTTCAGTTTGGAATGCGATAGATTTAACTGCGCCACCAAAGTATTCGTTAACTTTAAACATAGGATGCTCCGTTCAAGGTGGGGAAAGGGTACTGGTATAAACAGATATAAAAAATACGCGCATAAAAAAGGCCGCATAAATGCGGCCTTTCTCATTTAAATCTGGCTCCGCCTGCTGGACTCGAACCAGCGACCCAATGATTAACAGTCATTTGCTCTACCGACTGAGCTAAGGCGGATCGGTGACTTCCATCGTGGAAGTGGTGCGCATGATATAGAGGCAGTTTTGGTTGGTCAACCGTTTTTTAGGTCTTTGGGTTAACTTTTTCAGCAAAAAACCTTAATGAATTCAATGCTGTTTAATAATCCGGCAGGCTGTTGTCTTCCTGTTCAGTTGTGCTGATTTGAGATTGGTCAATGTCCGAGTTGAATCACTTTAAAACTTCCGTTATCAGCTAAAACCTTGATCTGCTTAAACAATGGTGCGGCTTTACGCTCTAAGGGAATAAATTGATTAACGACAAATAGCGCTATGCCATTTACACCCAACAAGCGCTTCGCATTTTTCAGGAATTTGTCAGTCAAATCGCCATCTATGTCAAATCCTTGGTGGAAAGGAGGGTTGCATAGCAGTAAATCTGCCTTAGCTGTTAGCTCTTTTCCTGCATCCGCGGCGATTACTTCGCCTATTAGATCATTCAGAAGTAGGTTTTTTTGGGCTAAATCCAAAGCTGCCGCATTGTTATCGGTCAATATCCAGGATTCAATGTTTTTGCAGTTGCCGAGGCTTGCAGCTGCAACACTAAGGTAGCCATACCCGCATCCCAGATCGATACATCTGTTGGCTGAGCTGGGGAAGGGGGGGAACTGTTTAAGTTGCTCTATTAATAGGGCGCTTCCGGCATCGATTTTATTCCAGCCAAACAAGCCGGGTTTGCTTAACAGTTTAAGCTCGGAGTCTGGCGTTATTGGGCGAGCTTGAGCGTAAGTGCTATCGTCCAGTAGCTGTGATGGATTGTATATGGCGCGCTTGATGAGTTTTGCTGAGTAAACTGGTCCATCTTTTACGATATTTTTGCTGCATCCAAAAAGAGCTGCAATTTTTTCGATATAGGTTTTAGTGCCTTCATTTTTATAACCGGCAAGAAATAATTCTCCCTCTGGTTTCAAGCAGCGCCAAGCCTGATTAAGTAGGTGATGTACGACAGGTTTTTCTTTTGATACGCGATAGAAAAATCCATCGATACTCTTGTCGCCAATGTCACTGAAATTGAAATCGCTAAAGTTGGTTGTAAATCCGCGTGTTTGTGCTTGCTGCGCGACATCCCAGCGATTAGTCATGAGGAGTAGTTGCTCATGATGAAATGCGAGCGGGAGCGTGTTGAGTGCATTCTCATCTGTGCACCAAAGCAGGTGCGCATTTTTATCGATTGCTGCTTCTGCTAATGCTTGGCTGACTCGGTTGAGTGCTAAATCGTTCATGGCGCTATGCTCGTTATTTCATCGTCGGTCAGTGCGCGATATTCACCTGGTGCCAACTTTGGATCAAGTTTTATACTGCCAATACTTTCGCGATGCAGCGCCACAACGTGATTACCTGCCGCCGCGAACATGCGTTTTACTTGGTGATATTTCCCTTCGTGAATTTCCAATAGTGCTTCATGGCTAGAAATTAATTCCAATCGTGCTGGGCGAGTTGAGTTTTTTTCTCCATGCAATTGCACGCCTTCGGCAAACAAAGTGGTGGTGTCGCTACTGATGGGGTTGGCCGTTGTTACGCGATATATTTTTGCGCATTCATGGCGCGGTGATGTGATGCGATGATTCCATTGACCGTCATCGGTAAGTAATACTAAACCTGTGGTGTCAATATCGAGACGTCCTACAATTTGCAGCTCTTGCCAACGCGGTAAACGAATCAAATCTACCACCACAGGATGTTCACTGTCGCTATTCGCGCAGACATAACCTATAGGCTTATTTAGCATTAAATAGCGAGTTTTAAAGGCTTCGACCTGTATGCTATCGAGCGTTACCAGTTCATCGCCTTGTAATTTTTGATCGCCTTTTTTTGCGAGCACACCGTTAACACTGACTCTGCCTGCTTTAATTGCCTGCTGGATAAGTGAGCGAGAAGAGTCGCTATTTTGACTAAGGAATTTATCAAGGCGCATTATTGTTCCTGAGAGTTTATCCAATTGGCGGGAAGGGCATCTGTCCAGCCAAAATGTTGAATAATTTTAGTAAATGATGGTGCTAGCGGTGCAATAAGTGTGAGCGCTTCATTCGTTACAGGGTGCACAAACTCCATTTGTGGCGATGCAAGCATAAGTCCGCTACATGAAAATTTTTCTTGAAAAAAACGATTGTGATTGCCTTTGCCGTGTTTTGCATCCCCGATGATCGGGTGGCTGATATGCTTGAGGTGGCGGCGAATTTGATGTTTGCGTCCAGTTTTCGGATTGCATTGCACAAGTGAGTAACGAGTGCAGGGATATTTATCGATACTAAACGGAAATTCGATTTGAGCGAGTTTTTTGTATTCAGTGATGGCTTCTTGCGCAGGCTTATTCATGCGTGCCTTTTGATCGGTGTATTTATCTAGTTCTTCGATTAATGGGTGATCAATAGTGCCCTCATCTGGAGTGAAACCTCGTACTAAAGCGACGTAGGTTTTGATGAGTGCATGCCTTGCAAAAATGTCACCGAGTTGCCGGGCAATTTCTGGTGAAAGTGCAAAAACTAAAACGCCGGAAGTGGGCTTGTCCAAGCGGTGGGCCGGATAAACCAGCTGGCCGATTTGATCGCGTAATAGCTGTACCGCAAAGCGAGTTTCGTGGCGATCTATTTCGCTGCGATGCACCAGTAGCCCACCGGGTTTATTGATGGCAACTATGTGTTCGTCGCGATATATGATCGGCAGGGTTTCTGTCATCTTTTGTGAGCGTCGTTAGCGAATGCTGTAAAAACAAAAGCAGGCGAGTGCCTGCTTTTAGGGATTTTTTATCTATGTAGGGAGAAGAAAATCATTAGCCGATTTTTTTCTCACCCGAATCAACGGTTTGATAAATCAAAGTGTTGATTGTCATTGGGCCAACCCCACCGGGCACAGGTGTGTAGGCGGCAACGCGATCTACCAGAGGTTTTAATTCGATGTCGCCAACACCACCCGGGTGATAGCCAGCATCAACTACCACTGCACCATCTTTAATCCATTCTGCTTTGATAAATTCTGGTTTTCCGACTGCACCCACCAGAATATCGGCTTGTTTGATCAATGCAGGTAAATTTTGTGTGCGCGAATGGCAAATAGTTACTGTAGCGTTAGCGTTGAGCAGCATTAATGCCATTGGTTTGCCAAGAATCGGGCTGCGCCCAACGACAACAGCGTGTTTGCCTGCAAGCTCAACTCCATATGCTTCTAACAAACGCATAATGCCTTTTGGTGTTGCGCAACCGTAAGCTTCCTCGCCCATGCTCATGCGACCAAAGCCCAAACAGGTGACGCCATCAACATCTTTTTCGGCGCTGATTGCATCAAAACACAGGCGTTCATCAATTTGATGCGGAACTGGATGCTGCAACAAAATGCCATGCACATTTGGGTTGGTATTGAGTTCTTGAATTTTAGCCAGTAACTCTTCAGTGGTTGTAGTTGATGGCATCTCAACTTTCAAAGACTCCATGCCGATACGTGTACAAGCATTGCCCTTCATTTTTACATAGGTGGCTGATGCAGGATCATCGCCCACAAGAATGGTTGCCAGAATAGGAGTTTGGCCATTGCTGCGTGCTTTTAAAGCTGCAACGCGTGCTGAAAGTTCCTGTTCAGTTTTTTCGGCAAGTGCTTTGCCATCCAATAAGAGTGCGGACATGGGCGCTAATTACCTGTGTTGTAAATGATAAGGGTGATGAGTCTGAGGGCGCGTATTTTCCCACAGCAGGCAAATGCCGCCAAGAGAGTTAAAGTATTTATCGGGTTGGGCAGTGGCTTTTATTGGCGGTCAATCTCAATAGCAATATGTGCTGAGCTTTGAAATAAAAGCATCTTCGGAAATATGTTCGGAAAACAGAATGGAGATAGTGTGCGCTTGTCGTATAAGCCGCGAGGAATTGGGGTGGCTGATGGGGCTCGAACCCACGACCACTGGAATCACAATCCAGGGCTCTACCAACTGAGCTACAGCCACCGTAGCGAGAATAAATAGGTGTAAACCTATTTGAAAACAACTTTAAGAGAAGTGTGGGCGGTTAATACATGCCCAAATGGCGCACCCGGCAGGATTCGAACCTGCGACCACCCGCTTAGAAGGCGGGTGCTCTATCCAGCTGAGCTACGGGCACATGCTGGAACAAACCTTCGCAGGTTCGATAAAAAAATGGTCGGAGTGGAGGGATTCGAACCCCCGACATTCTGCTCCCAAAACAGACGCGCTACCGGGCTGCGCTACACTCCGACGACTTAAAACTGACTGCGTTTCAAGTGGTGCGCATATTAACGATGAGATCCGACCTCGTCAACGAAAAAAACACAATAAAATAAAATATTTAGCACTCCAAGTTAAATTCTAATCAGGTTGAGCAAGGCGCATCCAGATATTGCTGTTGTTGTGCCTTTATTGCTGCAGAAAAGGTTATTTGAGTCTTTGGTGTGGGAAATAGAAATAACTGCGCAGACACTTTTTAGGCTTGTCTGAGTTATGTTCGCTGGTCAGAATAAGCAGTTCTTATTCGGGGGAGTTTATGCAAAACAATAGTTTAACTGTGTCAATGAAATTGGGGATGCGCCGGTTGGCGTCGGGTGTGTGCGTACTATCTACTGCTTTACCGGACAATCAACGTTTTGCGATGACAGTATCCTCTGTTACTTCCGTATCAGATTCTCCCGCCTCTCTGCTGGTATGTATTAACCAGCTGGTCTCCCAGCAGGGGCATTTGGCAACTATCGGTAGTCAGTTTGCCGTTAATGTTTTGTCTGCTCATCATCAGGATGTATCAAATATCTGTGCTGGGCGTGAACCCAACAGAAATCGCTTCGAAGTAGGGCAGTGGGAAGATGATGACACTGGTGTGCCTGTGTTGATGGATGCTCAAGCGGTTTTTCTGTGCCAGACCGATCAGGTTATGACCTATGGAACTCATAAAATTATTGTTGGAGCCATTCATAAGGTCATTTTGCCGGAGGTGGCGGTGGATCCTCTGCTTTACGCGGATGGCAGCTACGGTGCGTTTTTAAGGTAATAAATTCCAGGTGTTTGCTGGAACAAAATGGTCATCTAGGTGGTTCATAATGACGCAATTTTTTTGTAAAAAAGTTGCTTGCAATATGAATATTTCGTGTCTATCGGTTGTGCAAGGTTAATGATCACTAACTCTTTATGCACATCTCCTGTGCTTAATTGCTTGAGTTGCTCGCAGCTTGAACAAAATCGCGAAAAAATGAACTTTCTGCTTATTTTATTTATGTAACATTATGAAAAATAAGGATATTTTTAAATTGGTTGTTTTTTGATCGTTTTGTCATTGGTACTGATTTTATAAGCCTTTGAGGCGGTTTCCCAAAAAATATCCACCAAGTTATCCACAGAAAATGTGGACAAAAATTTGATGAAGGTTTTTGTGCAGAAAAGTTACAGTTTGTGTGTTTTGTATCTTTTGGCTTGTAACAGGTGACGAATTTTTATGGGGTTTTCTTGGTTTAACCACTGGATTTTTTTATGAGTAAACAATTGAAGGTTGCTGTACTTGGCGGCGGTAGTTTTGGTACGGCAATTGCCAATATTATCGCGTGTAACAACCATCAAACTTTTCTTTGGATGCGGTCTGCGGAGCAGGCTGGCATCTGCCAAACCGCGCGCCAAAATGCGCGTTACCTTCCAGGCTATATGCTCAATGATCAACTTGTTGTGACCGCTGATTTGGCAGAGGCTGTGACTGGTGCGGACTTAGTCTTTGTGTCTATCCCCAGTCATTCCTTTCGTGCGGTGACCCAGCAGTTAAAGCCTCTGTTGGGCGAAGACACTATAGTCGTGAGCACGGCTAAGGGTATCGAGCCTGAAGGCTTCACCTTGATGAGTCAAATTCTTGAGCAGGAACTTCCCGGTCATCCTATTGGTGTACTGAGTGGCCCTAATTTCGCAAAAGAAATTGTGCAACAGCAGCAAACCGGGACTGTGATTGCGAGTAGTGATGAGCGTGTCATCGAGTGTGTGCAACAGACATTAAAGTCGTCTACCTTTCGTGTCTATGCAAACCACGATAGCTATGGTGTGGAATTGGGTGGTGCACTTAAAAATATTTACGCGATTGTCTGTGGGATGGCTGCGGCCTTGGGCGCCGGGCACAACACTCAAGCGATGTTGCTGACGCGCAGCCTGGCGGAAATGGGGCGTTTTGCCCAAGTGATGGGGGCAAACCCAATGACCTTTTTGGGTTTAGCTGGTGTAGGTGATTTGATTTTGACTTGTACGTCGGATTTGAGTCGCAACTACCGTGTTGGATTTGCCTTGGGGCAAGGAAAAAAGCTTGATGAAATTGTTGCGTCTTTGGGGCAGGTCGCCGAAGGTGTTAATACGCTCTTGCAGGTAAAACACAAAGCCGACGAGCTTGGTGTATATATGCCTTTGGTGTCGGGATTACATGCAGTATTGTTTGAAAACAAACCAATCGCCGATGTTGCCCGTGGTTTAATGGTCGGCGAGCAAGCTGATGATGTTGAATATTTAAGGGGAAATTAATGAACAATGATCAATTAAAGTCCAATCTCAGTTCAAGTAAACACTGGTTACGCTTGGTATTCATGCTGTTATTTGCCGCAGTGCTGCAATTGGCTACTTTGGTGATGTGGGTATTGGTTGCGGTGCAATTTGTATTTTCATTAGTTACTGGTGAAGACAATCTTCACTTACGCCGTTTTGGTCATTCGCTGTCTACTTACATTTATGATGTGTTCAAATTTTTATGCTACAGCAGCGAAGAAAAACCTTTTCCGTTTGCTGATTGGCCTGCTGGTGTAAATGTTGAACCCAAAACAGAAGTTCAAGTAGAGCCAAGCAAACCTGCTGTAGATACTGCAGAAAAAGCGGCTGAATAAATGACCATTTTTATTCTTCGTCATGGACAAGCAGAGCTGCAAATGACTACCGATGAGGCTCGTCGGTTGACTGATAAAGGTCGGGTCGATACTGCCAAAATTATGCAGAAGCGAGTCGCAGATATGGACTCGCTTACGCAAATTTGGGCTAGCCCTTTGGTGCGAGCGCAACAGACTGCAGGGATTGCCACGGATTACTTTTCTGGGCTTGAAATTCAAACAACTGATTTGTTGGTGCCTGAAGCAAATCCTCAGGTTTTAATCAATTGGTTGGCAGAGCTTTACTCTAAAGAGTCCCAGAATTCAGATTCATCTATTTTGCTGGTTAGTCATCAGCCGCTCGTGGGGCGTGTGTTAAACATGCTTTGCGGTAAGTCTGATGACTATCATCCTATGGGAACCAGTTCGCTTGCAGCTATATCGGCGCCGTTGGTTGCGGCAGATTTGGGTGAGTTGCTCTGGTTGGATCACGCTTGATCGAAACTGTTTTTTATCGAAGTGAATTTTATGGCGCAATCATCCCACCCGCGCGAGCTGCGTTTTAGTGTTAATGGAATGAATTTCGCTGCGCAGGAGTGGGGTGATACCACGCAATTACCTGTTCTCGCGCTGCATGGCTGGCTGGATAATTCCGCCAGCTTTTTTGCATTGGCGCCGCGGCTCAAAAACCTTCATCTTGTTGCATTGGATATGGCCGGGCACGGGCGAACTGATCATCGTCCGGGCAACATGGCGTATACACTTTTAGATGATATCAGCGATATTTTCGCGATTGCCGATTATTTAGGCTGGGATAAGTTTGTTTTGTTAGGGCATTCGCGCGGTGCAATTATTGGAACTCTGGCGGCAGGTACTTTTCCTGAGCGAATTATTGCTTTGGGACTAGTTGAGGGTTTTTTGCCTGAGCCTGCAAAAGCAGAAGATGCCCCCAAACAATTGGCGAGTGCTATTGAGGGGCTGCGTGCGCAACAACAAAAGAATCCTTCCGTTTACCCCGATATGGATATTGCAGTCAAAGCCCGTGAACGAGGAATGTTTCCGCTCGGCTATGAAGCGGCAAAGGCGCTGACTGAGCGTGGTGTGGCAGCTCGAAATGGCGGTTATTCGTGGTGTACTGATCCCCGATTGTTAGCACCTTCGATGATTAAATGGCCGCGTGAATATTTGGAGGCGTTTGTGAATCAGATAAGTGCGCCAACAAAGCTATTATTAGCTGATCGTGGTTTGCCGTTTATGTATGAAAATTATTTGCGCGAAGTGAAGCGCTTTTCTAATGTTGATTATGAGGTTTTGGCAGGCGGCCATCATCTGCATATGGAGCAAGAAGTCGATGTTGTTGCAGAAAAACTCAATGCGTTTTTCGCTCGATTTATTGGCTAATGCCCGTTAACAATAACAACGAATATGTGGTGAGTATTTATGCGGTTTGTGCGATTCGTCTGTGGTTTCTTTGGTCTTTGTATTGTTGGTACAAGCTTCGCTGCCGATTTGCCGGTACAAAATTATCCCAACGCGAGAGTGATGTATCAAAGTCAGGCGCAAGTTGATGAATATATTCTGGCGCTGAGCAGCTATAAAAAAATCGCGGGCAATTGGAGGCTTGATCGTCAGCAGCGCTTAAAGGGAAATCTTGCACGTTACACATTGGAATTGCCCGAGCGACATAGCGCTAGCAACGGTTTTGAATTTTATCTTGATCAGTTGCAAAATTTTAATTTCCGTGAATTGTTCCACTGTAAAGGGCGTGATTGTGGAACCAGTAATTCATGGGCTAACAATCACTTCAAGCTGCAGCAGTTGTACGGATTGGATCAATTTCAACAGTATGGCGCTTACGAAGTAACCTCGGTCGATAACAAGCCCTTCTTTATTGCGCTTTATGCGGTACAGCGCGGCAATAAACGTGTTTATGTTCAACTTGATGTATTACACGTAGATCAAAGGCTTGAGCTAGGTGTTGCTTCAAATTCTGATTCGATTATCAATGCGTTGGATGTAAATGGCTATTACGTGTTTCCAGATTTAGTAACTGATGATGCAAATGGCAATACATCGATTCAAATTAAACCTGCACATTTGAACGCACTCATTGATGCCTTAACGCAACATCCAACATTAAAAATTGCTCTCGTCGGGCATGATTACGCTGCGATACCGCTAGCACAACAGCAACAGGATTCACTGGTCTACGCCAATCAGCTAAAGGCGGCTCTGCAAGAAAAAGGGGTTGTTCCTGCGCGCATTACAACCTATGGGATGGGAAGTCTTGCACCGGCGGGGCGGGGCGATAGAAGTGCGCGGGTTGAGGTTGTTAAACTTAACGATTAGATAAAAGCAGCGCTTTTGAATTAAGAAATTTTAAAATCAAAAAAGGCGACATCATTTTGCATGGTGTCGCCTTTTTTATGCGTTAAAAATTTTGCATCATGAAAAAACCTTAGCGCAGCAGCGACAAAAACTCATTGCGCGTTGCTTGGTTGCTGCGGAAACTGCCGCGCATGGCGGAGGTTTTCATCGAGGAATTTTGCTTTTCAACACCGCGCATCATCATGCACATATGTTTGGCTTCGATAATAACGCCTACGCCAGATGCACCGGTAATTTCCTGAATGCACTCGGCGATTTGTACGGTAAGTTGTTCCTGGATTTGTAGGCGACGTGCAAACATATCGACGATTCGTGCAACTTTTGATAAGCCCAGTACTTTTCCAGTTGGGATATAAGCAACGTGAGCCTTACCAATAAAGGGCAGCAAGTGATGCTCGCATAGGGAGTAAAGCTCAATATCTTTAACCAGAATCATCTCATCCGAGTCGGACGGGAAGAGTGCATCGTTGACCACTTCATCCAGTGTTTGATGGTAGCCGCGGGTTAAAAATTGAAAGGCTTTGGCTGCGCGATCCGGTGTGTCCAGAAGGCCAGGGCGGGTTAGGTCTTCACCGACGCCAGCAATAATGCTCGCAAAATGTTCTCTCATTACAAACTCCTCTAGCGGCAGCGATCATCTGCCTGTCACAAAACAGTAGTTTACCGCTTTCACTGGGAATCGAGAAAACTTAAATCCTGATTTGATCGATTTATTGGGTAGAATGCCCGCACTTTGCCGATTCCCTGAGGTTATTCATGACTGCATCTACCAATCAATTTGATCTGGCGCGCGATCAATTGCTGACCATTCGCGATTTTTTGCGTTGGGCCGCCAGTGAATTTATCGCTGCAAAACTCTTTTATGGTCATGGTACAGATAACCCTTGGGATGAAGCTGAGCAGTTGGTGCTGCACGCCATTCATCTGGCTCCGCCTTTGGGGGATGTATGGCTGGATGCACGCTTGACCACAGCAGAGCGCGAGCGGGTTGTAGCCAATATTCAGCGCCGCATTGAGGAGCGTATCCCTGCTGCTTATATCACCGGTCAAGCCTGGTTTGGGGGTATGCCTTATGTGGTAGACGAGCGAGTACTGGTGCCGCGTTCGCCTATTGGTGAGCTAATCGATAAACACTTTTCGCCTTGGTTGGTAAATGAGCCGCAGCAAATACTGGATTTGTGTACCGGCAGCGGCTGTATCGGCATCGCCTGTGCTCATGCATTTCCTGATGCTGAGGTGCAGTTGAGTGATATTTCGTTCGATGCGCTGGCAGTTGCCGAAGAAAATATTCAGCAGCATGGTGTGACCGAGCGCGTTTTTGCGATCCAGTCGGATTTGTTTGAAAACCTGCTTGGGCAACGCTTCGATCTAATCGTCTCCAACCCACCCTATGTGGATGCAGAGGATATGGCGAGTCTACCCGATGAATTTCACGCTGAGCCTGAACTTGGGTTGGCCTCTGGTGATGATGGCCTCGATTTTACCCGTCGCTTGTTAACTGAAGCATTGGATCATTTGACCGACGATGGTTTGCTGGTGGTAGAAGTTGGCAACTCTTGGCCCGCTTTGGAAGCGGCTTACCCCGAGCTGCCATTTACTTGGGTAGAGTTTGAGCGCGGCGGTCATGGTGTGTTTGTGCTTACGGCGCAAGAGCTGCGTAATGCGCGCGCAGCCGGGGTGCTTTAGGAGTGCTCGAATAGTGTTGTGTCGATGCGTCGGCTGGGCAAGTCACGTATAATCGGCACACTTTTTATTGATTCCTACTTTTTATTGATTTCAAGTGGGATCTTAGATCAGGAAATTGCGAATGTCTGGAAATACGTACGGCAAGTTGTTTACGGTAACTACCTTTGGCGAGAGTCATGGCATTGCCTTGGGGGCGATTGTCGATGGCTGTCCGCCCGGCCTTGAGTTGACTGAAGCGGATATCCAAATTGATTTGGACCGCCGTAAACCAGGCACATCGCGCTACACCACTCAGCGTCGCGAAGATGACATGGTGAAAATTCTCTCTGGTGTGTTTGAAGGTAAAACGACCGGCACTCCAATTGGCATGATGATTGAGAATACCGATCAGCGCTCGAAAGACTATTCCAATATCAAAGATCAATTCCGTCCAGCTCATGCGGACTACACCTACATGCAAAAATACGGTGTGCGCGATTACCGTGGCGGCGGCCGTTCATCGGCGCGTGAGACTGCAATGCGTGTTGCTGCAGGTTCTATCGCTAAAAAATATCTGAAAGATTTTCATGGCATTGAAGTGCGTGGTTATTTGTCGCAGCTTGGGCCGATCAAGATTGAAACAGTGGATTGGGATCAGGTTGATCAAAATCCATTCTTCTGCCCCGATGCCAGCAAAGTGTCTGAAATGGAAGCTTTCATGCAGGCATTAAACAAAGAGGGCGATTCCATTGGAGCAAAAATCACCGTCGTGGCGACTAACGTTCCACCGGGTTTGGGCGAGCCTATTTTTGATCGTTTGGATGCAGAAATTGCGCATGCATTGATGAGTATCAATGCGGTTAAAGGTGTTGAAATCGGAGCAGGTTTTGAATCGGTTGAACAACGCGGCACCCAGCATCGCGATGAAATCACCCCGGAAGGTTTTTTATCCAACAATGCCGGTGGTATTTTGGGCGGAATCTCTTCAGGTCAGGACATTATCGCCAATCTTGCGCTTAAGCCGACCTCAAGTTTGCACCTTCCCGGTCGCAGTGTTGATGTGCACGGAAACCCTGTAGAGGTCATCACCAAAGGTCGTCATGACCCTTGCGTCGGGATTCGCGCAACACCAATCGCTGAGGCTATGTTGGCGTTAGTGCTGATGGATCACTTGTTGCGTCATCGCGGGCAAAATGGTGGCGTTAAGCATTCAATTCCGGTGATTCCTGCACAAGCAAAATAATTCTTCACAGGTTGCGGGTTAGTTGTGCAGCGCCACAGCTAACCCAAACTTGTCTGCTCCTGTTAGTACTTTTATGCCCCTATCTTCTGCGCAGCAAGCAATTCCTTACTGGCGACTTTCCGGATTTTATTTTTTCTATTTCGCCGTTGTCGGTACTCTGATTCCTTACTGGGGAATTTATCTCAAATCCCTTGGTTATTCGTCGCAGGATGTTGGTGTTATAAGCGCGATCATTCTGGCAACGCGGATTATTGCCCCCAATTTTTGGGGATGGTTGGCGGATCATACGCAACAGCGATTGCGCATCATTCGTTTGGGAAGTTTGGCTGCAAGTATTATTTTTGCAGGAATCCTGCTCGATCAGCGCTACTGGTGGTTAGTCTTGGTCGTTAGCTGTTACACCTTTTTTTGGCATGCTGTTTTACCTCAATTTGAAGTTATCACCCTCGGGTATTTGGGCGATAAGTATCATCGCTACGGCCAAATTCGACTTTGGGGTTCATTCGGATTTATGGCTGCCGTTGTTGGGCTTGGCCTAGTGTTTGATGTGTTACCTATTCGATACCTGCCGCTTTTTATTTTGTCATTTCTCATTCTTATTTGGCTGTCCAGCCTCAGTGTGCGCGATTTAAGCTCCAAAAAGACAGCAAATGCGCAGCATTCGTTTTTGCGCCTTGCGCTCCAGCCAACAATTTTGTGTTTCTTAATCGCCAGTTTTTTATTGCAGTTAAGTCACGGCCCTTATTACACGTTTTACACTCTTTATTTGGTGGAAAACTACGGTTATAGCCGTACATCGACCGGGCTTTTGTGGGCATTAGGGGTACTTGCAGAAATTGCGATCTTTTTTGTGATGCACAGACTATTGGCTCGTTTTCCTCTGCGTGTATTGATGTTGTTTGCGTTGCTCACCACGAGTCTGCGTTGGCTGTTGATCGCCTATGGGGCTAATCATCTGTCCGTGCTTTTATTTGCGCAGTTATTGCATGCCTGCAGCTTTGGTATCGCGCATTCAGTGTCGATCGAGCTGGTGCGTACCTATTTTAAAGGTGCAAATCAAGGGCAGGCGCAGGCTATGTACAGCTCGCTTAGCTTTGGTGCAGGTGGTGCGGCGGGCGCATTGATTGGTGGATTCTTGTGGGACTATAGTGCATCAAGTACATTCTTGTTGTCGGCTATATCGGCGCTAATCGCGTTTGCGCTTTGTTATCGATGGCTGCATCCAGCTCATCACAACGAAGAGGAGATTGTTCATCGTGGATAATTTGACTGTCACCTTGGTGCAGCAAGTGATTGTGCCTAATGATCCGCAACAGAATCTTGCGGTATTTGAGCAGGCATTGGAGGCTATTACCAAAACCGATTTGATTATTCTGCCGGAAGTATTTACCACCGGATTTTGCGCTAATGCACGTAATTATGCAGAAACCGTTGATGGCCGTGCATATCAATGGATGGCACAACAAGCGGCCAAACACGATGCTGTTGTCACTGGTAGCTTGGTGGTAAAACTTGGCGATCCCCATGAGAATAGTTATGTGAATCGCTTGATCTGGATGCGCCCCGATGGCTCTTATGTTGAATACGACAAACGCCATTTATTCAGAATGGCAGGTGAACATACGCGTTATGCGATGGGTAATGAGCGTGTTTTGGTTGAGCTTAAAGGATGGCGCATTCTGCCGCTGATTTGTTATGACTTGCGCTTTCCGGTGTGGAGCCGCAATCGCAATGATTATGATCTCAGCTTTTATGTCGCCAACTGGCCAAGTGCGCGCAGCTTGCATTGGAACCGTTTGCTGCAAGCTCGTGCTATCGAAAACCTGAGTTATGTTTTGGGGGTTAATCGCGTAGGCATGGATGAAGCGGGGCAGCATTATGCTGGTGATTCGAGTGTCTACGGCCCTGCGGGTGAGTTGATCGCCACCAGCCAGGAAGCGGAATTGATTACCGTTGAGTTGTACGCTGAAAATTTAACCGAGTATCGCACAAGGTTTCCCGCACACTTGGATGCCGACGCGTTTACCTTGCAATAAACCTGTTCTGTTACGGAGAGTCTGATTATGGCAAAAGGTTTTGGCGATAAGCTGGTAATAGCGATTTCATCGCGCGCCTTATTTAATCTGGATGAGAGTCATCAGGTTTATATCAACCAAGGTTTGGCTGCTTACGCGCAGTACCAGATTGAGCATGAGGATGAGGTGCTTGCACCGGGCGATGCGTTTCCACTGGTCAAAAAACTACTGCGCCTTAATGAGCGACTGGGAGATGATCCGCGTGTAGAAGTGATTTTGTTATCGCGCAATAGTGCGGATACTGGGTTGCGAGTTTTTAACTCTGTAGAGCATTACGGCTTGAAAATTAGTCGTGCTGCATTTTGTGGCGGCACATCTCCTTATCGTTACGCATCTGCCTTTGGCTGCCATTTATTTCTTTCTACTGAACCAGAGGATGTGCGCCAGGCACTTGAACATGGCATGGCAGCAGCAACGTTGATCGCATCCAATAACCAAGTGGAAAATGAAGATGAACTGCGCTTTGCCTTTGACGGCGATGCTGTGATTTTTTCCGACGAAGCAGAGCAGATTTATAAGCTGCAAGGTTTATCCGCCTTTACTGAAAGCGAAAAGGCTTCTGCAAAAGAGCCTTTGAGTGGGGGGCCGTTTAAACAATTTTTGGCTGCGTTACATAATCTTCAAGCTGAATTTGGGGAAGATTGCCCGATACGTACCGCGTTAGTGACGGCTCGATCAGCGCCAGCACATGAGCGAGTTATCCGCACTTTGCGGGCATGGAATATTCGTATTGATGAGTCGCTATTTTTGGGTGGCTTATCAAAAGGTGCTTTCTTAAAGGCCTATGGTGCAGATGTGTTTTTTGATGATCAGCAAATGCACTGCGACTCGGCGCGCGAGCATGTCGCCACGGGTCATGTTCCCCATGGCATCGCCAATAAGCTGATATTGAACTCTGGCAGCTAAGGCTATATACCCAATATAGGGTGTCTAATCGCTATTTTTTGATATTTTTGTAATATTCATCTGCCAAAAACTTTGCATTTTTGGGATATAGTCTAAAGTTGTAACAAGGCTGGCTTGTAGCACAATTAATAATTGCTGTAGCAAGGCGGTGAATTGCTCTATTCTATTAGTGAATAATTTTAGTTAATTTTATAACTTTGAGTTACTCTCAAGGTTATGTTCTGGTGAATGCCTTTGGCGACAACCTTCAGTGAGTGAGCCAATCGGAGGGCTTATGAAGCTGCAACAACTACGCTATATCTGGGAAGTGGCGCATCACGATTTAAACGTGTCAGCGACTGCACAGAGTTTGTATACATCACAGCCTGGTATCAGTAAACAAATCCGCTTATTGGAAGATGAACTGGGTGTTGAAATTTTCTCGCGCAGCGGGAAACATTTGACCCGAATCACTCCAGCTGGTGAAGCGATTCTGAAGACTGCAGGTGAAATCCTGCGCAAAGTCGAAAGTATCAAACAAGTGGCGCAAGAGTTTAGTAATGAGCGTAAAGGCACGCTGACTCTAGCAACCACGCACACTCAAGCACGCTACGCATTGCCGCCTGTGATTGGTTCTTTTATTAAGCAATATCCTGAAGTTGCTTTGCATATGCATCAGGGCACGCCCATGCAAATTTCTGAAATGGCAGCGGATGGTACTGTTGATTTCGCCATCGCGACAGAAGCGATGGAGTTGTTCAGCGATCTGATCATGATGCCGTGTTATCGCTGGAATCGCAGCGTGGTTGTGCCTAAAAACCATCCTCTAGCGCAGATTTCCAATCTGACACTGGAAGATGTAGCAAAATATCCAATTGTGACTTATGTGTTCGGTTTTACAGGGCGCTCCAAGTTGGATGAGGCGTTTATCAACCGTGGTCTTGCGCCTAAGGTCGTCTTTACTGCCGCAGATGCTGACGTAATTAAAACCTACGTGCGTCTTGGATTAGGCGTAGGGATAATCGCGAGTATGGCGTACAACGAATCAACTGATAGTGATTTGGTAGCCTTGGATGCAAGCCATCTGTTTGAGTCAAGCGTAACCAAAATTGGCTTCCGCCGTGGCACCTTCTTGCGTGGTTTCATGTACGACTTCATTGAAAAGTTTGCGCCGCATCTGACTAAAGATGTCATAAATGAAGCATTTAATCGCCATTCTCGTGCTGAGTTGGACGAACTATTTGAAGATATAGAAATTCCCACGCATTAATTATTATTTGTCTTCCCCAAAGCCGAACCTAGTTCGGCTTTTTTCTTTCAGCTGCTTTATTTTCAAACCGCACCATTGAGGCTTTGCCTTCTTTCTGTCAGTGATGTAAAACATAGATGTCATCAGGTTTTAGATAGGGCTGATATGAACAAAATTCCCTTGGGTGTTAGTCAATGCTTGCTCGGAGAGCAGGTTCGTTATGATGGTGGACACAAACACAACCGCTATCTGACAGAAGTGTTGAGCGAATATTTTGAGTTTCGAGCTGTCTGCCCGGAAGTGGCGATTGGATTAGGTATTCCGCGCAAGCCGATTCGATTGGTCGTCTCCAATAACGAAACCCGGGTGCAAGGTAATGACAATCCAGATCTCGATGTTACTGAGGATTTGGTTGAACAAGCGGAAATAGCAGTAGCGCAAATGCCGGATATTTGCGGTTACGTGTTTATGCAAAAATCTCCCAGCTGTGGTGTTTTTGGTATGAAGCGTTACACAGCTGATGGTTATACTCTCGATGCTAATGGGCGGGGAGCTTACGCAAAACGTTTGATGGAGTTGATGCCTTTACTTCCTGTGGAGGAGGCTGGGCGTTTAAATGACGCTGGCTTGCGCGATAATTTTATCACCCGTGTTTATGCCTACCATGATTTTAAAAGTCGGGTGGCGGCTGCACCGACGGCAAAAAAATTGATTGAGTTTTACTCTCGCTATAAATACCAAGTGATGGCGCATCACGTACCGAGTTATTTTTCAATCGGGCGATTTTTAGCCAATCTTTCAGGTCGGGATATTGCAGAATGCAGCCAAGAATTTTTCCGTTTATTTATGACGGCCTTATCGCACCACGCCACCCGTAAAGGTAATACCAATGCAATTATGCATTTGCGTGGTTATCTGAAAACCTATTTGAATACACAGGAAAAGCAAGAGTTGTCGCAGCTGATTGACTCTTATAGAGAGGGATTTGTGCCCTTGGTGGTGCCGCTTACATTGCTTAAACATCATTTGTTAAAACTGGATAACCCGTATTTAGCATCACAAACTTTTTGGGCGCCTCACCCTGAACGGTTAGGCTTGCGTAATCATATTTGAGCTTTATATGACGCTGACACTTCTGCAAAAAATACGCAGTATGCATCTGCAATTTGACAAGAGAATGCTCAAATCATTGGCGGATGTTTACAGTGACGACATTCAGTTCCGTGACCCATTACATGCAGTAAACGGTTTGGATCACCTTAAAAGTTACTATACAACTTTGATGGCAGATTTGATTGAGTGCCGTTTTGAATATCATCACTCAATGGAGATGGCAGATAAAGGTGAGGCCATTTTGTTTTGGACTATGCATTATCGCCACAAAAAATTGGCAGGCGGTAAGTTGCTGGAACTAACCGGAAATACTCATTTGTTATTTAACGAAAAAATTTATTATCAGCGCGATTATTTTGATGCTGGTTCGATGTTGTATGAACACTTTCCACTGACTGGATTTGCGATCCGCAGAATCAAGAAAATGTTGGGGGCGCAATGACGGCTTTGGTTTGGTTGCGTCATGATTTGCGAGTCTATGATAACCCTGCTTTGCATAAGGCGGCGGACTTAGGGCTGGGCGTTGCTGCAGTTTATCTGCACTGCGATGCCTACGTAAAAATGCACAGTATTTCATCCTCCCAGCTGGAGTTTGTTCGTCAGCATTTACATTTGTTAGTAGCGGATTTGGCTGACCTCAATATTCCACTGGTAGTTATTCGTGTTAAAAAACCGGATGAAATTGCACCAGAATTGCTTCGTATTTCTCAGACTTTGCAAGTAGAGCATTTTTACTTTAATGCTGAATATCCAATAAATGAAGTGAATCGCGATCTGGCTGTTAATCAGTTGTTGCGTGATAACGGAATATTGGTAAAACGCTGCCATGATCGCTGTATTGTTCCGCCGGGTATGATTCGTAATGGGCAGGGGGAACCTTATAAAGTATTCACCGCATTTAAAAAGAAATGGCTGAGCATGGTAATGCCCATTTCTATGCAGCCTCTTGGCTTGCCAGTAAAACAATCAGCGCCTCTGGCAATAAACGCCGCGTCGAAAGAGGAGATTGATCAGCTTTTTAGTGAACATGAGTTGCGCGATTTGTCGGCGCTTTGGCCTGCTGGAGAGCGAGAAGCCTATCGCCGTCTGGATCATTTTATTGAGCAGTCTTTGTCAGGTTACAAAGACCAGCGCGATTTTCCTGCAGTGGCTGGAACTTCGATTTTATCGCCTTATTTTGCAGTCGGTTCACTATCACCCCGACAAGCCATAGCGGCTGTGCTGGCCTACACTCAGGGTGAATGGGAGGGCGGTAACGCAGGAGCTGAATGTTGGATAGGCGAATTAATCTGGCGGGAGTTCTATCAGCATGTAGTTGCTGATTATCCGCAAGTTTGTAAGCGCAAAGCGATGCAACCGCACACCGAAGCATTTCCCTGGCGATTTGATCAAGCCTTGTTTGATGCTTGGTGTGCAGGTAATACAGGTATTCCGATTGTGGATGCCGCCATGCGCCAACTGAATGCCACAGGTTGGATGCATAATCGTCTGCGCATGGTGGTTGCGATGTTTTTGACCAAAAATTGCCAAATCGATTGGCGCTGGGGCGAAGATTATTTTATGTCGCAATTAATCGATGGTGATTTTGCCGCAAACAATGGCGGTTGGCAGTGGAGTGCATCTACCGGCACCGATGCGGCACCTTACTTTCGTATCTTTAATCCGATTAGCCAGTCTGAACGGTTTGATCCATCGGGAGAATTTATTCGTAAGTGGGTTCCCGAATTGGCGCATTTATCTAATAAACAAATCCATAATCCGCCGGAATTGGAAAATTATCCCCGGCCGATTGTAGATTTAAGTAGTAGTCGCAAAGAAACCATTGCGCTTTTTTCTCAGTTATCGTCGTTTGCAAAATAAATGTTTAAACGGTTTCGCAATGTGGCTGGACCTATATTGGTCGCTAATCGTGTAGATAAAAAAGAAGCTACAGCAGGCTTCAGGGTTTAAGTTTTGGTTTTTATGGTAGGGGGTTATATGTTCAGTATGAAAGAGAAGAGTTATCGTCGACAGGCTCTTGGGCGCAGCTTGGCTGTGATTGCTTTTGTGGTTGGAGTTAATGCTGTAGGGGCGCTAGCTCAAGACAACTATGTTGCGGCGGGGAGTGCGTACAGTCTTGATGATAATCAGCTTGTGTATCGTGAACTCTACACAGGGCTTGATGAAAACAAATCAGTTCGTGTTGACTATGTAACGCCTGAAGGGACGGTCTTTGCCTCAAAAACCTTGGTGTACCAAGGGGAGCCGTTTCAGCCCAGTTTTAATTTTGAAGATACACGCGATAACGAATTCGCATCGGCTCAATTTCAAGGTGCCAGATTGGTTCTGACTCATGGAATGAATAGTTCGCAAAATGAAAAGGTTATTTTTGATAATGCAAAAACCGTTATCGATACGGGTTTTGATGCCTATATCCAATTAAATTGGGATAAGTTGTTGTCGGGTAAGAAGTTGAAGTTTGACTTTGCGATTCCCGCGCGTTTGGGGAGTGTTGCTTTGGAGGTGCGCAAAATAAAAGGTTCTGATTCGCCAGTTTATGATGCAAATTATGGGAAAGAATGGATTTACTTCCGAATCGCGCCTGCTAAAAAATTCAGCGCGCTATTTGCTGATCCAATCAATCTTGCTTATGACCCTAACGGCAAATATTTGATGCGCTTTCATGGTCGCTCCAATATCGATGATGATCGCGGTGGGCCGCAGGATGTACGTATTGAATATGAATACACGAATTAATTGAAAAACGGGCGATAGAAATATCGCCCGTTTTTATATGCCCCTTAGCTAAAACATTTTATTTGATTTGATAGGAGCACCAATCGCTCCAGCTGCCTGGATAAAGTTTTGCTTTTTTCCCGCACATCTCCAAGGACAAGATATTTACACAGGCGGTAACGCCTGAGCCGCAGTAAATGACTAGATTGTCATCTTGCAAATCCTTCCAACGTTGCTCTTGTTCATTGGGTGATTTGATAAAACCTTGTTCAGTCGTTGCGTCTTGCCAGAAGTAATTCAATGCATTTGGAATATGCCCCGCCACAGGGTCAATGGGTTCTTCTTCGCCGCGATAACGTTTTGCTTCGCGCGAATCGATAAGGGTAAAAATGGATTCGGGATTAAGAATGTCTTCGCGGGTGACAACCCAATCCTGTTGAACAACTGCTTTGAAGTTTCCAGTTTTAGGTGCGGGTTCGCGCCGATCAATTGCGCCGCCGGAATTAACCCAAGCACTGAAGCCTCCATCAAGAATCAACACTTCTTTGTGCCCGTAGTGGCGCAGCAGCCACCAAGCACGCGCGGCATAGCCCATGCGCGAATCATCGTAAACCACAATAGTTGAATGTTGACTTGCTCCTGTCGTGCGAAGTTTTTGGCTGAGAATTTCTTCATCGGGTAAAGGATGGCGCCCGCCATGTGTGGCAATCGGGCCAGATAGATCTTGTTCCAAATCCAGATAGTAAGCACCGGGAATATGCCCGGTGTGATATTGCTCGCGCCCTAATGTTTTATTCATGAGGTTGAAGCGGCAATCGAAAATAACCACTTTGCTCAATTGTGCTTTGAGTTCTGTGCTGGAAATAAAATGATTCATTGAATTCTGCATAGGGTTGATGCGCATCTGTCAAAAAGATGACGTCATAATCGCATCAAACTGCAGGCATGGAAAGGGTGAAATATGGACGATTTGTGTAACTCTTGTAAAAGGGAGGATTGCCAAGTTGTGATTGTTAATCTGCCCAAGCGTCTGGTTTTTTCCCTTCCAGTTGATAAGCGAAGGCGATGATATAGGCCACGGCGATGTAAAGGGATTCTGGTATTTCATCGCCCAGCTCCAAAGTCACCAATAAATCCACCAGCGCGGAGTTATCGCAAAGCGGGACGCCGTGTTCTTGGGCAATGGCAATTATTTGCTCGGCAACTTCGCCAGTGCCTTTGGCGCTGACATGAGGCGCATTTTTGCCGTCGTAATAAAGTGCAACGGCTTTTTGTAATTCGTTTGGCGTGTAGTGAGAATTCATCTGGGCGCCTTAGGTTTTAATATCGACAAGCGAATAACTGAAAGACATTTTGGGTTGTGGCGGAAGGCCGGGCACACATTGCATTTGCGTAACGCGAATCCCTTCTTTTTCAAGCTGTGCTTTTAGCCCATCCATTTTGTGTTTTGCTTCAAGCAGTGTGTTTTCATGTTCAGCCCAAAACTTGGTGGAAAGACTTTCGCCAATCAAGGTGAGCTGTGCATAAAATTTGCCGACTATGGCCAAATCAAAACTGAACATCACATTCCATTGCCGCATGCATGTTGTATTTTTCTCGCTTTGCTCTTGTTGATCTTCAACCCATTGCTGATCTATTTGAATGTGCAGAGGGTGAATGTCATGTCCTTGTCGGACAGGGATTTCAAATTGCCAGGATTGTGTTGGTTGAGCTGGATCAGTTTGGCCAAGTTGATGGTTCAGTGTATGAGCTTGCTGTAGCTGAATTTTTGAAATGCTGCCCAAAGTGTATTGGTGCATCAGCATTACCAGTTGAGTGCGCAATTGTTTTTGATTCAGCTCGCCTTGTTGTTTGTTGGTGAGCATGCCCAGAAATTGGGGCAGGGTAATGGCGAGCAAATTTTTATTAACGTCTGTAGTGAGCGACGAGCTGGGTAGCGCAGGTTTTAAGGTTTCCAGTTCGGTATCTAATTGATGGGCCAAACCCAGGAGTGCACCTTTTAAATCCTGTGCGGCGAGCTTCTCGACTGTCATTGGTGTTTGTGTTGGCGTTGACGTTATCGATTTATTTGTAAGCGAAGCTAGCGCATGAGCTGGCTGGCCAGATGCAAGTATGTTTGTTACAGGTTTTGCGGGGGCAGCGATGGTTGCCGATTCGCTGGTTTTTGGTGAAGCGATCAGGCTTGCAAGTTTGTACTCAAAACTTTGGCCATTATTTTTGAGTGTCATTTCGACCAATTTGGGATTGGTGAGCTGGTCGGATAAACGAATGTGATTGGCCAGTGTTTTCAGTGATTGCTGCACTTGGCTCGATAACCATTCTTTGCGTTCTGCAACCGGCAGTTGCTGGATGAACTGCGCCACTTTGGGTAGGGCTGTGAGTAGGTCTTGCCCCTTATCTTTATTCGGTAGCAAGCGCCGTAATGCATCGCTAATCACTTCTGTTGCTTTGTTTGTCTCTATTTGAAGTTGTCCTGTTGGTGCTGTGCTTGTTGTATTGCCAGCTTGTAACAGCGCCGCAAAATTGGCGGCCTCTGCTTTAGTGAGTGGTTTGAGGAGTTGCAATTTTTGCCCTTCGCTCAGTTGCATCAACAGTGTTTGATTCAGCTCAAGCGGTTGGCTGGTATAGGTGAGAAGTTGCGTGCTTGTGGGGGCGGGCGATGTTAAGGCGGCGGGAGCATTGGAATTGGGAGTATTAATAGAAAGCGTAACCAGTTTGAGTGCAGATGTTTGTACCAACGATTTTTGCGCTTCAAGTTCGCTGATCAATGCTTTAATCGCGGGCGCCGCGGAGTTTTTATTGAGCTGAGCGAGTTGGGTTTCAATCGACTTGATCAACTGCGCGCGTTCATCGGGTGTAGCTTGAGTGATTTTTTGCACATCGGCCAAAAATTGGTCGCCAATTTTTAAGCCCAGCACTTTGGTGATCGCCATTATCTGGTCGATCTGCGCCCGCTGAACATTCTGCAGCAGCTTGTCAGTGACTGAACTCAGCTCCATGGCTTATCTCAAATGGCTATTAATATGCTCAAAAACGTAAATGTGGGTGCTCTGTCGCTGTGCAGGCCGCTATAATCGCGAGCTTTTGGCACTTGTCGTACCTCACCCTTGCTGTGAATCAGGTTGTTCAGAGTATAGCGGCTTGAAGGGCGATTCCTGTAGAACCCCATTCACGCAAGGCAAGTATACGCATGACAGATTTGGTAAATGAAGCGGCAACTCCGCTGCTTGAACTACGCAATCTTGCATGCGAGAGGGATGATCGCCTGTTGTTTTCGGGGCTGGATTTACAGGTGCACGCTGGCGATGTGATTCAGATTGGCGGCCCCAATGGCGCCGGCAAAACCACTTTGCTGCGCGCGATTGCTGGCATTAGCACCGATTTTCACGGCCAAATTTTCTACACGGGTCAGCCGTTATCGGAAGCGGCTTGGGATTTTGCTGGCGATAGTCTTTATCTCGGCCATTTGCCGGGCATCAAAAAAGCCTTAACTCCTGCCGAAAATCTGGAGTGGTACAAAGCGCAAAGTGGGGTGGCTATCGCCATCAATGATGCATTAGCTGCAGTCGGGCTCTATGGTTATGAGGATACGCCTTGCTATCAGCTTTCAGCTGGGCAGTTGCGCAGGGTTGCCTTAGCCAGATTGCATTTGAGTCGGGCGCGCATTTGGATTTTGGATGAGCCTTTTACCGCTATCGATAAAGTGGGCGTAAGCCAATTAGAGGCGCTGATTGCGCAGCATTGCGCCAAGGGCGGTGCGGCGATTCTTACCTCTCATCAGGATTTAACCTTGCCACAGCTGCGTGTGGTTGATTTACAGGCGTATCAACCTGCGAGCGATGACTATCTTGGCAGCGGTGTGCGCAGCGAGGAGTCTTATCATGGTTGATAAGGTGCCTGTCATCAGTCTTTGGGGAGGTTTTGTAGCCAGTTTTCGCCGCGATCTGTTGGTGGCTGCGCGGCACAAGGCAGAGTTGACTAATCCGCTGGTGTTTTTTTTGATCGCCGTTACCTTGATTCCGCTTGGTGTTAGCCCGGAAAAATCCGTGTTGATGCTGCTGGCGCCGGGAATTGTTTGGGTGATGGCGCTGCTCGCGACTCTGTTGTCTTTAGATGGTCTGTTTCGCAGTGATTATGAAGACGGATCTTTGGAGCAAATGCTGATTAGCCCTCAGTCGCTGTATTTCACAGTGATGGCCAAGGTATTGGTGCATTGGTTGGTGTCTGGCCTGCCGGTAACGCTATTGGCACCTGTGCTGGGGTTGATGCTGAGCTTGCCATTTGAAGGCTATGTTCCTTTGTTGATTTCATTGGCATTGGGCACTGCATCCATGAGTTTGATTGGCGCAGTAGGGGCAGCGTTAACAGTTTCGTTACGCAAGGGCGGTTTGTTGTTGTCGTTGATTGTGATGCCCTTGTATATTCCTGTGCTGATTTTCGGCGCAAGTGCCGTGCAGACATCGGTACAGGGCGGAGCTATAGGAATGCAATTGGCAGTATTGGGGGCATTTCTCGCGCTAGCGATAGTGCTTGCCCCCATCGCAGCACTGGGTGCCTTGCGCATCAGCACCAATGGATAACTAAGAATAACGAGCAGTAATTACGACTTTAGAGATAGGGCCTCAGATATGGCATGGCAATGGTTTCATCGTTTAGGTTCCCCGCGCTGGTTTTATGAAAAAACCACACCTTGGCTGCCGTGGTTAGCAGCATTCAGTATCGCTTTGATCCTCACTGGCGCTGTATGGGGTTTGGCCTTTGCGCCCGCGGACTACAAGCAGGGCAATAGCTATCGCATTATTTATATCCATGTACCTGCCGCTTTTTTGGCCTTGGCTGGCTATTACATCATGGCGATTTCTGGCGCTATCGGGCTTATCTGGAAAATGAAGTTGCCATTTATGGTAATGAAGTCGGCCGCACCGATTGGTGCACTTTTAACCTTTGTGTCGCTCATCACTGGCTCCATCTGGGGTAAGCCGACTTGGGGAACCTGGTGGGAGTGGGATGCGCGCATCACCTCTATGCTGATTTTGTTCTTCTTATATTTAGGCATGATCGCGCTGCAGCAGGCGTTTCAACATCGCGATACTGCCGATAAAGCAAGTGCTGTGCTGGCGTTGGTCGGGATGGTGAATATCCCGATCATCTATAAGTCTGTGGATTGGTGGAATACGCTTCACCAGCCAGCGACCATCAAATTTACCAGCAAATCGACTATCGACCCCTCCATGCTTTACCCGTTATTGATAATGGTGATTGGTTTTTACTGCTTCTACGCGTTGGTGCTATTGCTCAATACGCGTGTTGAAGTACTGCGCCGTGAAAGTCGCACACAATGGGTGAATGAATTGGTCGGTGTCTTGGGTAAGAAGGGGTAAATATGAAATTCCAATTTGAATCAATCGCCGATTTTATCGCGATGAATGGTCATGGCCCGTTTGTTTGGGCGTCTTATGCAATCACCTTTGTGGTTCTGGTCTTTCTGCTGGTTAGCCCATTAATGCAGAAAAAAGCGTTTATCAAGCAACAATTAAAACTACAAAAATTAGCACAAACCAATTCTGCAGCTCGTGCTGCTGAATAATTAATCCGTATTAGCCGTTAGAGAATGTAAGTCATGCATCCGGTTCGTAAACAGCGCTTAATGATTGTGATTTTTATCGTGGTGTTTTCCAGTATTGCCGTTGGCCTTATGGTTTATGCATTGCGGGAGAACATCAATTTGTTTTATCCGCCAAGCAAAATTGCTGCAGGTGATGTACCGCACAATACGCGTATCCGCGCTGGTGGCTGCGTTAAACCTGGCAGTGTGCAGCGTTCTGATCAATCCCTTGAAATTCATTTTTTAATTACCGATGGTATTGCTGATGTAAAAGTGAATTTCAACGGCATACTTCCCGATTTATTCGCTGAAGGCGAAGCGGCGGTCATCAATGGGATAGTTACTGAATCTGGCGAGATCAATGCCAGCGAAGTTTTGGCCAAGCACGATGAAAATTACACGCCGCCTGAAGTTGCCGAGGCAATGAAAGGTAAGGGTGAGCATCAAGCTACCTGCGAGGGCATGAAATATGGTGCTTGATCTGATTCAGCTGGCGCCAGAGCTAGGGCAGTTTTCACTTATTTTGGCCATGTGTTTGAGTGTGGCCTTGTTTGTGTTGCCATTGGTTGGCGCGCACTACGGCAGCAATCTGTTAATGCAATCCGGTCGCTCACTGGCTACCGGATTTTTTGTATTTGTCGCTTTTGCATTTGCTTGTCTCGTGTACTCCTTTGTTCACGATGACTTCTCAGTCAAATATGTTGCCTCAAACTCCAATTCACTTTTGCCTTGGTATTACAAAGTCAGTGCGGTTTGGGGCGGGCATGAAGGCTCTTTGTTGTTGTGGATTTTAATGCTTGCCGGCTGGACATTTGCAGTCGTGCTGTTTAGTCGTTCATTGCCGCTGGATATGCAGGCACGTGTGTTGTCCATCATGGGTTTTGTCGCTGTTGGCTTTTTATCTTTTATTTTATTTACCTCAAATCCATTTGATCGCCTTCTTCCAATTCCGCCGCAAGATGGCAGCGATTTGAATCCACTTTTACAAGACATAGGTTTGATCATTCACCCTCCGGTTTTGTATATGGGCTATGTGGGCTTTAGCGTGGTGTTTGCATTTGCAATTGCTGCACTGCTGACCGGGCGATTGGATAGTGCATGGGCGCGTTGGTCACGCCCTTGGGCAACATTGGCGTGGGGCTTTTTGTCCGTTGGTATCGCATTGGGCAGTTGGTGGGCTTATTACGAGTTGGGTTGGGGCGGCTGGTGGTTTTGGGATCCGGTAGAAAATGCGTCTTTCCTGCCTTGGTTGATTGGCACCGCCTTAATCCATTCACTTGCAGTTACAGAAAAGCGCAGCTTATTTAAAAGCTGGACCTTGCTGTTGGCGATTTTTACCTTTTCTTTAAGCCTTTTAGGGACCTTCTTGGTGCGCTCCGGTGTTCTTACTTCGGTTCACGCATTTGCGAATGATCCTGAGCGCGGTGTATTTATTCTCGCTTTCTTTTTTATCGTTGTAGGGGCGTCATTAACCCTTTTCGCGTTGCGCGCTCCAGTGGTAAAGGGGGAGACAGGTTTTAATCTGTTTTCACGCGAAACATTGCTGCTGGCGAACAATATTTTGCTCACCATTATCATGGTGATGGTGCTGATTGGGACGCTGTATCCGTTGATCGCTGATGCGCTCAGCTTGGGTAAAATTTCAGTCGGCCCACCATATTTCAATCTGTTCTTTTTGCCGTTGATGGGGTTGCTATGTTTGCTGATGGCATTTGGCCCTTTATCAAACTGGAAAAAAACGTCAGGTCTGCAATTCATTCGGCTCCTGTGGAAGCCTTGGGCGATTAGCTTGGCTATCGGCTTGGTTTTCCCGCTGGTCTATCGCGATAAGTATGAAATTCTTGCCGCACTTACTGTCTTTATTGCGAGCTGGGTAATCACTGCATTGATTGCCGATGTGTTTTATCGCCTGCGTAACAGCGATTCGTTTATTTCGGGTTTCAAAAAATTAAGTCTAAGTTACTACGCTATGGTGATTGCGCATGCCGGTATCGCGGTGACAGTCGTAGGAGTTGGTCTAACCAGTATTTACACCGAGCAGCGCGATGTGCGCATGGAAGTAGGGCAGAAGGTTACAGTTGTTGAGTATGATTTTATTTTAAATAAACTCTCGCATATTGACGGCCCTAACTACTCTGCGGAAGAAGCGCTGATCACGGTGATGAAAGACGGCAAATTTTTGCGTGAAATGAAACCGCAAAAACGCCGCTATTTAGCGAGTGGCAGCACAATGACGGAAGTTGCCTTGGATGTTGGTTTGTTCCGCGATCTTTATGTTGCAATGGGTGAGCCATTAACTGAAACGGCTTGGGCGATGCGTGTTCATCTCAAACCTTTTGTTCGTTGGATTTGGTTAGGTGCATTAATGATGGCCTTTGGTGCTGTTCTGGCAGTGGCCGATAAGCGCTATCGTAAATCAGTCAAAACAGTGTCAGAGGTAAATGCTTCAGTGGGAAAACTCGTTAATGAATAAGCAGCGTTTATTTCTATTTATACCGCTCATTATTTTTATTGTGTTGGGTGTGTTGTTCTGGCGTGGGTTGTCACTAAATCCAAACGACATGCCTTCTGCGTTATTGAATAAACCTGTGCCGGCCTTTGAGTTGCCAGTATTGCCTGCTCCAGAAAATCCATCTGGATTGGCGACCGCGACTCATGAAATGCTTAAGGGTAAAGTGAGCCTGTTAAACGTCTGGGCAACCTGGTGTGTTACTTGTCGCCAAGAGCATGAGTTTCTCAATAAACTCAAGCAACAGGGCGTGGTGATCTATGGCATCAACTACAAAGACAATAATGAAGATGCCCAGCGCTGGCTGGCGGAATTGCATAACCCTTATGTATACAGTGTGACTGATAATGACGGCCGCTTAGGCTTGGACTTGGGTGTATTTGGTGCACCCGAAACCTATCTTATCGATAAAGAGGGTGTTATTCGCTACAAGCATATTGGTGATGTAAACGAGGAAAATTGGAACTCTGCTATCAAGCCAATATTCGACAGTTTGAAATAGCCATTGAGCTGAATTCGATGGGGTGCAAGGGGATTTGATCCATATCAAATCCCCTTTTTTGTTTTTGCGTAGACTGAAGTTAGTCAATGTGAAGGCGGAGGTAAATATGTACTTGGATTCAGTCGTGGCACTAGGTTTGGTAATTATTGTGCTGTGTTGCGTAATGATTACTTATGTTGGGATTTATGCGTACAAGCACATCAAGGCAGATATTGCGTCTCATCCTGATGAGGCACGCAATAAAATGGCGTGATGTTTAATTAATAATGTGAATATAGCGTGAGTTATAAAACTCGCAGGCATAAAAAAAGCCCCTGATGTGGGGCTTTTTTCATTTCAAATAGTGGCGGACCGGACGGGGCTCGAACCCGCGACCTCCGGCGTGACAGGCCGGCATTCTAACCAACTGAACTACCGGTCCGCGGCAGTCAAAAACCAAAATTACCTTATGAGTAAAAGTGGTGGGCGGTACAAGACTCGAACTTGTGACCCATGCCTTGTAAGGGCATTGCTCTACCAACTGAGCTAACCGCCCAAGATCATTCACCTTTCGGTGATCACCTTGTTGGTGGCGCGTATTCTAATCATGTAAAACTTTCGGTCAACCTTTTTTTTACGGTTTTTTAAAAAAACTGTAAAAAAGTCAAAAAGTGATTGCAAAACAAACACTTGTGATTGTTTTTTGGGCTTGTTTGCAAGCCTTAGCGCTGCTGCCTGTGAGTTGTTATACTCGCGCAAATTTTTTATTTGGGGTTGCAAGCATGTTGATGTGCGCACGCTTAATGAAGGTCTGCTTGAGTATTGGCCTGCTATTAATTTCGTTTTCCAGTTTTTCTGCGATTGAAGTGCATGAGTTTGATAATGAGGTTGATCGAAAACGCTATCAAACCTTTATTGATGAGATGCGCTGCCCAAAATGCCAAAACCAGAATCTAGCCGGCACCAATTCACCAATCGCAGTGGATTTACGCCGCGAGCTGGATGCGATGATCAAAGATGGGAAGTCAGATAAAGAGATCATTGATTTTATGGTGGCGCGCTACGGCGAATATATTCTGTACCGCCCGCGCTTATCGCCCGCCACGATTCTTTTGTGGGGGGCACCAGTTTTCTTGCTGATTATCGGTGTGGTTATGTTGCTGCTGATTGTGCGCAAGCGGAGGTGGGTAAATGTGATGATGAGCTCCGGGCTTTCGCAAGAAGAAAAAAATCGCCTGGATAATTTATTAAATCGTTCAAAGCAGAATGATGCTGAAGTTGTTGGTGCAACAACTCGACAGGAGAAAAACTAATGGTGTCCTTGTGGGTTGGTGTGGCAATTCTGTGTGCCTTGGCGTTAGGTTTTATTTTTTGGCCGCTGTTGAGTGGCGGGCGTGTAGCTGCCCAGCAGCCAAGCAATAACATATCTGATGAATCAATTTCAGATCGACTGGCAGAAAATGTTCGGTTGTTTCGCGAGCATATGGCGGAGCTGGAGGCGCAGTTGGCTTCTGGTCGCATCGAGCAGGCCCAATTCGAGCAGCTGAAGCTGGAGCAGGAGCGAGCCTTGCTTGATGATGAGGCAGATATACGCGCTGCGCAGAAAAGTCGATCTATAAGTGCAGGGTTTAAAACTCTGGGCGTTGTGTCGATTTTGGTAGTTGTTGTGAGCTGGGGCTTATATGAAAAGCTCGGTAGTAGCGCAGATGTGGAGATCCGTTTGGCGCAAGCGGTGAAACAGGAGCTTGATAATGCGGACTATCTTGCCGGGCGCAATCCTGATCCTGTAAGGGCTCGTGAAATGGTGGAGTTGATCGAGGCTCGCCTCGTTGATGAGCCAGAACAGCTGCAATATTGGTTTTTCCTCGCGCGTATGCGCATGGATCTGAATGATTTTCCTCAGGCGGTAGTTGCCTATCAGCAAGTGTTGCAGCGCGATAACAGTTCAACCATGGTGATGGCAGAGCTGGCGCAGGCCATGTTCCTGCGCGATGGCAATACCATGAGTCCACCGATTACCGATTTGGTTAATAAAGTTCTTGCAGCTGAGCCGGATAACACAATGGCATTGGGGCTTGCCGGTATAGATGCATTTGGTAAAAAGGATTACTTGAATGCCATTAAGCACTGGGAGCACGCAGTTAAGTTGACTGGGCGAGAGTTGCCCGGCAGCCAAGCGTTGGTGGCTGGCATTGAGCGTGCTGCAACTTTGTATTTTGCGGAAGGCGGAACCGAGGAATCACTGGCTGCGGCTCGCTCAGGGCGACAATTGAGTATTAATGTCAGCTTGGCTGATGGTGTTGATGCTCGGCCAGATCAGATTGTTTTTGTTTATGCGCGTATTTGGCTGGGTGCCAAAATGCCCTTGGCTATCACTCGGTTTCCTGTTTCTGAATTACCTAAAACTGTGCTGTTAACTGAGGCAATGGCGATGACTCCTGAGATGAGCTTGGGCTCAGTTGATGCTGTTGAAGTAGTTGCTCGCATTTCTCAGGACGGTACTGCGGCTGCAAAGGAGGGTGATTGGCAGGGGAGTTTCGGACCTGTAGATATGAAAGCTATACCTGCTGATCTCGGCATAAAAATTAACCAAAAAGTGGCGCGGTAGTTTTCTTTGTTGGTTGTAACTGGCTTTTTGCCTAAAAACTAAACAGTTACTTTGGTGTCAGTATTTTTGCTGGTCGCGGCGGGTGTAAAGCATCGCACAAATGTGTAGAATTCCGCCCTTATAGGTTTTTTTGGTGTGGTTTTGATTTTTAATAACAGTCAAAAAAATTAACAAAATCAAATAGCTAGGCAATGTGTGGTTGCCAGCACATTTTTTAGTGGACAGGCGGGTTGGAGTGGGTGCTCAAACCTTATATGCCTGATAAATCGTGAGTGTATGGATCTATGCGGCTAAAGTGCATCAAGCTGGCTGGCTTTAAATCGTTTGTTGATCCAACTACGGTCAACTTTCCCAGCAACCTATGCGCTGTTGTTGGCCCTAATGGCTGCGGTAAGTCGAATATCATTGACGCTGTACGCTGGGTAATGGGGGAGTCTTCCGCCAAAAACCTGCGCGGCGAAAATATGACTGACGTTATTTTTAACGGTTCCAGTGGTCGCAAACCTGTTGGTCAGGCTTCTATCGAGTTGGTTTTCGATAATTCTGACGGCACTCTTCTTGGCGAATATGCCGCCTTCACCGAAATTAGCATCAAGCGCAAAGTGTCTCGTGATGGTGATAACAGTTATTACCTGAATGGCACTAAATGCCGTCGTCGTGACATTACCGATATTTTCCTTGGTACCGGTCTTGGTCCTCGCAGCTATGCGATTATCGAGCAGGGCATGATCTCCAAGCTCATCGAAGCTAAGCCAGAAGACCTTCGTGTTTATATCGAAGAGGCGGCAGGCATTTCCAAATACAAAGAGCGTCGCCGCGATACCGAAAGCCGTATGCGCCGTACTCAGGAAAACCTGGAGCGTTTGACTGATATTCGTGATGAGCTTGAGCGCCAACTTGCACGATTACAGCGTCAGGCTCAGGCCGCAGAAAAATACGCAGAATATAAAAAAGAAGAGCGCTCACTCAAAGCGCAGTTGCAAGCACTTAAATATCAACAGTTGGATTTGCAGGCAAAAGCAAAGCAAGCTGGCATTCGCGATCTTGAATTGCGCATGGAATCCTTTGTTACCGATCAGGTCAACAAAGATACCCAGATTGAAAAATATCGCACCCAATACACTGAACTGGGTGACAAATTCAATGAAATTCAAGGGCGTTATTACGCTATAGGCGCCGAGATTGCACGCCTTGAGCAGAGTATTCAGCATGCGAATGAGCGTGCGCGTCAATTGCAGGTTGATTTGGATCAGACGACCCGCGACAGCAAAGAAGCTGAAGAAAACTTATTAATCGATACCCAAAAAACCGAGGCGTGGGAAGAAGAGTTGCTTGAATTGGAGCCAGAGCTTGAGCTGGTGAAAGCAGCTGAAGAGACCTCCGGTGAATCCTTGATCGATGCTGAAGAGGCTATGCAGCGCTGGCAAAACGATTGGGATAGTTTCAACCAGCGTGCCGCTGAGCCGCGTCAACGTGCCGAAGTTCAGCAATCGCGCATCCAACATTTGGAGCAGGTACAGCAACGTCTGTTGCAACGTATCGAAAAACTGCGTGAAGAAAAGGCTAATTTGCAAGATGGTTCAGATGATGAAGCCATTAATGAATTGACAGAGCAATTGGCTGAGTTGGATTTAGTTGCTGATGAAAAACGTCTGCAATTGGATGCGTTTGTTGAGCAACTTGATTCTACCCGTAACGACAATAATCGTTGGGTGAATGAGTTAGACCAAGCACGTAGTCAGTTGCAAAAAATGCGCGGTCGTCACGCTTCGCTCGAAGCATTGCAACAAGCAGCATTGGGCGAAAAAAATAAAGCGGTTACTCAATGGCTTTCACAAAATAACCTTACTGACAATGCCCGTTTGGCTGAGTCTGTGAGTGTAATTGATGGATGGGATAAAGCACTTGAAACCGTGTTGGGTAATGCACTGCAAGCAGTATGTGTCGATCAAGTCGATAGCGTAACCGGGCTGCTTGAAAATCTGACTCAAGGTGAGCTGGTTTTATTTGATATGAATGCGAAATCCGAAATTGCTTCATCATCAAAAGCAACCTTGCTTGCAGCAAAAGTGAATGCCAATTGGGATGTTCAAGGTTTGCTTGCTGGCATTTATTTGGCAGAGGATTTATCTGCTGCATTGGCTTTGCGTAATCAGCTTTCAGTAAATGAATCTGTTATCACCCGTGATGGTATTTGGTTAAGTCCACATTGGGTTCGTGTAACGCGCGATACCGATGCTAGCTCAGGCGTTATTGCTCGCCGTCAGGAGTTGGAAGAGTTAGCGGAAGCAATTGCGACAGCAGAAGAAAATATCGAAACATTGAATGCTCAGCTTGAAGAAGGGCGTGCAGCAATTAAACGTTTGGAGCAAGATCGCGAAGCCCTGCGCCGTCAAGTCGATGAGGAAAATCGTAAGCATGGTGAGCTGCGCTCACAGTTAAGTGCAAAACAAGTTCGCATTGAACAAATGAATATGCGCCGCGAGCGCGCCGATAATGAAATCCGTGAGGCGCGCGAGCAAATGGAACAGGAAGCTGAACATTTGTCGGAAGCGCGTATGATCTTGAGTGAAGCCATCGAGATGATGGAGCAAGATACAGATTTGCGTGAGTCGCTCCTGCAGCAGCGCGATGATATCCGTACGGGTTTGGATACCGCTCGCCAGCGTGCACGTCATGATAAAGATAAAGCGCATGAAATCGCGATGCGTTTCCAATCAGTAAAAACCCAGCTGGATTCTATCCGTTTGGGAATTGGCCGGTTACGGGAGCAGTCATCGCGCTTGCATGAACGTCGTGAGCAATTGTTGGCAAGCATTGCCGATAATCGCGACCCAGTTGAAGAATACAAACTTGAATTGGAAGCATCGCTTTCAAAAAGATTATCTGTTGAATCGTCCTTGACTGAAGCTCGTCGCGCTTTAGAAACGGTTGAGCATGAGCTGCGCAATTCGGAGCAGGCTCGTAACCGTGCAGAGCAGGAAGTTCAAGCTGTGCGTGCTCATTTGGAGCAAGAGCGTTTGGCAGCACAAATGTTTGAAGTGCAACGCGCCGGCATTGTTGAGCAGCTTGAGGAAGAAGAATTAAATCTGGACATTATTTTGGCAGAGATGCCAGAGGGTACAGAGGTCAAACCGCTGGAAGAAGAATTGGAAAGTCTCGCCGGGCGAATTTCTCGCTTGGGGCCAATCAACCTTGCGGCGATTGATGAGTATAAAACTGAATCTGAGCGCAAAAATTATCTCGATACGCAAAATGCCGATTTGATCGAAGCTCTGGAAACGCTGGAAAATGCAATTAAGCGTATCGACCGTGAAACGCGCACGCGCTTCAAAGAAACATTTGATCAAGTGAACAAAAGTTTACAAGAGCTGTTTCCTAAAGTGTTTGGCGGTGGGCATGCTTATCTTGAGCTCACGGGTGAAGAGCTGCTTGATACGGGTATTACCATCATGGCGCGACCGCCAGGAAAACGAAACAGCACCATTCATTTGTTGTCGGGTGGTGAGAAGGCATTAACGGCAATTGCGTTGGTATTTTCAATTTTCCGTTTGAATCCTGCGCCTTTCTGTATGCTGGACGAGGTTGATGCACCATTGGATGATGCCAACGTTGGTCGCTATGCGCGTATGGTTGAAGAAATGTCAGCGCAAGTGCAATTCATTTACATCACACATAATAAAAATGCGATGGAAATGGCACACCAATTGTTAGGCGTTACCATGCATGAGCCGGGCGTTTCTCGTTTGGTTACGGTAGATGTGGATGAAGCTGCAGAATTGGCTGCGGTTTAACATTGAACTATTTATTACGGATTAACTTATGAGTGATTGGAAAGATTGGTTCATCATTATAGGTTTCTTGCTGATTCTATTGGTGCTGGCTGATGGGATCAGACGCAAACGTAATGAGCGCAATGGCAACATTAAAGTGTCACGTTCATTGAAAAAAACATTGAAACAAACTGCGGAAGAATACGAAGAAGACTTGCCAGAAGATCCGCCGAGCTATACCAGCGAGTTACCCAATGGTGGCGCACGTGTTGTGGGGCAGCGCGATCCATCTTTACGTGTCCCGAGTATCGAGAAAAAATCCCAAGCCAAATCTTATTTGGAAAAACAGCGTCGCCATGAATTGGATGAGTCTGTTGTTACATCCCGTTCTCAACGCGAGCCACAGCAGGCAAGTCTGAATTTAGGGCAGGCAGTTCCTATGCTGATGGAATCTGTTGATGACTCAAAATCTCGCGCGCAATCGATCAGTGAACGTATTGAGCCGAGTTTTACTGCCTCCAGAACTGAAGATCTCGATAGCGATTATGATGAGTCATTAGACGATCAATACGATGAGAGAGAATATGAGCGCGATGATCGCTCATACACTCGTGAAGTTGAGGAAGATGAAGAGCTTGATGTTCTTGCCGAAAATCATAGCGACTACGCTGATGATGAATATCAGGCTCAAGAATCTGAAGTCGATGAAGAATACGAAAGCGATGAGTATGACCATGAAGATGGTTATGAAGATGAATACGAAAAAGATGAATATGCAGATGAATTTGATGATGAAGATCATCATGCTTCATCTGCCGCCCCAAAAAACCTTGCTGAAAAACAGCCAGCAGAGCCGGAAGAAGTTTTAATTATCAATGTCATGGCTCATAAGGGTGAAATGTTTAATGGCGGTGAATTGCTCGACATCATTCTGAAGTGCGGTATGCGTTACGGTAGCATGGATATTTTTCATCGCCACAGTGATACCAAAGGCGAGGGCGCATTGCTGTTTAGCATGGCCAATATGGTTAAGCCTGGCACCTTCGACTTAGATGCAATGGACGATTTTGAAACCCCGGGTATTAGTTTGTTTATGACCTTGCCTATCAATGCCGATTCAATGCAATCGTTTGATTTGATGGCGGATACTGCACGCGTTATTGCAGAAACACTGAATGGTGAATTAAAGGATGAGCAGCGCAGTGTGATGACTCGTCAAACTCTTGAACATTGTCGCCAGCGTATTCGCGATTTTGAACGCATGCGTTTATTCCGTCGTCTGCCGCGTTAATCACTGCAAATCTATTTTTTGTCGCACAAGGAGGTGTGAGCAATCTGCAAGCTAAGGCATGAATCGCGCATCGCCCAAGCCGAATCATCAGGTATTTTCATTCATGTCTAACCTCTCTTTATTTGATAATGTTCCCTCTGAAGTTGAGCAAGAAATTGCATCCTTACGCAAGGATATTCAGCATCACAACTATCACTATTATGCGCTTGATGAGCCACAAATTACGGATGCTGAATATGATCGATTGATGCAACGATTGCGTCAGTTGGAGCAGCAGTATCCCGATTTAATTACTTCTGATTCGCCCACTCAGCGTGTTGGTGTAGCACCATTGCCCGCGTTTCAAACCGTTGTACATGAAATGCCAATGCTGTCACTTGATAATGCGTTTAGTGATGAAGAATTAACCTCATTCAATCAGCGAATTTTGGATCGCCTCAAGACCTCGGGCGACATTGAATACGCTTGTGAATTAAAGCTGGATGGCATAGCCGTTAGCCTTCTTTATCGCGATGGTTTGCTTGTGCGTGGAGCTACTCGTGGTGATGGCACTAATGGCGAAGATATTACCCAGAATGTACGCACAATAAATTCCATTCCATTGCGCTTACAGGGTGATAATTATCCTGCTGTGCTTGAGGTGCGTGGTGAAATTTACATGCCCAAGGCTGGCTTCAATGCACTTAATGAAAAAGCACGTGCAGCAGATGAAAAATTATTTGTTAATCCGCGTAATGCTGCTGCAGGTTCCTTGCGGCAGTTGGATTCTCGCATCACTGCGAGTCGCCCGCTTGAGATGTGTGCCTACAGTGTTGGGCTTGTTGAAGGTGGCGTGTTGCCAGAGACTCATAGTGATGTATTACTTGCATTAAAATCTTGGGGATTCTTAACGAATCGCGAAACTAAAAAAGCAAAAAATATTCAGGAAGCTATCAAATTTTATCTGGCGATAGGCGAGAAACGCGATTCGTTAGCATACGACATCGATGGCATAGTATTTAAAGTCAATTCACGCCAACTGCAAGATGAGCTGGGTTTTATTTCACGCGCACCACGCTGGGCAATTGCCTATAAATTTCCCGCTCAAGAAGAATCTACTACTTTGCTGGATGTCGAATTTCAGGTTGGTAGAACCGGCGCAGTTACTCCTGTTGCGCGCCTGAAGCCGGTATTTGTTGGCGGTGTCACTGTCTCCAATGCAACTTTGCATAATCGAGATGAAATTAATCGATTGGGAATCAAAATTGGCGATACAGTCATCGTTCGTCGCGCGGGTGATGTGATTCCGCAGATCGTGCAAGTGATTGAATCCAAGCGTATGCAAGATGCACGGGACATTATTTTCCCTGATACGTGCCCTGTGTGCGGTTCGCCCGTTGAAACTGTTGCAGATGAAGCTGTTGCGCGCTGTTCAGGCGGTTTGGTTTGTGCAGCACAGCGTAAAGAGGCCATTAAACATTTTGCTGCACGCAAAGCGATGAATGTTGAAGGGCTTGGCGATAAATTGGTTGAGCAACTGGTTGATTTGGGGCTGGTAAACACGCTCGCAGATATTTATTCCCTTACCAAAGAGCAGTTGGCGGGGCTTGACCGCATGGGTGAAAAGTCTGCGGAAAATATTTTGCAGGCACTCGAAAATACCAAAAAAACAACTTTGGCTAAATTTATATTTGCATTGGGAATTCGCGAAGTGGGTGAAGCAACAGCGCGAAATTTTGCCAATTACTTCGGTAGTTTTGAGGCGCTTGCGCAAGCGGATTTAGATACATTGCAAAAAGTTCCCGATGTGGGTCCTGTGGTTGCTCATTTTGTTGAAGAGTTTTTTTCGCAAGATTCCAATCAAATTGCAGTGCAAAAACTGCGTGATGCAGGAATCCATTGGGATAATATCGATGTTGTAAGCCCCGAAGAATTGCCACTTGATGGTTTAACTTATGTGTTAACCGGCACCTTGGAATCCTTGTCGCGTGATGATGCCAAAGCACATTTGTTGGCCTTGGGCGCGAAGGTTGCGGGCAGTGTTTCTGCAAAAACTCATTATGTTGTTGCAGGGCCGGGGGCGGGGTCAAAGCTTGCGAAAGCAGAAGGGTTGGGCTTAACCATATTGAATGAAGCAGAGTTGATTGATTTGCTTCGCGAGCATGGGCGACAGATTTAAATGATTGATTCTATTTTTAAGTTGTGTGCATTAGCTGTGTTGCTGGTGATGGCCGGATGTTCCAGTGTGCCGCCTGCCAATCCTAATAATATTTGCGACATTTTTGATGATAAACCCTCATGGTACAAAGACTCCAAAAAAGCGGAGAAACGCTGGGGTTCATCTGTTCCGGTTATGATGTCGATCATGTATCAGGAATCGCAATTCAAGCACAATGCTCGCCCTGCGCGCACCAAAATTTTGTGGATCTTTCCCGGCCCAAGACCTAGCGATGCCTATGGCTATCCGCAAGCAAAAGATGCTGTCTGGAATGAGTATCAGGATCAAAGTGGTAACGGCTGGTCGCGGCGCGATAATTTCGGCGATGCGATTGATTTTATTGGTTGGTATAACAAACAGAGTCAAAAGCGCAGTCGTATAGGTTTGGATGACGGATATAACTTGTATCTGGCATATCACGAAGGACATGGTGGGTACAATCGCGGCACTTATAACAAAAAAAATTGGCTGCTAAATACTGCGCGCCGTGTTGATAGTCGTGCGCTGCAATATCAAGCGCAACTACAGCGATGTGAGGAGCGCTTTAAAGGCAGTTGGTGGTGGCCATTTTAATTTTTAAAATTATTGTCTGTGGTTAAACAGATGAGATTAGGCAAATAGCGGAGCGGTTATGGATCAAGAATCAATTGTTTATGGTTGCATAAAAGACATAGCTCCGTCTTTGTTGGAGTCTGAACGTATTCGTGTCAACCGTGAAGCCATGTTGTCATTACCACACGCGGATGAGTGGCCGTTTTTAAGTCAGGAAATGTTTTCGATTCCCAATGCAGAATCGCCATTTTTTAATTATCAAACAGAAGTAATGCATTTCGGTGCTTCCTATAAAGCCGTTGAATACGAATGGGATCAGTGGATTGCACAATTTGAATCTTTATTGAGCCGGATGTATTGGGTTTCTGCCACTGTGCACCTGGAAACGGAACTGTCTGGTACTCATACATTTACATGGGAAGCAAATGGGAGTTATCACAAGCCAGGTTCAGGCAATATGCGTGTGCGCTGTGAGTGGAGGCATGAAGGCTCGTTGAATATTTAATCCAAATATGAGCAGGCAGCTCCTACATTTATGAGCAGAGAGTTTCTACATTTTTAAGCAGACAATTACTATGCAAATTCCATTAACAGCACCAGATTTTCGTTTTCGCCGCTTGCGCAGAACTGGAGCCTTGCGTGCTTTAGTGCGTGAAATTCACATCTCTATGAATGATTTTATTCTTCCGATTTTTATCGAGGAAGGAATTTCTGCGCCGGTTGAAATTAAATCAATGCCGGATGTTTATCGCTACCCGGAAAGTCAACTTGCAGATGTCGTAACACGTGCTTGGAGCAAAGGTGTAAGAGCGATAATTTTATTTGGTGTATCTACACATAAAGATAGCGATGGTTCTGATACTTGGTGCGAGCATGGTTTGTTAGCACGCATGATCCGAATTGCAAAACAAGCGCAACCAGAAATGCTGGTGATTAGTGACAATTGTTTCTGCGAGTACACTGATCATGGCCATTGCGGAGTAATTTCGCATGATGATGTGGATAACGATAAAACACTTATTAATTTGCAGAAGCAAGTGGTGCTTGCAGCACAAGCAGGTGTAGATATGATCGCCCCATCGGGCATGATGGATGGCATGATCAGCGCCATTCGTGAAGCGCTGGATGTTGAAGGTTTTTCTCATATTCCAGTGATGTCTTATTCGACAAAATTTGCGTCAGCCTTTTATGGCCCCTTCAGAGACGCAGTGGATAGTAGTTTCAAAGGTTCGCGCAACACTTATCAAATGGATCCGGCAAATCCTCGTGAGGCCTTGGCAGAGTCCATGCAGGATGAAGCAGAAGGTGCAGATATTTTGATGGTGAAACCGGGAATAGCATATTTAGATGTGCTTGCCCAGATACGTGCAAACTCAGCGCGCCCGTTAGCTGTTTATCATGTGAGTGGTGAGTACGCGATGATTAAAGCAGGCGCTGCGGCAGGTGTGATCGATGAAAAGGCGATTGTGTTGGAAACTATGACGGCATTTAAACGAGCCGGTGCAGATTTAATTATTACCTATTACGCCGAAAAGATGGCGGAATGGCTTGCTTAGTATGTGGAAGTAAACTTAATGATCCAATTTTTTCGCGAACAAAAATTACTGGCTGCGCTATTGCTGGTAAGTATTCTTGTAATTCTGGCTGGTTTAATCATGATTCAATACAGCAAAAATATCGAAGGTTCGGCCTCATTCAAAGTTGAAGAGACAACGGCGGAATATAAAGAGGCTCAAGCTTTGGTTAATACTATGGCAGTAATTGCCACTATGGCTGACCAGAAGTTACAGGAAACACAGGCACCATCTGAAGCCCCCAGTATGGGCGACAATATCCCGCAGTCTTCTATCGATCATGTTGCTGCATTAAACGGCCGCGTACCTGAGGTGGGTAGTAATGACTGGTGCGAGGTAATGATGGTTAAAAAAGCAAATGAATGGACTGAAGAAGAAAAGGTCATTTTTGCGCAAAACTGCATTTAATCGCATAGCCGTTATCAATAACCGGTTTGATTGATTTTCCTGTGAAGTAGCCCTCGATGTTTTTTAGCGATTCCCGCCAGCACTTTTTTAATCCATTAACCGGGAAATACCGCGAGTTGGTGGCTGAGTGTTTGCGTCTTTTATACCAGCGTTTGTATACCGACTTGCGCGACTATGGTCACGCCATAAATCGTGAGCAGCTTGTTGATATTTTTAAAGAGGCAATTGCTCGCGCTCCTATTCTGGATTCTGATACAGATTTAGAAGAAGGTAGTGTTGATGACGCAAATGAAGGGCGCTTCAAAAGTCAGCGCGATCTAGCTAGTTTTATTATCAATCGTTTGATCGAAAATGGTTGGCTGGAAAAGCAAGTTGATGAAACCAGTTTGCAAAGTAGTTACGGCTTTAGCCGAATGGGGCGTTTATTTACCCAGCCGTTTGCCGACAACGATGCTAATCAATTTCGCACTCGCAATCGCAATACCCGTAATACGCGCAATAGTTTGCAGGCGTTTTATGATCAAGGAGAGATTAATGATCTGCTTGATGCCTATGAATATTCTGAACGTATCATCAGCGACTTTACCGACGTAATTGCGGAGCTGGAAGAGCGCAAGCGTCAATTGGTGCGAGAGGTTGAATCGCGCCAATTAATTCAACAGGCGAGCGATGAATTTTTCGATTTCATGGAAACTGTGTTTAAGCCAGATTTGGAAGTGCGCTTATCTGCAGACAGCGTAGAAAAATACCGCGATCAGATCTCCGATATCATCACAAAAATTCGCCGCAAGCGTAAATATGGTTTAGGTGATCCAGAAACTGCCGCTAAAGATTGGCGTGCGGTAATGGAGATTCGCTTGCGCAAAGCATTACCACAAAAAGTGGTGCAGGGCATTTCGCTGCTGGAAACCTTGTTGCAAACAATTGATTCTCGCTTGAAAAATGCGTGCGATATTATGCTCCCAGCGTTGCGTCGTGCATTGAATACATTTACCCAGCGCGCCGATATTATCATTCGCCAACTCAGTTATATAAATAGTCGCGGGCAGGATGATCTTATGGATATCTATCATGCACTGGGCAAGTTGAGTGGCGAGCAGCAAGATCAGTTATTGCTGGAGCAAGGCGAATTTATTGCAAGTATCAATATGGGTTTTGTTGATCCAGCCCAGATTCAATTGCGTGCCCCGCGTAGAGTTCAAATTGTACGTTCAATGTTGGATGAAGATAGAGCATTGGATGTAGATGCTCAAAAAATATTATTTATTCAACAAGCCTTAGATAAGGCTTTCATATTGCAATCCAGTAGTTTGCGTGAATACGTGCATGATGCATTGGTAAAAACGGGCGAAGTTCGTAGTAGTCAGTTAGAGGCCAAATCCATGCAAGAGCTGCTGAATTTGTCTCATGCAGTTGAGGTTGGCGCTGCTGCTAATCTTTCATCACGCTATCGTTTTGAAGTTACTCAAGATGCTGCTTGGCTGCATGCTAAGCCTCTTGTCACTAAAGATAATTATTTTGTTCAGCGCGACGAGTTTGTCATTCGCCTGATCGACGATGGTGTAACACATGAATAATCCATTAAGTACTCTGCTGCAAGAGCAGCTGGAAAAACAAAACCTGAGTCTGGATAACTGGCGTGAATTGGTTCAGCGCCTTTTGGATTACGGTGTATTGTGTCGTGATGACAGTCAGGTTGAAGCAGAGTTATATGATCGCTTCGTGCGAGTACACGAGTTAGTGAATGATTATTTCAGCTTGATGGGGATTCGCTTTCAGCATGATAGCCATTTCCGCTTTGTTCGCATCTTGCCGCCGGGCGCGCGTCTTCCTGGTATGGATGATGAAACTGATGAAGCATTTAATGCCGGGTTACGCAGCCGTTTGAATCAGCATGAGGTTGCACTGGTTTTGGTGTTGCGTGCGGAATATGACAAAGCCTTACGTGAAGGTGGTATTGATGAGCAAGGTTGCGCCACGTTGTCTTTAGAGGCAATTACGCTTGCGATGAAAAGTTTGTTGCGCCGTAGTTTGCCGGAAAATATAGGTGAGCGTCGTCAGGTTTTCAAACGTTTGCGTCAATTGCGATTGATTAATTTTTTTGCTGAGGCTGATATTGATTCAGGCGAGAGCTGGATCAAGATACGCCCACTTATTATTAATTTGGTGAGCAATGAGTGGTTGGAACAAATCCGTACTCATCTCGCAGACAATTTGCTGCTAATCGATGATGAATCTGAAGAATCGCAAGAGGATTCCGAATCAGTATCATCACGCAAAGTATCTCCACATTTGAACCGCTCGTTGTTTACGGCTGAAGAATAGCTATGTATTTGAAAAAATTTATCTATGTAAATTGGGGAAATGTTCCCAATACGGAATTTGATTTCGGTCCGATCAATTTGTTCTCGGGTGGAAACGGTTCAGGAAAAACGACTGCTGCAGATGCGATCCAAACTGTAATGACTGCAGCGCATGATAATTTATTTCATTTTAATCCGGGTCAAGATGAATCCAGTCAGCGCGGTCGCGGCGGCAAGCTCGTGCGCACTCTGGCCTCTTATGTATTAGGTTGCGATGATGGCGCCTATGCTCGGCCGCAAGGTTGCGACGGCTATTTGGCGGCGGTGTTTTATCCAACTCAGGGTGAAAATAGTGAGCCATTTACCGCTTTGATTGGTATGCGTGCGTTTTTGGAAACCACAGGGCAAGGCGCGTCGCTGCAAAAGGTTGCACGCCTCGATGATACTCAATTTTATATTTTGAGTGATGTTGCTTTGAGCTTAAGTGATTTGCTCAAAGAAGAGAAAACGCATAAGTATGTGGTGCCGTTAGATAAGCTTTACGCAGGCTTACGTCGTCAATATGGGCAGGCACAAGTAGAAAAATACGATAAGAAAAAATCTTATCTGTGCCGGTTGTATGGCATTTTGCGTGGTAAAAAGGATGCGATTTCAGAGCGCGAAGCCATGAATGCTGCACGCGCATTTTCACGCTTTATGGCCTACAAGCCAATCAAGGGTATTGACGAGTTTGTTGCGAATGAAATTTTAGAGTACCGCGATCTGGGTGAGGCGATACGAACTGTCTCAACTATGCTGAAGCGAATTCATACGATGGAGGCAGATGCGCGCACTCTGCGACAAGGTGTTGAGCGCATGGCGCAGGGTCGCCAATGGTCGGATAATTTTATCGCAGGTTGGCTTGAGCAGCAGGTTCTACAATATTCGCTGGCGAAGCGTCGCTACACTGATTCACAGGCACTCTACCTTGAAGCAAAACATAAGCAGCAGTTATTGCGCGAAACTTCCGCTGGCCATCAGCAAACATTGGTTGCCTGTGAAGCTAAGCGAGAGGAAATTAATCAATTAATTCTTGATGCAACTGCGCGCCGACTAGGTGTTCCTGCGTTGCGCGATAAAGACCAGCTTGAGCAAGAAAAGCTCGCTCAGGAAAAACTGATCCAACAGCAGATCCCAGAGCTGCGCAAACAACATCAACAGCTGCAGATTAATCTTGATGCAGCACAGCAGTTTTCGTTAGCGCTTCGTCAAACATCAATCTCCATTGAACTTCCGGTATTAAAAGATGCTGGTTTGACTGCACTTGTTAAAAGCGTGTGTGCGGAAACAGAAGCCTTGGATATCCATCAACTGCTAAACCACGATTTGATTGATATTAGCCCGTTAGAGCCGCAGTTAAAAAAGGTTGTGGCTTTACAGAAAAATCACAATGCTTTTGTTGCCAGCTTATTTGAGACAACTAATAACGGCTCACGCATTAATGTGCGCGATCAACTTGTTCAAGAGTGCGATAAACGAAAAGCACAAACAGAGCGCTTACAAAAGCAGACAGAAGTTAAACGTCGTGAAATACAAACACTCGAATCACATCAAGTTAGTTATCCCGGCTTTGTGCGTGCAGCGCTCGATGCTATTGCAGCCCAGTGCCCTAAGGCAGATGCGCGGGTGTTGTGTGATTACGTCGATGTCACTGATCGCGAATGGCAAGCTGCAATCGAAGGTTATATAGGCGCGGCTCGCTTCGGCATTATCGTTGATCCGGATTATGAGGCAGAATCAATTGCCATTGTTCGCAACATGTCTGGTCAGGGAAATCGCGCGCGTATTATTCAGGGCGAAAAAGCACGTAAAGATGCTGAAAAATCCGCTGATGTTGCATCCAACTCTATCGTTCATGTGATGAAATTTTCACATGCGACCGCAGAGGCTTATATCAAAGCAAGTTACGGCAATGTACAGCGTGTGGAAAACGCAAAGGAATTAAAAAATACTCGTCGCGGTATTACCAAAGACGCTATGGGTTCTGGTAATTACGCAATGTTCCGCTGTGATATGGCCGATTCTGAATTAGTGTTTGGGCAAGGGGCACGCGAGCGTGCCTTGGAAGCTAAACGCAATGAATTTCATACACAAGTGAGTGAATGGCAAGCAGCAACGAAGTTTGCAGAAGAAGCTCAGGATTTGTTGCTCGCCTTGGATAAATTAAAACCTTTGCAGTACGCCGATACGTTGCAATCCATGTTGGTCGCACAGAATAAAATGGTGGCGATTGATTCCAAGTTACAACAGTTGGATTTAAGCGATACCAAAGCGCTTGAGGCCGAATTGGAAAATCTGCATCAGCGTTTGCAAGAACAAAATCAGGAATATGCTCGCCTGAATAACGCTCAAATTGATTGCCGTGCTGAATTAAAGCTGGCGGATAATTTGTGCCATAAGTTGGACGCAGAACAAGACAAAACACTTGCTCAAGCTGATATTTGCGAGAGTAATGTACAGGCTATTACTGCTTATTGGCCGGAGTTTGATGCCGATATTCGCCTGCAGGCAGCAGATGAATCTGTAGTTCAGCAAGGTACAGCTTATTTTGAGGCGCAATTACTCAGTGTAAATGCCGAACTAAAAACGGTTTTACATCGCCTTCAACAGGCTGCAATGGTGCACAACCAATTTTGTGCAACCAGCGATTCAATATTGGTTGATCTCGATTACAACGATGACCTTGGTAGCAATAATTTCCGCGCAATCTGCGATATGCGCCGTCAGTTTGATGCGCTTTATAATCGCGATAAAAACCATATTCTTGCTCAGCGACACCAAGAAATTGAATCCCTGCGCGAAAGTTTTAATAACGCCTTTGTTTCTAACCTTTGTCACTCTATTTATCAGGCCATCAACGATGGCAAAAAAATTCTGGAAGATCTGAATAAAGAGCTAGAGCATCATCGTTTTGGTGCTGATCGCGAACGCTTCCGTTTTGATTGGGAGTGGGTGCCAGAATTTAAGGAGTACTGGCAATTCTTCAAAGCGGTGATCGATAGTCCAAGCTTGGAAGAGGGCGAGACGCTGTTCAATATGAAGTTGGATGAAAAGCATCAACGTGTGCGTGAGCGCTTGATGAATATGCTGCTGGATGAGGATGAACAAAAAGCCTTACGTGAGTTAACGCGTATCGCGGATTATCGAAATTATCGTTGCTACGAAATTTTTAAAGAGCCAGAAGGCAAAGCGCCTATAGCCCTTAGTCAATATGGAACAGGGTCAGGTGGTCAGCTAGAGACACCGGCGTACATAATTCGTAGCGCTGCTATTACATCCGCTTTCCGTTTTAATGAAGGTAATAGCCACTTGCGCATGGTGTTGGTTGATGAAGCCTTCTCCAAAATGGATGAACATCGTTCGCGTGAAGTTATTAATTATTTGACCGAAAGTTTGGGGTTGCAGCTTAATTTCATTATGCCGAGTAGCAAATCTGGCCCCTTTATGGATTTGATCTCAAACCAATTTGTATTTAGCAAATGCCCTACAGCAGAACCTGTTGGTGAATTGAAGACTCGGGTGATGTTGGACAGGCAGGTTTGCGATCAGGAAAAAATTAAAAAATTAATGGCGAATCATAGGCGCGCAATTCGCCAGCAGGCGACGTTGGATTTTATGGCGGAAGTGGAAGGGTGATTTGATCACTCTTCCATTTTGACTTGTGGGAAAAAACGCGCGATTTTTTTGACTAATTTGTCCTGCTCAATGGGCTTCACAACGTAATCATTCACACCATCTTCAATTGCTGAGCGAATTTGTTTGGCTTCGCTGACCGCTGTGACTAGTATAAACACAGTACCTAAATAGCGTTCAGCAGCGCGCATTGCGCTATGTACATCCAAGCCTGATTTACTGGGCATATTCCAATCACACAGCACCAAGTCGTAAATCGGGTGCGCCTCGTACATCATGGTAATTCCGCGCTGCCCGTCATTTGCCTGATCGATTTGGGTTATACCTATAGCTTGCAAATACGCGGTCATTAGCTCGCACATTAATTGATCATCATCCACTAATAAAACCCGTATTTGTGCCGGGGATAGCTTTTGGCGTCGGCCAAAGGCAGCTTGGCGGATAGGTGATATGGTTTTTTCAGAGATGTAATGATTAACGGTATTTTTATCGCCTTTCACTGCATTCAGCTGTAGAGTAATTTTTTGTAAAACTGTATCGATGCTCTGTAGGCTTTGTTCTAACTCTGGTTTAGTGCTTGTATTAGCGCTATCGATTTGCTTGGTGATCCAGCTGCGCTTTTGTGCCAATGTTTGGCTGATAATCTCAAATTCTTGCTTGGTAAACATAGTTGGCCTTAACTTGTATGAAAATAAAACTTCTTACAATATAGCCCAGTCTGTTTTCTTGGCCAGTATCAATTATTAGTTGTTTGCAGCCATATGCTTACTTCCTTTTAATAACCGCAGGAACTTATACGTGTCTGATTTTGAGCAATTTATTGATCGACTTGAACAACTGGTTAATCGTGTTGAAGCTATTTTGCCTCCTGCATTGCCTGTACCTGATTGGACTGCGCAGGCCTTTCGTTGGCGTGTAAAAGCCAACGGTGTGGGATATTTACAGGCGGTTAAGCACCCGCATTATGTTGAACTTGATGCGCTGAAAAATATCGAATCGCAAAAGGCGTCAATCCTGCGTAATACGCAGCAATTTGTTCAGGGAAAAAATGCGAACAATGTGTTGTTAACCGGTGCGCGGGGTACGGGTAAATCGACTTTAGTGAAGGCAGTGTGGACTGCATTTGCACAGGATGGTTTGAAAATCATTGAGGTCGATAAAACCGATTTGTTACATCTGGCTGATATTGTCGATTTGATTGGCGAGCGCCCCGAAAAATTCATCATCTTTTGTGATGATCTTTCCTTTGAAGAAGGTGAAATCACTTACAAAGCATTGAAGTCGGTACTGGATGGTTCGATTTCTGCGCCGACGGCTAATATGTTGTTCTATTCCACCAGTAATCGTCGCCATTTATTGCCGCAGAAGATGCGGGATAATCTCGATGTAAGTTATGAGGATGGTGAAGTTCGTCCGAACGATGCAATAGAAGAGAAGGTTTCTTTGTCTGAACGTTTCGGATTATGGCTGAGTTTTTATCCGTTTAGCCAGGATGATTATCTTGCTGCGGCGAATTATTGGGTCACTCATCTGGGCGGAAAATGGGATGATCAGGTGGAAGCTGCTGCTTTGTTATGGCACAGAACCCGCGGTGCTCGTTCTGGTCGTGTGGCTTGGCAATTCGCCAAAGATTATGTCGGCCGGGTGTAATTTCTATTTTCTGTGCTGACACTAACTGACAGTGAGGCAACATAAGCTGTACTGTCAGATTAATTCATCGCTATAAGGAGCTAATGATGCATTCGGGATCTTCCATGCTGCATAAATCCGACGCAATCGGTGTATTAGATGAAGTGCAGCAACATTCTTCTTTATTGACGCGGTCACCTCTTTTTTCTCGCACGCCAGATTTACGCAACCAGAATACTGCGAGCATGCGCAAAACATTGCGTAATTACTTCATTGATACCTTTGATACTTACGAATCACTTTTTGAGTGCCTCGCTAGTGATGAAGCGTTTTACATCAAGCCAATTAGTTTGCGCCATCCGTTGATTTTTTATTACGGACATACAGCCACTTTTTTTGTTAACAAGCTTTTACTTGCACGGCTGATAAACGAGCGATTGAATCATCGCTTTGAATCCATGTTTGCTGTAGGTGTAGATGAAATGAGTTGGGATGATCTTAATGATGCCAACTACAAATGGCCTACACCTGCCGAAGTGAAAGCTTATCGCGATCAGGTGCGCACTCTGGTATTGGATATCATTGATAACGCGCCGTTAAAAATGCCGATTGATTGGAATAACCCTTGGTGGGCGATCATCATGGGAATCGAACATGAGCGAATTCATTTGGAGACATCATCGGTTTTAATTCGTCAGCATAAACTGGATTACGTTAAAAGCTCGTCCGCTTGGAGGCCCAATACTATTACAGGTGCGGCACCACAAAATAGCTTGATAAAAGTAGCTGAAGGAAAAGTGCAATTAGCGAAAGATAAAACTGATTCTTTTTATGGCTGGGATAATGAATACGGTGTTCATGAATCCGATGTTCCGGCTTTTGAGGCAGCGAAATATCTTGTGAGCAATCATGAATTTCTACAGTTTGTAGAGGCGGGAGGTTATCGTAATCTGCACAATTGGGAAGAAGAGGGTAAAGGCTGGCTGGCTTTTACCAAAGCGCAGCACCCAACATTTTGGGTTAAAAAAACCAAAGGCTGGTATCTGCGCTTGATGACAGAGGAAGTTCCTATGCCGTGGGATTGGCCAGCTGAGGTGAACTACCATGAAGCAAAAGCGTTTTGTAATTGGAAAAAATCGGAAACTTGTTTAGCGGTACGCTTGCCTACTGAAGACGAGTGGTATCGTTTGTATGATGAAGCCAATCAGCATGAAGTAGATGAAAGTGCTGCAGCAGCAAATATCCACTTGGATCACGGCGCATCTTCTTGCCCGGTTAATTATTTTGCGCAAGGAGAGTTTTTTGATGTGGTGGGAAACGTTTGGCAGTGGACGGAAACACCCATTTATCCTTTTGAAGGTTTTGAGGTTCACGATATCTATGATGACTTTACAACACCGACATTTGATGAGCGCCACAACCTGATTAAAGGCGGATCATGGATTTCCTGCGGCAATGAAAGTTTGCGTTCTTCTCGATATGCATTTCGTCGCCATTTTTTTCAACATGCGGGATTCCGTTATGTTATTTCCGGAGATATAAAACCTGTGCCTAGCTCTCATTATGAAACGGATAAACTGGTATCGGAATATGCTGAATTCCACTACGGTGATGAATATTTCGGCGTGCCGAATTTTTCCAAAGCATTAGTTAATCTTGCTTTTGCACACATGGTTGATAAGCCCAAACGCAAAGCGTTGGATTTGGGCTGTGCAACTGGCCGCGCAACATTTGAATTAGCGAAATATTTTGATCAGGTAACAGGAATCGATTTTTCAGCGCGCTTTATTAACTTGGGCGTTCAGTTAGCAGCGGGTGAAACTCTGCGTTATACCTTGGCAGATGAAGGTGAGTTGGTGTCCTATAAATCCCGCTCATTAACTGATTTGGGGTTGGCGGAGTTCAAGCACAAAGTCGAGTTCTCCCAAGGTGACGCCTGTAATTTGAAATCGGTTTTTAGTGGTTATGATTTTATCCTCGCAGCTAATCTAATTGATCGCCTCTACAATCCTGCGAAATTTCTTAGCGTTATTCATGAGCGATTGAATATAGGAGGGCTGCTGATGTTGGCATCGCCCTATACATGGCTGGCCGAACATACACCACGTGAAGATTGGGTCGGCGGTTTCAAAAAAGATGGCGAAAGCTTCACTACTCTGGATGGACTTCAGGAGCACCTAAAAGCGCACTTTCGGCTGTTGAGTTCACCCAAAGAGGTGCCATTTGTGATTCGCGAAACCAAACGAAAATTCCAGCATACCCTTTCAGAAGTAACAGTTTGGGAACGAATTAAGTAGTAATACCTTATTGTTATTCCATTTACATATGAATGGGAGGTGTTTGAATGGAGCATTCAGCTGTACTTTCTATCTAAAGCTTTAACCTTTGCAGACTTAGACTAAGCTTTACTCAGCGGATGAGTTTGAGTTAATTAAGTACTGGTAATAGGTGAAGTAGTATTTTTACCTGTTTGGAAGCCGCATTAGTGCGGCTTTTTTAATGTTGAGTACGCAGAAAAATTAGATATAGAGAGAAATGATGACGTTCGATTTTGATAAATATATTAATCGCGAGGCTACGCAATCAGTCAAATTTGATGGTCGCCAGCAATACTTTGGCACCAGTGATGTCAGCCCACTTTGGGTTGCTGATATGGACTTTGCAGTTCCTGAATGTGTAACACAAGCGCTACAGACGCGGCTAGATCACCCTGTCTTTGGCTATACAATTTATCCCGAAAGTCTTTATCAATCCATTATCGATTGGTTTGTACGTCGCCATAATTGGGTAATCGAACCGGAATGGATTTTAATGGCGCCCGGCATTGTGCCTTCGCTCTTTGCGGCGGTACAAGCATTCACACAAGAGGGCGAAGGTGTGATTGTGCAGTCGCCAGTTTATTTCCCTTTTTTTTCAGCAGTAGAAACGAATCATCGAAAGCTGATTAATAATCCTCTGCGAGAGATTAATGGTCGTTATGAAATTGATTTCGAACATTTGGAGTCCTGCGCGAAACAAAATGCGCGCTTGTTACTCTTGTGTACGCCCCACAATCCTGTAGGAAGAGTTTGGTCGAAAGAAGAATTGGAGCAGGTTTTGGAAATTGCCCGCCGATATGACTTAACCATCCTGTCCGATGATATCCATTGTGATCTGGTTTACTCGGGGGTAACTCATAACATACTCGGCCGCCTTGCGCAGCCTGGTGACAAAATCATCACCACAATCGCTCCCAATAAAACATTTAATATTCCCGGCTTAGGGTTGTCGGCACTAGTAATTCCAGATGCTGTGCAGCGCAGAGCGATGAAGCAAACATTCGAGCGATTACATGTGGGAAATTACAATCCTTTCAGTATCGTGGCCTTTGAGGCCGCATATCGCGGTGGAGATAAATGGTTAGACGCGTTGATGAGTTATCTGGAAAAAACACGGGATTTTGTAGCAGATTTTATTGAGAAAAATATACCAAAAATAAAAATGGTAAAACCTGAAGCGACCTATTTGTTGTGGTTGGATTGTCGTGGTCTTGGCATGAGTGATATTGCATTAAAAGAGTTTTTTATCAAGCAATGTAAGCTTGGGCTAAACCCTGGGGCGGTATTTGGCGATGGCGGTAGCGGTTTTATGCGAATGAATATAGGCACGCCTAGAGAAAATGTTAGAAACGCACTATTTAGTATTGCAGAGCAGCTCAATCAAAAACTTTGATTTTCCCGTAATGGATTTAGCATCGCTAAATGATTGTTAAAAGAGCTTAAAGAGGGCATATACATGTCAATTACTAAAAAATTTATGTTGGCATTGGGCGCAATTGTTTTTAGCGGTTTATTGCTGACGATATTGATGTTTTATCTTATTGAGAGTCGTAATGTTCGCGCGCAAGCGGCTGAAGAAAGCGAATTGATCAGTCAGGAGTCGCTGCGGCTATTGGGTGTGATTGATGTAATTATGGCTGAGCGGGTAAAAAACAGCATGACTCTCTTGCGAGATTATGGAAGTGCGTTAGGTGAGCCGACTCAAGGCGAAAGAGTTCGTGTTAATGAACGAGAAGTGCCCGATTTATTCTTAGGTGAGACCGCAATAGCGAATCAATTTCAGTTAGTCGACAAGTTAACATCCGTAATGGATGGAACTGCAACAATATTTTCCCGTGACGGCGAAGATTATGTGCGCATTTCAACCAATGTAATGACGCCAACGGGCAGGGCGATTGGCACCGTGCTCGCTCCGCAGGGGGCAGCGATAAAATCAATTCAACAAGGGAAACCATTTTATGGATTGGTCGATATTTTAGGAAACCCTTATTTGACGGGTTATGAACCTATCAAAGATGCAAATTCAAATACCATTGGAATTTGGTATGTAGGCTATAAAGCAGATCTACAGGTATTATTTTCTGCTGTGCAAAAAAGTCGGGTTTTGGAAAAAGGCTTCGTCGCGATTAGAGACAATACGGGCGTGATTCGTGTTCATTCTGATGGTGTAACCTCCGAGGAAGTGACTGCCATTTTAACGGAAGATGCATCGGGCTGGACTCTTGATAAAAAAGTATTCGGACCTTGGCAGTATGAAATCATTACGGCTTATTCCAATGAGGAAATTGACGGGATAGTTACATCGGCTTTGTTAAAAGCAGCGGTCATTATTTTGCTGGGTGGTTTGGTTGTGATGTTTATTGTCTATCAATTGATACAAATTGTGGTTGCCAAACCTTTGCACAAAACAACAGAGCGATTGAATGACATCGTGAATGGTGAGGGTGATTTAACACTGCGTTTTAACTCACGTGGTAAAGATGAGTTGGCTGATTTGGCCAATGGCTTTGATGGATTGATGAATCGTTTGCAGAGCACAATTAATTCGGTTTCTCAATCAACTCGACAATTATTTACTTCAGCAAAGGACTTGAAACATATTGCAACACAGTCGAGTGAATCGGCAGTTGCCCAAAATCAGGACATCAATAGCATCGCCAGTGCGATATATGAAATGAGCACCTCCGCACAGCAGGTGGCGAATCATGCCGACAGTGTTGCGCATATGGCAGATCAAGCCAAAAGTGAATCCGATCAGGGTTATAACAACCTGCGGGAGACAATTAATTCTACGCAAGTATTGGCTTCGAATATCGAACAGGCAGCGCAAGGTATTGAAGCTTTGGCTGGTGCGTCCAATGAAATTGGCGCGGTATTAAATGTTATTCGTTCAATTGCGGAGCAAACTAATTTGCTCGCATTAAATGCTGCCATTGAGGCCGCACGTGCGGGCGAACAAGGGCGCGGATTTGCTGTAGTTGCTGATGAGGTTCGTTCATTGGCAAGCCGCACTCAGGCATCTACCGAAGAGGTGGATAAAATGGTGAAGCGTTTTCAAGGCAATTCACTGCAAGCTTCTGAGCGTATGCGTCTGGCCGAAGGGCAGGTTCATAAAAATGTGACTGCTGCGGATGACTCAGGTAAATCGATTCAACAAGTGCTATCGGCAGTTTCTGATCTAAGTAGTCTCAACTACGAAATCTCGGTATCTGTTAGAGAACAAAGCACTGTCGCCGAAGATATAAGCAGCAACATTATGCGTATCAATAGCAATAGTGAGCAAAATCATCAAAGAGTTCAGGAAACTTTGCAGTCGGCAGAGCTTGTGAGTCGTTTGGCAGAGGAAATACAAAAACAGCTATCCAGCTATAAGGTGTAAAAGTCCAAAAGTCGCTACAGCAGGGATGCTATAGATGACAATTCCACGTGAATAGATTATTGATTTGGTTGTTTTTTATCCAAATTTGGATGGAAGTTTTACGCGCATCAGGTACAATCCGCCGACTTTTTCCCGGCACATCCCCCGCAGAGATTTTATGACTGTTAATACCTTCGACCCATCACAGACCACCACGCTGGATACACCAGCCAAAACCCTTGCTAATCAATCGCTTGGCGTTGCTAGTAAAGGTAATACCATAGGTTTTGTGTCGCTCGGATGCCCTAAAAATCTGGTGGATTCAGAGCGAATCCTTACCCAGTTGCGAATGGAAGGCTACAACATTGTGCCCACTTACGATGATGCCGATATGGTGATTGTTAACACCTGCGGTTTTATCGATAGCGCTGTTCAAGAATCTTTAGGCGCCATTGGAGAAGCTCTGGCTGAGAACGGCAAGGTTTTGGTTACTGGCTGTCTTGGCGCTAAAAAAGACGAAATTATCCAAATCCACCCCAATGTGTTGGGTGTGACTGGAGCTCATGCGTATGAAGAAGTGCTGTCGCAGGTGCATGAGCATTTGCCGCCCAGCCCGGTACACAATCCGTTCACCGATTTGGTACCACCACAAGGCGTTAAGCTGACTCCGCGCCATTATGCGTACTTGAAAATATCCGAAGGCTGTAATCACTCCTGTAGTTTCTGCATCATCCCCGATATGCGCGGCAAGTTGGTTAGCCGCCCCATTGGGCAGGTGATGGGCGAAGCCGAGCGTTTGGTGAAAGCCGGTGTAAAAGAGCTGCTGGTGATTTCACAAGATACTTCGGCTTACGGTGTTGATATCAAGCATCGCACCGATTTTTGGGATGGCCGCCCGCTCAAGACCGATATGTATCAATTAGCCGCAGCGCTTGGTGAATTGGGTGTATGGGTGCGTTTGCACTATGTATACCCATACTTGCATGTAGATAACATCATGCCGCTGATGGCTGCCGGTAAGGTGCTGCCATATTTGGATATCCCATTCCAGCACGCTAGCCCGACTTTGCTGCGCAAAATGCGTCGCCCTGGTCAGGTTGAAAAAACCTTGGAGCGAATCAAAAGTTGGCGCGAGCAGGTGCCAAATCTGACTATTCGCTCGACCTTTATTGTCGGTTTCCCTGGTGAGACTGAAGAAGACTTCCAGGAACTGCTGAACTTCCTCGAAGAAGCGCAATTGGATCGTGTCGGCTGTTTCCAGTACTCGCCGGTAGAGGGCGCCAAAGCAAATGATCTACCCGATCATGTACCGGATGACATTAAGCAGGAGCGCTACGACCGCTTTATGCAGCTGCAGCAACGCATCTCTACTGAGCGCTTGAAGTTGAAAGTAGGGCAGACCTTGCAGGTGCTTATCGATGAAGTAGATGAAGAAGGCGCAATCGGCCGCTGTTTCGCGGATGCTCCTGAAATCGATGGCTGCGTTTATCTCAACGGTGAAGAAAATGTAAAACCGGGTGATGTGGTCGATGTATTGATCGAACACTCGGATGAATATGACTTGTGGGGAACCAAGGTTTAATCTTCCTTCATATATTTATCGCAATCCCTCATGTGCGCAGGCCGTGAGGGATTTTTTTTGCCTGATGATCCGGCTGTTACTCTACAATAAAGAAAATTTTCCAGTCTTTATTCTTAAAGGAGCTGTTATGGCTGAAGTACAGCATCTATCTAATGAGCAGCGTTTTGTGATTTTCCATGAGGGTGGTGAAGCAGTATTGGCTTATCGCGTTTTTAATCAAAACGGAAAAGAGTCTATCGATTTCACCAGCACCTATGTGCCTCCTGAATTTCGCGGTATGGGATTCGCTGAAAAATTAGTTCGCACCGGGCTAAAATGGGCGAAGCAGCAAGGTTATGAAACACAGGCAAGTTGTTGGTATGTGGCGAAATTTATTCGTTAATACACCCGGTAAAATATAGGAAAGTATGTGAAAAAAACGACAGGTTTTACTCTTATTGAGATGATGGTTGTGATTGCGATTATCGCTGTTCTGGCATTAATCGCAATGCCGTCTCCTGATCCGACAATCGCTCGTCGACAAGTTGTTGAATCGATGGAGTTGGTTGATAACTATAAAAAGCTGGTGACTTTTTATCATCAAAGTACGCAAACATTTTTACAGGACAATAACGAGGCAGGAATTCCTGCAGCGGATAAATTACTGGGTAACTATGTGGATCGTATCGATTTAAAGCAGGGCGCTTTTCATATCCACTTTGGTAATAAAGCGCATGCAAATATCAAAAATAAAACCCTGAGTATTCAACCAATTATGGTTACTGGCTCGCCAGAAAGCCCTATTTCCTGGATTTGTGGCAAAGCAGCAGTACCGCAAGGAATGCAGGCAGTAGGTGAAAATCGTACTGATCTTGAACTTAAGGATTTACCTCTGAATTGCAGGATGTAAAACATGAAAAAATTTTTATTTGTTGCGGTTGCGCTAGGAGTTTTTCTTAACTGGAATAGCCTGCGTGATGAGTTTAGTCCACCACCTGATTTTTCTGCACAATATCCCGAAGGAGTAGTGCTTTATGCAACTGAGTGGTGTGGGTATTGTAAAAAGACACGCGATTTTTTCAAGCAGCACAATATCGCTTATGTTGAATATGATATTGAGAAATCAGCAGAAGGAAAGTCGCAATATGATCAGCTTAGAGGGAGTGGAATTCCGCTGATTGTCATTCGCGGAGAAGTGATGCGAGGTTATGATCCTAATGCATTGGCTAAAGCCTTAAACTTGTAGCTTTCATTAAAGGGCGGAGTAATGATTCGATTGCAAAAAGATACAGCCGGTACGTATCGTCAACGTATTAGTGTTGATGCACATGAAATATTTTCTGACGTTGACACAGCGCTTGGTGGTGAAAATTCTGCACCAGATCCGCATGGTTTACTGGATTCGTCATTGGCTGCTTGCACAGCTATCACATTAACTATGTTTGCCAAGCGTCGCGGCATTCCCTTGGATAGTATCAATGTTGATGTGGGGCGGGATTCAAGTAAAGAAAAACAGGGTGAATATAATCTGTCTATGAATATTCAATTTGTAGGCAGTTTAAGTGAGGAACAAAAACAGCAGCTACTCGCTATTGTTGAAAAATGCCCGATCCATAAATTGTTGTCTCATGCGACTATTAATATCAATACGCACCATCACCTTTAATTGATATAGCTATGTGTGGTATCGCTCATTGAAGATTGTTTTTGTAGATTTTAACTTGTTATATATGAGTTTTTTGCGGAGCTTAGGGCTACTTTTATTGTCTACAAAGAGATACCTGTATTTGAAATACTTTGATTGGTTATCGCAAATTTTCGGGGGACGATACTATGCCTTTATTAATTTCTCCTCGTGTTCAGGATATAGGTTTCACTGTTAAGCGATTGCTACCTTCCCGTGTGCAGCAACGCGTTGGCCCCTTTATTTTTGTGGATCATATGGGGCCTGCGCATTTTGAGGCAGGTACAACGGTGGGTGATGTTCGCCAGCATCCTCATATCGGGTTAGCAACGGTGACTTATTTGTTTACCGGGGCGATGGTTCATAAAGACAGCTTAGGCACTACACAGCGTATTGAGCCGGGCGCGATTAATTTAATGACAGCAGGTAATGGGATTGTTCATTCCGAACGCTTACCTGCAGATATTCGCCAAAAAAATGAAGTAGTTGAAGGCATTCAAACCTGGCTAGCTTTACCAACTGATGTCGAAGATTGTGAACCTTCTTTTGCACATTATTCTGCGGATCAAATTCCCTCAATTCATTTGCCGACCCTAAGCGCACATGTATTAATTGGAAAGGCATTCGACGTTGAGTCGCCTGTTAAAACACCGAGTGTTACTACTTATATTGATATTTCACTGGGTGCAGATGCTCAGTACACGCCTGATTTTCCTCAGCAGGAATTAGCAATCTATGTTGCCTTCGGCAACGTGACAGTAAATGGCGAGATGGTGCCGGAATTTCATATGGCAGTATTGGATGAAGGAGATGTTATCGAAACTGTGAGTGGTGCGCGCATTTTATTGTTAGGCGGAGAACCGCTGGCGGGTGATCGATTTATTCTGTGGAACTTTGTGGCGTCTTCGCGAGAAAAAGTTCGTGCTGCCGGAGAACGCTGGGCGAATGGCGGCTTTACCATGGTGCCAGGTGAGGTTGATTGGATTCCTTTGCCAACCCTTAGTTAAAAACTCTAAATTAAAAATGCCCGATCTAGTCGGGCATTTTTAATTTGCTATCAAATAAAACTGAGATTAGGAAATAGCTTTGTCAACAATGGTTTGAGCTTCAGCAATAACCTCTTGCAAGTGCTCGCTTCCTTTAAAGCTTTCAGCGTAAATTTTGTAAATCTCTTCTGTGCCTGATGGGCGCGCTGCAAACCAGCCGTTTTGTGTCATCACCTTAATTCCACCAAAGCCAGCATTGTTGCCTGGTGCCTGCGTGAGGATGGTTTCAATTTTATCCCCTGCTAGTTCGGTTGATGTGATTTGTTCTGGTGTGAGTTTGGCGAACGCTTTTTTCTGTACGCTATTTGCTGGCGCTTCTACACGTGCTTCTGCTGCGTGACCAAATTCATCAGCCAATATTTTGTAGCATTCACCTGGGTCGCGTCCGGTTTTGGCTTTAATTTCAGCTGCAAGTAGCGATGGGATTATGCCGTCTTTGTCGGTTGTCCAAACACTTCCATCAATGCGCAAGAAAGAGGCGCCAGCACTTTCTTCACCGCCAAAGCCGAGTGAGCCATCAAATAACCCCGGGGCAAACCATTTAAAACCGACGGGAACTTCGTACAGGCGGCGGCCGATTTTTTGCGCAACCTTATCGATCATTGCACTGCTCACTACGGTTTTGCCGATAGCAGTGTTGGCGTTCCATTGCGGGCGATTTTGAAATAAATATTCAATTGCTACTGCAAGATAATGATTCGGTGGCAACAAGCCGCAGCTTGGCGCAACAATGCCGTGACGGTCATGGTCTGCGTCACACGCAAAAGCGACATCAAACTGATTGCGTCGCTCCACCATGCCTTGCATTGTGTAAGCAGAGGATGGGTCCATGCGGATTTTTCCATCCCAGTCAGCGGTCATAAATGAAAATGTTTTATCGACGGCAGTGTTGAGTACTTTTAAATTTAAATTGTAGTAATCGGCGATTGCACTCCAGTAGCTGACGCCAGCACCGCCCAGCGGATCAGCGCCCATAAGAATGTTTGCATTGCGAATCGCATCCATATCAATGACGTTGATCAGATCTTTTACATAGTGTTCGATGTAGTTATGCTGATATGTGTTGCTCGCTTTCAATGCCTGTTGATAATCCATACGCTTCACGTCGCGCAGATTATTTTCCAGTAATTCATTTGCGCGCGCTTGCATCCAATTAGTGATGTCACTGTCAGCAGGGCCACCATTGGGTGGGTTGTACTTAAATCCGCCATTGTCGGGCGGGTTGTGCGATGGGGTGATCACAATGCCATCGGCCAAGCCGGTAGTGCGGCCGCGGTTATAAGTTAGGATTGCATGGGAGATGGCTGGGGTTGGAGTGTATTCGCCGTTTTGGGCGAGCATAATTTCAACGCCGTTAGCAGCAAGTACTTCAACGGCACTGATTTGCGCTGGCTCAGACAGCGCGTGGGTATCAATCCCCATGTAAAGCGGGCCGGTAATACCTGCATGTTGGCGGTAATCGCAAATGGCTTGGCTAATCGCAAGTACATGGTTTTCATTGAAGCTGGTATTGAATGATGAGCCGCGATGACCTGATGTGCCAAAGCTGACACGCTGCTCTGCAATACTGACATCTGGTTTATTGTTGTAATACGCATCGATGAGCTTGGGAAGATCTACCAGTAAATCGGCGGGTAAAAGTTGGCCGGCCAGAGGGCTTGTAGGCATAAAAACTCCTGTTTACTTCTTTAAATAGATGATTGGCTGACGTTATTTGTTTATGCGCCTATAGTATCCTGCTTTGAATTAATTTAACCACGTCAAACAACAGAGTTTGATGACAAGTCTTTAAGTCGCGATCAAATACGAGGGAATTATCATGCGTTGGAAACAAGGTCGTCGCAGTGACAACATCGAAGATATGCGCAGCGCCAGTCCGCCTTCTATGGCGATGGGTGGAGCATCTGCTGTTGGGCGAATTTTGCCCTTCCTACTCCAAACAAAAACCGGCCGAACGTTACTGATTATTGGGGTAATTGTATATTTTGGCGCCAAGTTTATGGGAATAGATCTGCTGCAATTGACTGCGCCATCCGGTTCTGTTGCAACCAGTTCACAAGAGTTATCTCCAAAAGACCAGGAGCTCGCCGATTTTGTCTCGGTAGTCTTGGCTGACACCGAATCCACTTGGCATCTTGAATTTAAAAAGCTTGGCCTGACTTACGAGGAGCCCAAATTAGTGCTGTTTCGCAATGCGGTGAACTCCGCTTGCGGCTATGCACAGTCTGCGATGGGGCCGTTCTATTGCCCGGGGGACCACAAGCTCTACATCGATTTGGCTTTTTATGAGGATATGAAAAACAAGTTGGGCGCGCCGGGTGATTTTGCGCAAGCCTATGTGATTGCACACGAAGTTGGGCACCACGTACAAACCTTGCTGGGAACTTCGGCAAAAGTGAGTCAGGCCCAGCAGCAGGTTTCAAAGGAACAAGCCAATCAACTTTCAGTCAAGCTTGAGCTACAAGCTGACTGCTACGCCGGGATTTGGGGCTATTACGCGGATAGCGACCGTCAAATGCTGGAGGAGGGCGATATAGAAGAAGCGCTAAATGCAGCTTCTGCAATTGGCGATGACAAACTGCAACAACAAGCTGGTGGTGTAGTGCGCCCGGAAAGCTTTACTCACGGCAGTTCAAAGCAGCGAGTTGCTTGGTTCAAGCGGGGTTTCGAGCAAGGGAAGGTGGAGGCGTGTAATACCTTTAAATAGAGTTGAGCGCTTTGCTTTCACCAAACGAAAAGGCCAGCATGTTTGCTGGCCTTTTTTAATCGCCTTGTATCAGGCTTTAGCGACGGTATAGGTCGAGGTATGTTGGGTTTTTGTGCCTTGTGCGGTGTAGAGCGATGGTGCCGCGACTTTGCCGCGCAGTAAACCAAGCAAATGGTTCAGGGTTTGTTGTGAGCGTGCGATCATCTTGCCGTTGATGTCGTTCATCTTTTGGCAGTCTTCAAATTCACTGACCACTAATTTCCAATCGTTCACCAGCGGTTGAGTGGTGGCATTGCGCTGTAAAAACTGATCCCAGCCATCGGCATTTGCAGGCAAATTTAGGGTGGTGAGAATTTGTTGGCGCTGTTTCGCGTTATGGTTGAGTTGATCAAGCAAAATCGCTTTTTGCTCAACGATGCGCGGGAGTTCATCTTGTTTGCGCTGTTCCAATTGTTCGCGTTCATGTGCGAGCAATTGTTTGAGTTGAGCAAGAGCGGCGGAGTCCTGCGCGATCATGTCACGCAGTAATGTGATGTTGAGAGACATAGCAACCTCTTCGATTAGGTAAAACTTCTACTTCGATAACTTTTAGTTAAATATGCTGGTAGTTAAATGAGCCGATAGTCAATCAGCTGGTGCAAAGGCAAATTGTAAAAGCAAAACACTAGCGGATTACCAGCACAGGGGAGGGCTGTTAATCCGCCGGTTAGTTGTTAGCCCAGTAATTCGTCTTGGTTGAGCATATTTTCAGCAATACGCTCAGGATTGATCTCAAAGCGACCTTCTGCGATGGCGCGTCTGATTTCCGCCACCTTGTCCATATCGACATCAGGTGAGCTCTCGATCTTGGCTTGCAGGCGTCCAAGATTTTGCGCTTCTTGGCTCAAAACCACTTGGTCGCCAGCAGCTTTGCTCGCTGGAGCTGCTTCTGGTGTTTTGGTTTCGGGTGTATTCGGCGCTGCAGGTTTGCTGCGAGTACCCTTGGTACTTACCGAGTCCAGCGTGTTGTTGGTATTTAAAATCATGTTGTTCCCCTGTATGCCTGTGAGCGAATGGCTCTTGGGCGATTAACGTCAAAAATGCCGCGGTTGCTATGTCGTGACAGTGATGACTCCCATAATGGTGAGTGCAATTTTGGGAGTCTCTGGCAGGCTATCGGCCAGTTGTCGCCTAACTTTAGCAAATATTTAAAATATCTTTCATGAACCCGGAAGCGGATTCTTCTTATAAATCAAAGCGTTTGCACTTTTCACATCAGAGCGTTTGCGCTCTTCATTTAAAGTGTTTGCACTAGGCCCTGGCTGACCACCACACCGCTGATGACGCGCTCTGATGAATTGTTGCGTACGCGTATTTTCTGGCCGATACGTCCATCCGCCATAGCTGTTCCCATACTGCTGACCTTGATGCTGCCCGCCAGAGATTCTAGTGTCACAAGTTCGCCGCGCTTTACAGCGGTAGGTGCATCTAAAACGGCGGTTCTAAAGGGTTCGCCTTTACCGATGTTGCGTTTGGCTTCTTTGCCGATAATCGCCTCTGCATCGGGTAAAAATGCCTGCCGAATGCTGCTGACATTGACCGTATTGCTGGTAATGTGGGCTTGGCTGATTATTTCTCCGCGAGCTATATCGCGCCCGGCAATGGCAATTTCACGATAAATGGTGACTTGCGCTGGTACATGCACCGACCAGGTTTTGCCGCCATCACACTGGGCTTTCACACTGATGTTGCCGCCAAAACCGCTTTGATCCTGATTGATAAATTCGACCGGCTGCGAGCAACTAGCAAGGCGCAGGCGGTTATCCAAATTGCTGACACTGATATCGATGCGTTCATGGGTAGATTGCTTGTAATCAGCCGCCAAAAAACTGGCGATATCGAGTTTCAATTGCTGCAATGGATAGATTTGTGCCAAAACCGATGAGCTTAGGCTGGATAGCAGTATGCACAACCCTGCGATTGGCAAGGTTGACGGCTTTTTCAGCATCTTTTTACTGCTTTTCTCGTGGCGCAAAATATTCCATAAGAATGTTTTGTAAAAACTAGGAAGTTCCATATTTTGTCCTATCCTCAAGGGTAAGAACTGAGTGTCTGCTTAAGAACATAACGACTAAAGTCTGACACTTTTTTGCCGCTAAGCTGGTTTACTAAGCATCAAAGCAAATACTGTGCCGCAGTCCGACGCTAATTTGCCGGTAGGTTGGATCAATATCTGAGAATAAAAGAGGTTACTGATGGCGGGAGTAATGGATAGTGTCAATCAGCGCACTCAGCTGGTTGGGCAAAACCGTTTGGAGCTACTACTGTTTCGGCTGGGTGGTCAGCAGCTGTATGGCATTAATGTCTTCAAGGTTAAAGAAGTGCTGCAATGCCCGCAGTTAAATGCCATTCCCGGCCGCAGCTCGGTGGTACGTGGTGTTGCCCATATCCGCGGTGGCACCTTGCCGATTATGGATATGAACCTTGCCATAGGGCGCCGTGAGCTGCCAGACATAGAAAGCTGCTTCGTCATCATCACTGAATACAATCGCACTGCCCAAGGCTTTTTGGTGCGCTCTGTTGAGCGCATCGTCAATATGAATTGGGGTGATATTCACCCGCCGCCAAAGGGTGCTGGTAAAGAGCACTATCTCACTGCCGTTACTCAGGTTGATGGGCAGCTGGTAGAAATTATCGATGTGGAGAAAATCCTCGCCGAGGTATCACCTGCACGTGAAGAGGTGAGTGCAGGGGTAATAGAAGATGGTATCGCCGACCGTGTGGTGCAAAAGCACGTATTGATTATTGATGACTCGACCATTGCGCGTAAGCAAATTCAGCGTGTGGTAGAGGGCATGGGGATTAAAACCACCGTTAAGAAAGATGGGCTGGAGGGCTTCAACTATTTGCAGGATCTGCTTAACGAGGGTAAAGATCCCTTGTCAGAACTGATTATGATCATTTGCGACATCGAAATGCCGGAAATGGATGGTTATACCTTTACCGCTGAGGTGCGCAATAATCCCGCGCTTAAAAAATTGCACATCATTCTTCATACATCGCTCAGCGGTGTATTTAATGAAGCGATGGTGAAGAAGGTGGGGGCGGATGATTTCCTCGCTAAATTCCACCCGGATGAGTTGGCTAAGCGGGTGAATGATCGAGTGTTGGCGATCACTGGTGAGAGTTTGTTACCACCGGACGAGGCGTGACTAAGAGCTGCCCTAGGCAATTCAGCCTGCGGCAGCGGTTTTACATTGGAAATATATGATTAATAAAGAGCCGCCTTTTGCCAAACCCTTGGGTCGGGACACCATAGACCAAGCCGAGTTTGATCAATTTCGTCAGTTTCTCGAAGACGCCTGCGGTATTTCGCTGGGCGATAACAAGCAATATTTAGTGACTAACCGCATCCGTCGCATTCTGGAAGAGAACAATATCGGCTCATTTGGCGAGCTGGTGCGGGTACTCAAGCAGGGGTTTAACCGCAAATTAAAAGATCAAGTGGTCGATTCCATGACCACCAACGAGACTTTTTGGTTTCGCGACAACTATCCCTACGACCACCTGAAAAATATCCTGCTGCCTCAGTTAATGGCTGGCAACAATCGCATGTTTGGCCCGATTCGCATCTGGTCGGCAGCCTGTTCGTCGGGTCAGGAGCCTTACTCCATTAGCATGATGGTTGAAGAATATAAGCGCCAGGCGATGGGTAATTTGGCGCGGCAGGTGCAAATCGTAGCGACAGATTTGTCATCTACCGTGTTGGATCAGGCCAAAAAAGGCGAGTACGACCGCTTGTCGGTGATGCGGGGCTTATCCTCTGAGCGATTGGAGCGCTATTTTGATAACCCAACGCCTGCTATCTGGCGTGTGAAAAGCTTTGCTAAAGAGCGAATCGATTTTCGCTCGCTTAATTTGATGGATTCTTACGCTGCATTAGGTAAGTTCGATATAGTCTTCTGCCGCAATGTGCTCATTTATTTCAATGCCGATTTAAAACGGCAGATTCTGCAAAAGATCCATGCCTCCTTAAAGCCGCAAGGTATTTTGTTTTTGGGTTCGTCCGAAGGCTTGGCGGGCGCAGCAGACCTGTTTGAGATGGTGCGCTGCGAGCCGGGAATTCTCTATAGGGCAATCTAGTTCTTCTGTTTTGATATTTGCTAATCCTAAACCGGGCCTTTTGAGCCCGGTTTTGTTTTGTGTGTCTGCGTCACTTTTCCCGCCTATTGGCTGCTTGCCGCCATTTTGTGTTTTGCCTTTTGGGGCGGAAAGGCTTTGCCGCTTTATCAATTGCCGCTTTTTAAATATCTTCTCTATCTGATTTTATATCCTTTAAAAACAATGTCTTACGTATGTTTTTGGTGTTTGGCATAAGTTTTGCTTTGTTGTAAGTAACAAAAGGCTATAACCACATTGGTTGCCGCCAGTCATCACCAGAAGGCACACGCATATGTCCATCTCTTTTGAAAAAGCGCTCGGGATTCACGAAACAGCACTGCGTTTTCGCTCTGACCGTGCGGCGGTGCTGGCAAATAACCTCGCTAATATCGATACCCCGAATTTCAAAGCGAAAGATTTGGATTTTAAGCAAGCCTTGAACCAGAAAATGCAGGCATCGAGCAGCTTTGATCTGGCGACCACTCAAAACGGTCATATTGATGGCAGTGGTTTTAGCACTAATGAAGGCGATGTTTTATATCGCACGCCGCAACAGCCATCGATTGATGGCAACACAGTGGAAGATCAAATCGAACATGCCGAATACATGAAAAATGCCTTGGCGTTTCAATCGAGCTTTCAGTTTTTAAATAGCAAGTTCACTGGTTTGCGCACGGCGATTCGTGGCGAATAAGCCGTTTGGACAGCACTGCTAACCCTGTTTCTGATCGAATTTTGTAGGTACTCAATCATGGCACTTGGAAATATTTTTGATATCGCCGGCACTGGAATGAATGCGCAAAGTCTGCGCTTGAACACCACCGCCAGCAATTTGGCCAATGCGCAATCGGCCAGCTCCAGTGTGAATGAGGTTTATCGCAGTCGTCAGCCAGTGTTTGCTGCCATGCATCAAAATGCCATGCGTGAAGCGGCAGTGGAGGGCACCTATAGCAACAATGAATTGGATGCGGCTGCCGGTGTGCAAGTGCTCGGGATTGTCGAGAGTGATGCTCCCTTGGAGCGCCGCTATGAGCCGACTCATCCTAAGGCTGATGAAGAAGGTTACGTGTATTACCCCAATGTAAATCCGGTAGAAGAAATGGCCAACATGATTGCCGCATCGCGCTCATTCCAAATGAATGTGGAAGTGATGAATTCAGCCAAACAAATGGTTCAGCGTGTGCTGACCTTGGGTCAGTAAGGAGTTAGATCATGGCCGTATCCAGCGCAACTTCCAGCAGTAGCGTTACCGATAATTTAAGTATCGCGAATAAAACTGAAACCAAAAAAAATACCAATGAATTGGGGCAGGCGGCATTCCTTGAGTTGATGATCACTCAAATGAATAACCAAAACCCACTCAGCCCACAGGACAACAGTGAGTTTGTTGCACAGCTGGCGCAATTCAGTTCGGTTGAAGGTATTGAGCGTTTGAATACTACCTTCAGCAGTTTTATGTCGAACAACGCGCTACAAGCATCATCGCTAGTTGGTCGCAGTGTCACAGTGGAAACCGATACCAGTATGTTGAATACCGGTGGAATTGTGTCGGGTAGCGTGAATCTGGATCTGCCCGGTTCCAACATGAAGGTCAATATTTACGATGAATCCGGTGCATTGGTGCAGGCCATTCCAGTCGGCGATGTACCTAGTGGCGAAACTGTTTTCCGTTGGGATGGCCAAGCATTTGAGGTCAATGGTGAGTTGGTTGATTGGGAGCCAAGCGAAGATGAAATCGTCGGTGCTGGTAAATATCGTTTTGAAGTGACTGCAATGCAGGATGGAAAAACAGAAGCACTGAATACCTGGTTGAGTCTCAACGTAAACAGCGTAACTGTGGGCGATAACGGCGAACTGACATTGAATTTGGCGCTCTTGGGTGCCGTCGATGCAGCGAACGTAAAACAATTTAATTGATACAAACCATTAATCGATATGGTCGAGGTGTGATATGTCGTTCAATACAGCGTTAAGCGGAATTCGTGCAGCTAATACTGATCTGCAAGTAACCGGAAATAATATTGCCAACGCCAGTACGATTGGTTTTAAAAGTTCGCGCGCTGAGTTTGGCGATGTATATGCAAGCACACTTTTAGGTGGCGGTTCCAACACTGCAGGTAGCGGTGTGGTTATTCAAAATATTCGCCAGCAATTTACCCAAGGTAATTTGAAATTCACTCAAAACGAATTGGACTTGTCGGTTAATGGTGAAGGTTTTTTTATCGTCGAAAAAAATGGTGAGCGTCTTTATACCCGCGCCGGTGCTTTTGGTTTAGATAAAAACGGCAATATCGTTAATGGTTCCGGCGCATTGCTGCAAGGTTTTGCTGCGGATGATGAAGGTAATGTCGCCGGTGTGTTGGGTGATTTACGTGTTGATGTAAGTTCGCAAGATCCACGCCAAACTACAGGCGTTTATGCTTCCTACAATTTGGATTCCAATGAATTAGTGCTTGAGTCAACCGGTCAGCGTTTTGACACCAATGGTACCGGTGTTAGCAATGCGATGCTGGGCTTGAAAGAAGCGACTACGTCAACTGTTGATGTTGTCTCAGCAACGGCTTCTGCTGCATCGCCTATCGTGGTTGACCCAGTGCCTGCCGCTGCAACTGTGTTACAACTTTCACGTACGGTGCCAGGAAATGTTACTCCAGAAACTGTTGATATTCCCATCAGTGCTGGAACTTATAACAACCTGACCGCTGTTGCGAATGAAATTAACAACCAAAACTTTAGCAGCCCAGTACCACTGAATGTACAAGCATTTGTTGATACTGATGGTCGTTTGAAAATGCGCGATTTGTCATCCGGTGTTTCTTCGGTGCTAGATATTTCTGTTGTTAGCGGAAGCAATGCGTTAACAACTGCGATAAACAATATCAACAACACAACTGATGTCACTGTAGGTGAGCCTGAAGTGACCAATGATTACGCATCTCATACTCTGGTCATTCAAGGGCCAGATAATGCAGCACCCATCACTTACATAAGTAAATATGGTGCGGGTGCAGATGAAACTGCATCGGAATTAAATTCATTGGCGGGTATCAGTGCAACGGCACGTACCACTGCAACTGTTTTGCGTGAAATTCCTGCAACCGCAACTAGTCCTGCCATACCTTTCACCAATAACACGGGAACTTTTACGATCAATGGTGTAACCCTGACATCATCCACTGTTGCTGATATGACTGAATTGGCTGATGAAATCAATGCGCTCAGTAGCTCGACTCTGTTTGGTATCACTGCAAGTGTGAATGAGTTGACTGGCGATCTTGAAGTGGTTTCTGCAACTGGCCGTGATCTGGAATTTTCATTCGCAGCAGCAGGTGATGCTGTCGGCATCATCGGTGCTCAAGGGGTTTACTCTGCATTAGATACAGTTGCCAATCCAAGCTTGGTTAATAGTGCAGTTAAAGTGGGTGGAGAGGTGACTATCACCATGCAAGAAGGCTACTCAATTGCGAGCAGCCAGCCAACCACGCCGGTTTCTGGTGGGATTTTATTTGGTGCGATTGGTGATCCAACGTTCTTCACTCCAGTTCCAATCAATGCATTTGATCCTAACGATCAAGATACCTTTAACCACGCGACCACTACACCTGTGTACGACAGTTTGGGTAATGTGCATTCAATGCGTCAGTATTTTGTGAAGCAGGCTTACGATCCGGCCGATCCAACCACATCAGCTAACCACTGGAAAATGTACGTACAAATCGATGGGCAAAACGTAGGTGATCCAGATCCAACCTTGCCGTCGCCACAAAATATTGAGCCGACAATGGCATCGTTTGATGTGCACTTCAATCCCGATGGCAGCCTTAATAGCAGCATGACGGATGCAATTTTGATTTCCAACTGGACGCCGATAGGTACTGATGGCGAACCAATAGGCGCACTTGGGCCACTGAACGTACTGCAAGGTGGAACTATTCCCGTTGCTGAGCCTCCTGCTAGCTCCAACTTTCAGATTGATCTTGAGGGCAGTACTCAATTTGGCAGTGTCTTTGCGGTAGAAGAGTTGGATCAAAACGGTTATGCCACTGGTCGTTTAGCGGGATTGGATATCAGCAACACAGGTATTGTGTTTGCACGTTTTACCAACGGTGAAGCGCAAGTATTGGGGCAGGTAGCATTAGCTAACTTTGCCAGTGTGGATGGTTTATCTCCCTCGGGCGATACCATGTGGGCGCAGACCTTTGAGTCTGGTGAGGCGATTGTTGGCGCGCCTGGCTCATCGCAGTTAGGTAATATCACTGCTGGTGCGGTGGAAGAATCCAACGTGGATTTGTCGGAGCAGTTGGTGAATTTGATTATTGCCCAGCGCAACTATCAAGCGAACGCAAAAACCATCGAAACCGCCAATGCGACTACGCAAACTATTCTCAACCTGAGATAAGTTTTCGCGCTCAGTTTCTGAATAAATGACTAAGCGGCAAAGGGCGGAAGCTCTTTGCCGCTTCATAATTTCCTCCGTATTTTTCTCCTCTTTCATGGTCGGACTCTTGCCGCTTGTTGGTAGTGCCTTCTGCTTTTATTCCCTTTAATTTCAATGTCTTAATGATATTTCTCAGATTGGCACTGCTCTTGCAAAACTCCAGATAACGGCAAATCTGCCAAAAAACCAACGCTCACTTTCGTTATGTGAATTCGCGTAGGTAACTCTGGAGAATCATTGTGGACAAAGCGCTTTTTATCGCTATGACCGGCGCCAAGCACAACATGTTGGCACAGGCCAATCGCGCCAATAACCTCGCTAATTTAAGCACCACCGGCTTTCGTGCTGACTTTGAGCAGGCGCGCAGCATGGGTGTTTATTACGGCGATGGTCAGCCAACTCGCGCCTACGCGATGACTGAATCACCACGTGCAGATTTCGCTACGGGGCCGATGATCGCCACCGACAGTCCTTTAGATGTTGCCATTCAAGGTGATGGTTTTTTTGCGGTACAAGCGCCCGATGGCACAGAGGCTTATACCCGCGCCGGTAATTTTATGACGGACGAAACCGGCATGTTGCGTACCGCTAATGGCTTGCCAGTATTGGGTGCTAATGGCCCGATCAATATTCCTGAAAATACCATCGTTCAAGTTGGCTCCGACGGCACTATTTCAATGGTTGGCCAAGGGCAAGGCCCGGAAGCAATGGTGGAAGTAGGGCGCCTGAAGCTCGTCAATCCTGATGTATTAGCTTTGGAAAAAGGTGATGACGGTTTGTTTCGTCAGCGCGATGGGTTGAACGCATTGCCCGCTGCTGAAGTAGTTGTGCGCGGCAATATGTTGGAAGGCAGTAACGTCAATGCGATTGATGAATTCACGCAAATTCTCAGCCTTGCACGCCAATACGAAATGCAAGTGAAAGTGATGAAAACGGCTGAAGAAAACTCGGCAAGTTCTGCTCAGTTATTACAAATGTCTTAGTCGATATTCGCTACAAATTAGCAATCAAATTTTTAACGATTGAGTTATCACCAGTCGTAAACCAGAGGAAAACATCATGCACGCCGCTCTCTATGTCAGTAAAACCGGCTTGTCGGCGCAAGATCGCCAGTTAACCACTATCTCCAATAATTTGGCGAATACCAGCACCATTGGTTTTAAGCGTGATCGCGCAATTTTTGAAGATTTGCTCTATCAAAACCAACGTCAACCCGGTGCTCAGCAAACGCAAGAAACTCAATTGCCATCGGGTTTGCAGTTGGGTGCAGGTGTGCGTGTGGTCGCCACTCAAAAAGAATTTACCCAAGGTACTTTGCAAGTCACCGAACAATCATTGGATGTGGCAATTGACGGTCACGGCTTTCTGCAAGTGTTAATGCCCGATGGCACGCTTGCTTACACCCGTAACGGGCAATTGCAAATAAATGGTGAAGGGCAGTTGGTCAATGCCGACGGTTTTTTTATTGAGCCGGCGATTATCGTTCCCGAAGGCACCACTAAAATTTCCATCGGAAAAACCGGAACAGTTGAAGCTTATACCCCAGGTCAGGTAGACCCACAACAATTGGGTGATATCACACTGGTGGATTTTGTTAATCACTCGGGTCTGCAACCCATCGGCGGAAACTTATTTGTTGAAACAGTTGCAAGCGGTAATCCGGTAGAAGGTACTCCGGGTGAAAACGGCTTGGGTGTTATTCAGCAGGGGATGTTAGAAAACTCCAACGTCGATATCGTAGAAGAAATGGTGAATATGATCACCACTCAACGCGCCTACGAAATGAATTCCAAAGTGGTGTCTACAGCTGACCAAATGCTGCAGTACATCACCCAAAATCTTTAATTGAGTGATTTTATTATGCGCACTCTTAACTCTAAAACATCACTGATTTCGGTATTGAGTTTAATTTTACTCAGCCTCAATTTGAGTGGTTGTTTTTCCAACAAAAAACCAGAGCCAGATGATCCTCGTTATGCGCCTACCATCGCTGCGACTATGCCAATTCCGCAGCGTACAGAAGGCTCTTTGTATCAGGATGCTTACGGACTGAATTTGTTTGATGACCGCAAAGCGCATTTTGTTGGCGATGTGATTACCGTTACCTTGAGTGAGCGTACTGTTTCCAGAAAATCGTCTGGCGTAGCGACAGGCAAAAAAAGCACAGTGGATTTTAATGCCGGGCCACTGTTGGGAGCGAACCCAACGTTTAAAGGACGTGAATTAACAACAACGCTGGAGCAGGATCGCACCTTTGATGGCAGCGCCGACGCGGATCAAAGCAACAGCCTGCAAGGCAACATCACCGTGACAGTGGCAGAAATTTTACCCAACGGAAATTTAATGGTGCGCGGTGAAAAATGGATTACCTTGAATCGCGGTGATGAATTTATTCGTATCAGCGGCATGATTCGCCCGGATGATATAGCGCCGGACAACACTATTCTTTCCACCCGTCTTGCCAATGCAAAAATTTCTTATAGCGGCACAGGCGAGCTGGCAAATTCTTCATCTATGGGTTGGTTGTCACGCTTTTTTAATAGCAGTTTGTGGCCGCTCTAATGTGTTATCAAAACTTGTGATCTACAGATCGCAAGAAAAAATGAAGTTGGATTTAACGAGGTTCTTTTATGCGTAGCATTTATTTTTTAATTATCGCGATTGCATTGCTGGCAAGTTCAGTTGTGCAAGCCGAACGCATTAAAGATATCGCCAGCGTAGCGGGTGTGCGCTCTAACCAATTAGTCGGCTACGGTTTGATTGTTGGCCTTGATGGCACCGGCGACCAAACCACCCAATCGCCTTTTACGATTCAGTCTTTCAATAGCATGTTGAAACAGTTTGGCATTACTGTACCCGAAGGTATGCGTATGCAAATGAAAAACGTTGCGGCGGTAATGATTCAAGCAGAATTGCCCGCATTTGCTAAGCCGGGTCAAACTATTGACGTAACTGTTTCATCCATCAGTAACGCCAAAAGTTTGCGTGGCGGCAGCCTGTTAATGACTCCATTAAAAGGTCTGGATGGAAAAGTTTACGCCATTGCCCAAGGCAATTTAGTGGTCGGTGGGTTAAGCGCATCAGGTAGTGATGGTTCAAAAATCACCGTAAATATTCCCAGCGCCGGGCGCATTCCCAGCGGTGCGATTGTAGAGCGCATGGTGGAAACCAATTTCGCTGGTGGCCAGCCGATTATTTTTAATTTGCACCGCGCCGATTTCACCACTGCAAATGCTTTGGCAAAAAGTGTAAATAATTTATTAGGACCAGATGTTGCGCGCCCGATAGATGCCGTTTCAATCATGGTGAATTCACCAGCAAATCCTGCGCAGCGTGTCGATTTTATTGCGATGCTGGAAAACCTGCAGGTCACTATGGGTGAAGAAGTTGCCAAGGTGATTATCAACTCGCGCACTGGCACCATTGTGGTGGGTAAAAATGTTCGCGTGTCTCCGGTGGCTGTCACACACGGCAGCCTCACTGTATCTGTTGCAGAAAGTTTGACGGTTAGTCAGCCCAACGAATTTGCCGGTGGCCGCACTGTGGTTGTGCCGAGCAGCAATGTGCAAACCGAAGAAGAAAATAACCCCATGTTTAAATTCGCTCCAGGCGCTAATCTCGACGACATTGTTAAGTCGGTCAATAACGTAGGTGCCTCACCAAGCGATTTAATGGCGATTCTTGAAGCGCTCAAACAATCCGGCGCACTTAAAGCTGAATTGGTGGTGATTTAAATGTTACCTATTGATTCTAGTAGTGGCGTTTCGCAGGTTCAGGATTCCTACCTTGATCCCAATTCGCTGAACTCTATTAAAGCGATGGGGCGCGATAAAGACCCGCAAGCTTTAAAAGAAATCGCAAAAAAATTTGAAGGTTTATTCGTACAACAAATGCTTAAAACCATGCGCCAAGCGAATGAAGCTTTTGGTGATGGCAATATGTTTGATAGCCAAACCACACGCTTTCACCGCGATATGCTTGACCAGCAAATGGTTATTAATCTGACTAGCGGAAAGGGCATAGGTTTAGCGGATCACTTTTATCAGCAGATGATGCAGAACTACGGTTCAGGTATGCGCAAAGAACCCGCAGCTGAGTCAACCGAAAATATCGGTGACTTGCCAAATGCGGTTCAGTACCGCCACGCACTTCAAGAGCAAGCAGTTGCGGATAATGCTGAAGCTAATGCGTCCAACATGGATGCTTGGATCGATGATTTCCTGCGCATGAGCGATAACACCCATATGCAGGCAGCATTAGGTGGCGACGAGCAGCCGCAATATGCACAACCGCCTATGTATCCAACCCAATACTCAATGGTGCCAGCGCTTTTGAGCAAACCGCAGGCGATGACGTATCGCGGTGGCCAAAAATCCAGCATCAGCGAAAGTCAGGAAAACTTTGTGATGATGCTCAAGCCACACGCTGAAAAAGCAGCGGCTGAATTGCAAATCAATCCTGATGTATTAATCGCACAGGTTGCGCTGGAAACAGGTTGGGGCAAGCACGTTATTCACGATAAGCAAGGCACTAATAGTTTCAATCTCTTCAACATTAAAGCGACTGGCCAGTGGCAGGGCGATAAAGTGAATGTCTCCACGCTTGAATATCGCGATGGCATTGCCGCCAATGAAAAAGCCGATTTCCGTAAATACACGGATTATGCAGAAAGCTTTTCAGATTATGTGCGTCTGATGAAAAACAATCCGCGTTACCAGCAAGCTCTGGATGCAGGTGCTAATTCATCTGCCTATGCCGATGCCTTGCAGTCGGCTGGTTACGCTACCGATCCGCAATACGCGAAAAAAATTAAACAATTGCTCAATAGTGATTTGTTAAAAAGCTTGGGTGATTTTTCATCTTTATCACTAGCGGCTAGTGGCCGTCAGTTAATGGAGTAATCTATGACAGGCCTTCTTTCAAACGCCATTTCCGGTTTGCAGGCCAGCCAGAATGCTCTGCGTACTGCTGGCCACAATATTTCCAATGCAAACACGGCTGGCTATTCGCGCCAGGAAGTTAATTACGCAACTCGTACAGAACAGAGTATTGGCTCTGGTGGATTTATTGGTTCGGGTGTCTCGACGACTTCAATCGAGCGTGTAGTTAGTGAATTTGTGACCACCCAACTGAGATTGGATACGTCTACCTACAATCAATTAAATACCTACAATATCAATATTGGCAAAGTCGATAAATTACTTGCCGATGTCAGCACCGGTTTGTCCGGTGCATTGCAATCATTTTTCTCTGCAATGCAAAACGGCGCGAACGATCCTGCATCTACACCTGGTCGTCAGTTGATTGTTACCGAAGCACAAAGTTTGAGTAATCGTTTTAATAACTTGTCGCAACGTTTTCAAGATGTTGAAAAGTCCGTAAACAGTGAGGTGCGTACCGTTACAGCACAGGTCAACTCGCTGGCCAGCTCTATCGCCTCACTTAACCAATCTATTGGTGAAATGCGTGCATCGGCCGACGGCAATCAGCCGAATGACTTAATGGATAAACGCGATGAAGCCTTACGTCAATTATCTGAATTGGTTTCTGTACAAGTGGTTAATCAGGGTGATGGCAACGTTAATGTTTTTATTGGCAACGGCCAGCCTTTAGTTGTCGGTATTAAAGCTAGTACTTTTTCTACGACTACCGATGGATCAATCCAACTGACAGATGGTGCTAAAGCGGTTGATGTCACCAATCAAATTTCTGGTGGCCAGCTTGGCGGTTTATTAAGTTTTCGCAAAGAAGTGTTGGCCCCTTCAATGAATGAATTGGGGCGCATTGCCTTGGCAATGTCCGATCAATTTAATACCTTGCAACAGCAGGGGATTGATCTGGATGGTGACTATGGCCAAAACATGTTTCGCGATATTAATGATCCGCAAATTGCAACCAATCGCGTTAAACATGCATCGGGCAATGCACAGCCAAATGATCGCGCGCTCAACGTAACAATTACTGATGTTAATCAGCTCACCACTAGCGATTACAAATTTGAAATAGTTCCCGGCAGTACCAATTATTTGGTTACCCGTCTTTCTGATAACACCATAGTAAAGCAGGGCGCGTTAAATGGTTTTTATCCCACCAGTATTGAATTCGATGGCGTTAGCCTGAATTTAACCGGCGGCTCATTTCAAGGTGGTGACTCATTCACTATCCAACCCACTCACAACGGTGCTGCTGATATTGCCGCGGTTATTCAACGTCCGGAAGATTTGGCATTTGCATCGCCAATTTTAACGGCGAGCAGCACAGGTAACACTGGTAGTGGTTTGATCAGTGCGGGCGAGGTGTTAAATCAGCTTGATGCTAGCGGCAATCGTTTACCGGCGTTTGCAACAGCGGGACAATTGTCGCCACCGATTGTTATTCGCTTCACTTCTGAAACAACTTATGACGTGTTGGACAACACTGATCCAGCTAATCCAAAACCATTATCGCCGCCGCTAAATAACCAAACTTTCATTCCCGGTCAGCTGAATAATGTTTTCTCAACTGACCCGGGTGAAACTCGTGTTAGTGGAATAGGTAGTTTGGTGGGTTTGCCGGATGGGCGTACAGCCTCCATAGTATCTGGAGTTAATGATAAGCAGCCAAATGGCTATTTAGCTGAACAACTTAGTTTTACTTTGGTTGACCCTGTTACCGGCTCGATGACGAATAAAACTTTGTATACCGCATCGGGAGCTTCGGCTGCGCAAACAGCAGCGCAAATAAGTACGATTCCCGGTGTGAATGCAAGTGCGATCACTACTGCAACTATCAGTAATATTGATATTGATTCGACAGATTTTGCAGCTCCACTCCAGTTATCTGTTAATGGTGTAAACCTGCTGGAATACGATGATAGCGTTGCACCTCCTGTGCTCTCATCGACTGTTCCTGATCCATCAGTTGATCTTGTTGCCTTTAATGATTATTTGGCAGAGCGCATCAAAAATAATCCTGAATTACAGTCATTAGGTATTAGTGCGCAGAGCACCACAAATCCATTCACTGGTGCAACTGAATTAAAATTAACAGCAGCATCCGGCGTGAATTTAAATGTTCATTTTGCCGCAAGCACAGCGAATAGCAGCATTAGCGTTGACGATGGATTGGGTAACAACCCGAGTGTTTCTTTAGCTGGGTTAGGGGCGGGGCAGTACAGCACTGTTACTGTCGGCGGGCGAATTGAAATCACCATGGCTGATGGCATTTCACTTAATACCAGCCCGACTAACAGCACATTATTTGGTGATAGCACCAGCGCGAACTTTGCACAATCGTCCTACTTGGGTTATCAAGTTACTTTAAGTGGTCAACCCAAAGCGGGCGATACCTTTACCGTTGGTTTTAATACCAACGGCACGAATGACAATCGCAATGCTTTGGCAATGGTGGCGATGGAAACTGCATCAACCATGCAAGATGGTTCGCTCACCTATGGCGATGCGTACGGCAAGCTGGTGGAAGAGGTGGGAACCAAAAGTAGTCTGTCAAAAATCAACACTGCTGCGAGTAAAAGTTTGCTTGAACAATCACAAACGTTGCGCGACGGAATTTCAGGCGTAAACCTGGATGAAGAAGCGGCGGATTTAATTAAATTCCAACAACTCTACGGCGCAAATGCGCAAGTGATTTCAGTTGCGCGCGAGTTGTTCGATACTCTGCTTAATGCGCTCTAACGTCTTCACATCAAATTGATCTTTAATTTCCCCAAACTCCTCCCTTTGAAAAAGGGAGGCGGGGAGGGATTTAATCTCATCATCTTTTTTGTCGTCCAATTAAAATTGGATCAATTCCTGCATTATTAGCTTATAGGTAATTAAAGTGGCAGTTGTTTGCCGCTTTGCCGGACATACATTTCCGGCTTTTTTATCCGGAATACTAATCCGGAAATAGGAGCTAATCATGCGCGTATCTACATCGCAAATTTACAATATCGCCACGCTCGGTATGCGTCAGGCGCAGGCGGAAGTTGTAAAAACCGAAGAGCAAATCGCGACAGGTAAGCGAGTGTTATCACCAGCGGATGACCCTGTAGCGGCGGCCAATATTTTATTGCTTAATCAAAATATCGCGCGCACTGAACAATACAAAAAGAATGTCGATATCGCCGATAACAGCCTGAGCCTCGAAGAAACGAATTTGCAATCCATTGTTGAGTTGATGCAGCGGATGCGCGAACTGGGCGTAAAAGCGGGTAACACGGCGGTATTAACTGCGGCAGACTATCAATCGCTCGCAGCAGAAGTGGATACGCGTATCAGCGAGCTAATCAATTTGCAAAATACTCGCAACTCATCTGGGCAATATATTTTTGCTGGCTACAAAGGCGATACCCAACCCTTCGTCAGTAATGGCGGCGGCAATTACACTTATATGGGCGATGAGGGCCAATTAAACTTGCAAGCCTCTGGTTCAGTCAGTGTGGCAGTGAGTGATTCAGGCAAAAAATTATTTGTGGATATTCCCAGTAGCCACAACACTTTTATTACTTCTGCCAGCAGTGCGAATCGTGCTGCGCCTGCGGCGGTGATTAGTGTAGGGCAGGTGACTGATCAGGAAGTGTTTGATGCATTTTATCCCGAAGATATGGTTATCACTTTTAACGCACCTTCTGCGGTAGCTGATCCTTCTGCAATACCTCCGCAGCCTGCAGCAGCAAACTACACCATTACTGAGCGTACAACGGGAAAAGTATTAGTAGCTAACGCGCTTTACACCAAAGGCGAAGAAATTGAAATTAATGGTGTGAGTTTAAATATTACCGGCAACCCATCGCCGCCTACATCGGCGACTTTACCGTTTAATTTTGCAACGCCTGTTTCTATACCTGCCGGCACTTCATTTAAAGTCACAGTAAACGGCAGAACGGAAACCTTTACGTTTAATGCTGCCGTTAATAACCAAACTGATTTTGTTACAGCGCTTTCAGCTGCACCTAATACCGGAAAGCTGGGCAATCTCGGTTTAACGGCATCTACCTCGGGTTTCGCATCGGCAAGCGGTGCGAATATTAGTGTGCATAGCGGCACAACAGCGCTGGATTCTGCGATTGGTTTGGCAGTCTCTACCGGCGTGACTTCAACCAATGGTGTAGCGGGGGATTCATTTTTTGTTGAGTCCACCAATAAACAAGGTTTGTTAACGACTTTGTCGCGTTTTAGCGATGCAATGAAAAATGTAAAAGACACCACTGAAAGCAAAGCGGAATTGGCGGAGATGGTGGCTAAAACCATTGTCAATCTGACGAATGCAGAAACCACAATCGTATCCGTTCAGGGTGAGATAGGTGCGCGTCAAAATACTTTGGAAAGCGCGCGGGATTTGAATCTGGATGTCATTCTCTATTCGCAACAGACCCTTTCAAGCCTTGAGGATGTAGATGTAGCCGAGGCAACCATTCGCCTGTCTATGCAGAGCTTGGTTTTGCAGGCATCTCAACAGGGGTTTGCCAAGGTAAGTCAACTGACGCTCTTTTCCTACTTATAACAAGCTTGCTGTTTTGTAATGCCAATCAGCTAAGCGAATCAAATCCTTCCCAGCCTCCCTTTGCTAAAGGGAGGAGCTAGCGCCCCTCTTTGAAAAAGAGGGGTTGGGGGAGATTAAGGCACGTCGTTTTGGCATCTTATTCTGTATTACGGACTAACTTTTGCTACTCTTTAGGTGCGGCCGGGCTTAATGCGACTTGGTTCGCATTTGAAACAACATCTGCTCCACCATCAAAAAGAGTGCTTTATGGACGTAAACCCCTTGCTTGACCCTCTTTCCCGCGCTTTGCAGCAATCCAGAGCCTTATTGTCCCTCGCTCAGGCGGATGACTGGGACTCGTTTGAAATACTCGTCCAACAGCGCCAACAAGGGCTTCTATCCCTTAATGACCTTGAATACCTTCAATCTTTAGCGCAGGCCGATTTGGAAGCCAGTGCCGCGGAAGTCATTCAGGAGATTCAGGCGATTAATAAAGCTTTGTCCGAATTGGCGATTAATAATCGCGACAAAGTGGCGACGGAACTTCGTCAGTCAAACAAAGCCTCAAAAGCGCTTGATGCCTATGGTCAGTAATTTGACGAACGAGCGCTTTTATATAACCAACCGCAATAGATTTTTGCAAAACCTGCCTTAAAAATTTTACTAAAGCCATAAAAAATTTCTAAAGCAACTCCCGGATGTGTCGATAACCTTGTTAGAAGCGCTGATGAGCAAGTGCACACAGTCTTCATCAACAGACAGCAGTGATACTGCAACGACATTAATCCAGGAGATTAATCATGGCTTTAGTAATTAACACCAACGTGGCATCCCTCAATTCACAGCGTCAGTTGATGAGCTCAGGAAATGCACTTGACCGCGCTACCGAACGTTTGTCTTCCGGTAACCGCATTAACTCAGCAAAAGACGACGCTGCTGGTTTGGCAATTGCCAACCGCATGACCTCACAAGTTCGCGGCCTTGACCAAGCAATCCGTAACGCTAACGACGGCGTGTCTATGATCCAAACCGCTGAAGGTGCGCTGCAAGAATCTACTAACATTCTGCAACGCATGCGTGAACTGTCGGTTCAATCTGCAAACGGTATCTACTCAGATTCCGACCGTAAAACTTTGCAGGCAGAAGTAAAACAACTGCAATCAGAATTAACCCGTATTGCTGAAACGACTACCTTCAACGGCCAAAACCTGTTGGATGGTTCAATGGGTACCAAACAACTACAAGTGGGCGCTCAGCAAAACCAAACGATTGATATTTCTATTGGTTCATTTAATGCCAATTCCTTGGGTGGGTCGTCAGGCGATCTTGTCGGTAGCTCTACTACTTTTGCTGCAGTAACTACAGCTGTAACTGGCTTAGTTGCTGGTGCATTAACAGTTAATGACAAGGCAAGCAGTTCGGTCCTCACCGCAACGAATGTTAACAACATGCTGGAGACTTTAAATGCAGACTTCAACAGTGTTGGAGTTTCAGTCGGTACTATTTCTGAGTTTACTGCAGCTAACGTTGGTTCGGGGGTTCTCGTAGCCGGTACAGACTCACTGCAAATAAATGTTGTTGACGGTAATAACAATACTCAAACATTGAATATCACTGGCACCAACAATATGAAAGAGGTTGTTGCCAAAATTAATGAAAGTGCAGGTGGAATTGTCCAAGCGTCATTAAATGATGCAGGAAAGCTTGTGCTAACCGCTCAAAACTCTACCAGTATTACCATTGGGGCAGGCTTAGGTAACGGTGCTACTAATGCGGGTACTGCTGCTACTGCCACTACAGGTTTTTCGTTAGTATTTAATGAAACAGCCGGAAATACTGTAGGTATTAAAGTCGAAGTGGCTACTGCTGTAACATCAAGTGGTCTAAACACAATTAATGATGACGGCTCAATAAAAGGCGGGGCTGTTACAACTGCGAACGCAAACGTTGGTCTTAATAAGGGCGACCTTATTATCAACGGTGTTGAAGTTGGTCCTGTTTCTGGTGGTGCGGCCGCTGACGCCGCAGGCGCTACGACAAAAGCTGAAAATCTAATTGAGGCTATTAATGAAAAGTCATCAGAAACTGGTGTTATTGCTTATGGTTCCAGTACTGGTATCAATTTGAAGTCTGTTGATGGTTCAGAAATATCCATTAAATATGGTGACAATGCAACAGCTACAATGGGAACTGAGATTGGCTTCCTAGAGCGCAACGCCACCGAAGGTGCTGGTTCTGTAGCATCTATCGATATCTCTACCGAAGCAGGCGCACAAAAAGCTATCGGTATTATCGACAAGGCTTTGGAGCAAGTGAACGATACCCGTTCAGAGCTTGGTGCTGCTAACAACCGTTTGGACTTCACTGTATCTAACTTATCTAACATCTCTGAAAAAACCTCAGCTGCTCGTTCACGTATTATGGATGCTGACTTCGCTGCGGAAACTGCTGCACTGAGCCGTTCACAAGTGTTGCAACAAGCGGCTTCAGCGATGCTGGCGCAATCCAACGCTCGACCACAACAAGTGCTGTCACTGTTGAGATAAGGTGATAACAGGTCAGGGTTAGCCGCAAGGCTAGCCCTGAATCGCTTCTAGTGAGGGCTACATGATGAATGAGATCACTAAAGTAACTGCGAACCCGGTACAGATTAAATCTGTATCGGCTTCGTCGTTGGTGGGTGGCGCTCAAGGTCAAAAAACCGGCAATGATTTGCCGCCAATTGCCGAAGCGGCAAAGCCTGTAGCTGTTGATGCCGTCAATTCTCAAGCGGTTCAAGAGAAAGTACAGGCCGCTGTTGCACAAATGAATGACTATATTCAGTCCACCCAGCGCGATTTAAATTTCAGTTACGATGCAGAATCCGGTGAGACCATCGTCAAGGTGTTGGATCGCAATACGCAAGAAGTTATTCGTCAGATTCCGAACGAAATATTTTTGCGTTTGGCTCAGCAGTTGGCGATAGATGATCAAATCAGCCTAATAAATGCACAGGCATGATTTTGTTGTAATTGCCTGTTTTTAATGGCTTTTTTGTCATTTTGTGAGTGTTAAAAAAGAGCAGCTTGGGGCTGCTCTTTTTTTTGCGCGCTGTTTTTGTGTTAATACTTTGCGGTGAAATTAATTTAAAAATTATAAAAATAGTTGCGTATTTTCTGAGCTAATTCTCTCCATTTTTTAATCTCGTTCTGCCGTTTTATTCAGCGCTTTTTTACTGCTGCAAATCTCCGTTTTTTCGGCCGCAAATTTTTTTGGCACGGTCCGTGCAAAAACCCGTTTAGGCGACCCGTATAGAAATCCCGTTGGTTTTATTTCTTACAAGTCTTGCCACGAAGTTCTCACAGACCATGCGATTTTGATTGTCGATGTTTCTGAGCTTCAACTGTCGGCTTGTCACAGATAAATCGCTGTGAACAGGAACAATCATTAGGAGATTTGTTATGCCTTTAATCATTAACACCAATGTCGCTTCCTTGAATTCACAGCGCCAATTGTTGAACTCTGGAAATGCGCTTGATAGAGCTACCGAGCGTTTGTCTTCTGGCCAACGTATTAACTCGGCAAAAGACGACGCCGCAGGCCTCGCCATTTCAAACCGTATGACTTCCCAAATTCGCGGCTTGGATCAAGCGATCCGCAACGCGAACGACGGTGTATCACTCGTACAAACCGCAGAAGGTGCTTTGCAAGAAGTTACCAACATGCTGCAACGCATTCGCGAACTTTCTATTCAATCTGCGAACGGCATTTATAACGATGCCGACCGCAAAACATTGGATGCGGAAGTACAGCAACTGAAAAAAGAGATGGATCGCATCTCTGAAACCACCTCCTTCAACGGCCAAAAACTGCTCGACGGCACCATGAAGGGAACCTTCCTGCAAGTGGGTTCGCAAGCGAATGAAGTGATGGATGTAACCATCGGTTCTTTCTCGACCACCAGCATGGGCGGTTCTTCGGGGGATATTGTTGGGGCAGAGACGACGTCTGCTACCTTGTCCGCTCCTCCAACCATAGATGAATATATCGATGCGTTGAGCAATCTTGATACAGATGGTGACCTGATCGTAAACGGTGTTGAGCTGAGTGCTGTTCCAGCGGCGGCTACAACAACTGTCAACGACATTATGAAAATCTGGAACGCTGACCTGGAAGGTAAGGGTGCTAGCGTGACCACGCTGGTTCAATACACTGCTGCTGGTGCTGGGTCGGGTGTGTTGCGTTCACCGTCCGAGACTTTGACAATTTCATATACTGACGGTGATGGTTTACAGCAAACCTATACTCTGACTGGCACTAACGACATGAAAGAGTTAGTTGCCAAAATTAATGCTGAAACCGCTGTGGAAGCAACCTTAACCGATAGCGGCAAGTTGGTGCTGACCGCGCCAGGCGGAACTGCAATTCGAGTAACAGATTCTTCTACCGCTGGTGGGGCATCCGGTGCTGGCGTAACCACAGCTGTTGATACCAATTTTTCACTTGTATTTAACGATGAAAGTGCTGAAGAGCGTGGTGTGACTATTCAAGCAGGTACCGCATCTGCTGCTGAGTTAGCTGCGATAGGTATTGATGTACAAGATGCTGATGGAAACTTGCTTGGCACCGCGGTTGGTACATCCTCAAATGTATTGCAAGAAGGTGATTTAATTATTAACGGTATCCAGATTGGTAAAATCACCGGTACCGGTACGGCGGCCACTACTTTGGCTGAAACTGTTCGTGTAATAAATCTATCTTCCAATGAAACCGGTGTGGTTGCGTTTGCGGGAGGAACTGGGCAAATCGCTTTACGCTCTGCTAACGGTGAAGAGATTTCTATTAAGTACGGTGATACTGCTACCGTTGCTGATGTTTTGGCCATTACCGGCTTTCAAGAACGCAACGCCACCGAAGGTGTTGGCAGCGTAGCCAGTATTAAGATCGACACCTACGAAGGTGCGCAACGTGCAATCAGCATCGTTGATAAAGCACTGGAGCAGGTAAACGCCACACGTGCAGACTTGGGTGCGGTGAACAACCGTTTGGATTTCACCATGTCCAACCTTGCTAACGTTTCAGAAAAAACTTCAGCTTCTCGCTCGCGCATTACCGATGCCGACTTTGCTGCTGAAACCGCTGCATTAAGCCGCGCGCAAGTGTTGCAACAAGCAGCGCAAGCGATGCTCGCACAGTCAAATGCGCGCCCAGAGCAAGTGTTGCAATTGTTGAGATAAGGTAAATAAATCTCCCCCAGCCCCTCTTTAAAAAGAGGGGAGCTAAAAGCGTCTCTTTAATAAAGAGTGGAGTTCAACGCTCCTTCGAATTAAGAAGAGGAATTTAAGGCTCTTCTTAAATTAAGTCGAAGGGGAGTCCAAAGCTCCTCTTGAAACGAAGGGGAGTTCAAAGCTCCTCCCTTTGAAAAAGGGAGGCGGGGGAGGGATTAAAAACCGCAGCTCTGTCTGCGGTTTTTTTATTTTTTTCGGTGCTATCGGTTTCTCTCGGCTAGTCTATAAATACATCTAATTAAGTGATTTGAGTGTGCTTTACGCATATCAAACATCGAGAGCGCTGCATGGTTACTGGTTTGCCCGATAAATTTTCTCATCCACCAGCAACGGTTATTGCACTGCGAATAGTTTTATTGGCTCTCGCCTATCTAGTGGCTGGGCGATTGTCGCTATTGCTGGCGATTCCACCGGGGTTTGTCTCGGGTTTATTTCTTCCTATGGGTGTCGCCTTGGGTGCGTTATTGATATGGGGTTTACCCATGTCGATTGGCGTTTTTCTTGGCTCGACACTGCTCAACATTTCTATCAACCCAGCTCCGACGATTACATTTCAATCAATTCTTGTAGCAATGGAAATCGCCTGCGCCAGTACCTTGGCGGGTGTTGTTGGCGCCTTGTTAATCCGCCGCTTTGTTGGCTTCCCGAATAGCCTGACGGATGAGCGACAAATTTTTGCGTTTTTCATTCTGGGCGGGCCAGTTGCGACCAGTTTAAGCGCGACTATTGGTGTGATAGTGCTTTATGCCAATGGAATTATCCCGCTCAAACAAATGCTGTACAGCTGGTGGACCTGGTGGATTGGCGATGCCATAGGTGTGCTGATTGCAACACCGCTTATGTGTGTAATTTTTGCCAGGCCGCGCCATTTATGGCGAGGCCGCCGCCTTACGGTTGGTGTGCCATTGATTGTGAGTAGCCTGATTGTGGTTGTTGTGTTTGTTATGTCTAGCAACAATGAACAGCGAAAGTTAAACCGGCAGTTTGAAGAGCAGGCCGGTTTGGTGGCGGGGGCGATTGATAATAATTTGTCGTCGGTGGATTACACTTTATCGACTCTGCGTGGGTTATTTGTCGCTTCGGAAGAGGTAACACGTGCCGAGTTCTCGCATTATGTGAATGAGGTGATCATCAAAAAGCAGGGTATTGCGGGATTGTCGTGGAATCAGCGGGTTTTTCATGCGGATCGCGCGGCTTATGAAGCCAAAATCCGTGCAGAAAGTTCGGGAAGTTTTTCGATCAAAGAAAAAAATGCAGCGGGCGATTTTATTGTTGCGCCAGAGCGCGCCGAGTATCTTTCCATTACCTATGTAGAACCCTGGCAGAAGAATGCAACCATTCTCGGGTTTAATGTTTTTTCTGATGCCACGCGGGAAGAAGCTGCCGCCCGTGCGCGCGATACAGGCCATTTTGCTATGACGCGCCCATTGCATCTGCTGCAGGAAGAAAAGCTGACGCCGGGTGTGGTGATGTTTTGCCCCGTCTATAAAAACCGCTACATGACCAACAGTGTGCTGGAGCGGCGTGACCTCTTGGTAGGTTTTGCTGCGGCAATTGTGCGCACTGACGAGTTGGTCGAGGTGGTGCGTAGTACCTATTCATCGGGTGATTACCAGCTGCGTATTGTTGATATCACCGAAGGTAAGCCGATTATTTTCTATCGTGGTGAAGAGCAGCCAATCCCAGCCTATGCACGCGAACTGATTTTTACCAAAGAGATTCTGGTGGGTGGCCGACAGCTATTGATCAGTATTGGTCCGACTGAAAAATTCCTTACGGAACATGTGAGTTTGCAATCCTGGTTTGTATTGGCCGGTGGTTTGTTGTTTTGTAGCTTGTTGGGTGGGTTTTTATTGCTGATTAGCGGGCGCACGCAGCACATCAGCAATTTGGTTGAACAGCGCACCAAAGAGCTGGCCGCGATTTTGGAAAATGCGGTGGAATCGATTTTGGTGGCGGATGAGCAGGGGGCGATTCAACAGGCTAATCCAGCGGCGGCCAGTTTATTCAAGTATCCGCTTGAGCAGCTGTTTAGCTTGAATATCGCTGATTTGGTACCCGCGTTACGCCACAGTCTGAATGAGTATTCTGAACATTTGGCGACTGCCAATGTGCGCGAAATGCTGGGGCGTTGCAGCGATGGCAATGATTTGGAAATCGAGATGAGTGTAAGCCCGGTCGATATTCAAGAGCGAAAGCTCTTCACATTTATTATTCATGATGCCTCTGCGAAGCGGAGAGTCGAGCGATTAAAAGGTGAGTTTATCTCCACTGTAAGCCATGAGTTACGCACACCTCTGACGTCGATTAAGGGCGCACTCAGCATCGTTCTTAGTGGAAGCCTGGGTGAAATGGCCGATAAGATCCGCGATTTGCTGGTGATTGCCAATACCAATGTGGATCGGTTGGCGCGCTTGGTGAACGATATTCTCGATGTGGACAAACTGGAGTTCGGCAAAGTGCAGCTCAATCTGCGCCAGAGTGTGGTTTATCCGCTAGTGCAACAATCGATTGAGCAGAATCATGGATACGCTGATCGCTACGGCGTAAAACTGCAACTTGAGGTGCCAACTGAGGCGACGATGCAGGCGGTGGCAAATATCGACCCCGACCGCTTTTTGCAGGTTATGGCGAACCTAATCTCCAACGCCATCAAATTTTCCTATCTGGATGGTGTCGTAAGAATAGAAATGCGGTGCGATGAGCACTCCTTGACTATCACGGTTATCGACGAAGGGCAGGGTATCGCCGAGAATTTCCGCGCGCGTATTTTCCAGCGTTTCGCGCAAGTGGATTCGTCGGATACCCGCCGCCGTGATGGCACCGGCTTGGGGTTGAGTATCACCAAAGTGATTATTGAGCGGATGGGCGGCAGCATTGACTACAGCTCAATACTGGGCAAAGGCAGCCGCTTCTTTTTTACTTTGCCGATAGTGCAGTTGGCTAAATAAAAGAGGGTTTTTAATCTCCCCCAGCCCCTCTTTTTCAAAGAGGGGAGTTAGTTCCTCTCTATTAGCAGAACAGGGGGAGCAAAGGGGAGTTCGTTCCTCCCTTTGGCAAAGGGAGGTTAGGAGGGATTTAAATTGATTGGCTTACCCAATTGGCGCGCTTTGTGCTCTACCTAGGTTAAACGGCGTCAATCTCAAAAAAAGCGGCAAAACCGGCTAAAGTTTACCCATTGTTTGCCGCTAACCCTATGAGGTTGAAAACCGGCAAGCGGCAAATTGGGTGTTTGGAGGTATCTATGGCAGTAACCAGCGCTACTAATACGAATGGGTCGATTGGCTCAAGCATTATCAGTTCCTTGGGAACTGGCTCTGGTATTGACAGCAATAAGTTGGCCGATCAGCTCACTGAAGCCAGCACCATGGTGCAATCTCAACGCCTCGACGCTAAAAAAACCTTATTAGAAACCCAAATCTCTGATTACGGCTTACTGCGTAGCTCCTTGGCAAAGCTTGAAACAGCGGCTGCTGCTTTAGGTAGTGCTGATACCTTTAATGCCAAATCATTATCTGTTCCTGATACCAAGTTAATAGGCATCACCAAGCTGGACTCCAAAGCCGCAGCGGGTACTTATCAACTCAAAATTGAACAAATCGCCCAAGCTCAGTCGCTAAGCTCCTCTGTTGAATATGACTCTATGAGTAGCCCAATTGGCAAAGGCACCTTAACTATCCGTTTGGGTGATTGGGATGGGGGCACATTCAATGTTGATTCAAGCAAGACTGGCGGTGAAATCATTATCGATGACACCAACAACTCACTAAGCGGTTTGCGTGATGCGATCAATGCGGCTGATTTGGGTGTTACTGCCAGCATCGTTAGCGATGGCGGTAAGTTCAAATTACTGATGACATCCAGCACTGGCGCCAAAAACGAGATCGAAATTAGCGTAACCGAAGATGCCGGTAGCCCCGGCTTATCGAATTTCGCTTTCAATGGAAGCTCTGGTGGTATGGAGCAACTGCAAGAAGGTTTGGATGCCAAGGTGCGTATTAATGGTTTGTTGGTTAGCCGTGAATCAAACCATATCACCGATATTGTTGAAGGTATGGAGTTCGACCTTTTTGGCGCATCCACCACTGAAACAGTGAGCGTGACCATATCAGAAGACAAATCCACCGCCGAGCAAACTATTCGTGATTTCGTTACTGCTTACAACACCTTTCTCGACGAAGTAAAACTACTAACTGATTTTAATAAAGAACTCGATGACTACGGCAGCTTGAACAAAGATCCGCTGGCGAAAAACTTGATGCAGGGGATTCGCAACGTTCTTACATCCAATATTCCCGGTTTAACCGAAGGGTTTACCAGCTTATCCAACGTGGGAATTCGTACTGAGTTGGATGGTTCTTTGAGCATTCATGAAGAAGACAATTGGGGCTTCCGTGCAGCTATCGACAATAACTTTGAGATGGTGCGTGATCTGTTTGTACCTAAAGCATCGTCTTCGTCAGCTGATATTAGTGTGTCCAAATACACCGCTCGCAGCCAGCCGGGTTCTTATGAGGTAGTGATTACTCAGCAGCCCTCCAAAGGCACCATGACTGCAAATGAACCAGTCGATATGGCAGGTATTGGAACCGGAGGCAAAGACTACAGTTTTATTTTCCAGTTAAACGGGGTTACCTCCAATACCATCAGCTTGCCTGATAAAGCCTATGGTTCCGGTGCTGAATTAGCGACTGAACTGCAAAGTTTGATTAATTTGGACTCGAATTTTAAAGCTGCTAGTGCAACTGTGAATGTTGCATTTGAGGGTGGCAAACTCGTGTTTACATCTGCTTCTTATGGAGCATCCAGTACAGTCGGCTTTTCCAGTGTTAGCGCCGATATGTCGGCCGACATGGGCTTCGGCAACGGTGTGACAGTTTCCTCTGGAACAGATGTCGCCGGTACTGTCGATGGTGTAGAAGCTTTCGGTTCCGGCAATATTCTCTTGCCTGCGATTGGCTCCAAAGCTGAAGGCTTAAGCATGACAGTTGAGCCAGGTGCTACGACTGCAACACTGACGTTTACTCGCGGTTTTGCTGGTTCCATGAGCAGTTTGGTGAACGAATTCCTGAAAACATCCGGCCTGATTTCAGCGCGTGAAGCAACTATTACCAAAGACATTGAGCGTGTCGAAAACGATGAGGACGCATTAACTCGCCGCAGTGAAGCCTATCGTGCCCGATTGATGGCGCAATTCAGCGCAATGGAAACCATAGTGCGTTCGCTGAATAGCACGGGCGACTTCCTTGATGGCATTACGGATCGCTTGCCGTTCACCTCATCTAATAGCTAATCCAATTCAGCCACCTGAACCTGCATTTGATGAAATAAATGACGCAGGCTTAGGTGGCAAATCCCACATACAAAGACTATTTTTTAAGCTTAGCTATACCATTCACGTTCGTTAGGATGTTGGAGGGGTTATGTCTACAGTCTTTGCTCTCATACCCGCACGCGGTGGCTCCAAAGGCATGCCGCAAAAGAACATTGCGCCTTTGGGCGATGTGCCTATGTTGGTTTATACGATCAACGCGGCGCTTAAATCGGAAGTGATCGATAGTGTTTATGTGTCATCCGACGACGATCAAACCCTCTCGGTTGCTCATTATTACGGAGCAGAAAAGTTCAAGCGCGACCCGCATCTGGCGCTTGATGACACCCCCATCGATGATGTGGTGACGGAATTTATCCATCGCATTAAAGCTGCTGAAAAAGACATTATTATCCTGCTTCCTCCCACATCACCTTTGCGAACGGCGGTTCACATTCGCGAGGCTCTGGCCGAGTTCCATGATTTTCCAACCTGCCGTGGGTTAATCAGTGTTTACGAAATTAATAATCAGCTGATCAAAGCTTATGTTGGCGGCGGTGAATATTTGACGCCGGTGACAGGTGCGCATTCGTCCTATATGCGCAGGCAGGATTTACCCTCGCTCTATATGCCTAATAACGCTATTTCGATTTTTAAGGTTGAGGAATTTATGCGTGAGCAGATGATTCCGCGCACTCACGAAGTGCCGTATTTGATGTCGCAAATGGATAGTTTGGATATAGATACGCCGGAAGATTTTGCGTTGGCGGAGGAGTACTTGGCGAACAAACGGGGTTACGGTTAAGCGGTTATCTTCGTGCGAAGAAACATCCTTGTTTCTGATTAAGCTTGCCTAAAAATGCCGCGCTTGTGGCGATGGAACCGTGAACAGGGTTATGGCGCAGGGTTATTCAATTGCTCAGCTTCTTTCTTTAATGCTTCTTCCAGTTCAAGTTGTTCTGCATCGACTTTTTTATTGACGGTATCCGTTACCGCATCAATTGGGTTATCGATAATTTTTTGTGCATCTTCTAATGCCTTTTTCTTTTCATTGATCACTGCACTGGCGGCTTGCGCTTGGTCGTAAGCGGTTTGCAGTTCTGTCGGCAGAGTTGGAATGATTTTTTCTTTGGCGCCTTCTACCTGCTCCGAGACAATATTCGGCACTCCATCTTTAATCAGCATAACCGCCATTTGGTTGGTATCTGCGTTCCACACCATCGCGGCTTTATCGGTAATGGTTTGCACTTGAGCGGGCGCATAACGTGACGCCACGTAAAACAGTGCGCCTTCCTGTTGGATTTCTTGTGCGGTGCGTAACAGCTTCATTGTGGGTTCGTATTTGTCGCCCAGCAGCGATGTCATGCGGTCTTTCACCATTGGCGTTTCAAACAGGTTTACTTCGTTTGGGTCAAAGCCAACCAGTGGTTTAAGAAAAGACCACATCAATTTACTTTGCAGCTGGTTGCCGATCAGAAGTGATGACACGCAAGCAGAAAGGAACAGGCAGATAACCGCGATAGAAAGAATTTTAGTCGTGCGCATAAACAGTCCGATAAACAATCTCGATAGTAAAAACGGGTTAAAAAAGAGGTTGGCAGTGTACGCAAAGCAAATCTTGCCGTACATAAGCTGAATGGGCGCTGGATGGTTATTTTGCGCGCCATTTTAGCGGCTCTCGCCCAAAATGATTGACGATTGATAGAGACCATTTAGTGAATATCCAGTGAATGTGTTTGAATGGTGCCTTCTGGCCGATTGGCTGTATTTGGTTTAAGTAATAACTCAACCTTGAGTTTGTATGACAAGGAATGCGCAGTGAAAGTGTTAGTGGCAATAAAACGTGTGGTAGATCCTGACGTCCGTGTGCGCCCTTTGGCGGATGGCAGTGGAATGGATATCGCCAACGCCAAAATGGTGATTAACCCATTTTGCGAACAGGCGCTCGAAGAGGCTATCCGCCTGAAGGAGCAGGGGCTTGCGACCGAGGTGCTGGTGGTCAGTATCGGTACGCTGGCCGTGCAGGAGCCGCTGCGCCGCGCACTTGCAATGGGAGCTGATCGTGCGCTGCATATCGAAACGGAAGCTTCACTTGAACCCCTGGCGGTTGCCAAGGTTTTGCGCGAAATCATCCGGCAAGAGCAACCGCAGTTGATTCTGCTCGGGCAGCAATCGGCAGATGGCGACCACGCCCAAACTGGTCAAATGTTGGCTGCACTCTGTGGCTATCCTCAAGGCACGTTTGTTTCCCATCTCGAATATCAAGGTGATGAAGTCTGGGCAACTAGCGAGGCAAATGGTTTTGTGCAGACGCTGGCGCTCAAATTGCCCACTGTTATCACCACGGGGTTGCGCCTCAATAGCCCTCGTTCTCCAACCGTGATGAATCTGATCAAGGCGCAGCAAAAGCCTTTAAGTCACATCCCAGCTGCAACACTGGGTTTGGATTTACAGCCGCGCTTGAATGTAATTTCCATTGAGGTGCCTAACTCGCGCCAGCAACTGGTAAAGGTGGCGACGGCGGCTGAATTGGTCGAAAAACTACGGCAGGAGGCCAAGGTGATATGACGCAGATAAACAAATCGCAATTTGACGCGGCCGTGTTGGTTTTGATCGAGCAGGGCACCAATGGTTTTAGCTCGATCAACTTCAAGGTCATGGGCGCGGTTGAACACTTGCGCGAGTTTAAGTCCTTGGCGATAGATCTGCTGGTCGTCGGGCAAAACTCTGCTGACGTGATTGGTGCTGCGGCGCGTATTCCGGGCATTCGGAAAGTATTGGTTGCGCAAGCTGAGAGTTGCGAGCACACAGAAACGCTGGCGCCTTGGCTGGCTAACGTAGCGCGTGATTATGCTTATGTCGTTGTTGGTGCCTCCTCGTTTGGGCGGAATCTGCTGCCGTCGGTAGCGGCGCTGTTGGATATCCAGCCCATAACCGATGTGATCGCAATCGAATCCGCCAATAGCTTTACTCGCCCGATTTATGCCGGCAGTGCGCTTGAGCGGGTACAGTCGAATCAGTCCATCAATCTGCTAAGCATTCGTGCCAGCGCGTTTGATGCGGTGCAGTTGGATGCTGGTGTGTCTGCAGCTGCACCGGTTGTTGCAGTAGCGGTTCCCGAGGCCGAGCCATCGAGCCGATTAATTCGCCGGCAACCACTGGTATCAGAGCGGCCAGAATTGACCTCGGCGCGCATAGTGGTGGCGGGCGGTGGAGGTTTGCAAACGGGTGAGGGCGTCTGCTTGCTTCATCAATTGGCGGATAAGCTGGGAGCCGGAGTTGGTGCCTCGCGTGCAGCGGTTGATGCCGGTTTTATCCCAAGTGATATGCAAGTCGGACAGACTGGCAAAGTGGTTGCGCCTGATTTGTATATCGCAGTGGGGGTATCGGGCGCAGTACAGCATCTGGCAGGGATGCGCGATTCGCGCGTAGTCGTCGCCATCAACAAAGACCCCTATGCGCCAATTTTTCAAGCGGCGGATTATGGTTTGGTAGGCGATCTGTTTGAGGTGGTGCCTCAATTGATTGAGTCTTTATAGCTGTTAATTGAATCCTTAGGGCTGTGGTATTTTGCTTTTTTTCACTGCTTTTTTCGCTAGAATGCCGCCCAATTCATCTTTTCCACTCTTGTCTTACATTTTTATCAGGCTAAATCGACTATGGATCTCGAACAATTTGAAACCTGGGCCATGTATATCTGCGGCGGCGGATTAATTATTTTTATGTTTTTCATTGTGTGGGATCTGGCTAAAAAGTCCAAAGCAGGCCGGTTTGGCACTTTCGTCCTTTTTGGGGTGCTGGGTTTTGCCATTATGGTATTTGTGATTAAAGAAATATTTGTGCACATTCTCGGCTAGTCTTAAGGCAATCGCCGATTTCAAATCTTGATTTCAATCCACCCCACCGACTGGATTAACCATGCTTCATTTTTTTGTCCCAGCCACCAAAGTTCAAAAAGACCGCGCCATCATGCGCGAGACAGATGCGCGTGTTGCCAAGTACAGCCGCCGCGGTTTAATTCTTAACTTTATCGTCTTTGTACTTTGCCTTGCCTTTGGTGATTTTCAGGAAAAAGAACACAATCTGGCGATAGTGTTGGTGACGGGATTATTTCTGGTAACGCTGGTACGCAGCTATTATCTTTTCCGCTTTGATGCGCTCTATGCCCGTGCGCCCACGCGTTGGCGCAATCAATATTTTTTCGCATCCTGTCTTGGCGCCGCATGGTGGAGCGTTATTCTCGTCACCCTGACTTGGGTGCAAGGGATGCGCGATGAAACCTTGGTGATGTGGCTTTATTCGGTCGTGTTTTATTCCAGTGTGGCCAACGTATTTGCTCCTTATCGCCACTTTCTCAGCTTGTATCTGGCCATTGGCCAGCTTCCCGCCGCAGTTACCGCAATCTTGTTAGGCACAGCGGAAGGCGCTTTGTACGGCAGCATTATGGTGGTGTTTTACATCATGCTCAGCCACCAAGGCAAAGTGACATCGCTGGCTTACTGGGAACGATTGGAAGCGCATTACGCGTTGCGTGAACGTGCGCAAGGTTTGGAAAATGAAAAGCGCACATCGCAAGCGCAGATGGAATTGAAAAACGAATTTTTGGTGAATCTCGGGCAGGAAATTCGCTCATCAATTAGCGATGTAATGAGTACGCTTTCGTTGATCGACGACAGTCAGCTGTCCGAACATCACCGCGAATTATTGACCACCGCAAACAAAGCCACCGGGCGCCAAATCGATCTGGTAAATAACGTGGTCGATTTTTCCAAAATTACCACCAAAACTTTGGTGCTGGATGAAGTTGAATTTGATCTTCGTCGCGTGCTCGAAAAGTTTGTGCAGGACTTTACGCTCGATGCGCATCAGCAGGGAATTGAACTCTTTTACAGTTTTGACCCTAACATGCCGCTGCGCGTCAAAGGTGATGTCACGCGCTTGAATCAGATTCTGGCGACCTTGCTCAATCACACGCTGAAGGCGAGCCGAATTGAGCATGTGTATATCGAAGCGCGTTTTCATCAGGAGCAAGATGATTTTGGTGAGCTGCAAGTCATCATCAGCGACAGCGAAAAAAATGTCGCCGGTGAAAATGATGCTGAAGCACACGAGAGCAATCAAAAAGGTATCGGCATCGCCATCTGTAAAGGACTGGCCGCTTGTATGGGTGGCAGTATTCACTTGCGTGAAAACAAAAACCGCGGCAATCGGGTTTTTATCAATATCGCTTTGCAAGTTATTTCCCATGAAGAGCGCCGTTTTGGTTCAGAGCAAAAATTGCGAGGAAAACGTGCACTCTTGGTGGATTTACCCGAACACAACGCCAATGCCTTAGCCGATGAAATTAATGCTTGGGGGATGGCGACTACGATTGTCTCAGGGCAGGAGCAAACCATCGCCAAACTGCGCGAGCAGGCTGCCAATAATTCGCCGTTTGATTTGGTGTTTATTTTTACTCGCTTAAACAGCATGAATGGTTTGGCGATTTCCCAAACAATTACCCAGCATCCTGAAATCGCGGGAGTAAAACAAATTTTGGCGATGGGCATCATGCAAAGTGACAGCCCGGAAATGAAATTGCATCTGCGTGCTCACCCGCAGGTCAGCATTATTGAAAAGCCTATTATGCGCCGTCGTTTGCACGATGTTGCAGTACAAAAATTATTGAATCTCAATGTGGATGAAGATCGTAAATCATCTGAAAAAGAAACACCGGCGCTGGCAATAGTGCCACGGGTGCTGCTGGTCGAGGATCATCGCGTTGATCAAATGGTTATTAGCGCGATGCTCAAAAAATTGGGCTGTTATGTGCAGGTTGTGCAAAACGGTTTAGAGGCAGTGGAGATTGTCGAGCAGGAGCGTTTTGATCTGGTGCTAATGGATTACGACATGAAAGAGCAAGATAGTATTGTAGCCTCAGGTAAAATTCGTAACCACGAACGTGAGACTCATAGCCTGCACCGTTTGCCGATTGTTGCAGTTACCTCAGCGCAGTCAGATGCTGATCAGGCTGTCTATATGGCGGCTGGGATGGATGACCATATCAGCAAGCCGATCCGTTACGATGAGTTAGAATCCCGTTTGCAACGCTGGCTGGAACCTGCATAACAAAACATTAAGCTCGGGAAAAAGCCCGGAAAAACAAAACGCAGGAAAAGAAGCGTTTACAAGCGTAAACCTGCAAGCTCATCAAAAATGCCACTGATACACTCAGTGGCATTTTTATTTTCACTACTATAATTTCTACAAAAATAATCAGTTCATACGGGTGTAACAATGAACAGAACTCATACTGTTATTTCATTTCGGTCTTTAATATTTAATCGAGTATTCTGCTTAATCGCATTGCTTGTCGGTTTGGTTGGTTGTGAACAAAACTCTGAGTCAGTCAGCAATCAAACAGATGCACTGTCATCTGTTGAGCCTCAGTCGATAAAAGGTGCGCACATTCTGGTTTTTAGCAAAACCGCAGGTTGGCGCCATGATTCCATTCCGGCTGGAATCGCTGCTATGCAAAAAATGGCTGCAGAACAGCAATTCACTGTTTTGGCGAGTGAGGATTCCAGCTTATTTAATGATGCCGATCTTAGCCAGTTTAATGCCATCGTTTTTTTAAATACCACGCTCGACATACTTGATGAAAACCAAGAGTTGGCGATGGAACGCTACATTCAGGCGGGCGGTGGTTTCGTCGGCATTCATGCGGCGGCAGATACCGAATGGGAAGGCGATTGGTTTTGGTATCGCAATTTAGTCGGAGCCGTTTTTAAAAATCATCCGAACACACCGAGCAATGTTCAGCAGGCAACCGTAAATTTCACCAATAAAAATCACGCCTCAACAGAAAAACTTCCCGATTCAATCAGCGTTGCGGATGAGTGGTATAACTATCGCGATATCTATGAATTTATTAATGTGGTGGCCAAGGTCGATGAGTCAACTTATCAAGGCGGTGAGCATGATCACGACCATCCCATATCCTGGTATCACGACTATGATGGTGGCCGCGCGTTTTACACGGGAATGGGGCACACCAGCGAATCCTTTTCCAATCCTGATTTGTTGGCACATTTGTTAGGTGGATTAACTTATGCGGTCGGTTTAAATCATAAAGGCGGTGATAAACCACATTTGGATTACACCAAATCCCGCCCTGAACATAATCGGTTTATCAAAAAGACCTTGGTTGAAAATTTGGATGAACCGGTAAAACTGGCGTTTTTCCCGAATGGTGATGCACTTATCGCACTACGCCCTGGAAAATTTCAGCGTATTGATTACAAAACCAGCGCTCTGAGTGATGCGGGAAAAATCACCGTTGCTTACGATAAATATCAGGAGTGGGGTTTGGTTGGGGTCGCTGTCGATCCCGATTTTGAAAAAAATCAATTCATCTACGCTGCTTTTACAACTAAAGACAACGAGGGGAAAATTTATCAGCGCTTATCGCGTTTTAACTGGCGAGATAATCAAGTCGATGCCGCCAGCGAACAACAAATTCTGCAATATCCTATTGATAATAATTGCTGTCATACCGGTGGTGATCTGGAGTTTGGCAACAACGGTGAATTGTTTTTTTCTACGGGCGATAACACCAATCCTCATGATCAGGATGGCTATTCGCCAATCGATTTTCGCCCAGACATGCAAAAGAACGATGACTTGCGTGCGGCGGGCAATACCAATGATTTACGTGGCAAAGTATTGCGTATAAAGCCAAAAGCGGATGGTGGTTATGATATTCCCGCAGGCAATTTGTTTGCCGATGCATCTCAAGGTCGCCCTGAAATTTATGTAATGGGCGCACGCAATCCTTATTCTCTGACTTTCGATAAAAAGACCAACACGCTTTTTTATGGCGATGTCGGACCGGATGCCAGTAATGATTCCGAAGAAAAAGGCTCGCGTGGCTACGATGAAGTCAATCGCGTAACGGCGCCCGGTAATTTTGGTTGGCCGCTTGTGATTGGGCAAAATAAACCTTACAAAATGTTTGATTACATCACCCAAAAAACTGGCCCGTTAGTGGATGTGAATCGCCCCATCAATAACTCACCCAATAATACTGGCGCAAAAGAGTTACCGCCTGCACAGCCGGCTTTTATCGCATACCCCTATGGTGTTTCTGATGTGTTTCCTGAAATGGGAACCGGTGGGCGTACTGCGTTAGTGGCGGATGTATATCACGCACAAGATTATCCTGAATCAGTTAACCGTTACCCTGAGTACTACAACAATAAATTATTTATTCTCGATTTTATGCGCGCCTGGGTGAAAGTGGTGAGTATGGATGAGCAAGGGCGAATCCAAAAAATTGAGCCTTTTGCTCCGCAAATTAGCTATGCATTGCCAATCGATTCACGCTTTGCGCCGGACGGCACTTTGTATGTATTGGAGTATGGTATGTCCTGGTTTACCGGCAACCCGGATGCACGTCTTGCCCGAATTGAATATGTAGGAGCTGGAAATCGTCCGCCTGTTGCTGAAATCTCCTTGAATAAAACCCAATATGGGATTCCCGCAACCGTTTACGCATCGGCGAAAAAATCAGTCGATTTGGATGGTGACAAAATTACTTACGCTTGGACATTGCGCTGTGCCGATTCTGTTTGTGACGAGCAGGCATTAGGCGATGGCGATGAATTGAAATTGGCTCTGGAAAAATCCGGAAAATATAATCTGGATTTGACCGTGACAGATGCTCATAACGCAAAAACAGTCGTAACCAGCGTGCTTGAAATCGGCAATGAGCCTCCAGTGATTGAATTCTCATCCAATCAAAACCAGTCATTCTTTTGGGTTGATACAGAACAATTCAGCTATAGCTTCAACGTTAATGATCAGGAAGATGGTGTGATTTCTGTAGTTGAAAATGCTAATCCATTAGTGACTTTTAATTATGTAAAACCCAAATCGTCATCGACATTAGGGCATCAAGTTGCGGATGTGGCTGAGCAAGCTAAGGCTCTGGTTGATGCAAACAATTGTTTGGGATGTCATAAGATAGACGAAAAAATGGTTGGCCCTGCGTTTCGCGATGTAGCTAAAAAATATCAAAAAGATCCCAAAGCAATTGAATATTTGGTAAACAAACTTGGCAACGGCGGAGCAGGTGTTTGGGGTGAAATGAATATGCCTGCATTCTCTGGTTTGACGGCGGCTGAACGCACTGCTTTGGCGACTTATGTGCTGTCACTAGCGGAAGATCCATCACCTAAGGGGTTGGCATTATCTGGTGTTGTCGAGTTGAAATCGCATCAGAAAAAAATGGCTGTGGTTGCGACAGAGAAGCCCTATACAGTTGACGGGGAAGCCTACATTTTCACCGCAAAATATACCGATAAGGGCGCGAATCGCCTTGCACCAATAACAGTGAGTAAACAGATCAAACTTATTCCGCCGCGTTTGGACTTTGATGGGGTGTTTAACGCTGACTTAGCGACAAAAGAAGCAAAGCCCGATACTTACAATGAAATCAAAACAATCAAGGTTTTGGGTAGCGAAGGTGTTTCAGGTTTTGGTATTGGGCGTTACGACCTAACATCTGTAACTTCCGTCAAAATCGGTGCGCTATTTTTCAAAGAAGCTACGCCGTGGATACTTAAGATTCGCCGCGATAACGCTGAGGGCGAAGTGTTGGCTGAGGGGCTGATATCACCGGCAACATTAAAAACCTACGGCCGAAATAGCATGCCGCTCAAAAATATATTGGCTGAAGCTGCTCCTGAAAAAGAAACATCCGGTTTTGTGGATTTGTATATTCAGGTTGAACCCGAACAAAAAACCACAGCAGAAGTTCGTTTGCAGGATATTAGCTTCGAAAAATAAAGCCTGTTGCACAAGGATGTGTAACAGGCTTTATGAATGACTCTTTCTACTAAGAAGAAATGTAACGCTAAAAGGTTTCACCTTGCAGCGTCACTACAAGTGAGCGGCTGCCACCGTGATTGCGATGCTCGCACAGATAAACACCTTGCCATATCCCCATATTCAAACGTCCGTTTGTAATCGGAATATTCAGGTTTGCCCCTAAAAGACTTGCTTTTAGGTGGGCGGGTAGGTCGTCACTGCCTTCATCGTTATGAAGATAATAAGGCTCATCTTCTGGTGCTATGCGATTAAAATAACTTTCGAAGTCTTTTCGCACCGTAGGATCTGCATTTTCATTAATAGTTAATGACGCAGATGTGTGTTTGATCAGAATATTCAGCAGTCCAACCTTACAGTTTGCAAGCTCGGGTAATTGTCGCAGGATTTCATCGCTAATCAGATGAAATCCGCGTGCGCGTGCTGCAAGACGAAACTCTTTTTGTACCCACATATTATTTGGAACTCAAAGCAGAGCCTTCAAACTGAATTCCGCTCCAACCAAATTGCATAAAGTTGCGAATATTCTGATGATCTTGTGCATCAGGATGTTGCAATACATCAACACGATAATAATCACCAAAACACACCAGTGTTTGAGCCTCAGTGAGGTTATGTAATTTTGCAAAAGAAAAAAGTTTGCAAGAACCAGAGTTTTGACCCGCTTCGTTTTTGAGTGAACCATTCTGAAATGCAGTAGGCGTAAAGTCGTAATTATTTTCAATAAGGGTCATGGTGTCGGCAAACTGAACGCTGTCAGGATTTGAATTAATTCTTTCAATAAATGTATCAATACTCATGTTTATCTCGCGTGATTAAAAGTAGAGGGGGAAAACAATTACGGGTTATTTTACCCTTCGTTGAATCAAATTAATAATTGTTCTTCCTTTGCTGGCCGTTCTACAGCAATTGCGCTATGGTTTGGATTAAATCCGCAGACATTCTCCAGTGATTACCATGGCAAAAAAACGTCCAATTTACATTCCCTTTGCTGGCCCGGCTTTGCTTGAAGCGCCTTTGCTCAACAAGGGCAGTGCATTTACCTTGCGTGAGCGGCAACAATTTAATCTGGAAGGCTTGCTGCCTTATAACATTGAAACAATCGAAGAGCAGGAGGCGCGCGTTTATCAGCAGCTTCGCTCATTTGATTCTGCAATCGATAAACATATTTATCTGCGCAATATTCAGGACACCAATGAAACTGCATATTTCCGGTTGGTAACTGACCATCTCACCGAAATTATGCCACTGATTTACACACCTACAGTCGGTTTGGCTTGCCAGCAATTCTCCAAAATCTATCGGCGCAAACGCGGATTGTTTATTTCTTATCCAGATCGTGACCGCATTGACGATATGCTGCAAAACGCGACCAAACAGAATGTCAAAGTGATTGTGGTGACCGACGGTGAGCGGATACTTGGGCTAGGTGATCAAGGCATCGGCGGTATGGGGATTCCTATCGGCAAGCTCGCGCTCTATACCGCATGTGGTGGCATCAGCCCAGCCTATACACTGCCGGTCACGCTGGATGTCGGCACTAATAACCAGGCGTTGTTGGATGATCCAATGTACATGGGCTGGCGCCACCCCCGTATTACCGGCGAAGAGTATTACGAGTTTGTCGATGAGTTCATTCAGGCGCTCAAGGTGCGCTGGCCGAATGCGCTGCTGCAGTTTGAAGACTTTGCGCAGGATCATGCGACGCCATTGTTAAATCGTTATCGCGATCAGCTCTGCTGTTTTAATGATGATATTCAGGGTACAGCGGCTGTGGCTGTAGGGACTTTGATGGCAGCCTGTAAAGCCAAAGGGGAGCAGTTAAAAGATCAGCGAATCGTATTTGCTGGTGCAGGTTCTGCAGGTTGTGGTATTGCCGATCAGATCGTGAAACAGATGAAAGCAGAAGGTGCTAGTGATGCTGAGGCGCGCAGCCGGATTTTTCTGATTAGTCGCGATGGACTGTTGCAACCAGGTATGCCGGGGTTATTTGATTTCCAAATCCCATTTTGTACGCCTGATGAGGTGGTAAATACTTGGATGTTGACCCATAAACGAGGTGATGGAGCTATCAACCTGCTTGATGTCGTCACTAATGCTCGCCCAACGGTCTTAATTGGCGTGTCCGGTCAGGCGGGATTATTTACCAAAGCCGTAGTTGAAGCCATGCAAGCGCATTGTGAGCGGCCATTGATTCTGCCGCTATCTAATCCAACATCCCAAGCTGAAGCTCAACCGGTCGATATTTTGCGCTGGACCTATGGTAAAGCAATGGTAGCAACGGGCAGTCCATTTCCGCCAGTTGATATGGGGGAGCGGATTTTTGATATCGCCCAATGCAATAACAGTTACATTTTCCCGGGTATTGGCTTGGGTGTGATCACCGCCAAAGCCTCACGTATTACCGACAATATGATGATGACGGCCAGTAAAGCATTGGCCGATTCATCGCCGATTGTACAAACCGGAGCAGGGGCTTTGCTGCCGCCACTGGAGACAATTCGGGAGGTGAGCAAGATCATTGCTAAAGCCGTTATCCTGCAGGCTATTGCTGATGGTGTAGCTCTCCCAATCCCTCATGAGTTGGTTGACGATAAGATCGAAAAGAATTTTTGGCAACCGGAGTATCGTGAATATAGACGCACATCGTTTTAATTCATGTTGGGCGATAAATTTAAGCAATTACTCGCTCTTTATATATATGCTAGGCTCCAAGTGAGAGAGTAAGAAAACGCGACATCTTGATCGGCATGGGCACTGAAAAATCCGTGAAACAAAGCCAAATTGAGGGTGTCAACTGGTCACATTGACCATTTAATGGTCAGGTAAATAAAAATTGATGAATTTCGCGCCATTCTTGCTATCGTTTCTTTAATAGCTGATGCAGAATAGGCGCTAGGTGAGGGAGCGGGGCCGATCTAAAGGTAATAATGAGCACAAGTTGTTTTCTTGTTGCCTATACTTGACAGGCATTGCATGTAGGAATTTGCGACAAGAGCAACATAATTACCTCTGTAATTGCTCGACCTTAACCCTATTTATAGCTTTTTAATCGACCTGAGTTGTTCGATAAAGGACTAAAACATGGATTTTCTTTCCACACAAAAATACCTTTTAACTAAACATCAAGCCAAAGAAATGTTCCCTTCTGGCCCCGATATGGCGGTCTATAAGGTGTGCCACAAAATGTTCGCGACTCTGACGGCAGAAGGTGGTGTGCCACGTGTTAGCCTGAAGTGTGACCCTGATCTTGCATTGCAATTGCGTGAACAATACCCAGCGGTTCGCCCTGGTTTCCAGATGAACAAAAAGCACTGGAACACCATCATTTTGGATAGCTCAATCCCTACTGAGCAAATTCAGCGCATGATTGATCACTCCTATCAGTTGATTGTGGACAATTTGCCAACAGCTGAGCGCGACCAACTGCTTGCCTCCAAAAAGTAAACGTCGCTAAAAGCATCGGGTGTTTACCCGATGCTGATGTTTATCCTGCGTTCTCCTGTTTGTAGGTACCAAGCATGTCGCACGATGCAACTGGTATAGATACATCACCAAACCTTTCGACTTCTCCTCATGAGTCTGCGGATGCTGCTTGCGCTGTCGATACTGCCGTACGTTTAAAGCTGATTCGCGATGTTTTTGGATTCTCCCAGCGTGAGCTTGCCAAGCGGGCAGGGGTTACTAACAGCAGTATTTCGATGATTGAGCAGGGACAGGTCAGCCCAAGTATTCAATCCCTTTCTCGTATTCTTGCGGTTTTTCCAATCTCCTTGACTGACTTTTTTGGTTTTGATCTCGTAAATCAAGTTGATAGTTCGCCGCTGAAAGGTGCAGATTTTGAGGCTGAAGGCAGTGATTCTTATAGCTCCCGGCAGTTAAGTACTTGTGTAGAGCGATTATCAGCAGGGCAATTCACTGTGTTTTGTTTTTCCGTTGTCGATACGGCCGGAGTGATCATTGATGGCTCTGTGAGTTTGACCTTGTTGACAGGAAACCGGTTATTGCAACAAGGGGACCATTTTTATATTCCTGCCCATCAGCTATTTCGGTTTATTAATCTTTCTGAGCGCGATGCTAGCCTGTTTCGCTGTTCGCTTTTTATGCATAAAGGCTAAATGACGCAATTTTTGTGCGTTATTGTCCCCACCATCTGCACTCATTCAAGGCAAGCTCTTCTCAGCCTGCTACACTCAAAGCCAGATTTTCCCTCCTCGTTCCTAACTAGAAAGAGAGATTTATTATGTTTCAAGGAAAAGCCCTAACGGTTTCTCTGCAACCGGATGGTATTGCTGAGCTGACTTTTGATTTACAAGGTGAATCGGTAAACAAATTCAGTTTGCTTGTCGTTTCAGAACTTCAACAGGTGCTCGATCTACTCGAAAAAGCAAAAGATGTGCGTGGCCTGTTGGTTAAAAGTGCTAAGGATGTATTTATCGTCGGCGCCGATATTATGGAATTCGGTGCCGTATTTGCTGAAGGTCCTGAAAAAATTACAGGGCATTTGGCGACTAATAATCAAAACTTTTGTCGCCTTGAGGATTTGCCATTTCCCACCGTTGTGGCCATCAATGGCTTTGCGCTGGGTGGTGGTTTGGAGTTTTGTTTGGCATGCGATTACCGCGTGGCCAGTACCGCTGCCAAAGTGGGCTTGCCTGAAACCAAGCTGGGCATCATCCCCGGCTGGGGTGGTACAGTTCGCTTGCCGCGTGTGGCAGGGCTTGATACTGCGGTTGAATGGATTGCTGCCGGCAAGGAAAACGACGCTGCAACAGCATTGACCGCTCGCGTTATCGATGCGGTTGTAGAACCGGAAAAATTGCGCGATGCAGCGCTGCACTGTTTGCAGCAGTGCATCAGCGGCAAGTTCGATTATCAAGCGCGTCGTGCACAGAAAAAAGCACCGCTGAAATTAAATTTCATCGAATCGATGATGGCATTTGAAACTTCAAAAGCCTTTGTTGGTGGCCAAGCTGGGCGAAATTATCCCGCGCCTGTTTCTGCTATCAAGGCAATGCAAAAAGCAGCGGATAAAGGCCGCGATGAAGCCTTACAAGCCGAAGCTGAAAACTTTGCGAAAATGGCACAAACGCCAGTTGCTCAGTCGCTGGTGGGGATTTTTGTCAACGAACAATTCCTGAGTAAAAAGGCCAAAGGTTGGGAGAAAAAAGCCGACAAAAAAGTCGGGCGCGCTGCCGTTTTAGGGGCTGGAATCATGGGCGGCGGTATTGCCTATCAATCGGCGCTGAAAAGTGTACCGATTAAAATGAAAGACATCGCTCAGAAGGGGATTGATCTTGGTCTCGCGGAAGCCAATAAGTTATTGAGCAAACGTGTCGAACGTAAAAAATTAACTGCGTCAGAAATGGGCGATGTGCTTAATCGCATTGAACCTGCGCTGACTTACGATGGCTTTGATCAGGTAGATATCGTTGTTGAAGCTGTTGTGGAAAACCCCAAAGTCAAAAAAGCGGTTTTGGCCGAGGTGGAGTCCAAGGTCAACAGCGATACCGTGCTGGCATCCAATACTTCAACGATTTCTATCACCTATTTAGCAGAAGGCTTGGCTCGCCCTGAAAACTTCTGCGGCATGCACTTTTTTAACCCTGTGCACATGATGCCTTTGGTAGAAGTTATTCGTGGTGAAAAAACCTCTGACAACGCTATTGCCCGCACAGTTGCTTACGCGAATGCGATGGGTAAGAAGCCGATTGTGGTTAAAGATTGCCCTGGTTTCTTGGTGAACCGTGTGTTGTTCCCCTATCTAGCGGGTTTTGCGATGTTGGTGCGTGACGGCGTAGATTTCCAGCGCATCGATAAGCTCATGGAAACCTGGGGTTGGCCAATGGGGCCTGCTTATTTGCTGGATGTGGTGGGCATAGATACCGCTGTTCATGCTGAAAAAGTGATGGCAAATGGCTTCCCAGATCGCATGCAGCGCGATTTTACCTCCTGCACCGATGCACTTTTTGCTGCTGGCCGTTTAGGGCAGAAAAATGAAAAAGGTTTCTATAACTACGAGCTGGACAAGAAAGGCAAGCCAGCAAAAGTAGCTGCTGCGGAAGTGGCTGACATTCTCAAGCCCACGATTCAGGGCGCAATCGAGATCAGCGATGAAGACATTATTGCGCGCATGATGATCCCTATGGTGACTGAACTGACGCGCTGTCTTGATGAAGGTATTGTAGAAACAGCCTCCGAGGCGGATATGGCGCTTGTTTACGGCACTGGGTTTCCTCCATTCCGCGGCGGCGTGTTCCGCTGGGTCGATTTTATCGGCGCGCAAACATTCTGCGATATGGCAGCAAAATTTGCCGCACTTGGGGCGCTGTATCAAGCGCCAGATAGTCTCAAAGCCAAAGCGGCTAATAATCAAAAATTTTACGGCTAAGGAGATAATCAGATGAGTTTACAACCACGCGACGCCGTCATTGTTGATTATGCCCGCAGTGCTATGGGGCGCTCTAAAAACGGTTGTTTCCGTCACATGCGCGCGGACGATATTTCCGCAGCAATCATCAAAGGCTTGCTTGCACGCAACCCACAACTTGACCCTAATACCATTGATGATTTGCTCTGGGGCTGCGTGATGCAGCGTGAAGAACAGGCCTTTAATGTCGCGCGCAATATTTTATTGCTGGCTGGTTTACCGCACACTATTCCCGCGCAAACCATTAACCGTTTGTGCGGTTCATCCATGTCGGCATTGCATACAGCTACGGTCAATATTCGCGCAGGTCAAGGTGATGTTTATTTGATTGGTGGCGTTGAGCACATGGGGCATTTGCCTATGTATGAATCCGTCAGCATCAACCCTCTGCTGGGGCTTTCGGTAGCCAAGGCCGCAGGCAACATGGGGATGACAGCGGAATATCTCGCACTTTTGCATGGCATTAACCGCCAGCAGATGGATGAGTTCGGTGCTCGTTCACATCAACTTGCGGCTAAAGCACGAGAGCTGGGCAAATTTAGTCGCGAGATCATTCCTGTTGATGGTCATAACGGCGATGGTTTTTTGATATCAGTTGATCAGGATGAAACCATCCGCCCTGAAACCACCGTTGAGGCTTTATCAAAACTACCACCGGTGTTTGATCCTAAAAATGGCATGGTTACAGCCGGCACCTCATCTCAGCTGAGTGACGGGGCATCGGTAATGTTGGTGATGTCGGCTGAGCGCGCTAAATCTTTGGGCTTAAAGCCTATCGCCAAGGTGGTTTCTTTGGGACTTGCGGGTGTTGATCCATCAATCATGGGTTATGGGCCGGTTCCATCCACTGAAAAAGCGTTGAAATCAGCCAGCTTAACAATGGATGACATAGATGCAGTTGAGCTCAACGAGGCTTTCGCCGCTCAGGCATTGCCTGTGTTGAAGGATCTAAAACTGCTGGATGCGATGAACGACAAGGTCAATTTGCACGGCGGCGCCATTGCATTGGGGCACCCTTTTGGTTGTTCCGGCACCCGTATTACCGGTTCATTGTTGACGGTGATGCAGGATCGGGATTTGAATCTAGGTGTTTCAACTATGTGTATTGGTTTAGGGCAGGGAATCACCACTGTGCTGGAGCGATTAAACTGAGTTGCCTTTTAGGTAGTGGGGTGTGGGGGAGGTGGCTAGTCTGTTTCCCTTGGGGGTTATCCCATCTTGCATGTCGCGATTAAGGAGATCATTCGATCTCCTTTTTTGTTGGGCGTGTTTTTCTTTTATTACTGATAATGAAATGACTGTCCGCTGATGCCAATTGAATCATCACTCAATAGATATACATAAGATGGCATTAATGCGTCCGGTGATTTTATTGTTTCGGGATTTTCTGCAGGGTAGGCCGACGCACGCATCGCTGTACGAGTTGCGCCTGGGTTGATGCTGTTGGCTCGAATGTGTGTTGCCTCTTCAAGTTCATCGTGCAAGGTTTGCATCAAATTTTCTGCAGCTGCTTTTGATGCAGCATAAGCGCCCCAAAACGCGCGGCCTTTGAATGCAACGCTGGAGCTGGTGAATATAATGCTTCCATTTTCTGCGCGCTCTAGTAGCGGCAATAAAGCTTGCGTCATCATAAACGGCGAGTTGACGTTGACTTGCATACAGCGCAGCCAGGCGTTGGCGGAATAGTTGCTTAGCGGCGTGCGCTCACCCAAGTCTGCGGCATTAAATAATATGCCATCTAAATGTCCAAAGGTTTCATCGAGTGCATTGCACATATCGAGGTAATCTTTTTCAACTGCACTTTCTAGGTTGAGAGGGTAGATTGCCGGTTGTGGATAGCCTGCAGCTTCGATTTCATCGTAAACCTGTTCCAGTTTGGCCATGGTGCGACCGCAGAGGATGACTGTTGCGCCGCAGGCTGCGAAAGTTTTTGCTGCAGTTTTACCGATTCCGTCTCCTGCACCAGTAACCAGAATAATTTTTTCTTTAAGTGCGTCAGATTTAATAATGTAATCGTTTGGGATTTGCATGGCTTTGTCTTTAGCTTGAATGTGAATTTATTGCAGTAGATTCATTTCTACGAATCAGTGTTGGTTGCTTACAGATATTTCTCAATGATGGGCCAGATTTCATCTGCGTGATTTACGCTGTGGTCGGCATTCCAGGTTGCAGGATCTTCTCCCTCATCAAGATAACCGTAGGTTGCGGCAATAGTGATGCTGCCAGCGTCTCTGCCGCAGTCGATATCGCGCTTATGATCGCCAATAAAAATAATCTCTTGTGGTGTACAACTAAGTTGAGTGCCGGCCAGAAATAATGACTCAGGGTTAGGCTTGGGTGCGCTCACATGATCCGGGCAAATAATACTGGCAGGTGGTGGTTGTATATTCATATCAACCATGAGTGGCAGTGTGTACATGGCGGGCTTGTTGGTGGCGATTCCCCACAAAATATTGTGCGCTGCTAATTGCGCGATCAATTCATTAATACCGGGAAAGGGTTTGGTGTGTACTGAGTGATTTTGCAAATACAGTTCGAGCAAGCGCTGACGTAATGGCTCGAATTGCTCATTGTCTTCGTCGATTGCAAATGCCAATTTGATGAGCGCTTTGGAGCCGTTGGAAACACCGGCGCGAATAGTGTCTGCTGGCAGTGCAGGGCGCCCTTGTTCAACAAGTAGTTGGTTCACAACCACGATAAAATCGGGTGCGGTATCCAATAAGGTTCCATCAAGATCGAACATTACCGCGCGAATAGTTTTGGGCATTAGTTGCTAACCTTTTTTGCGTGCAGAAGATAATTAACACTGACATCGTTCGGATCGAGTTTGTAGTGTTTGGTAAGCGGGTTATAGGTCATGCCGCTTATGCTTTGCAATTCCAGTCCTGCATCGCGCAACCATTTGGCTAGTTCGGAAGGGCGAATGAATTTGCTGTAGTCATGCGTGCCTTTTGGTAGGAGTTTTAAAATATATTCCGCACCGAGAATCGCGAAGGCATAGGCTTTAGGGTTGCGATTAATGGTGGAAAAATAAACATCGCCACCATCTTTTACCAAAGTTGCGCAAGCGCGTACAACGGATGATGGATCTGGCACGTGCTCCAGCATTTCCATACAGGTTACTACATCAAATTCGCCGGGCATTTGCGCGGCTTTTTCTTCTGCGGTGATTTGTTCGTAAGTTAGTTCAACTCCGCTTTCCAGTGCGTGCAAGCGCGCTACTGCAAGCGGGGCTTCGCCCATGTCGATACCTGTTACTGTGGCTCCGCGCTGTGCGAGGGATTCAGCAAGAATACCTCCACCACAACCTACATCGATTAGTTTTTTTTGCGCAACAGGTGAGTGTTCATCAATGAAATTGGCGCGCAGGGGGTTGATGTCGTGCAGAGGTTTGAATTCGCTGTTTTTATCCCACCAGCGACTGGCGAGAGCTTCAAATTTTGCAATTTCGGCAGCGTCGACATTGGCCATATTGTTTCCCATTCCTGTAAAAGTAATCTGTCAATGTGAGATTGTTTAGTGAGCGGCGATTTGTTTACGCCACCAATTGGCTTTGCCTAAAATTTCACGCTCATCCAATGTTTGTAATTGGCGATTGCTAAGTAGCGCCTTGCCCTGTACCCACACATGCGTCACAGCTTGACCTGCGTGGGTGTAAACCAATTGTGAAGCAGGGTTATATAAAGGTTGAGCGCCCAGCCCACTTAAATCAATAGCGGTAATATCGGCGAATTTACCCACTTCAAGGCTGCCGATTTTTTCCTCCATGCCTAATGCTTTAGCGCCATTCAGTGTGGCCATGTGCAATGCAGTGTGTGCATCAACTGCAGCAGCATCGCCTGCAACTGCTTTGGCGAGCAGGGCAGCTGTTTTCAGCTCGCTAAATAAATCCAAATCATTATTGCTCGCTGCTCCATCGGTGCCGAGCGCTACATTAATGCCGGCTTTTTGTAATTTATCGATAGGACAAAAGCCGCTCGCTAATTTCAAATTGGATTCAGGGCAATGAATAACATGCGCTCCGGTTTGCTGCAGGATGTTGATGTCGCTTTCTGCGATTTGCGTCATATGCACACACTGGGTCAGTGATGAGAGTAATCCTAATTCCATTAATCGCTGCGATGGACGCTTGCCGTATTGTTTAAGTGATTCTTCTATCTCAAATGCAGTTTCATGTAGATGAATTTGCACCGGCATGTCCATCTCTTGCGCAAGTACGGCAATTTTTTGTAGTGGTGCATCGGAAACTGTGTAGGGCGCGTGAGGGCCGAAAGCGATGTTGATGTGGTCGCTGCCACGCAGGCTGTCGTGCAGCGCGAGGCCTTTGGTGAAGTAATCATCTGCACCCAACCCCCAAGCAGTTCCGAAATCGAAAATCGGGAAGCTGATTTGGCTGCGCATTTTTGCTTCCAGGCAAACCTGTGCGGCCTGTTCCGGGAAAAAGTACATATCGGCAAAGCAGGTGGTGCCGGATTTAATCATTTCTGCCATGGCGAGCTGGGTGCCATCGCGTACAAATTCCTCGCCCACCCAACGGCTTTCCGTAGGCCAGATGTGATCGTTAAGCCAGGTGTGAAGCGGTTGATCATCGGCGTAGCCGCGCAGCAGGCTCATGGCTGCATGACCGTGAGCGTTGACTAAGCCGGGTATGAGTGCATGGCTATTGAGATTGATGGTTTCGGCGGCAGCAAAACGGCGTTCAGCTTCTTCCTGTGGAATCAGTGCCTCAATTCGGCCTTTGTCGATTGCCAGTGCACAATTTTCCAGTACACGATTCTCTGGCACCACCGGAATGATCCAGCGGGCTTTTATGATCAAGTCTATTGGGCGTGGCTCGGCGGTCGTTGTCAGCATAAGAGATGGCGGAAACTCGGGCATAAAAAGGGCGCACAGTATACTGCAAAGCCCCTTATCGGCGATGGGGGATTTGGCGCCTATCGCCTTGGTGATTGGTTTTTTGTTGGTACTTCGGTTTTTGCCTGTATTTTCATGGTGATAGCGACCGCTCAAGTGCCTATCTGGCAGAAATTGTGCTACCATCGCGCCCCTGAATTAAGCGTTAGATGCATTTTTAGCCAGTCTTTTATTTGGTAGGTAGTAGGGTAGTGGTTTCGCTTTAATTTGATTGGTGCGCAAATCAGGCGCTATCTGTCAGTCATATCGATATCGACCCAGAACCAAACCTTAATATAAGCCCATAGCTTTAATAAGAAAGGAAAGCTGTATTCCCATGGTCGAATTCGCCAAAGAAATATCACCGGTAAGTATTGAAGACGAACTCAAGCAGTCCTACCTTGACTACGCCATGAGCGTAATTGTGGGGCGCGCTTTGCCCGATGTGCGTGACGGCTTAAAGCCAGTGCATCGTCGCGTGCTCTATGCGATGAGCGAACTCAATAACGATTGGAATAAGCCCTACAAAAAATCTGCCCGTGTGGTGGGTGACGTAATCGGTAAATATCACCCTCATGGTGATACCGCTGTGTACGACACTATTGTCCGTATGGCGCAGCCTTTCTCTCTGCGCTACATGTTAGTTGATGGTCAGGGTAACTTCGGTTCGGTCGATGGTGACCGTGCAGCAGCTATGCGTTATACCGAAATCCGCATGGCCAAAATTGCACACGACTTGCTCGCCGATTTAGATAAAGAAACAGTTGATTTCGTACCTAACTACGATGGTACCGAGCAAATCCCGGCAGTAATGCCGACACGCATCCCCAATTTATTGGTGAACGGCTCCTCAGGTATCGCCGTAGGTATGGCGACCAACATTCCGCCGCACAACTTGAAAGAAGTAGTGCAGGGCTGTCTCGAATTGATCAATAACCCGGATATCACCATCGATGAGTTGATGGAGTTTATTCCTGGGCCAGATTTCCCAACTGGAGCCATTATTAATGGTCGCGCAGGTATAGTGCAGGCTTATCGCACTGGCCGCGGCAGTGTCATTATCCGTGCTAAAGCGGAAATTGAACGCGATGAAAAAACCGGCCGTGAGACGATTATTGTTCACGAGATCCCTTATCAGTTGAATAAGGCGCGTTTGATTGAGCGTATTGCCGAGCTGGTAAAAGAAAAGAAAATCGAAGGTATTAGTGAGCTGCGCGACGAGTCCGACAAAGACGGTATGCGTATTGTTATCGAAGTTAAGAAAACCGAATCTGCGGATGTTCTGCTTAACAACCTCTTCGCGCAAACCCAGCTGCAAACTACTTTTGGTGTAAACATCGTTGCGTTGGACGATGGCCAGCCAAAAATCCTCAATCTTAAAGAGCTGCTTGAAGCCTTTGTTAAGCATCGTCGTGAGGTTGTTACTCGTCGTACTGTGTATTTGTTGCGCAAGGCGCGCGAGCGCGGTCATATTTTGGAAGGTTTGGCAGTTGCCATCTCCAATATCGACGAAGTTATCGCACTGATTAAAAACTCAGCCTCTCCCGCAGAAGCAAAAGACAGCTTGATGGGGCGCGGCTGGGATGCAGCTGAGATGGTGCCCTATCTTGAACGCGCCGGTAAAGATGCTTGCCGACCTGAAGACTTGGGTGCTGAGTTTGGTATACGCGATGGTCGCTACTATTTATCTGCTGCGCAGGCCCAGGCGATTCTTGAGCTGCGTCTGCATCGTTTGACCGGCATGGAACACGATAAGCTGCTCGCTGAATACGATGAAAAATTGGTTCAAATTGCCGAATTCCTGGAAATTCTTGGCAATGCTGTTCGCTTGATGGAAGTAATCCGCGAAGAGTTGACTCAGGTTATCAATGACTACGGCGATAATCGTCGCACCGAAATTGTTGCATCTACGCTCGATTTGACCACAGAAGATCTGATCAATGTTGAAGATCGCGTTGTGACCATCTCTCACGGTGGTTACGCGAAGAGTCAGCCGCTGGCCGATTATCAAGCACAGCGTCGCGGCGGCATGGGCAAGTCAGCTACTGCCGTAAAAGATGAAGACTACGTTCAGCACTTATTAATCGCGAGTACACATGACACCGTGTTGCTGTTTACCAACGCAGGTAAAGTGTATTGGTTGAAGGTTTACATGATCCCGGTGGCAGGTCGTCAATCCCGTGGGCGCCCGGTTATTAACTTGTTGCCATCGCTGGAAGAGGGCGAGCGAATTACATCGATCCTCCCAGTGAAATCCTACGACGAAGATAAATTTATCTTTATGACGACGGCTAATGGCACCGTGAAGAAAACAGCGCTGACTCAATTCTCTCGCCAACGCAGTGTTGGTTTGCGTGCAATTGAATTGGATGAGGGAGATACTCTGGTCGGAACAGCTATTACTGATGGTTCTTGCGATGTGGTTCTGTTCTCCAGTTCCGGCAAAGCCGCACGTTTCCGCGAATCACAGGTTCGCGCAATGGGACGCACCTCGCGCGGTGTGCGCGGTATTCGTTTGGCCGAAGGTCAGCGTGTAGTGGGCATGGTAATCCCAATGGAAAATGGCCAGGTTCTCACTGTGAGTGAAAATGGCTACGGCAAGCGTACCGAGGTAGGTGAGTTCCCAGCAAAAGGTCGCGGCTCTCAGGGTGTTATCGGTATGCAAACTACCGATCGTAACGGACAATTAGTGGGTGCGGTACAGGTGTTTGATGGCGAGGAAATCATGCTGATTTCTGATCAAGGCACTATGGTGCGTACACGCGTTGACGAGGTTTCTGTACTTAGCCGTAATACTCAAGGGGTTCGCCTGATCAAGCTGAAAGAGGGCGAGCGTATGCAAGGTCTTGAGCGTATCGAAGAAAGTGCGGATGAAAATGCAAAGCGTGAAGTTGCGCGTGCGGAAGCAGCGGAAGGTGAAGTGCTGGATGATGCCTCAGCTGACGACATTGCAGATGATATCGAAGGCGAATCAAGCGACGAGTAAGTAGATGAGTATTGATCAAACTGAAGCAGAAAAGCTGCTTGCGCTGAGAAATAAAATTGATGCGATTGATGAAGATATCGCTCGATTAATCTCTGCTCGTGCCGAATGTGCACAACAAGTTGCCGATGTTAAAAAAGCCAGTCTGCCGGATGATGCCAAAATCCTGTTTTATCGCCCTGAGCGTGAAGCCCAGGTGTTACGCAAAGCAATGGAGCGTAACAATGGCCCGCTCAGCAACGAAGAAATGGCACGCCTGTTTCGTGAAATTATGTCCGCTTGTTTGGCGCTGGAAAATCCAATCAAGGTGGCGTACCTCGGGCCAGAAGGTACTTTTACCCAGCAAGCTTCGCTAAAGCATTTTGGTCACTCGGCCGTCGTGTTGCCGTTTTCTGCAATCGATGAGGTTTTTCGTGAAGTGGAAGCCGGAGCTGTGAATTACGGTGTGGTTCCAGTTGAGAACTCGACTGAAGGCGTTGTCAACCATACGCTTGATAACTTCATGGGCTCCAATCTGAAAATTTGTGGTGAAGTTGAATTGCGTATTCACCACAACCTGATGGTGTCGGATGTTACCAGCGTTAACAACATCACTCGCATCTATTCTCATTCCCAGTCACTGGCGCAATGCCGTAAATGGCTGGATGCGCATTACCCTAATGCTGAGCGTGTTGCTGTTAGCAGTAATGCTGAGGCGGCCAAGCGTCTCAAGGGTGAGTGGAACGCAGCTGCTATTGCTGGTTCTATGGCGGCAGAGCTCTACGGGTTGAAAATGATCGCCGAAAAAATCGAAGATCAACCGGACAACTCCACACGTTTTTTAATTATCGGTAAACAAGCTGTGCCGCAAAGCGGCGTAGATAAAACCTCTATTGTGGTGGCCACGCGCAATGAGCCGGGTGCGTTACATAAGTTATTGGAGCCGTTCCATCGCCATAATATTGATCTGACTCGCGTGGAAACGCGTCCATCGCGCACAGGAGCATGGACTTACGTGTTTTTTATCGATTTTGCCGGGCATGTCGATGAGCCGTTAATCAGCGATGTGATGAAAGAAGTGGCTGGCCGTTGCGCTGACTTGAAGTTGCTTGGCTCCTACCCCAAAGCGGTATTGTGATTGCTTATGTCCCAACCCTTGATCAATAAATTTGTTGTTGTTGGTATAGGTTTAATTGGCGGTAGTCTTGCGACCGCGTTAAAGCAGCGCAACGCCTGCACCGAAGTTATCGGTATTGCCCGTAAATCTGATACCTGTGTAGATGCTGTAAGTCACGGTGTTGTAGATCGCGCCTACACATCCTTGAGTGAAATTGCGGGTGAGTTGGGCGCTGGAGATATTGTTTTTATCGCTGTCCCAACGCTATCAGTTAAAACCGTTTTGGAAGAGATCAAGCAATACATTCCTGAAACGGTGACCATTACCGATGGCGCAAGTGTGAAGGGTAGTGTGCAGCGCGCAGCTGAAGCTGTGTTTGGCAATGTTCCTCCACAATTTGTACTGGGACATCCAATAGCAGGTTCGGAGAAGAGCGGTGTAACGGCTGCCAATCCTAATTTGTATGAAAACCACCGCGTAATTTTAACCCCACAGGAAAATACGTCTTCCCTGCATGCTGACTTGGTCACTCGTATGTGGCAAACAGTGGGTGCGGAGGTTTTGAACATGTCGGTTGAGGAACATGATCAGGTGCTGGGTGCAACCAGTCATTTGCCTCACGTAATCGCTTACTCGCTGGTTGATACACTTGCCGAGGATATTAAAAATCCTAATATTTTCAGATATGCGGCTGGTGGCTTTCGGGATTTCACACGCATAGCATCGAGCGATCCGGTGATGTGGCATGACATCATGCGTGCCAATAAAGCTGCAATTTTGCAGTCAATGGACTTGTTTATCGATAATCTATCTCGCCTGCGTAGCAGTATCGAGCATGAAGATAGCGACTACTTGTTAAATGTGTTTAGTCGTGCAAAAGAAGCTCGGGATGAGTTCACCTTGATGCTGGCCAAACGTCAGTCTGCACAAAAATAGCCTTATTGTGCGCATCCAAACTTACAGGAATATCCTTAGAAACATTTAATCATTAAACCTTGCGTTCAGGCTCTATATAATCGCTGCCGTTTTTAGGCTCGCGCTATCGCCAACTCCGTAATTAATCTGGTAACTATTGAATGTCAAATTACAACTTGACTCACCTCAAGCAGCTCGAAGCTGAAAGTATTCATATCATCCGTGAAGTGGCCGCTGAATTTGATAAGCCGGTCATGCTTTACTCAGTAGGTAAAGACTCTGCGGTAATGATGCATCTCACTATGAAAGCATTCTTTCCGGGCAAGCCGCCTTTTCCAATGCTGCATGTGGATACCACTTGGAAATTCCGCGAAATGATCGAGTTTCGTGATCAGCGTATAAAAGAGCTTGGATGGGATTTGATTGTTCACATCAATCAAGAAGGTGTGGATATGGGTGTTGGCCCTTTCACTCACGGCAGTGCGAAGCACACTGACATCATGAAAACCCAAGGTTTGAAGCAAGCATTGAACAAATATGGTTTTGATGCTGCTTTTGGTGGTGCTCGTCGCGATGAGGAAAAGTCTCGTGCGAAAGAGCGTGTTTATTCTTTCCGCGATAAGAACCATCGTTGGGATCCTAAGAATCAGCGCCCTGAGCTGTGGAATATTTATAACGGCCGTGTAGATAAAGGCGAAAGTATTCGTGTATTCCCTTTGTCTAACTGGACTGAATTGGATATTTGGCAATATATCCATTTGGAAAATATCCCCATTGTTCCGCTTTATTTTGCTGCAAAACGCCCGGTAGTTGAGCGCGATGGCACCTTGATTATGGTTGATGATGACCGTATGCCAATCGGCCCGAATGATAAAGTCGAAGAAAAAATGGTGCGCTTCCGCACGCTTGGTTGCTATCCGTTAACCGGTGCGGTTGAGTCTGAAGCGACCACCTTGCCGGAAATCATTCAGGAAATGTTGTTGACTACTACCTCTGAGCGTCAAGGCCGTGTCATTGATCACGACAGCTCTGGTTCCATGGAAAAGAAAAAGCAAGAAGGCTATTTCTAATTCCTTATTTCACAACAACGCTTATTACATCTTACTGATTGCAAAGAGACCTATATGAGTCATCAGTCCGAATTAATCGCGCAAGATATCAATGCCTATCTCGCGCAACATGAACAGAAAGAATTGCTGCGTTTTTTAACCTGCGGCAGTGTAGATGATGGAAAAAGCACCCTGATTGGACGTTTATTGCACGATTCAAAAATGATCTATGAAGATCAATTGGATGCAATTCGTTCCGACAGTGTCAAGCACGGAACCACTGGCGAGAAAATCGATTTGGCTTTGTTGGTTGATGGCCTACAAGCTGAGCGCGAACAGGGCATTACTATCGACGTTGCCTATCGCTATTTTTCTACTGCAAAGCGTAAATTTATTATTGCTGATACCCCAGGGCATGAGCAGTACACGCGCAATATGGCGACTGGTGCATCCACCTGTGATCTCGCGATTATTTTGATCGATGCTCGATATGGTGTTGTGACCCAAACGCGTCGCCACAGCTACATCGCATCTTTGCTTGGTATCAAGCATATCGTTGTTGCCGTGAACAAAATGGATTTGATGAATTTTGATCAAGCGGTGTTTGAAAAGATTAAGCAGGATTATTTGAGTTTCTCGGCGAAACTGGGAATGAGCAATGTGATGTTTGTTCCCATTTCTGCATTGGATGGCGATAACGTTGTAAATCGCTCAGAGCGTTCACCTTGGTATCAAGGCCAAACCTTGATGGAAATTTTTGAAACCGTACCTATTTCCGGTGATAAAAACTATTCGGATTTCCGCTTTCCCGTACAGTACGTCAATCGCCCAAACCTCAATTTTCGTGGTTTTTGCGGCAATGTGGCATCGGGTGTTGTTAAGGTTGGCGATGAGGTTCGCGTTCTTCCGTCTGGTAAAACCAGTCATGTTAAATCTATCGTGACCTATGACGGTGAATTACCAGAGGCTTTTTCTGGCCAAGCGGTGACATTAACGCTGACAACAGAAGTAGATGTCAGTCGCGGTGATATGTTGGTTCTGGCAAAAGATTTGGTGCCGCAATCAAACCATCTTAAAGCGCATGTCGTTTGGATGGCTGAAAAATCGGCATCTGCAGGTGGCGAATATCTATTTAAGTTCGCTAGTAAATCAGTGAATGGCGTAATTGAGTCTATTCACTATCGCGTGGATGTGAATACGCAAGAGCATTCATCTGTAACTCAACTGCAATTAAATGATATTGCAGTAGTTGATCTTCTATTAACTCAACCAGTTGTAGCTGACCAATATAATCACAACCGTGCTACTGGCGCATTTATTGTGATTGATCGTCTTACCAATATTACAGTTGGTGCGGGGATGGTTATTGAGCAGTTGGAGCAGAAAGAGACTGCAGCCTCAAATTTCAGTGAGTTTGAGTTGGAGTTAAATGCCTTAATCCGTAAACATTTCCCGCATTGGGGAGCGACGGATTTAAAAGCATTGCTCAAATAAGTTTATAGCTCTTCAAAGTCCCGATTATTCGGGGCTTTTTATTTTGTTTGTAGGAGATATCGCACAATCGATTTGGCAGTTGTCGGCTGGATGACAGCAGGTAATTCATTTTATTCTTCTTGGGTGCGCATAGAAGCGTACGTTTTCTTATAACTTACCAAGGAGCGTTAAATGAAATTTTTCCTTTCTTTTTTATCTTTTGTCATCTTGTCGTTTGGTACTTCCTCTTTAGCATTTTCAGCTGATGTATCTGCAGCCAAACCTTCGGCAGCGAAAGCAGAATCTGTTGCACATCAAGAAGGCATTAATATTAATACTGCAGATGTGCAGGAATTGACCAAGTTAAAAGGTGTGGGCGAAAAGAAGGCAGAGGCGATTGTTGCTTGGCGCAAGGAAAATGGAAACTTTAAAACAGTTGAGCAGCTGTTGGAGGTTAAAGGAATAGGGGAGGCGACTCTCGCCGCAAACCGGGAAAATATCCGCATTTAACATTTTGGCTGCACCTACAGCTGTTAATGAATTTTGCGGTAATTTTTGTTTTAATGAGAGCCCGAGCTTAATGCTCGGGCTTTTCTTTTTATGAGGTTTACAAAATGTCTGCACTGGGTCCACGAATTGTCGTTGCAATGGATTTTGATAATGCTGATCAATGCTTGGCGATGGCAAGGCAACTATCTCCCTCTGATTGTCGCCTTAAGGTCGGCAAAGAGCTTTTTACTGCATGTGGCCCCAAAATAGTTGAGCAATTAATGGTAATGGGGTTTGAGGTTTTTCTCGACCTTAAATTTCACGATATTCCTAATACAACGAGCAAAGCGGTAAAGGCAGCTGCAGAGCTGGGTGTATGGATGGTGAATGTCCACGCATCTGGCGGAGAGCGTATGATGCTTGCCGCGCGCGAGACTTTGGCGCGCCGATCCGGAAAATCTCCATTGTTAATAGCAGTAACCGTTCTTACCAGTATGGAAGCTAATGATTTATCAGGTATTGGTATTGCATGCTCGCCAGAAGAGCAGGTTATGAAACTGGCTACGCTTACTAAAAATTGCGGGCTGGATGGAATAGTCTGTTCTGCTCAAGAGGCGCCTTTAATGCGCTCCGCGTTTGGCAATGATTTTTGTTTAGTGACACCCGGTATTCGCTTAAATACATCACCAGTTGATGATCAGCGTCGCACCTTGACACCTGCAGCTGCGGTTGCAGCTGGTAGTAGCTACTTGGTTATTGGCAGGCCAATAACTCAGGCGTCAAGTCCTGCTGATGTGTGCAAAGCTATTATTGAAACATTGGGTTAGACCCGGCCCTGCACTTTTTATTTTGGATGCTTTTTTAATGAATAACTCCGCCCCAATTGTTATCACCATTGATGGGCCAAGTGGCTCAGGCAAGGGAACGCTTAGTCAAATGTTGGCTCGCCATCTCAACTACCATTTGCTGGATAGTGGTGCGCTTTATCGTCTCGTTGCACTGGCAGCGATTAAAAAAGGAGTCAACTTGGATGATGAGCAAGCCGTAAGTGAGATCGCGCTCACTCTAGATGTCATGTTTAGCCTTGATACTGAACAGTCGGCACAAATTCTGCTTAATGGTGAAAGAGTGACAGACGCAATTCGGATTGAATCAGTTGGTATGGCAGCCTCAAAGGTGGCAGCTTTTACAAAAGTGAGGGCTGCGCTGCTTGAGCGTCAGCGCGCATTTGCGGTTATGCCTGGTTTGGTGGCTGATGGTCGTGACATGGGAACAACAGTATTTCCAGGTGCACAAAAGAAATTATTTTTAACAGCAAGTCCAGAGGCGCGTGCAGATCGCCGCTACAAACAGCTTTCTGCAAAAGGCGAATCTGTAGATTTGGCTGAGTTAGTGAAAGATATTCGCGAGCGAGATGAACGTGACTCAAGTCGCGCAGTATCTCCACTTCGTCCTGCAGATGATGCAGTTGTCATCGATAGTACTTCAATGTCTATCGATGAGGTTTTTACAAAAATGCTTGTAGCAATTTCATAGCTGATTTTTTCATTGACTCTGTAAAAAAATGGTAAATATATTTCGTTAGTTTGCACAAAGTATTTTTATCGCTGCGATTTTAAACATGGACGCATTGGGGATTCCCAATAGTCAAAAAAATAAAACTCAACAGGTGTGATTATGCAAGTTAAAAAAGCTGTAATTCCGGTGGCTGGTCTTGGAACTCGTATGCTGCCCGCTACCAAGGCAATTCCTAAGGAAATGTTGCCTGTGGTTGATAAGCCATTGATTCAATATGTTATTGAGGAGGCAGCTGCAGCGGGGATCAAAGAAATTGTTCTGGTAACTCATGCGAGTAAAAACGCAATCGAAAACCATTTCGATACCAGCTTTGAGTTAGAGGCTCAGCTTGAGTCGCGCCTGAAACGCTCCTTGCTTGCAGAGGTTCGCTCAATTACCCCTGCGGGTCTTACCGTTATATCAGTTCGTCAGGCTGAGGCGAAAGGTTTGGGGCACGCAATCTTGTGCGCTAAATCGGTTGTCGGTGATGAGCCATTTGCTGTTTTGCTGCCGGATGTCATTGTGGATAACGCTGAATGTAACCTCAAACAGGATAATTTGGCTGGAATGACTAAACGCTTTCATGAAACTGGCAATAGTCAGATTTTGGTTGAGCAAGTTCCTCTTAAGCAAGTTGATCAGTATGGTGTTGTTGATTGCTCAGGAGTGGAAATTTCAGCTGGTCAAACCGCAGTGATTAAAGCAATGGTGGAAAAGCCTCCTGTAGATGAGGCGCCTTCAAACATGGCTATTGTTGGTCGCTATGTTCTGTCAAAAACCGTATGGGATTTGTTAGGAAAAACGTTGCCTGGTGCAGGTGGTGAAATTCAATTGACGGATGCTCTTGATAATCTTCTGGAGCAAGAGACTGTAGAAGCGTATCAGTTGGTGGGGCGTAGTCATGATTGCGGGACGAAAATCGGCTATTTGATGGCTAATGTTATTTATGCAGAGCGTCACGCTGACGTAGGTAAAAAGTTTACTGCATTTATGAAAGATCGCTACAAGGCTTAAACGTTGCTGATTATTTTTATCAGCTTTATTGATGTAAAGCTTTGCATTTAAGGAGAGTCAATTGATTATTCCAGTAATTCTTGCCGGTGGTTCAGGGACTCGCTTGTGGCCCTTATCGAGAAAACATTATCCAAAACAATTACTGAAACTGTTTGGTGATAAAACGATGTTGCAGCAAACATTGCTGCGATTAAAAGGTATCTCTGAGTTGGCTCCACCTATTGTTGTTTGTAATGATGAGCATCGATTTATGGTGGCAGAGCAGCTGCACGAAATTGGGCAGAAAAATTCATCAATTATTCTTGAGCCGGTTGCACGAAATACTGCGCCGGCGCTAGCTTTGGCTGCTATTCATGCGCGTACTTTGGCTGAAAATCCCACTCTTTTGGTTCTTTCTGCTGACCATATGATTCGCGATGTTTCCGTATTTCAGTTGGCAGTATCGGATGCAATTAAGGCTGCCGAATCCGGGTATCTTGCTACATTCGGTGTTCAGCCAACATGTCCGGAAACTGGCTATGGATATATCAAAACGTTAAATAATTCCGATTCAAAAAATACAATTTTTTTTCCGGTGACAAAATTTGTAGAGAAGCCGGATCTTGCTACTGCAGAGCAATACCTCGCTGAGGGTTGTTATTACTGGAATAGTGGGATGTTTGTGTTTCAATCTGAGACTTTTTTGCATGAATTGCAGGAGCAGAGCCCTGATGTGGTTGTTGCGGCTGAGCAGGCCAAGATTTGGGCTGTTCAAGACTTGGATTTCATTCGTGTTGATAAAGAAGCTTTCTCTCAAGCGCCAAATATTTCTATTGATTATGCGCTCATGGAAAAGAGTCAGAATGTGGTTTGTGTTCCTCTCGATGCCGGTTGGAGTGATGTAGGAGACTGGAAATCATTTTGGGACCTATCGGACAAGGATGATACTGGCAATAGCTTGATTGGGGACAGTATTGATATTGGGTCAACCAACACGTTGGTTTTTTCCCAAGACAAGTTGGTAGCAACTTTGGGTGTTAATAACCTAATGATCATCAATACTCCGGATGCAGTTTTGATCGCTGACAAGTCTCAGGCGCAACAAGTTAAGTCAATTATCACTCAAATTGAAAAGCAAAATCGCTCTGAGCATTTGCAGCATAGAGAGATTTATCGCCCTTGGGGCTGCTACGATGCCATCGATAATGGCGATCGCTACCAAGTAAATCGTATCAGGGTAAAGCCTGGTGCAAGTTTGTCTCTGCAGGTCCATCACCATAGAGCTGAACACTGGATTGTTGTAAAAGGAACCGCGTTGGTCCAGAAGGGAGAGGAAACAATCTTGCTCTCAGAAAATGAGTCCACCTATATTCCTGTGGGGACCAAGCATCGCCTTAGCAATCCAGGAAAAATCCCCTTAGAGATTGTTGAGGTTCAGTCGGGGCCATACTTGCAGGATGATGATGTCATCCGTTATGAGGATAGCTACGGGCGCTCTTAAGGGTTTTGGATCCACCCTGAAATTTAAACTTTTGATTTATAAAGAATAATTTGTTTTGACGGGGCTCTTTTGGTCCCGTTTTTTTATCTGGAATTGGTGTTGTCTGCTTCTTGCTAGTTAATTGCTAACTTATTGAAAAATATAGGTGATTCTGCTAGCCTTGCGCACCTGCTAATGCTATGGGTGTAAAAGCCCTTCGTTTTAGTAGTGATGAAAACTGTCAAACCCAGCCTGAGGGAGTTTTCATCTCAATTTTAACTGACCCGTGTGACTGGCCATGCGGCAAAAGCCGATCAGCCTAATGATCTGGCTCTTTTATAGGTATCACCATGAGTATGACCGAAAGTTTTGCTGAATTATTTGAAGAAAGCCTGAAAACCGTTGATATGGTTCCAGGTACCATCGTTACTGGTGTAGTTATCGACATCGATAAAGATTGGGTTACTGTACACGCAGGTTTGAAATCTGAAGGTGTTATCCCCGCAGAACAATTCCGTAACGAACTGGGTGAGTTGAATCTCCAGATCGGCGACGAAGTTCAGGTTGCTTTGGAGAGCGTGGAAGATGGTTTCGGTGAGACCAAATTGTCCCGTGAAAAAGCCAAGCGCGCTGAAGCATGGAAAATTCTTGAAGCAGCACATGTTGCTGAAGAAGTTATCAAAGGTGTTATCAATGGTAAGGTCAAGGGTGGTTTCACCGTTGATGTTGCTGGTATCCGCGCCTTCCTTCCAGGTTCTTTGGTTGATGTTCGCCCTGTGCGCGAAACTACTCACCTTGAAGGAAAAGAGCTGGAATTCAAAGTTATCAAGCTCGACCAAAAGCGTAACAACGTAGTTGTTTCTCGTCGTGCTGTTCTTGAGCAAGCTAACTCTGTTGAGCGCGATGAGCTGTTGGCGACCCTGCAAGAAGGTCAAGCTGTTAAAGGTATCGTCAAGAACCTTACCGACTACGGCGCATTCGTTGATTTGGGTGGTGTAGACGGCTTGTTGCACATCACTGATATGGCTTGGAAGCGCATTAAGCATCCAGGTGAGATTGTAAATGTTGGCGATGAAATCGACGTTAAAGTATTGAAGTTTGATCGTGAGCGTAATCGTGTTTCTCTGGGCTTGAAGCAATTGGGTGAAGATCCTTGGATCGCTATCACCAAACGTTACCCAGAAGGTGCTCGCGTTAAAGCAAAAGTAACTAACCTGACTGATTATGGTTGTTTTGCTGAGCTGGAAGAAGGTGTTGAAGGTTTGATCCACGTTTCAGAAATGGATTGGACCAACAAAAACATTCATCCATCCAAAGTAGTTCAGCTGGGTGATGAAATCGAAGTTATGGTTTTGGATATCGACGAAGAGCGCCGTCGTATCTCTCTTGGTCTGAAGCAATGTCAAGAAAATCCATGGGATGCGTTTGCTCGTACCTGTGCGAAAGGCGACAAAATCAGCGGCAAGATCAAGTCAATCACTGACTTCGGTATCTTCATTGGTCTGGATGGCGGTATTGATGGTCTGGTTCACCTGTCAGACATCTCTTGGCATGAGGCAGGCGAAGAAGCTGTACGCAAGTACAAAAAAGGCGATGAACTGGAAACTGTGGTATTGGCCATTGATCCAGAGCGCGAGCGTATTTCTTTGGGTATCAAACAACTGGAAACCGATCCGTTCTCAGAGTATGTATCTGTGAATGATAAAGGGGCGGTTGTTAAAGGTATCGTTAAGGAAGTAGAAGCTAAAGCTGCTATTGTCACCTTGGCTGATGATGTTGAAGCAACTTTGAAGGCTTCTGAGTTGAGCCGTGAGAAAGTTGAAGATGCTCGCAATGTGCTGAAGGCTGGCGATGAAGTTGAAGCTAAGATTATTGCAGTAGATCGCAAAAATCGTAGCATCAGTCTGTCGGTGAAATCTAAAGATGTAGAAGAAGAAAAGACTGCTATGAAAGAACTTTCTAGCAAGCAATCTGATCAAGCTGCTCCTACCACTTTAGGTGACCTGATTAAAGCGCAAATGCAAAGTAAAGAGTAATCTTTATTAAAATTATCGGCCAGCATTCAGTGCTGGCCGATAATTGCTACACTGGGTATTACTGTTGTACGTGTTTGTTTGGTTGTCTGGTTTTACTGCTTGAATGTTTTTAATAACAGAGATCAGGTTATGACAAAGTCAGAATTGATTGAATACATTACTGAAAAACAAAATCAATTAACCATCAAAGATGTTGAAATGTCGGTCAAGCTGTTGCTTGATCATATGTCCGATATTCTGGCGTCCGGAGAGCGTATTGAAATTCGCGGCTTCGGTAGTTTTTCTCTTCATTATCGTGCTCCCCGCACAGGCAGAAACCCCAAGACTGGTGATGCGGTTGTTCTTGAGGGGAAGTATGTTCCTCACTTTAAGCCCGGCAAAGAAATGCGCGACAGGGTAAACGAAAGTATTTCCAAGGTATAAGCTCGGTTTTTTGCATGCATTAAGCTGGAAGGGTAATTAGGTCTGTGCGTGCTTGTTCTTTCAATTGGCCTTCTCTATTTTCCCTGCTTGTAATTTATGCGTTAGAAGCAATAAAGGTGTGTAGACCACGATCATTGCTAAAGCGGGGTTTAACTTATTTGTTGCTACCGCTATAGCTATCGGAAAAAGCCAGAATAAATTAATTGCTGTAATGGATAATGTTGTGAATGTGTGGGATCCAAATCTGGTTGCTACTTTTTGATAAGCGTGTGTTCTATGGGCTTGATGGACTGGCTGCTTGCTGAGAAAGCGATAAGCTAGTGTATAGCTTGCATCCGTAATAAAAACAGCAAGCATGATTAGCCATGCCAGAGTGAGTAAAAGATTCGTTTTGGCGCTGTGAATAATGAATAGTCCGAAAATAAAACCAAGAAAAAGGCTTCCTGAATCTCCCATAAATAGTTTCGCTTTAGGAAAATTCCAAAATAAAAACCCGCATGAACTCGCTGCAATAATGCTGAGTAAATAGGTCTCATCAGAATTGGTCAACAGCATCCAGTAGATGATGCCCATTCCGGCGCAAACACTAATTGCCTCTAATGCCGCCAATCCGTTGATGCCATCCATAAAGTTGTACAGATTTGTAATCCAGGTAGTAAGTAGTATTAAAAATATGGCTGCTAAAAGTTGCATGCCTGTTGGCAATTCAGTATTCATTCCAATTATTAAAGTGCCGCTTGCAGAAAGTAGGGCTTGTGTAATTAGGCGAATTCCAACTTTCAAATTTAGAAGGTCATCGCAGGTACCCAGCAGTGCCATTAGTACTGATAGCAATAACAGCCAGTAAGTTGTTACCGTGATAATAAGTCCAAAGTGCCATGCCAACAGTGAAGAAGCTATGACACCGCAAACCAAGGCTATGCCTCCACCTCGCGGTGTGGGGGTTTGGTGTGAACTGCGATGGTTTGGTGTGTCCAGCAAGCGTTGACCAAGAAAATTAATAATTAGTCGTGACAGGATCAGCGAGGTAAATAGCGCCAAGGCGCAAACAGTTAGCAGGTTAATCAAAGAGGAGCCCTTGGTGAAAGTTTCTGGAAGGATTGTATCGTAATTGTATGTTGATTGGCTTTTAGAGTGATGTGGTAAAAAATGGTGCGCATAAAACTTTAAGGTTTTATTTGTGGGCGCTTTAATTGAAATTTTGTGCTCTTTTTTTGCTATATCGTTGAAATATAAGAAATATAAATTAATGGTGCAAAATATGCTTACGTGCTCACGAAGGCGAAACTCTTCAAAAAATAGGATTTTATGCACCGATATTGCTCACACCTTGTTGGGAATTTGAGTTTATTTTGCGTTGGGTGCAAGTAATAAAATTTTATCGCGCCAAAAAAGAGCGTTTGCTCAATGAGAAAATCCATGAATTCATCATATAAAGGTCATTATGAGGGCAGAATGAAAAAGAAAGATTTAAAACGTTATTCATTGTTGGGGATGTTATTGGCTATTTGGAGTCAGGGTGCACTTGCGCAAGATGCGTCTTTAAATGAGGCCAATACAGCATGGGTTTTGACATCCACAGCTTTAGTTCTTTTCATGACATTGCCAGGCTTGGCATTATTTTATGGTGGCTTGGTTCGTGTAAAAAATATCTTATCGGTGTTGATGCAGTGTTTTGCTATTGCTTGCATAGTGTCAATTCTGTGGCTGATTGCTGGTTATAGCTTGGCTTTTGGCGAGGGTAATGCCTGGATTGGCGATCTCAGCATGCTATTCATGGCGAATATAACTGAGGGGGCTTTGGCAGGGGATATTCCTCTTAGTTTGCATGCTATGTATCAAATGACGTTTGCAATTATTACGCCTGCGCTGATTGTCGGTGCATTTGCTGAACGCATGAAGTTTTCATCTATGCTGATTTTTTCTGCGCTCTGGCTGTTTGCTGTTTATATTCCTGTTTGTCACTGGGTGTGGGCTGGATCTGGCTGGTTATTTGAAAAAGGCTTGTTGGATTTTGCTGGTGGTACTGTTGTGCATATCACAGCAGGAGTGGCTGCTCTCGTGGCTGCGGTTGTGATAGGTAAGCGCAATGGCTTTCCAGTCACGGCTATGCCTCCGCACAATATGACGATGACAGTAACCGGTGCCGGCATGCTCTGGGTTGGTTGGTTTGGTTTTAACGGTGGTAGTGCATTGGCGGCAAATGGCAATGCAGCAATGGCGATTTTAGTTACGCATATATCCGCTGCTGCAGGTGCTCTGGCTTGGATGGTGATTGAGTGGGTGCGCTTCAGAAAACCAAGTGCATTAGGCATTGTTACCGGTATGGTGGCTGGTTTGGGAACTATTACACCAGCATCTGGCTTTGTGGGGCCTGGCGGTGCATTGGTGATTGGTATTGCTGCAGGTGTGATTTGCTTTGTGATGACGCACTTGATAAAGCGCACGTGGAAGATTGATGATTCCTTGGATGTGTTTCCTGTTCATGGTGTTGGCGGTATTTTAGGTACCATTTTGGCTGGGATATTTGCTTCTACACAGTTAGGCGTATTCAGTGGCCAAGGTTTCGCCAGCGGCATTAATACAATGGCAGAACAATTAGGTGTGCAGCTATTAGGGGTTGTGGTTACCTTTGTTTATACCGCTGTTGTAACTTACCTTTTATTGAAAATTACTGGTGTATTTACTTCGGGCTTGCGCGTAACAGCTGAGGAGGAAAGCATTGGTTTGGACATCAGTTTGCATGAAGAGGATGGCTATAAGCTGTAAAGACTGCCAGCGGTTCTTAATAAAAAAATGAGGAGCTTTTGCTCCTCTTTTTTATTTGTGTAAAGCATGTTCAATGATTTATTTAAAGGCGATAAGTGCAGCTGTAACTGCGACATTTAACGATTCCACACCATTATTCATAGGTATGCAGACTTTTTCATTGCATATCTGCATTACTTCGCGTGAAACACCTTCAGACTCATTGCCGAGTACATAGATGCAAGATGCTTTAGGTGTAAATTTTTTTAGTTCAGTTGATGCATGAGAGGATAGGGCACAGACAATTGTCCCTGAGGATTTGAAGTCTGTAAGGGCTTGTGTCAAGTCTTTGCAGCGCAGCAAGGGGGCGCGAAATACCGTTCCAGCGCTGGCCTTAATCACAAGTGGATCAATTTGGGCGTTGCCTTTCTGTGGCAGCAAAATGCCATCAATACTTCCAGCGCATGCAGATCGAATAATCATTCCCAGGTTTTGTGGGTTTTGAACACCGTCGAGAGCTAGAAGGGTGTAATTCTCTTTTGTTTGCTCTGCAAGAAACTCATCATAAAGTTTGTAACCGCGCAATTGTAGATCAGCAGCTACTCCTTGATCTTGCGAAGCATTTTTGGATATGCGCGAGAGCGCTTGGCGGTCATGCTGAACAATTTCAGCGCCTTTCTTTTTTGCTAAAGAAATAATTTCATCAAGTATATCCGCCGATTTATTACTCTTGGCGAGATGCAGTCGATAAATGAGCGTTGCTGGATCTTGTAGTGCTTCAAGCACAGTCTTGCGCCCATACACGGTCATCAGCGAATCAAAGAAACGCTTTTTCTCCAAATATTCTGGGCTGTCATCGCGAGTTTTGTTCATGTGGAATCTTGAGTGGAGTGTTGGGTGAGTTGAAAATTATGCTGTGCAGAGTTTTTTGTATGCGGCTACGGCGTTTGGCATTCCCATAGCGATAGCATCTACAGTTAATGCATGGCCAATCGAGACCTCAAGCAGTGCTGGAACCTGACGAAAATGGGCGAGATTATCCAAGTTTAAATCGTGACCTGCATTAAGGCCTATTCCAATTGACTGGGCGTGAGTGGCGGCTGCGAAGTAGGTACCAAATAGGCTTTGAAAATTTGCATCATTATTTTTATACGCTTCTGCGTAGGGGCCTGTGTACAGTTCAATGCGATCAGCCCCTAATTCTTTGGCGAGACTAATTTGCTCAATGATTGGATCCATAAAAAGGCTGACTCTAACGCCTAAGTCTTGCAGCTCGTGAATTAAAGGACGAAGCTTTTTGCTTGCGATTTTTAAATCAAACCCGTGATCTGAAGTTAATTGATCATTGGAGTCGGGAACCAAAGTGCATTGGTGAGGGCGTACATCCTGAACCAATTTAATGAACCCAGGAAAGCTGCCAATCGACTCTGCGTAAGGGTTTCCCTCAATATTAAATTCAATGTTCGTATGAGATTTTACTAGTTCGCTAAGCTCATAAACATCATGTGGGCGAATGTGGCGTTGATCCGGGCGCGGATGAACCGTTAGTCCATCGGCACCTGCGGCAATACAAATCTCCCCGTGAGCAACTACGTTGGGGTAATTGCCGGGGCGGGAGTTTCTGATTAGCGCAATTTTATTTAAATTGACGCTGAGGGCGGTATCACTGTTGTTGTGACTCATTCATTGGTACCAGAGCATCTTTAAAGCTGGAAGGCTTTGGGGTATTTTGTGATTCGATTAAGGTGTTCAGCTCGCTTGCGTTAATGCGTGTTGCACTTAAAATGCGAACTGCATAGTTGGGCGCCTCAGGAAAAGCTTTAAACATTCCTGTAGGTTCTTTCGCAATTTTTTCAATCACCTCCATTCCTGCAACTACTTTTCCAAATACTGTATAGCCTGGTTTTGTTTCGGTTGCGTTTAGACCGGAGTTGTTTTGAAGGTTAACGTAAAACTGCGCGGTTGCGCTGTCTGGATCACTTTGGCGCGCCATGGCTACGCTTTTATAATCATTTTTTAAGCCATTTGTTGATTCATTAACAATTGGTTTGCGTGTTTCTTTTTCAGCAAAATCAAAAGTCATTCCGCCGCCCTGAACAACAAAGCCTGGAACAATGCGGTGAAATATTGTGCCGTCATAAAACTTTGAATCAACGTACCCAAGAAAGTTTTCTACAGTTTTGGGGGCTGATTTTGGGTAGGTTTCGATAACAACAGTTCCCAAATCTGTTTTTAGTGCCACTAAAGTATTTTCATTTGCTTGGGCAGCGGTATTGAAAATGAGGCTGATGCCGAGAAAAAGACCGATTAGTTTTTGCATCATGATTTTGTCCCTAGCGCCATTCTGACTTGCGTTTGCGACGGCCAAGCCCTTGCAAAAGGAATGACAGAATAACGCCACCCAGAATTAATCCACCTCCATAAACCCAATGATTAAAGCGGTCAGTATTTTTAAGCTTTTCATTCTCAGCTTTAAGTACATCTGCGTGGGTTTGTAATAGTTGGTTGTCTTTGAGCATGCGTTGATGCTCTTCTTCCAGGTTAAATGCAGTTGTTGCTGCTTGGCGCATATCTTCTGTATCTGCCAGCAATTGTTGATGTTCTTGTTGGATTTTTGCGAGCTGCTCTTTCAGTTGAGTGTTTTCAGCTTGCAGCGCGAGAGCGTCGCGTGAAGAGCTGGATAGCCCTGCAAGTTGCAATGCTGCTGTTGGTTTGTCGGTAATGTTTTGGCTGCGCACCCAGCCTTCAGTGCCTTCCGGTGTTACGACTAAAGACCAAAGGTTGTTGTCGCTGCCAGTTTCTTCGCGAATAACATTAAGTTTGGTTCCGCTCGCTACGCCTTGCTGCAAAATATTAGCGAGGGGATTTTTGTCACTGCGTACCGGGATGTAGATAACATCTGAGACATATTTGTCGGCGGCGATACTGGGCACGCTGGCGAGCCATAAGGTGGCGGTAGAGAGCGCGCAACCAAGCAAGAATATTTTTTTCACAATTGCTCCAATCCTTAACAATAAAAAGTAAAAGCTTAAGGTAAAACTTTTTTAAATGGTTTGACGGTTACTTTGGCGTAAACACCGGCAGCGATGTAAGGGTCTCCATCCGCCCATGTTTGCGCTTGTTCTAATGATTCAAATTCTGCGATTACTAGACTGCCGGTAAATCCTGCTTCGCCCGGATCATTATTGTCGATTGCAGGATGGGGGCCAGCAACGAAAAGTTTACCTTCATCGGTTAGCTGTTGCAGGCGTGCAAGATGTGCTGGGCGAGCTTGTTTTCGTTTTTCTAAACTGTTTGAAACATCTTCGCTGATAATTGCGTAAAGCATAGGTTGTTCTCAAATCAAATAAATTATTAATAAAAGTTGTAATAGAACATTAGCCTTCGCTGCCATCGTTGATCACTTCTTCTAATGTCAAATGAGTCAGAAGGCGAATGCTGCGAAAAACGTAAAACAGCGTTCCCATCATAATTAGCATCATAGGGAGAGCAATAACGGGATAGCTCAGTGCGGTCATCTTACCTAACTCCGCATTAAACTCGGCGGTTCCGGGTTGGCTGACCAAAATTATCTTGGCCAAAATGTAATTGAGTGCTGAGGATAAAAAGAACGAACCGGCAATTAAAAGTGATGCGTTGTTTAGTGTCCGCTCAAAGGGCTTTTGAGTGCCGTAGTGTTGCAGTGCATCGTCTACCTTTTGGATTTTTAATACTTTGTCGTTGTAAATAAACGTTTTAACGAGTGGGTAACGGGTTTTAATGGAGATAAGTGTTGCGATACCAAGAAGCCCCGGAATTGCTGCCTCTTTGATCGCAAAATATTTTGGATCCAAATGTAAAAGACTCAAGCCGCCAGTCAGTAATACGCTCACAACGCCAAGAGCAGAAAAAACATTCACTTTTTTGTTGATGAGAAAATCACGCAAGCCATAACTGATGGGAAATGCGAGTGCAATGATTAATCCCCAGGTCGCGCCTAAATATTCGTCCCCGCTGAGCTTGGTCAAAATCAGCGTTGGGATCACAATATTCATCAATAAATTGGCTAAAAAACTTTCCTTTTTTGGCTTGGGTTGGGAATTTGCAGGCTCAAGAGGTGGTTTTTCAGCTAACATGTTCACATTCTTTTCAGCGTTATTGTCGGTCATGACCAATCCTGGTGAGCTATTTATCGTTTGGAGTTCGAGTGATTTTTGATCTGCACTGCCACACACATTTTTCGGATGGGTTACTGAGCCCTGAAGCGGTGGTTGCTCGTGCAAAAGAGCGCGGGGTGTCCGTGCTGGCGATTACGGATCACGATACCATAGCTGCCCTTGGGATTGCACAAAAAGCCGCGTCCGATGTCGGCATCTCTTTGATCACTGGAATAGAATTTTCCAGTCAATGGGGCAGAGGTGGTGTGCATATCGTTGGCTTGGGTGTCGATATTAAATCTCCTGCGCTTATCGAAGCAGTGAAATTTCAGGAAGATGCCCGCAATGCTCGCGCCTTGGCGATTACCGATCGCTTATCCAAAGCTGGATTCCCCGGTGCCTTGCTCGGTGCCCAAGCAATAGCAGGCGAGGGCGCGCTAGGGCGGCCGCACTTTGCACAATATTTGGTTTCCATCGGAGCAGTAAAAAATATTAATGCCGCTTTTAAGAAGTATTTAGGAGCTGGGAAGCCGGCGGATGTGAAATATCAGTGGCCATTAATGGATCAAGTGATTGGCTGGATTCACGCCGCAGGTGGCGTGGCGGTATTAGCACATCCTGCCAAATACGAACTAACGCGAACCAAAATGTGTGCAATGGTTGATTCGTTTGTCGCCGCCGGTGGCGATGCAATCGAGGTAATCAGTGGGTTGCAACCTGCAGCAATGACAGAAGATTTATTGCGTATCGCCAATCAGCGCTCTTTGTATGCTTCCTGTGGATCGGACTTTCATGTACCAGATCAGCCTTGGCAAGAACTGGGTAATTTTGGTTGCTTGCCTACTACAGCAAAACCGGTCTGGGAATTGCTGGGATACGGTCAACAACATTAATAAAATGTATTTAAGGATTCCAAATGGCCCAGTTTTTTCAAATTCACGCCGAAAACCCGCAGCATCGCTTGGTCGTACAAGCGGTTGAGATTATCCGTAAGGGTGGGGTAGTGGTGTACCCAACCGATTCGGCTTATGCGCTGGGTTGTCATATTGGTGATAAGGATGCGCTGGAGCGCATTCGCACCCTGCGTAAACTCGATAAAAATCATAACTTTACGCTGATGTGTAGGGATCTTTCCGAGATTGCCACCTATGCGCGCGTTGATAATCAGGCATTTCGCTTGATCAAGAATCACACTCCAGGGGCGTACACTTTTATTCTTGAGGCGACCGCTGATGTTCCGCGCCGACTGCTTCATCCCAAGCGTAAAACCATCGGTTTGCGTGTACCGGACAATGCGATTGCGCTGGCGTTACTTGAGGAACTGGGTGAGCCCTTAATGACCAGCAGTTTGTTGATGCCGGGTGAAGAGTTCCCCATGACCGATCCTTACGACATTCGCGATACGCTTGAGCACTTTGTTGATCTGGTTATCGATGGCGGTTACTGCGGATTGGAGCCGACTACAGTGATTGATCTAACCGAAGATGTTCCGCAGCTATTGCGTCAAGGGAAAGGTGACTTCTCACCTTTTGATGCTAACTAATTGATCTATAAAGAAATCGCGCAGATGGACTCTATGCTGTCCGATGCCACGTGAAATGGCTATAATGCCGCCCTTGCGTTGCTGCCTACTTAGACCTGCTAGTTAGTGGGCAACGTTTCATTGATACAACCTGTGAGCTAGTTTGCGTGAGCGAAACCCTCGACCCCATCACATCGCCAGAACCTACTGCACCCGATTCTTCGGCAGAGCTTGTTGCCGCAAATGGGGATGCTGTAAGTGGCTCGGTGTCTGACGCTCAGGTTGGCGATGAGCAGACGCAATCATCGCAAAAGGGCCCGCAGCAAGGTGAAATGCCCTTTGCTGTCGTTCACGGCAAAGCCTATACCCAGTTGCCGCAAGATTTATATATTCCACCCGATGCGCTGGAAGTGTTCCTTGAGGCATTTGAAGGCCCGTTAGATTTATTGTTGTATCTAATCCGACGTCAAAACATCGACATTCTCGATATCAACGTCTCTGAAATTACCTCCCAGTACATGGCTTATGTCGATTTGATGGAATCCCATCAATTTGAGTTGGCCGCTGAATACTTGGTGATGGCCGCTATGCTGGCGGAAATTAAATCGCGCATGTTATTGCCGCGCTCGTCGGAAGAGCAGGAAGAAGAGGAAGATCCTCGCGCCTCCTTGATTCGCCGCTTACAGGAATACGAGCGCTTTAAGCAGGCGGCGGTGGATTTGGATCATATTCCGCGCGTATCCCGCGATGTATTTCCGGTTACTGCGGCTGGCCCTGATCGCAGCTTAACGCGACCAGATCCAGATGTAGAATTACAAGAGCTGCTATTGGCCCTGTCGGAAGTGTTGCGCCGAGCAGATATGTTTGAAAGCCATCATGTGTCCAAAGAGAAGCTTTCGACGCGCGAGCGTATGGCGCAGGTGCTGGATAAGTTAGCGCACCAGCAGTTTGTCCCTTTTGTAAGTTTGTTCAAGGTGGAAGAAGGGCGCCTTGGTGTGGTTGTCACCTTTCTTGCGGTGATGGAATTGATCAAAGAATCACTGGTGGAAATTGTTCAAAGCGAATCTTTTGCACCTATTCATGTTAAAGCCAGAACACAATGACAAACGAAATAGATATTTCTGAAGACTCACTAACTGACGATGACCTTGATCAATCAAATGCGATCGGTGATGAAGCTCATTCGTCGCATGATGAAATAGATACAGAAGAACCGGCTACTGTTCCGGTTACGCAAATGCCGGTCGATGCGGCGCAACTGCGTAAAATTATTGAAGGGGCCATTTTGGCAGCTGGCCAGCCAATGACTATCGCCAAAATGCTGGATTTATTTGATCCTGAAGTCGCACCGACTAAAGATGAAATACAGGCCGCATTGGTAGATATTCAAACTGCAAATGCTGAACGTGGATTTGAGCTGAAAGAGGTTGCATCTGGTTGGCGCTTCCAGGTTCGCGATGACCTTGCCCCTTGGGTAAATCGCCTCTGGGAAGAGAAGCCGCAAAAGTATTCGCGTGCGTTGCTTGAGACGCTGGCGTTGGTTGCCTATCGCCAGCCGATTACGCGCGGCGATATCGAAGAAATTCGCGGTGTAGCTGTTAGCTCCCACATTATGAAAACCTTGTTGGAGCGTGATTGGGTAAAAGTAGTGGGGCATCGTGATGTTCCTGGTCGTCCATCGTTGTTTGCTACGACGCGCCAATTTTTGGACTATTTCAATTTAAAAAACCTGGATGAGTTGCCATCGCTCAGTGAAATTCGTGATTTGGATGAGCTAAATCCGGTTTTGGATTTGGGTGAAAGTGGTTTGGGTGAGAAAGACACAGACCCACCTATCCCAGATGAAGATCCACCTGCAGTGAGTGATGAAGTCACTGCTGAGCCAGTGGATACACAAACTGCTTTATATGAAGATGGTTTTGTAGATGGCGAAGAGGCGTTTGTTGACGCGGAGGAGGATGAGGCTGCGGTAGCATCTGACTCAAACGAACTAGACAATCTAGACAATGAAGAACCCCGCAGCGAATAGCTGCTTAAAAATCTATGGTGACGAAAATCAACCGTGATAAATCTGAAAAACCTACCAAGGCTGTGAAGCCAGTAGTTGCTGGTAAAACTAAAGCTACCGATAAAAAAGTAGCTGCAGAAAAACCAGCAAAAAAACCTGCGATGCCTAAGCGCGATCAAGAGCGCTCTACCAAAACGGCTGCAGGAAAATCCACTCAATCTGTTAAAAAAGCGACTCCGTCGGGTGAAAAAGCAGTTACTCCAACATCTTCTGGTGATGAAAAACTACAGAAAGTGCTTGCTCGTGCGGGTATGGGATCTCGTCGTGAAATGGAGCGAGCCATTGAAGCTGGCTTGGTTAAAGTAAACGATAAAATCGCTCAGCTTGGCGATAGAGTTTTACCGCAAGATAAGATTTTTCTTAATGGTCAGCGCGTAGTATTACGCACTGAACTTACGCGCCGCCGGGTAATTTTGTACAACAAGCCAGAAGGCGAAATCTGCTCGCGCTCAGACCCGGAAGGTCGCCCAACTGTTTACGATCATTTGCCTGCGTTAAAAGGCGAGCGTTGGATTTCCGTTGGCCGCTTGGACTTCAACACCAGTGGTTTATTGCTGTTCACGAATGATGGTGAGCTTGCCAACAAACTGATGCACCCATCGTCTGTTATTGATCGTGAATACCTTGTGCGTATTCAAGGTGAAGTAACAGATGATATGCGCACCAATCTGCTTAAAGGTGTTGAGTTGGATGATGGTGTGGCGCGTTTTACCGACATCGTAGATGGTGCAGGCGAGGGTAAAAACCGCTGGTTCTATTGCGTGGTGATGGAAGGTCGTAACCGTGAGGTTCGTCGCTTATGGGAATCGCAAGGCGTAAAAGTAAGCCGTTTGAAACGTGTTCGTTACGCGAATATTTTTATCCCGTCCCATGTGCGTGTTGGTCAATGGACAGATCTTACTGAGCGTGAAATTCAGGATTTGTGTATGACTGCCGGGTTTGATAGCTCAACCTATACCCGCATGATGGACCCTACTCGTGATGAAGTCGCTCAACGCGATCGTCATGACAAAAAATTGCGCGCAGCTTCAGCTGCACCTCGTCGCCATAAGGCTCCCCCGAGAAAGCGCCCGCCAATTGTTGAGTGATAAACTTTTCTTGCGGGCATAAAAAACACGCTCAATGGCGTGTTTTTTTATCTCTAATAAAAGCAAATTATTTTGCTGTTTCTAGAATATCTTCGCTATTGATAACACAGTTTCTGCCGGATTTTTTCGCGACGTAAAGTGCTTTGTCTGCACGCTCAAACAGATCGGCAATCTGTTCTTTTTCATCAACGTGGTGTGTAGCGATACCAATGCTAATGGTCGTGCCTATATTTTTTTCTTTGTAATAAATAACCGTATCGGCGATCTGCTGGCGAATGCGCTCGGCAATAATTTTTGCCCCTTCAGAATCGGTTTTACTTAACAGCACAACAAATTCCTCGCCTCCGTAACGGAAGGTGATATCAGTTGTACGGCAGGCAGATTGAATTGCTTTGGCAATTTCGCAGAGCACTAAGTCCCCGCGTTGATGACCATAGTTATCATTAATTCTTTTGAAAAAGTCGATATCGATCATCAACAGCGACAGATCTTGCTGATGGCGTTCGGCTATTTGTAATTCGCGATGCAAGGCGCTATCCAGAGCGGCGCGATTACCTAGCAGTGTCAATGGGTCGAGCAATGCAAGGCGCATCGCGGTTTGATAGCGAACGGCATTGCGCATGGGGTACACCAAAGACCCTAGCAGAAACTCCAAGGTGATCAGCTCTGTCTCAATAAAGCGCTTGCTGCGGCTGAAAATTATCTCGCCCAGATAGCCTTCATCAGTGGTAAGGCGGTAGTCGCAATGGTGTAAGCACTCTCGCCCGACCTTAAGCTCACCGTTGTTGGTTTTGAAGGTGATACCGGACACATTTACCAAGTGTTGAATATGCTGATAAAACAGGCTCAGGATTTCGCTCGGCTCAAGGCTCATTTGTAATGCTTGTGCGAGACGCGCACGTGCACCGAGCTCCTGTTCGGGGGTTAATGGCATGAGTGGGATGCTGTTTGCGCCATTTGCCTTGTGGGCATTGGTCACCATCGTCATGTCCCGCATATTCTGTACCTGTATATGAATGTTATTAGCGCCTTTTTATGCAATGTGCATTTAGGTGCTGCAACAGGTGTTTAGCGAAATTCATGCCATTTGATAAAAATAAAAATTCAATATATAAAACAATAGGTTATAAGTTTCAGGTGCGGATAAATTTGCGATATCCGTCAGAAAATTAACATTTCAGATTTGCCGCAGCGGAAAGATTTTGCCGCCAGTCAAAAGTTTGTCGATGCCTAAAAAGGTATGCTGTTTGTAACGGGAGGAACTTGAGGCGGGCTTAAAATAGGCGTCTGTACTAGCTTTTGATTTGTGGCAATAAGGTGCTCAGACTGAGACCGCCTTCGGGGCGATTCTCTGCCCAAATGCGACCCTGATGCAAAGATACACTCCGTTGCGCAATTGCCAGCCCTAAGCCATAGCCACCACTCTCACGCGCGCGTGCTTGGTCGGTACGGAAGAAGGGCTGAAAGATATCGTCAAGCGCATCATTAGGAACACCTGGGCCTTGATCCATAATATCGACACGGAAATGTTCTCCGTCGCCGGTTTCGCTTAGTGCAATACAAATCTCAGAGTTGGCGGGTGTGTAAAGCAGAGCGTTACGCAGCGTATTTTCAAACACACCTACCAGCATATTCCCATGAGTGGCGACCAGCGCTTCTTCCAGGGTGCATTTGAAGTAGATATTGATGTTTTTCTCATCGGCATCTGCCTGATAGGTATCTATCAAAGTTTGCATCAAACTAACCAAATCCAATACGTCATCCAGCACCCAGCTGTCTTGCCCTTGAACAGGGAGAGTAAGGATGTCAGTAATAATATCGTTTAAATAATCTGCAGCTTGTTTAATGCGATCCAATTCGTGATCGACAATGCCATTGCTGCGCTGCCGTGCAAGTGCCAGTGCAATTTGCAAGCGTGCCAGCGGTGTGCGTAATTCGTGGGACACATCTTTAATCAAGCGTTTTTGCTCGCGCATCGCTTTTTCAAGGCGTTCAGTCATGTGGTCAAAATCGCGCCCCAGCGCGGCGATTTCATCATTTCGGCCATGAAATTGCTCACTGATACGCACACTCAAATCGCCACGCGCAATTTGGTGCGTAGCTTTTTGAAGTGTATTGATGCTGCGTGTGAAATAACGGGCGAGAAAAAAACAGGCGGAACCGCTTACCAGAACAGATACCAATAACAGAGGCCAAATATTATCCAGAAATAATTCCCAAATAATATCGCGATCCTGCCCTTCATCTCTTCCTGCGGAGATAGTAATCAGTTTGACACTGCTGCCATCGTTTAAGGTGATGTAACGGCCAAACAGTTTGCGATTGCGATCTTGCACCTTATCGAATGGATGTTTGAAGGTAAGGCGTGGTGCAAGAAACATAACGCCGGGCGGAAGAGGGCGATCAAGAAGATCGCGATTTTCTTTGTCGAGAACATAGACGAATGGGGTAGACCAAGCTGGCATCGCACGTAAATCTTGCGTGAGTTGCCGGGTGTTGCGATTAATGGCATTGCCTACAAGTTGGAACAGCAGGCGCTTGGCGGGATCATCATCGCTAGCGCTGCCGCTGTGTTGAAAATTGCCCTCGGGTGTCATATCAAACCAATGCACAACAATATTGGTGCCGATAATGATTGCAACTGTAATCAACCAAAACGTAAAAAAGATTTTTAAATAAAGTCGAGTCATTAATTTACAGCGTCATCATCATTCATGGTCAGCATATAGCCTGCGCCACGCACATTGATGATCAAATCTTTTGATGAGCCGGCCGCGGTAATTTTTTTGCGGATGTTGCTTACATGCACATCGATACTGCGGTCGTATGGAGTCAGTTTGCGATTCAATGCTTGCTCTGTCATATCATCTTTGCTGATCACTTGACCTGCGCGACGGACAAGAATTTCCAATACGCTGAATTCGGTTCCGGTAAGCGGGACTTCATTATTATCCCAAGTGGTTGTGCGAGTCCCCAGGTGGAGCGAAAGCTTGCCTGAGGCCAAACGCTCGATGCTGCTTGGGGTTACTTCTTTTTGCGACGAGCGACGCAAAATAGCGCGAATACGGGCAACCAGTTCGCGCGGATCGCAGGGCTTGGATAGGTAATCATCGGCACCGATTTCCAAGCCGATTACGCGGTCAACTGTATCGCCTTTTGCGGTGAGCATAATCACCGGTGTTTGATTGTGCTGGCGCAGGTTTTTCAGCACATCAAAGCCGTTGCGAACGGGCAGCATGACATCCAGAACAATAGCGGAATAGGGATGCTTGAGCGCAAGCTCAAGTGCTGTTTGGCCGTCGTAGGCGGTATCAACAGCAAAGCCTTCTGTTTGCAGATATTCACTCAGTAATTGACTGAGTTCTTTGTCGTCGTCGATAAGAAGAACTTTAAGCATAGCGGTTTACAGTCCCCTGTAATGGAAGGCGCAGAGTGTGCACCAGCACTGGGTGAGAGTCATGATTCTTTAGGATTCATTAACCAATCTTAACATTATGGCCACCATAATGAATTCACCGGCTCTGATAAGGAGCTTTTGATAAACCCGCTAGTGAAGTATCCAACACCGACTGAGGAATTTGATATGAAATCGAGCAAATTATTCGCTACAGGAATTTTGTTGGTCAGCATGGGCAGTATTGCTATGCCAAGTCTGGCTGGTGAGGGGCGGAAAGACTGCGGTGGTGATATGCGTGCCGCAGGCTGGGCAGGAAAAGATGGTTTTGATGGGCGTGCATTCAGACATGTAGGTAAGGCGCTAGAGTTAACCGATGCGCAAAAAGAGACCTTAAAAGCCCAGCGTGAAACTAACAAAACAGCTCGCCAAGCGCTGCAAGGCAAGGTGATTGATGCACGCGAGGCTTTAATGACTGCCGTTAATTCAGGCGCAAATGATGCAGAGTTGAGCGTTTTAGCGGAAACTTTGGGTAAATTGCAGGCTGAACAAGCATTGGCAGCTGCCAATGCACAAAAAGCGTTTTTGGCAGTGTTAACTGAAGATCAAAAACAAACGCTGGCAGAAATCAAAACCAAGCGTATGGAGCGTAAAGAAAGCCGCAAAGAGGCTCGTAAGTCTGTAGAAAGCTAAGCATCCCCTTTGTCTCCACTCAATACCCCCGGCATGCCGGGGGTATTTGTTTTTGGCCTTTAATGTGGACTTGCTTGAGTTGCCTAATCTTGGGAAAATCCGCGCCTCTTTTTATAAATGCAAATTTATAACCCTTAAATTCTCTGGCTCCCGAGGTTATCGTGGCTCAAATAGGTCTGTTTTTTGGCAGTGACGAAGGCAACACTGAGCGCGTCGCGTATCGTATTCAGCAGCGTTTTGGTGCTGATGTGGTCGATGTTCGCGACATTGCAGATGTGACCCAACTGGATTTTGCCAACTACGATAAAGTGATTCTTGGCATTCCCACTTGGGATTTCGGCCAAATCCAATCCGATTGGGAAGAGTTTTGGGATGATATAGCCGCAGTCGATTTTTCCGGCAAGCAAGTCGCATTGTTTGGTTTGGGTGATCAATTTGGTTATGGCGATTACTTTCTCGATGCCATGGGCATGTTGCACGATGTCATTATTCAAAGCGGGCCAGAAATTGTCGGTCAATGGTCAACCGAAGGTTATGAATATGAAGCATCCAAGGCGGAAATCCCTGGCGCTGGCATGTTTGTAGGTTTGGCACTGGATGAAGATCAACAAGAGAATTTAAGCGCGGATCGTTTGAATCGCTGGTGTACCCAGATCCACGTTGAATTTGGATTGGATACGTCGCTACAAATGCTGGATGATTAATTTGTCTTTGCAACTTTGTGATTAAAAAATTGGGCGCTCAGGCGCCCAATTTTATTTTTACTGCGGGTTAAGCTTCTGCGACAAATACCGCGCGAATCGGAGCCGGATGACCTTCTGCAGTTAATGCAGAATTATCGGGATGTAGAAAATCGGGCAGAGATTGGAAGCGCATCCAATCAGTTGCTCGCTGTTCATCTATAGTGGTCGGGCATACATCTACCACGCGCGGATTGTTGAACCCCATTTTGCGCAACCAAGACAACATAGTGTCGCAGCTGGGTAAAAACCAAACGTTGTTCATTTTCGCGTAGCGATCTTCCGGCACTAATACATCACCCAATTCGCCTTCAATAACCAACGTCTCAAGTACAAGCTGTCCACCGGGGCGCAGCGTGTTTTTTAATTCAAGTAAATGATCCATAGGTGAGCGGCGGTGATAAAAAACACCCATCGAAAAAACCGTATCAAATGCCTGTAGTTTTTCCGGCAAGTCTTCAATGCCGACGGGCAACACATCAATCGGGTGATCTGCGCCGGCAAAATGTTTCACCATATGAAACTGCACGATAAAGCGTGGTGATGGATCAATACCAATTACACGTTTTGCACCAGCGCCCAGCATGCGCCAGCAGTGATAACCATTGCCGCAGCCTACATCGAGAATTAAGCGATCTTTTAATGGAGCGAGGTGAGGCAGTACGCGATCCCACTTCCAATCCGAGCGCCATTCGGTATCTATGTGAATGTCATGAATAAAATAAGGGCCTTTGCGCCAGGGAATTAATTCCTGTAATGCGCTGCGAATATTTGCACGCGTAGCTTCATCGCAATCACTGGTTTGCCCGATTCTCACCTCATCCGCCAGAGCAATTTCGGTGGTCGTCACTTCCGGTAATTTTTCCAGCGATGCTTTCCATCCCGCCAAATCGCCATAGCGTTTTTCCGATAATCCTGCGGCGATTTGTTCAGGTAATTGATCAGCCCAATTAGACAGCGGCGAATCTTTTAATGCAGTTAACAGTGAATCGTAATTAATGCGCGACACAGAGCCATCCAGAATTATTTAATCGCAATCAGCGATGCAAAATTAAAACATTGAAACCAGACATCAACACTATTAAAACCTGCCTGACGCAAGCGTTGGCGATGTGCATCCAGTGTTTCGGGAATTAAATAGTTTTCAATAGCAGTACGTTTTTGGGCAATTTCCAAATCGCTATAGCCATTAGCGCGTTTGAAGTTGTGATGCAATTCGGTCATCAACTGTTGATGCGGTTCATCATCAAAAGCAACTTTTTCAGAAATGATCAGCACGCCGCCAGGATTCAATCCCGCATAAATTGCGCGCAACATATCCAAACGTTCATCGACGGGAATAAATTGCAGGGTAAAGTTAAGCACCACCATAGAGGCGTTGTTTAGCGGAACGTCTTGAATTCTTGCCTCAATCAATTCAACTGGCACTTCACCGCTGTCTGCTTCGACAACCTGTTGGCAGCGAGCGATCATTGCGGCTGAATTATCCACGCCGATAATTTTGCACTCTGCGGCTTGAATGCAATGACGCATAGCCAAGGTCGCAGCTCCTAATGAGCAGCCCAAGTCGTAGCATCGACTATTGGCTTGCGCATAGCGTTCGGCGAGGTTGCCAATCATATTGATAATGGTCGCGTAGCCTGGAACCGAGCGTTTGATCATATCGGGGAAAACATCGACTACGCGCTGATCGAATGCGAAGCGGCCAACTTCCGTCAAAGGGTTGGCATAAATGGTATCGGGATTGGAGTTACTCATGGCGTTGACTAGCATGATGTTGACTAAAAAGCAGCGAAATCATCGCTGCAGGATAAAAAATGCATTGTAACTCTCATTCAGAGTGACAACAAATTCAACTATTCATAAAACTGTCACACTTCCGCAGGAATATGCCGGAATTAGTCATTAGTAGTTACAGCACAGTCACTACACAGTTATTAAGTTGTTCTTATGTCTTTGCAGAGCCAGATATTTACTGAAGCCACACTGCAAAAGGAATTACGCCGCTTGATCGAATTCAAGCTTTTAACCCCAGTGTTTCAACCAATTGTTGCGGTAGAGAACCCGCGCATTATTGGCTATGAGGCATTGATCCGCGGCCCGTCCGATAGCCCTTTACACAAGCCTGATGCACTTTTCGCTGTTGCGCGTGAATGTCGCCACTTGGCAGCGCTGGAATTTGCGTGCAGGGAAGTTTCCTGCGAGCGCTTTGCTGCATTGGATTTGCCGGGCAAGCTCTTTTTAAACATGAGCCCCATCAGCTTCACCGATAGTCAGTATCGCGATGGAGTAACGCGTGAAATTTTGCAGCGTGTTGGATTAAGTGCAGAGCGATTGGTGTTTGAATTGACTGAAAGCCAGCCACTGGATGAGCTGGACTTGCTTAGCGCGGCCTCCGACCATTTTCGCAGGCAAGGATTTGCCGTCGCATTAGATGATTTGGGAGCAGGCTATGCTGGTTTGCGCGTATGGAGTGAATTGTGCCCGGACTACGTAAAGATTGATCGCCATTTTATTTCCGGAATTGATAAAGATCCGGTGAAGCGTGAATTTGTGCGCGCCATGTTGGATATCGCCCATCGTATTGGGCACAAAGCGATTGCAGAAGGCATTGAGACGGAAGCGGAATTCAATACGCTGATCACTATGGGTGTTGAATATGCGCAAGGTTTTTTCATTGCGCGCCCGCAAGCATCCCCAATCATCGAGTTGCCAGACACTATTAATAAAGGTGCATCAAAGTCGGTTCGGCGCTATCAAGACCACTTCACTTCGACCGTTAGGGAAATCGTCATGGATTCGGTTCAGGTAGCACCTGACATGACCGCTGAAGCGGTAGTCAAAATGTTTCGCGCCGATGTGCGTTTAACCTGCGTGCCAGTCGTTGATGGCGATATACCGCTGGGAATGATTAACCGCGTAGAGATTTTGAATATTTTTTCGCGTCGCTTTTCACATGAGTTACACGCGCAGAAACCGATTCGAGAGTTTATTAGTCCGCTATCAATTATTGTTGATGTGTCGACGGATTTAAAAGTGGTTGGACAATTGATCAGTGAAGATCCGGATCAAAATTTAAGCGTGGATTTCATCGTCAGCGAAAATAATACTTATCTTGGTGTTGGCAAAGTGCGTGACCTGTTGCGCGCTATTACGGAAGAAAAGTTGCGCGTTGCTCGCCATAGTAATCCGCTCACTCAATTGCCTGGCAATGTGCCGCTGTATGAGTGGGTTGATCATTTATTGCTACACAAAAAAGAATTTGTGGTTGCCTATTGCGACATCAATCATTTCAAGCCTTTTAATGATGCCTTTGGCTATAGCGCGGGTGATGAAGCCATCGTTTGTTTGAGCCGCATCCTATGCGACTGCGTGGATATGAGTAGTGATTTTATTGGTCATGTCGGCGGCGATGATTTTATTTTGGTTCTGAGCAGCAATGATTGGAGGCAACGTTGCGAGGCAATATTAAACCGCTTTGCCGATGCGAGCCGTCAGTTACTTCCTGTAGAACAGACGGAATATTGGAGTGTTGATAGGCAGGGGCAGCGTCAAAAATATGGGGCTTTAACTCTGGCCATTGGGTGTGTTTCACCCGATCTGGATTTGTGCAAAACCCATCATCAAGTATCACAATTACTTGCAGAGGCAAAACACAGCGCCAAAATGCAAGGCGGCAATAATCTTTTTTATGCATCACCCACCAATAATGAACTTGCCGCAGTTGCCGGCTAAACCAACACTTATCTTCCCTCAATTTCTGTAACAGCCTGAAAATGATCAGCTATTCTTAGTCTAATTTCCTGTGGAGGTAGACGAATGGCTGATCTTGGCTATTACAAGATGCACGCGCTCATTGTTGATGATTTTGAAAATTTTCGCGGCACATTGCACAAAATGCTCATGGACATGGGAATCGGCAATACGGATTCGGTTGCCAGTGGTGAAGAGGCGCTGCGTTTTTGTAAGGCGCGTGCTTATGATGTGATCCTATGTGATAACAATCTGGGTAAGGGGAAAAGCGGTCAGCAGGTGTTGGAAGAGTTGCGCACGACCAATAATCCTTGCTCAGACAGTCTATTTATTCTCGTCTCAGCTGAAAGTAGCAAGGGCACGATTATGGCTGCTTACGATTATGAGCCGGATGCTTATCTTGCCAAACCTATAACTGCCAAAGCGTTGGAACAGCGGCTTGGGCGAATGATTGAGCAGCGAGTAGAGCTGAAAGAAATTTATGCTGCACAGAAAGCTGGCGATGATCAACTGGCGATTCGCTTGTGCAAGGAATTGATTGCTGCTGGTAGCCGTTATGCAAATACCTGCCAGAAATTACTTGGGCAATTATATTTAAACAAAAATGATTGGAAAGCTGCCGAGGCGGTTTATCGCAGTGTGCTTGATGCGCGAGAATTAGAGTGGGCGCAGTTGGGTATGGTGAAAACCAAGCTGGCACAAAATGATTTGTTAGGAGCACAGCAATGGTTAGAGAACATCCTGCAAGCAAATCCGTTATGCATGAAAGCCTATGATTTTCAGGCTGAACTATTTCGGTTAAAAAATGATACAGAAGGCCTTCAAAAAACACTGCAAAAAGCCACTGAGATATCCCCCTTATCTATAGTTCGCCAACAGGCTCTGGGCGATATTGCGCAACAAAATAATGATCTGGTCACTGCGACTAACGCTCTACGGCGAGCTGTCAAGCTTGGCGAAAATTCGTGTTTCGACAAAATCGATGTGCATTCGCTTTTTGCGCAAACCACTATCGACTTGTACTCAATCGATAGTGAATTGGCAAAGCCCTTTGTGCGTGAAGCGATTTCCTGTGTGAATAGCCTTGAAGATAATTTTGGGAAATCCCAACTGCGTAAAGCGGAATCTTTGTTGCTGGAAAGCCAATTGCAAGTCTGCGCAGGCGACCAAAGACGGGCGCAGGACACCTTGGCAAATGCTCGGCTCGTATTGGCAGAAGTGAAGGACGAAGATTCACTTTCGGCGCAAATTGAATTGGTACGTGCTTTACGTCTGCTGGGAAAAACCGACGAAGCGCAAGCACTCTTGAATGATTTGTTAGAGCGCAGTGCAGATAGAGAAGATCAACTGCAGCAATTGGATGTATTACTCGAAGAGCCGCGTAGTGAAAAAAATAAAATCATGGTGGCCGAAATCAATAAAAAAGGTATCGCTCTTTATAATGCCAAAGATTTTGTTGCTGCTGCGGATGCCTTTAAAGCTGCATTGCAGAAACTTCCCAATCACATCGGTCTTAGGTTGAACTATACCCAAGCCATGTTAGATAAGCTGCGCATTCGTTTTGAATCAAATGTGAGCGAAAAAATACAGCAAACCCTGACAAAAACCAGCGCAATCATTTCTCCGAATAATCCGCAGTTTCAGCGCTATCGCCAGTTAAATGATGTCTACACTGGTTTGGTTAAAGCTCATGAGAAAAATAAGTGAGGTTAATGATGAATTCTATTCCTGAAAAAAAAGAAGATGGTCATAGCCCTGAGCATGGACACACGCCTATTGATTTTTCATTTGTGCTGGCATCCAGCGTGCACGACATGAAAAATTCGTTGGGTATGCTATTAAATACACTCTCAGCTATGATGGTAAGTTCACCACCCAAAGATGAAGAGCAGGCGCGTTTTTTCTCAGTTCTTGAATACGAAGCTGCACGCATAAATGGCGAGTTAGTCCAGCTATTGTCGCTCTACCGTATGGATGAAAATACTATGTCGGTAGTGATTGATGCACATCATCTAATCGACACTTTGGAAGAACAAATTGCACGCAATGATACTTTGCTACGCTCACGCAACATCCGGGTAAATATAGAGTGCGATGATGATTTGGTTTGGTATTTTGATTCTGAATTGATTGGCGGTGTATTAAATAATCTGATCGTAAACTGTGCGCGTTACAGTCGCGAGCAATTGCTAATTAAAGTAACTGAAGAAAATGGCTTTTTATGCATTGCAATCGCCGATGATGGACAAGGTTACCCTGACAATATGCTGATGGGCGCTTTGCCGCAAATTCCGGTGTCGTTTAACTCAGGGAATACCCGCTTGGGGCTGCTATTTACACGCAAGGTTTTGGAGCTGCATAAATCAAAAAAAGGCCAAGGCTATATGACCATCGCCAATGGCGGGCCATTAGAGGGAGGGGAGTTAAAGCTTTTCCTACCGTGATGCCTCATCGGCTGAGGTGTTGAAATCACCGGACAGCTATTGCATTATCACGCACCATTTTCGTATTTGCTTCCGGGTCAATTTTTATGCTCAAAATCCGCTTTAAAGATAATAAATACAATGCGGTGTGGTTAGTTGAACCCAAAATTAGTATCGGTCGCTCTGCAACAAATGCATTGGTTATCGATGACCCGCTTGCCAGTGATGTTCATATGGAGGTGCTGGTCGATAACGAACATCTCACTTTACGCAATCTCGTCCCTACACAGCCGGTTTTGGTTAACGGCCAATCTGTGACTGGCGCTTGCGAGCTTAAACCAGACGATCAAATTAGTTTGGGACAGGTTGAGCTAATTGTTATAGATCCAAAGCGCGAAGCCAGAGTGGTTGTCGATGAATCGGCTTCTGCTACCCAAGTGCGCATGCCTAAAACGACAGGTTGGTCATTAAAGGCAAATCATTCCGCGTTTGCTGGTCGTATTTTTCCGCTTAAAGATATCAACATTATTGGTCGTGCAAGCGATTGTGATATCAGCTTGGCTGCTGCACACCTGTCGCGCCGCCATGCGCAATTGAACATTATCGACGGTATGTTATTTGTGAAGGATCTGGATTCTGCCAATGGCACTTTCCTCAATGGAAAGCGCGTGGCTGAAGCGCGAGTAAAGCGGGGCGATGAGCTGCGATTCGATGCGCTGACCTTTGGTGTTCTGGGGCCGACAGATGATATGGCCAAAACCACCGTGCGTAAGGTGCCTTTATCGGCCAAACCGGAAACACTTGAAGCTAAGCCCAAGGTTATCCCGCGCGAAAAAAACATCGCACCAACCCGATCTTCGTCTCCAAATCGCGCGTCTGGTAATCAGCCCAAATATGTTCCGCAAGAGAGCCCCAAGGGCAAGTATGGGTTGTTGTTCTTGGGGGTTATTGCGATTGTGGTTATAACAACCCTGGTATTAACGCGAAAATAAGTATTGAAGAACCCCTGCATCAGGCCGATAACCTGTGGACTATAGACAGCTCTGCTGCACTCAGGTGACTTTATGAACATATCCTCGCTTAACAATTCCGCTCTTAATCCCGCTGGTGCTAACGCTAACCAGAACTCTCCTGTGAGCACGTCAAACTCGGCCGCTCAGGGGAATTCCGCGAAAACTGCTAACCTGACTAACTCGGATTCATCCAGCGTGCAGGATAAGCGCCAAACAGCGCTGCAAATTGTTAACCGCACCCTCACCATGGCGTATGAAAAGATCAGCTCTCGCGGGCAGGCAGCCAGCGCCGAATATGAAACCTTTGAGCCACTGACCGCGGAAAAAGTGGCCGGCAATATTTTGGGTTTCATCGAACGCCGCTTGCAGATGGATGTGGCCGATGGCGCAACTCAAGAGCAGTTGCAGGCTCGTCTTGAAGCTGGTTTATCAGGATTCAAGAAAGGGTTTGCAGAAGCAAGTGAGAAGCTGGAAGCGCTGAGCTTGTTGTCCCCCGAAGTAAAAACCGATATCGGCAAGACTTATGATTTGGTACTTGAAGGAATCGATGAGCTTCGCTCGAAATTTATTCAATCAACTGAAGCTGATACTCCAGAAGCTACTCCATCTACATCCGGCCAAACGGGCGAAACGCTCAAAACCGCAGGTGCCAACAAACCTGCAGCAACATTGGATGTGCCTGATTTCATCCCTGCGGCATCAAGCAGTTACATGGGGTATGGCAATTACGAATACGGGCGCGCACGTGAATTCAGTTTTGAATTGACGACAAAAGAAGGTGATAGGGTCACCATCAAAGCGACATCAAGCGAAGGCTTGGCGGTAGAAGCTGGTCGGGCAGGGCGCGGCAATAATAGCGTCAGCGCGATGAATGCGAGTTATAGCTCTAGCCAGAGTTTTTCGTTATCGATTGAAGGAGAACTAAGCGAAGACGAGTTGAGCGCAATTAATGATTTGCTCGGGCGAGTAAATGATCTTGCGGGTCAATTCTTTGCCGGAAATTTGGATGCAGCCTTCGATCAGGCTATGAATTTGGGCTACGACGCCGAGCAGATCAGTAATTTCTCACTCAATTTGGCGCAGGCTGAAATTCAGCAGGTAACACAGGCGTATCAAGCGTTTGAGCCAAGCAGTGCATCGGGCAATGTTGATAAACAAAACCTGCTGGCCGATCAATTGTTACCGCTGGGTAACTTTATTAAAGACTTGCTGGCGAGCTTGGATCGCGCCTCTGAATTTAGCGAGCCTAAATTACTGTTAGCCAATATGGCCGAAAATGTGACCGGCGAAACCGAAGTTGATCAGGCGCAAGGCCAGCGGTTCCGCGAGTTTGTAGAACAATTATTGGCTCAGGATTTGAGCTGATTTTTCAACGAAATGCGCATCGCCTAACTGGTACACTGCGACTTTTTTGAGGCGATGCGCAATGCAATCCATCTATTTATATTCCACTCTTGGCTGTCATCTGTGTGAGCTAGCCAAAGAAATTGTAATTCCTCTGCTAGACCCTGACTCAATCCAATTGGAAGAGATTGAAATTTCTGAGTCAGATGAGTTGGTCGAGCGTTACGGGGTCAGAATTCCAGTATTAAAATCGCCCAATCATCCCGACGAACTCGGCTGGCCTTTTGATTCAGCTCAAGCTGCGGAATTTCTTGCGCGCATCGGACTTTAAGTGCGATTTAATGTTTGGTCGCCAAACCCAGTGTATTCATAGTTTCCGCAACCCAATGCAGCGACTCCACGTAAATCTCGGCGATAAGGTCGGGGGTTAAACCCAGGTCTGATAGCTGTTGCCAGTCGATATCTTGCCACTGACCTTGTTCATGCGCTTGCACAACCTGCAACACCATTCCTTCCGGTCCTGCATGACTGAGCATCGCTTTGTTCAGTGTTTCACTGAGCGATAAATTACTGAGTAATTCTGCGAGCGGCAAATCGAGAAAAGCATCCAATGTCGATAGTAAACCCACAGTAAAGTAAGTGTCAGGGCGGCTGCGTTGATTCATTTTGGTCGCAATCATTTCACACATGCGCGCGCGGGTTAATGCTGCAACACTGAGCTCATGTGGTTTTCCGCTTAAATTGGATAGTGCCAGCAGATTTACCCAATTTCTCAGTTTATTTAAGCCCAGCAGCATGATTGCTTGCCGCAATGATTCTACATTGCGCGATAACCCAAAAGCTGCTGAATTCACCAAACGCAATAGTTTAAAACTGAGTAAGGTGTCGCGCGCGATCATGCGCTCCACTTGCTCGATAGCGATGTCCGGATCTTGCAGTGCCGATAAGAGTTGCAATACCGATTGTTTGTTTTCAGAAATTTTTCGTCCGGTAATTACTCTCGGTTTGGCTAGAAAATAGCCTTGAAATAAATCAAAACCCAAGGCTTTGCACTGCTCAAACATTTCATAGGTTTCAACTTTTTCTGCAATTAGCGTGATGTTAAATGGCTTCAGGTAATCGATATGCTGCTGCAATTTTTCGGGCGATAAGCTCAATACATCCAGCTTGATGATGTCTGCGTAAGCCACCAAATTTTCACTCTCTGCATCCAGCTCAAAATCATCCAGTGCAATGGTATAGCCCTGTTCGCGCAATTGTTTGAGTGAGTGCAGCATGGAGGCATCCACACGTTGACCTTCAAGCACTTCAATCACGAGCTTTTGACGGCTGAACGGCGGCGGGGCATTGAGTAGGGTGCGAGTAAAATTGACAAAGGCTTTATGATCGCCAACGACTTGCTCAATGGATAATTCGGTAAAGGCATTGAGCAACACTTGCGAGCTTGCGGCATCACCATCGGTCGAGGAGATAAATTTTAAATCGCTATTGCGGCAAAGTAATTCATAAGCAACAACCTGCATATTCCCATCAAAAATAGGCTGGCGGGCGAGTAGAGGGATAGTATCGGTCATGGCATATTGTTTGTAGATTGAGTTCTTTTATTAGCGTGGTCTTAGGAAAGTGTAGTCGCCATTTGTGCGCTTACAATGAGGATGCCCCGATCAGACTGCTTATTCTGCGTGAAATTCCGTTTATCGTTGATTTCCTTCTATAATTAAAGGGTTTTAAGCGTGGTGCCGAATGGCGCCGTCATTATGATGGTACTTGCATGTCCAAATTATTAGACTCAATTGATCAGCGCACCCGTCTGGTGGGGGAAAATCGCCTTGAATTACTGATGTTCCGTTTGGGCGGTCGCCAGTTGTTTGCAATCAATGTATTCAAGGTGCAAGAGGTCGTAAAAATACCTGCCTTGCGCAGCGTGCCACACAGTCATCCGCATATTCGTGGTGTTGCACATTTGCGTGGCCAAACTGTACCGGTGATCGATTTACGTGCAGCTATCGGTATGAGCGAGTTAAAGGATTTGGAAAATGCGAATTTGATTGTGGCTGAATACAATCGCTCGGTTCAGGCATTTTTAATTGGCACAGTTGATCGCATTGTTAACCTCAATTGGGAATCTATTTTGCCTCCGCCTAAAGGTGCAGGGCGCAGCCATTTCTTAACGGCTATTACAAAGGTAGATGAGCAACTGGTAGAAATTCTTGATGTTGAGCGTGTATTAGCTGACATTATTCCTTACAACACCAATGTCTCTGACCGCGTTTTGGATTTTGATTTGGCTGCAGAGGCAAAAAAACGCAAGCTAAAAATACTGCTCGCAGAGGATTCCCCAACTGCTGCAACACAGGTCAAAGAGACTTTGGCTAATATTGGTGTTGAAGTCTTGTCGGTTCAGGATGGCTTGCAGGCATTGACCATGTTGCAGCAGTGGATAGCTGCAGGGCGCAAAGTTAGTGATGAAATTCTGATGCTGGTGACCGATGCAGAAATGCCGGAGATGGATGGTTATAGGCTAACAGCAGAAATTCGTAAAAATCCCGCCATGTCAGATTTGTATGTCGTTCTGCATACATCGCTTAGCGGCAGCTTCAATAAGGCGATGGTAGAGAAGGTGGGATGTAATGACTTCTTATCCAAATTCCAGCCTGATGAGTTGGCTGCTGTCGTACAAAAAAGATTGCGCGACTATCTAATTAAAAAAGTTAGCTAAAAAAGTTAACTAATCAACATTGGCAAACCCAAAATTCACTAAATATAAAACTACGCGCAAATAAAAGGCCGCACTGAATAAATCAGTGCGGCCTTTTCGTTTTTGAATGCAAGCTTGCTTTGGTTAAAGCTGGCGTGTCGCTTCGGCTTTAGTCACAAAGTTTGTCTCTTGTCCTAATCGGTACGCGTAAATCACCGAAAACGCCAGAATATTTTGTACGTATCCGCGCGTTTCTTTGTATGGAATTGTTTCGATCCAAACATCATAGGGAAGCTGCGCGGATTTTTCTTTGTTCATCCACTGCTTAACGCGCGATGGTCCTGCGTTGTATGCGGCAGCAGCTAAAATGCGATTGCCATCAAATACGCCAAGTAAGTGATTTAAATAGCGGCTGCCAAGCGCGATATTTTTTTCTGGAGTGATCAAATCATTCGGCGCAAAGCTCAAACCATTTTTCTGTGCGGTTTGTTTGGCGGTAGATGGCAGCAACTGCATAAGCCCAACTGCGCCAGCGGTGGATTTCGCATCGTGAGAAAAAGCACTTTCTTGACGAGCGACCGCAAATATAAACAGCGGGTTTACCGATGTTTGTTTCGCCGCCTTGGAGACATGTTCTTTATACACAATCGGGAAACGCACTTCCAATTCATCCCAAGATTCTGCCTCTGCCATCACCTGAATGCCGTTGCGATACCAACCTAGTTTTTCTGCCAATCGCCCGGCAATAACCATCTGTTCTGGCGGCATGCGGCGGGTGGTGTAGAAGAATTCGCGGTTCGCAGCACCTAGTTCGCCACGCACAAAAAACTCACGCGCACGCAAAATGCCTGGTGCATTTTCTACTGCGGCAACCTGTTCTTTGGTGAAGGTCATGGGGCGGTCGAGCAGGTGATAATTCACTCCAGTTTTGTCTGCCGCCAAAAAACCATAAAAGCTTCTTGCTGGCGCAACGCTGTTGTAAATCGCCATTGGTGTTTCGCCGTTCACTTCTTTTATCGCAAGTTCTTCCATTGTGCGCGCTTGCCAATAACGCCAGCGTTCGGTTTTACGTGCATCTTCTGGCAATCGCGCAAGCCATTCATTAACTTGCTCCCAGTCTTGTTTGCGCAGCGATTCACGCAGCAGCCATTCAAGTAAATCCACCCGGGTTAAATTGGGCGTAGAGGCAACTAATTTTTCGGCTTCTACTTCATGATCTTGATAAAGCAAACGCAAAGCGATTTGGTATTTCACTTCAATGCGGTCGTTATCATCAAACAATTGTTGCGCATCGTAACTGTGCCAAAGTGTTAAGGCTTCTTTGGCATTGGTACGCGCAAGTTTGCTCAAACCATGCAAAATCACATCTTTCATTTTTGATGATTGCTTGGAGAATTTTCCTGTTTGTTTTAACAGGCGCGGATTCGCATCTACCTGCTGTAATAAAGTCGCCATTGATCTATCTGCAGTTGGCAATAAATTGGTCAAGTAACTGGCCATACCTTTATTACCTGCTTTGATCGCTTTTAAGTGGCGCTCCCAAATTAAATCGGGGGTCATAAATCCGGCTTTTCGCCATTGATCAAATACCGGGTCACAGGCTTTTGATTGCGCTTTTTCAATATTCCAGAGCGGTGCAACATCATTCAGTGCGCTCTTATCTCCTGTCATTAAACGTGCGCGCAAATGCAAACAGGCGAGTTCTGGATCACTCAAGCGCTTATCGTAAAAATGCAAATAATCTGCCCAGCGGTCGCGTTGTGCCAAGGTGCGCAGCCAGCGGTGGGTTAAGCGCTCAGCCAAAAAAGAATCTGGATAGCGCGCAAAAAAACGCTCTACATCTGTCTTAGGTAGAGTGATTAAGCGATCGACAATTTCCTGATATTCAAGATAGGGCAGTAGGGGGTAATCTTGCAGTTGTTTCAACAGGCGGTTGTATTCGCCCATGCTTTTGGCGTTGAGTGCTTTTTGCGCCTGCGCATATTTTTGTCGTTCAACTTGGCGCGCATCGGCGGCGGCTTGTGCAGAAGTCAGGGTGATACTGCCAACGAATACACTGGCACTTAGCGCTACTTGCCAAAGTATTTTTGAAAACCTCATGGGTACCTCAGAGTCTTATCAAACCCGAGCGGGTTGGTTATGCCTTTTTTGTGGGATATGATGCGGCACTTTTTGCGCCTCGTGCGGGCGTATGAATGATGTCGTCGTCATGATAAAAGCCTTGGCAAAGAGCCAAAGTTGCTTTGAGAATACCAGCCCGTCGATGCTTCTGCCAGTATCATTTTCGTTGCAAAACTACCTGAATTATTCCTTCTATGTCTTTGATAAAAATTGAAAAAGCCGAGCTTAGCTACGGCCTGCAAGTACTTCTTGATAAGGTTGATCTGACTATTGAGCGCGGTCAGCGTTTGTGTTTGATCGGGCGCAACGGCACCGGCAAATCGAGCTTATTAAAGGTGATCGACGGTGAAGTTGATTTGGATAAAGGCGAGGTTATTCGTCAAACCGGAATTCGTGTCGCCCGTCTTGAGCAGGATTTGCCAGAAGCAGACGACAAATTGGTGTTTGATGCAGTCGCCGCTGGCGCAAAAGGTGTAGGTGAGCTGCTGGCGGAATATCGTTTGCTCTCACATCTGCCAGAGATCAGTGAAGCGCAGTTGGCGCGCATGACCGAGGTTCAGCATCAAATCGAAGCCAACGATGGCTGGGCTTTGCAGCAAAAGGTGGATGAAATTATCTCCCGCCTTGATTTACCGGCCGAGCGTTATATGCGCGAGTTGTCGGGAGGGTGGCGTCGCCGCGTGGCCTTGGCGCGCGCCTTGGTGCTTGAGCCAGATGTGCTTTTGCTCGATGAGCCGACCAACCATTTGGATATCGCCGCCATTGAATGGCTGGAAAAACAGCTGCTCAATTACAACGGTGCCTTGGTGTTTATCACCCATGACCGCTCGTTACTACAAGCGCTGGCCACCCATATCGCCGAGCTGGATCGCGGCCATCTGCGTTATTGGGCGGGTGATTACGAAAGCTTTTTGGTGTATCGCGAGCAGGCGTTGGCCGATGAAGCGCGCCACAACGAGTTATTTGATAAACGTCTCGCGCAAGAAGAAGTCTGGATTCGTCAGGGGATTAAGGCGCGCCGTACCCGCAATGAAGGACGCGTGCGTGCGCTGAAAGCGTTGCGTGAGGTTCGCTCGCAGCGCAGGGAAGTCGTTGGCAAGGCCAATTTCACTCTGGCGACAGGTGGCGATTCGGGCAAGCTAGTGGCGGATTTGGTCGATGTTTCCTATTCCTGGGGCGATAAAAAAATCGTCAATCAATTTTCATCGCGCATTATGCGCGGCGACAGAATTGGTCTTGTTGGTGCTAATGGCGCCGGTAAAAGTACGTTACTGAAGCTGATTCTGGGCGACTTGCAGCCGCAATCTGGTAGCGTAAAGCTGGGCACCAATTTGGAAGTTGCCTATTTTGATCAGCTTCGGGATCAGTTGGATCTTGATAAAAATGCTGTGGATAACATCGCAGGTGGACGCGAGTTCATCGACATTGACGGCAAATCAAAACATATCTTCTCTTATTTGGCCGATTTTCTTTTTAGCGGCGAGCGCGCCCGCACGCCTTTGCGCGCCTTGTCTGGTGGCGAGCGCAATCGTGTGTTACTGGCAAAATTGTTTAGCAAATCGGCGAATTTGTTGGTGTTGGACGAACCGACCAATGACCTGGATGTAGAAACACTGGAGCTACTGGAGGAAATTCTCACCGAGTACACAGGCACGCTGCTTTTGGTAAGCCATGACCGCGCCTTTTTGAACAACATCGTCTCCAGTGTTATCGCCTTTGAAGGGCGCGGCAATGTGATCGAATATGTGGGTGGCTATGACGATTGGATTCGTCAGGGGGGTAAGTGGACTCAAGCGGATGAGTTACCTGCCGCATCTGCAAGCCCAAGTGTAGTTGAATCCAAAAAAGTTGAGGTGGCAGATGTCACAGCTAAACCCGCAGCCAAAACGAAAAAGCTCAGTTATAAGTTCCAAAAGGAGTTTGATGAGCTTCCGCAAAAAATTGAATCGCTTGAACTCAGATTAAATGAGTTGCAGGAGGAGACGGGCGCTAGCGACTTTTATAGTCAGTCGCCAGCGGTAGTAGAGCAAAAACTGCAAGCCCTTGCCCAAGTCCAGCAGCAACTGGACGACTGCTTTGAGCGCTGGGCTGAACTTGAGGATATGCAGCAGGAATAGTTGGAGTATTGGGCGTAAACACGAAAACCGGCTAATCAATGTCGCCGGTTTGTTTCTTTACCAGAACGGCAAGAACGTCGCAGGTCGCACCGTGCAATACGCTGTTGGGTGTGGAGCCGAGCAATAGCGCAAAACCTTTGCGGCCATGACTGCCAACGACGATCAAGTCTGCCGCTTCCTGTTCGGCAAGATAATGCAGCTCTGCTGCTGGCTGCCCAACAAGGACATGCTGCTGCAAGATTGGATAGTCGGTAGATTTCGCCAGCAATGCCAAATCAGCCTCTGCTTTATGCACTTGCTGCTCCTGAACGCCGCTTAAGTCCACGGGCATATCGCCACCATAAGCAAAGGCGATAGGCTCCAGAACATAGGCTAGTGTCAATTTGGCGTTGCACACTTTGGCGATGGCTGCGGCGCGGCGAATAACGGGCGGGCAATCATCCGAAAGATCTACGCCGACGATAATATGTTGGTAATTGATGGCTTCTGTCATGATTCCTGTCCTCTTCACACCTTGAGTATCGTTTACTTAAGACCTGAATTTAAGAGTAGTTGTTTCCCTGTAAAGTTTTAAGGATTTCAATGAATATCGGCTTTTTTATTATTTTGATTCTGACCTTTGCGCTTATTTTGGGGCCAATCTCTATGCTGCGGCCGAGTCCGGGGCAAAAACGAAAGGAACAGTTGCGCCTTTATGCGAGCAAGCAGGGGCTACGTTTTAGCATGCGCCGCCTGCCAGCACTAAAAACGGATACCGACCAATCAGCTCCGATTCCTGTTTATTATCTCCCACCACCCAAAATGAACGAGGCGCCGGAATGGATTCTTATGCGTACTCACTACGAGCACGAAGGCAATTTTTATCAGGCGTGGGATTGGCAGACCGATGCTCGGCCTACAGATGCTGCCTGTGAACTTCTCAAAACTTATCTGCCACAGCTGCCTGAATCAGTGCCGGCGATTAGCTTTGGCAATATGGGAATGTGTGTCTTTTGGCTGGAAAAAGAGGGGCAGGAAACACTGGAAATGCTGATCAATATGCTCGCTCAGTTAGGTCAGTTAGAGAGCCTGAATAGCTGATTAGGCTATGGGCGCCGCCTCGCGTAAATCGTAGCTCAGCCCGTTGCGCTCGCCATCAATCATCTCGCTCAATTCTTTAATCATCTGCAAGCGACGCGGATCTTGATGCATGGACTCCATTAGCAGTTGCTGGGCGCGGCGATAAAAAGCCAAACGGTCGGTAATGGCGATGGATTTATCACCTTGAGCAATATAGGACATCACCGACACCATTAAATAAGCCCAGCGCAATTCACCCAAATAAGTGTCCAGCTCCACTTCATTAATATCACCCTGAGCTGCTAGTTGGGTAAGCAGGTGCATGGTTTCGTTTAAGTACTGCTGGGTTTTGGCGATCTGGGCATCACTGTCACGTCGATAACTAATATTCTGCCGGTTTTTAGGGTTCAGTAAGTCTTCAGAGTACTGCTCACTTTTTTGGATTGCAGCTTCCAGATGCTCACGATTTTTATCTTCCAGTGCCAGCATCTGATGCTGGAGTGCGATAACCATATCGTTAATGTGTTTGGTGATGGCGCGATTCGGCAGAGTCTGCTCTAGGCAATTGACCAATTCACTCATTTCCTCAGCCCGAATTCGCAAACGGCGCTGCTCCAATCGACGCAAGCGTTGACGCTGCTGAATGCGGTTAAGCAGGCTCACCGCAAAAAGTGTTATTAGCATCAAGAAAATCAGAATCACAATCAGCGTCATGCGAAAAATCTACTGCGTTAAGGTAAGTTGAATTTAATGTTTTTATCCGCTTCTTATCCTTAAGTTTTTATAAAATTAAATATCCTTAAATATCAATTAATTAAATGTCAAAGTTAAAGTAAAAAGAAGGGTGCTGTTTGGTTAAGTTTTGCTTATCAGCCTAAGCTCGTCTATAAGTCTTGCAGGAAATTTTAGCTTGACCCCTTGGGATTCAAGTCTTATATATGCGCACCTTTATCGCAGTTTAACCTGTCTTAGGCTCGATGTTGTAATGGCTTGGCGTATTTTTCTACCCCTTACAACTCTTCCTTCTTTATATAGAGATATTTCTAACCACCATGGGTAAATCCTTAGTTATCGTTGAGTCGCCCGCCAAGGCGAAAACCATTAACAAATATCTGGGCAGCGATTTTGTCGTTAAATCCAGTATTGGCCACATTCGCGATTTGCCTACCAGTGGTGGTGCCAAGCCAATCGATGCCAAAGAGCGCGCCAAACAAGCTGCCGCCACACGCAAGATGTCGCCTGATGAAAAAGCCAAATATCAAGCGCAAAAAAGCAAAGCCCAGCTAATCAACCGCATGGGCATTGACCCGGAGAACGGTTGGGAGGCGCAGTATGAAATTCTCCCAGGCAAAGAAAAGGTTGTGGATGAGCTGAAAAAGCTCGCGGAAAAGGCAGATACTGTCTATCTCGCAACCGACTTGGATAGAGAAGGAGAGGCTATTGCCTGGCACTTGCGCGAAGCAATCGGCGGCGATGAATCACGCTATCGTCGTGTGGTCTTTAACGAAATCACCAAAACTGCAATTCAAAATGCATTTAAAACCCCCGGCCCGATTGATCAAAACCGTGTAGATGCGCAACAAGCACGCCGCTTTTTGGATCGCGTTGTGGGCTACATGGTATCGCCCTTGCTGTGGGAAAAAATCGCACGCGGTTTGTCTGCTGGTCGCGTGCAATCAGTTGCTGTGCGTTTGGTGGTTGAGCGCGAACGAGAAATCCGCGCATTTATCCCGGAAGAGTACTGGACGCTCTCTGCGGACTTGCAAGCTGATAAAAATCAAACCGCCAACTTTGAAGTTAAAAAGCAGGGCGAGGAAGCGTTTAAGCCTGTCAACGAAGCGCAGACCATGTCTGCCGTCAAAGCCTTGCAGGGCGCGGCATTTAAAGTGTTAAGTCGCGAAGACAAACCAACCCAATCAAAACCATCTGCGCCGTTTATTACATCAACTTTGCAGCAAGCTGCCAGTACGCGCTTGGGATTTGGCGTAAAGAAAACCATGATGATGGCACAGCGTTTGTACGAGGCTGGTTACATCACCTATATGCGTACCGACTCAACTAATCTGAGTAAAGAAGCGGTCGATTCTTGTCGTGAATACATTTTGGAAAACTTCGGCAAACGTTACTTGCCTGAGTCGCCAACACTTTATTCGAGCAAAGAGGGTGCACAAGAGGCGCACGAAGCTATACGTCCGTCCAATGTGGCAACCCAACCTAATCAGCTGAGCGGAATGGAGCGGGATGCTGAGCGTTTGTATGGTCTTATCTGGCAGCAGTTTGTAGCCTGCCAAATGACGCCTGCCGAATACACCAGCACCAGTGTAATTGTTGAAGCTGGCGACTACGAGTTGCGCACCCGCGGCCGCGTGATCCGTTTTGATGGTTACACCAAGGTCAGTCCGCAGGTCGCCAAAAAAGATGAAGATGTCGTATTGCCAGACATGAAAGTAGGGCAGGTATTGCCGCTGGTGAAGCTCAATCCCCAACAACACTTTACCAAGCCTGCGGCACGTTATACCGAAGCCAGTTTGGTTAAAGAACTGGAAAAGCGCGCCATTGGTCGCCCATCAACCTACGCATCAATTATTTCTACGATTCAAGAACGTGGCTATGTGCGCCAGGAAAATCGCCGCTTTTACGCAGAAAAAATGGGTGACATAGTAACCGAGCGGTTGGTTGAAAGTTTCGATGACCTTATGGATTACGGTTTTACCGCCAATATGGAAGAGGCACTGGATGTGGTCGCACAAGGCGGCAAAAATTGGCGCTCCCTGCTTGATGAGTTTTATACCGGATTCAGTAAAAAACTGACTTTGGCATCCAGTAGCGCCAAAGGTATGCGAGCCAATGATCCAACTGAAACTGACATCGCCTGCAGTCTTTGTGGTCGTCATATGCAAATCCGTACTGGCAGCACTGGTGTTTTTCTGGGTTGCTCCGGTTATGCGCTACCCCCGAAAGAGCGCTGCAAGCACACTATGAATCTGGTTTCCGGTGATGAGGCCATTGAGGCTGATGCAGATGAAGAGGCGGAATCTCGCCAGCTGCGCGCCAAGCATCGCTGCAAACTGTGTAACTCAGCGATGGATGCCTATTTATTAGATGAAAACCGCAAGCTGCATATTTGTGGCAACAACCCCGATTGCTCTGGTTATGAAGTCGAGCAGGGTACTTATCGCCTTAAAGGTTATGAAGGCCCAACCATCGAGTGCGACAAATGCGGCAGTGAAATGCAACTGAAAACCGGTCGCTTTGGTAAATACTTCGGGTGCACTAATGGCGAGTGCAAAAACACACGCAAACTGCTGAAAAGCGGAGAGGCTGCACCACCGAAAGTTGACCCGATCGTCATGCCCGAACTTCGTTGCGAAAAAGTGGATGATCATTATGTTCTGCGTGATGGTGCTGCAGGTCTATTCCTTGCCGCGAGCCAATTCCCCAAGAACCGTGAAACTCGCGCACCTTTAGTGGAAGAGCTTTTGCCTTACAAAGATCAAATCGATCCCAAATATCACTTTTTGCTATCCGCCCCGGTTGCTGACCCAGAAGGCAATAAGGCTATCATTCGCTTTAGCCGCAAAGCCAAAGAGCAGTACGTGCAAACCGAGGTTAACGGCAAGGCGACTGGCTGGAAGGCTTTTTACGATGCTGGCAAATGGAAAATACAAAAATAGTTCCACTCCATAGTGATCGGCTCACCAGTAACAATGAGTCGATCACTCAACTTTTCCCATCGAAACAACTATGGCTGTTAATCATCTCCCTCTGGTTAATCAGAAAATGGCTTTCGCTAATGCCATTTTGCAAAGGCTTGATATCTCCGACAGTGAATTAAGCTCAAAACAAAAACTTGAACAGCAGGCACTTAAAGATGCGGTTATCTTTCATTTGATAACGGCGCTACATTTTTATCTAAGAGAGATTGCAGAGAATTGCAGGATTAAAAACTTAATTCAGATTAATTCAATCGAAGATTTGATGGGTGCTTTAAGTCAGGCAGATAGAGCCTCATCCGAAGCGGAAGAGCTAAGTAATCTCTCCCAAACTGCCGATAGTTGGCTGTCATATCTATTGCAGTATCAGAATCAATTGCTCAAATCACCTGAAAAACCTAAAGAGAAGAAATCCTTTGGGCAAGATAACCTTATTGAGCTGGTTGAGGTGTTTGAATCAGACATCAATAATTGCCCTGAGCTAACAACTCAGTTATTGACATCATGGTTCGATAGCTTTCGTGCATTAATTATGCGCCAACGCGAAACTAGCGCAGAGTTTTGATAAAAAGTTTGAACCTGCAGAATGACTGTGGCACAATCAGCACCCTTCGCGCGGCTGGCTCGCTGATTTTTATAAAAAGCATTAAAAATCAACAAGTTATTGCGCGATAAATTTAAGTCAGTATCTTACGAATCATAATTCGAAGATTATCCAAGCGGACGTGGTGAAATTGGTAGACACACCAGGTTTAGGTTCTGGCGCCGCAAGGTGTGAGAGTTCGAGTCTCTCCGTCCGCACCATATTCCCCAGTATTCTGTGCTTCAGGGTACTTGATCAACTGCAACACACTTTCAGTTATTTCACGAGGCATATATGCAGGTTTCACTCGAAACGACTTCTGGATTGGGGCGCCGTTTAACCGTTGGCGTACCCGCAGAGCAAGTAGAAAACGAAGTTGAAAATCGCTTGAAGCAAGCGGCTCGCAACGTCAGCATCAAAGGCTTCCGCAAGGGCAAAGTGCCAATGTCTGTGGTTAAGCAACGTTTTGGTGCTGGTATTCGCCAAGAAGTTGTAGGTGATGTTATCAGTCGTTCTTTCTATGCTGCCGTACAAAAAGAAAATGTGAAGCCCGCTGGTCAACCTGCAATTCAGCCAAAGCAGCTAGTTGCCGGTAAGGATCTCGAATACACAGCCACTTTTGAAGTCTATCCAACTGTTGCATTGAGTGATTTATCTGTATTTGAACTCACCAAATATAAAGCTGAAGTAACTGAAGCTGATGTAGACAATATGGTTGAGGTGCTTCGTAAGCATCAAGCAACTTGGAGCCAGGTGGATCGCGCAGCAACTGATGGCGATCAAGTGAATATCAATTTCCTTGGCACCAAAGATGGCGTTGAATTTGCTGGTGGAAAAGCAGAAAACCACAACTTGGTACTTGGTTCCAAGTCTATGATTCCCGGTTTTGAAGAGGGTATCGTTGGTCTGAAAGCAGGCGAAGAAAAAGTTATCTCTGTAACCTTCCCTGAAGATTATCAAGCTGAGGAATTGAAAGGTGCTGCAGTTCAATTCGCCATCACTGTTAACAGTGTGTCTGAAGCGCAATTGCCAGAACTGAAAAAAGAATTCTTCCAAAAGTTTGGCGTTGAAAAAGGCGGTGAGAAGCAATTCCGCAAAGAAGTAAAAGCCAATATGGATCGCGAGCTGGCCAATGCCCTGAAGGCAAAAGTAAAAGGTCAGGTTATGGATGCATTGATTGCATCTCACACCACTGATGTACCTAAAGCACTGATCGCAAATGAAATTCAAGTGCTTCGCAACCAAATGTTGCAACGCTTCGGTGGTCAGCAACAAAACTTTGATGTGAAAACTTTGTTGCCAGACACAATGTTCCAAGATGAGGCTTCTCGTCGCGTAACCTTGGGGTTAATCGTTGGTGAAATTGTAAAATCAGCCAAGATCAAGCCTGATGCTAAGCGCGTAAAAGCAATGATCGAAGAAATCGCGTCTACCTATCAGGAGCCACAAGAGGTTGTTGATTACTACAGTGGTAATCAAGAGCTGATGGCTGGCGTAGAATCAGCAGTTCTTGAAGATCAGGTTGTTGATCACATTTTGTCACAAGCCAGGGTTTCAGAAGTAGAAACAAACTACGACGAAATCATCAAGGCAAACGCTCAGCGTTAATCGTTTAAAAAAGCCGCAAAACGTTTGTTTTGCGGCTTTCCTCTTTCTAAAACCCCTCCGAAACACCTCATTTGACTGGCATATAATCCCATCACGGGTTAAGCTCTCTAGTGTCAAAACACCATTGTTTTCAATATTGGCGACGCTATCAGCCCGCTTAAGGACAAAAAAGAAAGATGTCATACCAACATATAAACTCTCAGTTTCCTCTGGTAAATAGTGGCCTCGTCCCGATTGTTATTGAGCAAACGGCAAGAGGAGAGCGTTCATTTGATATTTATTCGCGCCTACTGAAAGAGCGCGTGATATTTCTGGTTGGTCCGGTTGAGGACTATATGGCAAATTTGGTGGTTGCTCAGCTGCTTTTTTTGGAAGCTGAAAACCCCGATAAAGATATTCATTTATATATCAATTCCCCAGGTGGCTCAGTTACGGCTGGTATGTCGATTTATGACACCATGCAATTTATCAAGCCAGATGTAAGCACTATGTGCATTGGTCAGGCGTGCAGTATGGGGGCATTTTTGTTAAATGCTGGCACCAAAGGTAAGCGCTTCTGCTTACCAAACTCTCGCGTCATGATTCATCAGCCAAGCGGTGGTGCTCAAGGTCAGGCGTCTGATATTCATATTCAAGCGCAAGAGATTTTAAAAATTCGTTCGCGTCTTAATGAATTAATGGCATTTCATTCAGGGCAACCAATCGAGAAAATTGAAGTGGATACTGAGCGCGACAATTTTATGTCGGCACAGCAGGCTAAAGATTACGGCTTAATCGATGAAGTAATCGAAAAGCGTGTGCAACCTGCTAAATAGTATTAGCTTGTTGAAATAGTGCGGGCTAAAGATCAATTTTATTAAAGCGAGTTCAAATATTGACTAGGCAATTAAAATTGAGTGACTTGGTCCTGACATTGTTATAGAAATTTAGATGGAGTGGGTTCAATGACAGATCACACCAATGACACTGGCGATAAAAACGGAAAGCTGTTGTATTGCTCTTTCTGTGGCAAAAGCCAACATGAGGTTCGCAAACTAATTGCTGGCCCATCAGTTTTTATTTGTGATGAATGTGTTGATCTTTGTAATGACATTATCCGTGAAGAGATTCAGGAAAATGCCACAGAAGGCAACTCAGAAAAGCTTCCCAAGCCACACGAAATATCTGCAATTCTTGATCAATATGTTATCGGTCAAAAGCGAGCCAAAAAAGTATTGGCGGTTGCTGTTTATAACCACTACAAGCGTTTGCGTTTTGGTGAGAAAGGCGGAAAAGATAAAGAATCTGTAGAGCTTGGCAAAAGTAATATTCTACTTGTCGGTCCAACTGGTAGCGGTAAAACCTTATTGGCTGAGACATTGGCAAGATTGCTTGATGTGCCATTCACTATCGCTGATGCAACAACTCTCACTGAGGCGGGATATGTAGGTGAAGATGTTGAAAATATCATTCAAAAATTGCTACAAAAATGCGATTACGATGTAGAAAAAGCCCAGCAGGGCATAGTTTACATTGATGAAATTGACAAAATTTCACGCAAATCTGACAACCCTTCGATTACTCGTGATGTTTCAGGTGAAGGTGTACAGCAGGCACTGTTAAAGCTGATTGAAGGGACTGTTGCATCAGTTCCTCCGCAGGGTGGACGCAAGCATCCTCAACAAGAATTTTTGCAGGTAGACACATCAAATATTTTATTCATCTGTGGCGGTGCTTTTGCTGGTTTAGACAAGGTTATTCGTGATCGCTCAGAGAAAGGCGGTATCGGCTTTGGCGCCGAAGTGAAGAGCAAAGATGACAAACGCAATTTCGGTCAAACCCTGCAAGATTTGGAGCCAGAAGATTTGGTGCGTTACGGTCTTATTCCGGAGTTTGTTGGCCGTTTGCCGGTGATTGCAACTCTTGATGAATTAGATAAAGCTGCGTTAATTCAAATCTTGACCGAGCCTCGCAATGCGCTGACCAAACAGTATGCGCGACTGTTTGAAATGGAAGGTGTGCAGATAGACTTCCGTAGTGATGCTTTGGATGCGGTAGCCGAGCGAGCATTAGAGCGCAAAACTGGTGCTCGTGGTTTGCGATCCATCATGGAAGCAGTTTTACTGGATACTATGTACAAGATCCCATCCGAAGAAAATGTGGTAAAAGTTGTTGTGGATGAGTCTGTGATTAAGGGAGAGGCAGAGCCTTTGCTTGTGTATGAAAATGCTGATAAGCCCGCAAAAACCGCATCGGAAGAATGATTGGAGGCTCAGTCTTCATCAAGTTGAACAAAAAGAGTGCTAAATTGCACTCTTTTTGTTTTTTATAGAGTGATAACTTGTAATTCGTCGTCGCAGACCCCAATCTGGTTTTAATGGCAAGGTAATTGTTGCCCTTTTGATATAGAGAGGAACCAATGGTCGCTGAAACTCTTCAAGAATCCCACATCACTGAAATTCCATTACTGCCTTTACGCGATGTAGTTGTTTACCCCCATATGGTTACGCCTTTATTTGTGGGGCGCGGCAAATCAATTGAAGCACTTGAGCGGGCAATGGCTAGCGACAAGCAGGTTTTGTTGGTTGCACAAAAAAATCCACAACAAGATGAACCTCAAGCAGATGATCTATACGGAATAGGCACTATTGCTTCTATCCTTCAGTTATTAAAACTCCCCGATGGAACAGTAAAGGTACTAATTGAGGGGAGGGAGAGAGCTGGTATCGTCTCTATTGAAGAGGCTGATGGTTTCTTTAAGGCTGCCGTGGATGTGATTGATAGCCCAATAATAGAATCAGCGGAAGCTCGTGCCTTGGTGGCCAATGCGATTGGTCAATTTGAGCAATACGTAAATCTTAGTAAGAAAGTACCTGTTGAAGTTATCACCTCACTATCTGGTATCGACGAGCCTGGCCGCTTGGCGGACACCATAGCTGCGCATATGTCGCTTGACCTACCCAAAAAGCAATCCATTTTGGAAATGGCTGATATTCATGAGCGTATTGAGCATCTCTTGGATTTAATGGATGCTGAAGTGGACTTATTTCATGTCGAGAAAAAAATTCGTGGTCGCGTCAAAAAGCAAATGGAAAAAAGTCAGCGCGAGTACTATTTGAACGAGCAAATCAAAGCCATTCAAAAAGAGCTTGGCGAACTGGGAGAAGAAGTTAGCGAAGCTGACGAGCTCGAAAAGAAAATTGTTGCCGCCTCAATGCCTAAAGATGCAGAAGAAAAAGCTCGAACAGAGTTAAACAAATTAAAGATGATGTCACCAATGTCTGCAGAGGCATCCGTATTACGCGCCTACATCGACTGGATGATCAAAGTGCCTTGGAGCAAAAGAAGCAAGGTGCGACATGATTTGGGTAGAGCAGAAGATATTCTTAACAAGGATCATTTTGGGCTTGAAGAAGTTAAAGAGCGAATTCTTGAGTATCTTGCTGTCCAGCAACGCGTGAAAAAAATAAAAGGACCGATTCTTTGCTTGGTTGGGCCTCCAGGTGTGGGGAAAACATCTTTAGGTGAATCTATTGCCAAGGCTACTAACAGAGAATTTGTACGTATGGCGTTGGGAGGGGTTCGTGACGAAGCGGAAATCCGCGGGCATAGAAGAACCTACATCGGTTCTCTGCCTGGAAAACTTATTCAAAAAATGGCGAAAGTAGGAGTGCGAAATCCGCTCTTTTTGTTGGATGAAATCGACAAGATGGGCATGGATAATCGCGGAGACCCAGCATCAGCCTTGCTCGAAGTGCTAGACCCTGAACAAAATAGCCATTTTAGTGATCATTATCTTGAAGTTGATTATGACCTTTCAGATGTGATGTTTGTGTGCACATCTAATTCAATGAATATTCCTGGTCCGTTGCTGGATCGCATGGAAGTAATTCGTATCCCTGGTTATACGGAAGACGAAAAGTTAAATATCGCGCAGCGTTATTTAATTCCAAAGCAAATGAAAGCAAACGGCCTGAAAGAAAGTGAAATATCGATAGCCCCAGAGGCGATTCGCGACATTATTCGTTATTACACCCGCGAGGCTGGAGTTAGAGGGTTAGAGCGAGAAGTGGCAAAAATTTGCCGTAAAGTTGTGACGTTACATGTTAAGGGTAAGGCTGGCTCTGGTCAGATTGATGCAGCGTCTTTGGAAAGCTTGCTAGGTGTTCGCAAGTTTGATTTCGGTAAGGTGGATAGCAAAGACCAAATCGGGCAGGTAACAGGCCTTGCTTGGACCCAAGTTGGGGGAGAGTTATTAACTATTGAGTCTACGGCAGTGGCAGGTAAGGGGCGTATTATCAAAACCGGCTCACTAGGCGATGTTATGCAGGAGTCTATCCAAGCTGCTCTTACTGTTGTGCGTTCGCGTGGGCAGGCGCTAGGTATTGCTCCAGATCATCACGAGAAAGTTGACATTCATATCCACGTTCCTGAAGGGGCAACACCAAAAGATGGCCCGAGTGCGGGGATTGCAATGTGTACAGCATTGGTGTCTGTGCAAACATCTATTCCGGTGAGAGCTGATGTTGCAATGACTGGAGAGATAACTTTGCGCGGAGAAGTTTTGCGTATTGGAGGCTTAAAAGAGAAGCTACTGGCAGCTCACCGAGGTGGAATCAAAACAGTCATTATTCCAGCTGAAAATGAGCGCGATTTAAAAGAGATCCCAGATAACATTAAGGCAGATCTAAGTATTAAGCCCGTAAAATGGATTGATGAGGTTCTGGCAATTGCATTGCAATCCAGCCCCAAGCCCTTAAGCGATGAAGAATATAGGGCGCTGGAGAAGGCTGCGCAAAAGACTACTGAAGCTGAAAATCGCCTTAGCACTCACTAATGCTTATCGTGATCTACTTCAATATTTTGTAGTGCTTGCCTGTTTAATGATCAGAAATAATGGGGTTTTATGTAAAGCTGCAAGCTTTCCTTGACCCTCTGAAACTCTGTTGGTATAAATCGCAATTCATTTGCTGCGCAGATTAAGGCAAATTAAAAGCAACGTTAATATGCTCTGTGCGTTTAGAAATAAATAATCAAAAGGGGTTAAGTGTGAACAAAACTGAACTGATTGAAGCCATTGCCGCATCTGCGGATATTCCTAAAGCTGCTGCCGGACGTGCTTTGGATGCAGTCGTTGACAGCATCACTGGCGCTCTTAAAGATGGTGACTCTGTAGTTTTGGTGGGTTTTGGTACTTTTGCTGTGAAAGAGCGTGCTGCACGTACTGGCCGTAACCCTCAGACTGGTGCAGAAATCAAAATTGCTGCAGCTAAAGTTCCTGGCTTCAAACCAGGTAAAGCATTGAAAGATGCTGTTAACTAATAGGTTATTTTCAGAACTTACCCTGAAGATAAATATGTAAAAGGCGCATCTAGGTGCGCTTTTTTTTTAGTCGCTATATGCTTTTCGAAAAAAGTGATAGCTCAGTCAAACATCGAATAATTAAGTATTAAGCTGTCTGCTTGTGTTATTTATCTACGCGAGACATCTTCATCCTGCTAGGAGTAAAAAATGTTACAACACCTCAGAGACAATTCCAGAGGCGTTATCTCTTTTATTTTGATTGGCTTTTTGGTGATCATTTTTGCACTTACGGGTGTTGAAGCATTATTCAACTGGGATACATCTGCAAATCAGGCAGCTAAAGTAAATGGCGAAACAGTTACTGAGATGGATGTTGCCAGAGCAATAGGGATGCAAAAACAGCAGATGCTGAACGCTTACGGCGATCAAGTCCCTGCCGAATTTCTTAGTGATGAGTATTTGCGCAAGCCAGTAATAGATAACCTTGTTCAGCGTATGGTGTTGTCTCAAGCTGCTGAGAAATCAGGTATGGCTGTTGGGCAAACCTATCTTAGCGAGCAAATTGCAAGCGCCCCTCAATTCAAAAATGAGACTGGTGCGTTTGATAATAATCGATATCAACAAGTGTTGCGTAATATGGGCTATACACATAGCACCTATACAAAAATTTTATCTGATGAGATTGTAATTAATCAGTTACAGGCAGGAATAAGTGCAACTGCATTTGCAACACCAAGTCAACTTGATGAAATAGTTGCGCTGAGTTTCCAATCACGTGATCTAGGATATGCCATTTTACCTGTGGTAAAAGTACGTGAATCAATTCAAATTGATCCTTCCGAAATTCAAGCCTATTACGATGCAAATCAGCAAATGTTCACAAGTGAAGAGCAAATTGCTGTCGATTACATCAGTCTGAGCGTTCAAGACCTCATGAGTAAGGTGCCTGTAACTGAAGAGCAGGTGCGCAAACAATATGATCAAAATCAAACAAACTTTGTTGCTTCGCCAGAGCGCCAAGCAGCACATATTCTTATCGAAAATAATGATGAGAATAAAATTAAATCAGTTGCCGACAAATTAGCTGCAGGTGATGATTTTGCAGCCATTGCAAAAGAGTTCTCAGACGATCTGGGTAGTAAAGAGCAAGGTGGTGATCTCGGATTTTCTAAAGGTGATGCATTTCCTACTGAGTTTGAGGCAGCACTTGCAACACTAAAGGTGGGCGAAGTCTCTGCTACAGTTAAAACTGATGCCGGCACTCACTTTATTAAGCTTCTATCCGAGAAAGGATCCGAACCACCTTCATTCGAAGAGCAAAAAGCTAGCATCGAAGAGCAATTAAAACGTGCCGAAGCAGAAGCACAATTCGTTGCACAATTAGAAAGACTTCGTGAAGAGTCCTACAATGCTGATAGTTTGCAAGAGGTGGCTCAGTCATTAGGCCTTGAAGCCATGAACTCAGGTCTTTTTGAGCGTAGTAAAGGAAAAGGCTTGATGGCGAACCCCAAAGTAGTTACAGCTGCATTTTCTGCTGATGTACTGCAAGATGGTAATAGCAGCGAGGTAATTGAAATTGACTCAAGCAACGTGCTTGTGCTGAAAAAGACTGATTACAAGGCAAGCCAAGTCAAACCGATTGCTGATGTTCAGGATCAAATTACCAACACCCTGAAAGATCAAAAAGCAAAGGCACTCTTGGATGAACAGGCACAAAAACTCATAGCTGACTTGAAATCTGGAGGCTCTTTTTCTGAGTTAAGTGCTGCAGCGGGCATAGAATACAAAGAGGTTAAAGCAGTAACACGCAACACTGCTGACATTGACCCAGATGTGCTGCGTCATGCATTTAACATGGTGAAACCAGCATCTGACAGCCCTACATTTGACAAAGTTATGACGGCTAATGGTGATGTAGCGATAGTGGCTGTTGCTGCAGTAACTTCAGGAAGCAGTGACAATGTAACGCCAGAGCAAAAAAATGCCATCACTGCGCAGTTGGGTAATATTTATGGCAGCAATGATTTTTCAAGTTATAGACAATTTTTAAAAGACGCAGCTGATATTGATGAATAACAGCGCCAAAATAAAAAAGGCTCCTACGGAGCCTTTTTTATTTCTAATGCTTTTTACGAAAACAAAGTACAGCAATTTCTGCCATTTTCTTTCGATTTATAAAGTGCATGATCAGCTTTTTCTATCCAAGCTCTATGATCATGTATTTCATTATCCAGCTCAGCAACACCCAGACTAACAGTAAAGTTAATCTCATGGCCTTCTGCAAAAATGGTTAGTTTTTCAATTGCTTCACGCAAGCGTTCTGCGAATACACAAGCACCATCGCCATTGGTATTGGTTAGAATAATTCCAAATTCTTCGCCGCCGTAACGACCAGCTACATCCAAATCGCGCACTTGCTCTTTGATTGCTCGACTCACCCCTCGAATGGCTTCATCTCCGATGGTGTGGCCAAACTTATCATTGATCTTTTTGAAATGGTCTATATCCAGCATGATTAAGCTGGAGGACTGCTCATAGCGATCGTAGCGCCGAAACTCTTTTATTAAGCGATATTCCCAGTACCCACGATTGAACAGGCCGGTTAAGTGATCGGTACGGCTGAGAGTTTGTAATTGCTTATTGGCTTGCTGCTGCGCAATTTTATTTACTGCAGAATCGGTAACATCATAAATTATCAAACAAATATGACTTACGGCACCTTTGGTATCGACAAGTGGAATAATTGTACTGTTTTGGTACATATATTCAGCTGTACCAGTGATGGGGCGATAATGAGGGAAGCGAAACAAATACGGGCGCTGCTCCCAAGTGGTAAAAACGGTATTTTGCAATATGAATACGGGTTGGGATTTGTGTCTGAACCACTGCTCAGAAAGTTCAGGAAATACTTCAAATAAGGTTTTATTGAGTACATCCTCTGGCGCCTTACCGCTGTGGTTTTGCATAAAACTGTTCCAGATTTCTATTTTGTAATCTGGAGTCATAACCACTAGACCAACATCGATGTGCTGGAGAATGTCCATTTGCCAATGAACATTTTTTAATATTCCACTGAGATCTTCACTAATTACCATTGTGAGTGTTCAGCCTAATCAAGGAGGTAGTTAAGTTTTTCGGTTAATCCAGAAATAGAGTGCTCAGCAATTACGAGCAGTAAATCACAGTTAATTTTGTGATTTTCAATCGCGTAGCTGATCTCTACCACAAGTGCCTGATTCCATTTCATTGTGTTATTTTGGAGCAGGTCTGCGATGTTGCAGTGCTGCCCCAATAGCATTGGCGGGCCAAAACTAAAGTGTGTGTCCAGCTGCTCAGCCAAACCTCGCAAGCACGCGCCATTTAATATGTTGGCAGTATCCATAAGCAGCTCATATTGTGCTTGCTCATTTTCGATACGCTCATACTTAAGTAGTTTGGCTAAGTCATCAAAGTCAGTTTCATGGAAAATCAGCATTGCTTCACCTGCAATGCCGCCACCAATAAAACCTTGGCACACACCATGCACTATGTCATCAGGATTGTCGCGATTCAAAGATTGTAGCGCCATCGCAATATCAGTGGGATTGAGAACGCTGACATGGGGGATAGAGAGCACCACAAACACATCCAGCAGGCGAGCCAAGTGGGCCCCGGCTTGCCCCATTGCAACGTTGGTGATTTCCTGAAGGCAGTCGCGCTGATCTTCGGTAAGTAAATAGTCCTGCATAGTTGAGATCTTAATTGAGCCGATATCGGGATATGTGTACATGAAGCTTAGCATCTATTCGTGTTGCTGCAGGAGTGGGCGCCGGATCTCATCTATCGGACAGCCAATTTGTGCCAATCATCCGGATATGCTCCTCTCTGTATCACTTAGGGCTATGAGGGAGGCTGTTGCTGTTTTATAAATTGAAGTGTACTAACATGCGGAAATTGTTTGGTATTTAAAGGCTTCTTGATTGGCCCCAGCAGGAACCGATAGCGAGGAAATTAATGATTTTAGTTGCACCAAAAAAAACGCAATTATTTCTGGTATTCATTTGTTTCATGATTGCAGCCTGCGAGCGCAAGACATTGGTGGATATTGGTTCTGAGCAACAAATACTCTATTACGGGAATGGTACCGATATAACAGGGGTTGATCCTCATGGAACTAATGGCTTGCCAGAACAGAGGGTAATGTTGTCTCTGTATGAAGGATTGGTTGCCAAAGATCCTAAGACATTGGAAATTGTTCCAGCGGTGGCGGATCACTGGGAAGTTTCTGAAGATAATATGAGCTATCTTTTCCATATTAGGGAAAATGCAAAATGGTCAAATGGCGATCCTGTTACTGCACATGATTTCGTAAATAGCTGGCTGCGAGGATTAATGCCCGCATTGGGCAACGAAACTGTTACAGCATTATTTGTCTTCAAAAATGCCGAGAAGTATTACAACAAGGAAATTGCAGATATATCCCTTCTTGGTTTTAAAGCTGTGGACGATCACCATTTAAAAATTGAGTTAGAAAATCCCACCCCGTATTTTTTACAACTGCTCGATTATTTGGCCTTGTTTCCAGTTCATACCGATAATATAAAAAAATTTGGTGCCCTAGATGATCCTGCAAATCCTTGGTCAAAGCCTGAGAATTTTGTAGGAAACGGTGCATTTACGTTAGATGATTGGATTCCGGGGCGTTCTTTGATCGTCAAAAAGAATCCCTATTATTGGGACAAAGATAAAGTGCGGCTAAACGAAATTCACTTCATGCCAATTGAGCAGTTATTGGTTGAGGAACGCATGTTTAAAGCGGGGCATTTGCATCGTACTGAATGGATGCCGTACGCAAAAATGCCTGCATATCGAGCCAATAATGATCCTCAGTATAACCACTATCCCTATATAGCCACTTACTTTTATGGCCTAAATGTCACCAAGCCTCCATTTGATGACGTGCGTGTGCGCAAAGCTTTGGCTTATTCAGTTGATAGAGAAACTTTGGTAGCAAGTGTGACAAACGGTGTACAAAATGCTACAGGGGCATTAACGCCACCAAACACGCTCGGCTACACATCCAGGGCACAAATAACGTTTAATGTTGAAATGGCTCGCCAACTTCTTGCTGATGCTGGATATCCAGATGGGAAAAATTTTCCGGTTACCGAACTCACCTATAACAACTCCGAAGATCACCGGAAGATTGCAGAAGCAATTCAACAAATGTGGAAAAAAAATCTGAATATTAATGTGAAATTGAAAAACCAAGAATGGAAAGTATATTTATATGAAGTCAAAAATTTAAATTACAACATTGCCCGCTTAGCGTGGGTGGGGGATTACATAGATCCAAATACATTTTTAGAAATGCTTACCAGCACTAGCGGCGACAACAAAACTGGATGGAAAAATAAAAGATACGATAATTTGATTCGAAAGGCCGCCACTCTTTCCAATAAAGAAGAGCGATATGAAGTTTTTCAGCAAGCAGAATCACTTTTGCTGGATGAAGTCCCAATTATTCCGCTCTACAACTACACAACCAATAATCTTATTTCAACACAGCTAAAGGGGTACCACCAAAACATATTGGATTATTACTCCTACAAACATCTGTATCTTGAACCTAATTCAACCAAGGCAGAATAATCTATGCTGTTGTTTATTATTAAGCGAATATTGCAAGCAATTCCCGTTTTATTATTAGTTGCGACCGTTACTTTTTTTATGGTTAGAGCTGCACCGGGTGGGCCATTTGATAAAGATCGTGCGATTCCACCAGAGGTCATGACTCAGCTTAATAAACGCTATCACCTTGATGATCCTTTGTGGCAGCAATATGTCGATTACATGGGGAATTTGATTCAAGGTGATTTTGGGCCGTCATTCAAATACGCAAGCCACTCAGTTACGGAATTGATTGCTGCAGGTTTACCGCCCACTCTAGAGCTATCGCTGTATGCAATTCTTTTCGCGCTTGTTGTTGGTTTGCCTACCGGTATTTTGGCTGCGATAAAACAAAATACTTTTTTTGATTATGCACCTATGTCTACTGCAATGATTGGCATTTGTATGCCGACCTTTGTGTTAGGCCCGATATTATTATTGATATTTGGAATTTGGCTTCAGTGGCTACCGGTTGCAGGCTGGGGACAAATACCCGGTGATAAAGTCCTACCATCCGTCACCTTGGGTTCAGTATATGCAGCCTATATAGCGCGCATTACTCGCGGTGGAATGCTGGAAGTCCTCTCGCAAGATTATATTCGCACCGCACGCGCGAAGGGTTTATCGACATTACGCATTGTTTTTGTTCATGCATTGCGCGGCGGCATAACTCCTGTCATTTCATTCTTGGGGCCAGCAATTGCCGGATTGCTTGCAGGTTCCTTTGTTGTTGAATCAATTTTTCAGGTTCCAGGCTTGGGGCGATTTTATGTGATGGCAGCATTTAATCGTGATTACACCATGATTCTTGGCTGCACCATTTTCTTCGCTTTCCTTATTATTGTTTTCAATTTGCTCGCAGATATTGTGCAAGTTTGGCTAAATCCAAGATTGCGACAAGAGTTGGAGGCAAGAGGTTAATTATGACTGATATAACCAACACAGCTGATTTTTCCCATCTTGAAAAAGGGCGGTCGCTCACCCAGGACGCAATTATTCGTTTGCGTAAAAATAAAATGGCGATGATTAGTATGTACTTTTTATTGCTACTTATTGTCGTTGCCGTATTGACCCCTTGGATTGCACCTTTCTCCTACGAGGAGCAAAACCTCGCACTTGGCGCATCTGCACCTTCTGCCCAACATTGGTTGGGTACTGATATTCTTGGGCGAGATCAATTAACTCGTATTATGTATGGCAGCCAAATTTCGTTAGCAGTGGGATTCATCGCAACTTCCGTTGCATTAACTATTGGCGTTCTATGGGGAGCAATTGCCGGATTTGTTGGTGGCAAAGTGGACTCTATTCTGATGCGAATTGTTGATGGCCTTTATGCATTACCATTTACCATTTTTATTATTTTACTCACCGTAGTTTTTGGTAGTAGTTTGCTTTTGTTATTTTTAGCAATAGGCGCGGTTGAATGGTTGACTATGGCCCGAATTGTTCGAGGGCAAGTGTTAACAATCAAAAAACAGGAGTTCGTAGAAGCTGCTGTTTCTATGGGGCTGTCGCCGTGGAGAATTATTACCCGGCATTTAATTCCTAATGTTCTTGGCCCCGTTATTGTTTATACAACCTTGACGATCCCCAGTGTTATTTTGCTTGAATCCTTCCTCAGTTTTTTAGGTCTTGGTGTTCAACCACCTGCAAGCTCGTGGGGATCACTTATCTCTAGCGGTGTTGAAACTATGGAAGAGTATCCCTGGCTACTTATCTTCCCCGGTTTGGTGTTAACCATGACGTTGTTTTCGCTCAATTTCCTTGGCGACGGATTGCGCGATGCCTTAGACCCCAAAGCATCCAAGGATTAATTATGTCAAATCAGCCGTTATTGTCCGTAAAAAATTTGCGCATAGTTTTCAATACCCGCAATGGTAAAACCCAAGCTGTGCACAATTTAAGTTTCTCGCTAAATGCAGGCGAAGTCTTGGGTATTGTGGGTGAGTCCGGGTCTGGAAAGTCTGTTGCTTGTTACTCTTTATTAGGGCTGATTCCAACTCCTCCTGGGAAAATTGAATCCGGTGAGGCACTTTTTTATAGCAAAGACTTACTAGGGATGAGCGAGGCTGAGCTGCATGAAATTCGTGGCAATAAAATCGCCATGATCTTTCAAGACCCGATGACATCTTTAAATCCTTACATGCGCATCGCTGATCAATTAACCGAAGTTCTAATACACCATAAACTGGCGGATAAAAAAACGGCACGCGAACGTGCTATTGCTGCACTGACTGAAGTTGGAATACGTGAGCCTGAGAAACGTATTGATCAGTACCCTCATGAATTTTCAGGTGGGATGCGCCAGCGCGTAATGATTGCAATGGCGCTATTGTCCGAACCAGAAATTTTAATTGCAGATGAGCCTACTACCGCACTGGATGTAACAGTACAGGCGCAGATTCTTGAGCTGATCAAACAACTGCAAAAAAATCGGAAACTTGCTGTTATTTTTATCACACACGATTTAGGCGTGGCCGCGCAAATGGCCGACCATGTACTAGTGATGGAAAAAGGAATATTGGTAGAAGAGGGAAGGGCAGCTGAAGTTTTCAAGCAGCCACGCCACCCTTACACACAAAAATTATTGAGTGCAGTTTTAACTACAGCTAAACCTTTACCGAGCGCAGCAAAAATTGATGAAATGCCTTTAGTTGAAATTAAACAGCTTAAAGTTGGATTTCCATCTTACATAGGGCGCTTTTTCAATCGCAAAAAACATTATGCCAGAGGTGTTGAAGAGATAAGTCTCAACATAAAGCGCGGTGAAATTGTAGGTTTGGTCGGAGAGTCTGGCTCCGGAAAATCCACACTAGGTAGAAGCATTATTCGACTTGTTGGTGCTCAGTCAGGTCAAATTCTTTTTGATGGATCGGACTTACTTTCAATACCTGAAGCCGGTTTTCAAAAGCTCCGCCGCGATGTACAAATGATATTTCAGGATCCGTATGCATCCTTAAATCCTCGCATGACGGTATTTGATACATTGGCAGAGCCGATGTTAGTTCACGGTATGGCAACCAAAGAATCTGTGTTGGAGAAAGTAAATGTATTGATGGATGAAGTTGGCCTAGACAGGCGTTTTATTCGCAAGTATCCGCATGAGTTTTCTGGCGGGCAGCGTCAACGTATTGCTATTGCACGTGCTATTGCATTGAAGCCTAAGCTCATTATTGCTGATGAGCCTGTATCTGCACTTGATGTAACCATTCGCGCTCAAATACTCGCCTTGTTGCTTGAGTTAACTCAAAAACATAATTTAACGATGTTGTTTATTTCACACGATATGTCAGTCGTGCGCTACCTATGTGATCGTGTTGTGGTTATGCAGCAGGGAAAATTAGTAGAAGAGGGTGAAACAGAACAGGTGTTTTCAGCACCGCAGCAGGAATACACCCGCCAACTTTTAGCCGCGATTCCTCATCTATAAATGTCTCACTATAAAAAACGGGGCTGAATAATGGAAATTATTCAGCCCCGTTTTTTTATGCCGAGTGTAGGCATATTTTTTAATCAAACGATTTTATTGTAAACCTCAAGATATTCTTTAGCGCTTGAATCCCACGAAAAGTCTTGCCCCATTGCATTCAGCTGCAGTTTTTTCCAATAAGCTGGGGTTTGATAAGCCGCCAATGCGCGCTCAATTGCAGCAAATAAACTTTCTGGCAAGGTTTCTCTGAATACAAACCCATTCCCTGTTACATCAATATCATCTAGCGGTGATTCAGATACGGTATCGCGCAACCCTCCAACTGCATTAACAACCGGCAAGGTACCATAACGCAAGCTGTACATTTGATTTAAGCCGCAGGGTTCAAAGATTGATGGCATTAAAAAAATGTCACTACCTGCTTCAATCTGATGCGCCAGCCTTTCGTTATAGCCCACTGTTAGTGCAACTTTTTGCGGATATTTCTGAGCAATATGCTCAAAAGCCTCTTCATAATGTGTCATGCCGCTGCCCAATATTGCTAGCTGACAATCTAATGAAAGTAGCTGGTCAATTTGAGCAAGAATCAAATCTACGCCTTTTTGCTCAACAAGCCGCCCAATAAACCCTAACAGTGGGATTTTGGGGTTTAATTCGAGCCCGAGTTCTTGCTGTAAGGCGAGTTTATTTTTGAGCTTATTGCCTAATGTACGCCGATTGTAATTGGCAACAATGTGAGGGTCGGCACCGGGGTTCCATTCATCGCAATCGATACCGTTCAGTATCCCGGTCAGCGCGTCATTGCGGTAGCGCAGCAAACCATCCAAACCGTAACCGAACTCAGGGCTTTGTATTTCTTGTGCATAACTTGGGCTAACGGTAGTTATGTAATCTGCAAATGCTAAACCGCCTTTAATAAAGGACATGTGCCCATAAAATTCAATTCGTTCATGGTGCCAAAACGCTTCTGGCAAGTTCAGTTCGGAAAACTCCTGATAAGAAAAAAGCCCTCGATAGGCTAGATTATGAATGGTGAATACACTTGCAATATGCTGGCTATGAAGTGACAAGAGTGCGGGAATCAAACCAGTTTGCCAATCATTGCAGTGCACAACATCAGGTTGCCAATCCAAATTGATTTGATTTAATGCAATTAACTCAGCAGTTTTGCAGAACCAATAAAAACGCTTGTGATTGTCAAACCAATCAGTTCCATCTGGGCCACAGTAAGGATTTCCTTCACGCTCAGAAAACTCGGGAATATCAACGAGCCAAACACTCACCCGCGTACCGGGTAAGCGAGTTTGTTTGATTGCAATTGTTTTTCCATCGATCTCAAATTGAGCTATTTGTTTGAGCCCAATAGCAGATGCTTTTTCCAGTACGCTGGCATAAGCAGGAAGCAAAATTTTTACATCGTGCCCCAGTTTTAACAGCGCGCGTGGCAAACTTGCCGACACATCTGCAAGACCGCCAGTTTTAATCAGCGGATAAACTTCACTGGTTGCAAATAAAATTTTCTGCATAAGTGATCCTTCGTATTACTAATTAAAAACGAATTAAGCTAATTTTAAAATCAATGCGCCCAAGGGCGGCAGATTAATTTCCAATGATTGTCCATGGTTCATCCAAGGCACAGGTTGTGAGTAAATAGGGTTGGCATTACCCCAGTTACTGCCACCATAAAAACCTGAATCAGAATTGAGAATTTCATGATAGGCGCCTGCTGCTGGCACTCCAATACGATAATTGCTGCGAGTAACGGGTGTGAAATTCAAAATCACGATGGTGAATTCGCTATCGCTTTTACGCATATAACTGACAATCGATTGCGTGCTGTCATGGCAGTCAATCCATTCGAATCCATCGCCACGGAAATTACGTTGATAGAGAGAAGGGATGCTGGTGTAGCAATGATTGAGATCTTTCACCAGTGTTTGCAGTCCGCGGTGCGGTTCGTAATCCAGCAGGTGCCAATCCAGTGCACGGCTTTGCGCCCATTCGCTCCACTGTGCAAATTCGCTGCCCATAAATAACAATTTTGTTCCGGGGTAAGTATAGAGATAGGTGTAAAGCAAGCGAAGATTAGCGAACTTTTGCCAATCATCTCCGGGCATTTTATTGATCATGCTGCCTTTGCCGTGCACAACTTCATCGTGCGAGAAGGGCAACATAAAGTTTTCAGTGAACGCGTACATCATGCCAAAGGTTAATTGGTTGTGATGATATTGGCGATGAATTGGATCTTTGCTCATGTAGCCAAGCGAGTCATGCATCCAACCCATATTCCATTTCATTGAAAAGCCGAGACCACCCACCCAAGTGGGACGAGTCACTTGCGGCCATGCGGTCGATTCTTCCGCAATCACTAATGCGCCAGGATGTTGCCCGTGGCAAATTTCATTGAGTTTTTGCAGAAAACTCATCGCCTCCAGATTTTCATTTCCTCCGTGGATATTCGGAACCCATTCGCCGGCATTGCGCGAATAATCCAAGTGCAGCATTGAGGCAACCGCATCCACACGTAAACCATCTAGATGAAACTCTTTTAACCAATAAAGTGCATTGGCTAATAAAAAGTTGCGAACTTCGTTGCGACCATAGTTGTAAATCAACGTGCCCCAATCGCGATGTTCACCCAAGCGCGGGTCTTCATGTTCATAGAGCGCGGAGCCATCGAAACGGGCGAGGGCATGAGCATCTTTTGGAAAGTGGGCAGGAACCCAATCCAAAATAATGCCGATATCATGACGATGAAGATAATCTACAAAATAACGGAAATCGTCGGGCGTGCCAAAGCGACTCGTAGGTGCGTAATATCCCGTAGTTTGATAGCCCCAAGAGTCGTCTAGCGGATGTTCGCTCACCGGCATGATTTCGATATGAGTGAAGCCGAGTGGTTTTACATAATCGACAATTTGATGTGCCAGCTCGCGATAGTTTATGAATTCGCCTTCCCAGCCACGTCGCCATGAGCCGAGGTGCATTTCATAAACTGACAAAGGAGCAGCCTGCCAATCCCAATGCGCGCGTTTGTTCATCCAATCGCCGTCTTGCCATTCATATTGCGATGGCGCTTTCACAATTGAGCTGGTGAGTGGGCGCATTTCAAACGCCTGCCCATAAGGGTCGGATTTCAGAAACACTGCACCGGTAGCGCGGTTGCGGATCTCGAACTTATATAAAGCTTCAGCTTTGACGCCGGGAATAAATACTTCCCACAGACCACTACCGCCGCGCACTCGCAAAGGATGTTGGCGACCGTCCCAATCATTGAAGTCGCCAACAACACTGATGCGCTCGGCATTGGGCGCCCAAGTGGCAAATAAAACTCCTTCAATGTCATCTACTGTGCGTGGGTGCGCGCCCAAATGTTGATAGATGTTCCAATGCTGCCCTTCGGCAAACAGGTGCATATCAATATCGCCCAATTGTGGTGCAAAAGAGTAGGGGTCAAACTCCGTGTGCTGATTATTGTGGCGGTCATACCACTGGACTAAATAGTGTTCGGGTAGGTTTTTGGCCAAACCGTACCATTCAAAAAAATCGGTGCCTTCGATTCGGGTCAGCGCAAGTAGTTGATCATTTACTAGTAAGGAGGCACTGCGTGCACCGGGTAAATAAACGCGAACAAAGGTATCTGCTGTCGTTGTGGTTTTCCCCTCCAAAGGGTGACGTCCAAGTACTTCAAAAGGATCATGGTGAGTAGCGGTAACAATGCGCAACATCTCATGGGATAAGGGATTGTCCTGTTTCACATTCAGCATTCAATTGATTCCTAAGTAATTATTCTGGCGTCAAATTTAACAAATCAATGATTATGCCCGATTTCGGGCTACATAAAATTGTCATACGGCCAAGCTCTACTAGCTTAGCTGTTGAAGCTCATTTTTCTTGCACCATTTTTTTGCAAAAAAATCGGCCTCATAAAACACATTTGCAGATTCGGTGCCAAATTTGTAACTACACTTGGTTTTGCATTTAAAACGAGCAGCTTCAAGTTGCGCAAATGCACCATAAACTGTTTGTGTTTCACTTGAGTTTTTTGTGTATCACTTTATTGGCACTGATATTGCTCCAGCTCAAGTATATCTGTAACACAATGTTCATCGTTCAGACACAATAGCCATAAGGAATACGTATTAATGAGTACACCATCTTCGGGTCGTTTTGTTAGTCGCCTTACGCGAGAAACCTTGGCAGTAATTCTTGCAGGTGGGCGTGGATCACGATTGCATCAACTAACAGACTGGCGTGCAAAACCAGCAGTACATTTCGGTGGCAAATTCCGCATTATCGATTTCCCTCTCTCTAACTGTGTTAACTCTGGCATTCGCCGTATCAGCGTATTAACCCAATACAAATCACACTCTCTGGATCGCCATGTGCAACGCGGATGGGGCTTTTTAGGTGGAGAGCTTGGCGAGTTCGTGGAGTTGTTGCCCGCACAACAGCGCTTGAGTGAATCCTGGTACGCAGGTACTGCCGATGCGGTGCTGCAAAACATCGACATTATTCGTCGACACAATCCTGAGTATGTATTAATTCTCGCAGGTGACCACGTTTATAAAATGGATTACGGCACCATGATTGCAGCGCACGTAGAACGTGGTGCAGACATCACTGTTGGCTGCATTGAAGTGCCGCTGGAAATTGCCAGTTCATTTGGCGTAATGGATATAGACACCGACTACAAAATCGTAAAATTCACTGAGAAGCCAGCAAATCCTGAGCCTACCCCCGGGAAGACGGATAAAGCACTCGCTTCTATGGGGATTTACGTTTTCAGCACTAAGGTATTGTTCCGCGAATTATTGAAAGATCGCGACAATCCGGATTCATCACACGACTTCGGAAAAGACATTATTCCATCAATGATTAAATCCCATCGTGTCACTGCATTTCCATTCCGCGATCCAGTGTCTGGTGGCGATGCTTACTGGCGCGATGTGGGCACTGTAGATTCGTTGTGGGAAGCCAATCTTGAATTAACCGGCATCACACCTGAATTGGATTTGTACGATGCAACCTGGCCAATCTGGACACACCAAGAGCAAGTTGCTCCCGCAAAGTTTGTTTTTAATGATGAAGGCCGCCGTGGTTATGCAGTCGATTCATTAATTGCTGGTGGTTGCATCATTTCCGGTTCAGCAATTAAACACTCGCTACTATTTCCCCGTGTGCGTGTGCACTCTTATTGTGAAATTGAAGATTCAGTTTTATTTCCAAGCGTAGAAGTAGGGCGTCGCTGCAAAATTCGCAAAGCATTAATTGATCGCCGCTGCAAAATCCCAGAGGGCACAGTCATTGGATATGATCTTGAAGCTGACAAAAAACGCTTCTTCGTTTCCCCCAAAGGCGTAGTGCTGGTTACTCCCGACATGCTAGGACAGGATGATATCAATGGCTAACAATGGCAAAACGAAGGTCGTATTTCTCTGGCATATGCATCAGCCCGATTATCGCGATATTGTAACGGGCGAATATTATTTTCCCTGGACCTACCTTCATGCCATTAAAGATTATGTTGATATGGCTGCGCATATTGAGGCGCAGCCAGCCGCCAAAGCGGTTGTAAATTTTGCACCAATTTTGTTAGAACAACTCGATGACTACGCCAAACAGATTTCAGCTCATTTAAAAGATCAGAGTAAAAAAATTAAAGATGTTGTACTTGCATCATTGGTTGATCCGGTCTTACCTGCGCCGGGCACAATGGCTTTTACTGATTTGGCAAAAAAATATTTACGCGCTAATCGCGAACGTATGATCGAGCGCTTTCCTGCTTACAACGAACTGGCAAATGTTGTTGGCACTTTCGATGAAAAACCGTTTATCAGCCGCTACTTGAATGAGCAGTTTTTGATTGATTTAGGTGTCTGGTATCACTTGAGCTGGTTAGCAGAAATTCCGCGCCGCGCAGATGAACGCATTCAACGCTTACAAAAAAAAGAGCGCCATTATTCGCTTGAGGATCGACGAGAGCTATTAGCCATTATCGGTGAGTTGATTGCTTCTATTGGCCCACGCTATCGCAAACTCGCCGAATCTGGGCAAATCGAATTGTGCATGAGTCCATATGCACACCCCATCATTCCGCTGATGATCGATTTAAACAGCGCCAAAGAAGCAATGCCTGATGTGAGTCTGCCCAATGCGGCGTTTTACCCCGACGGTCGTAATCGCGCGAAATGGCATTTGCATGAAGGCTTTAAAACTTTCGAGCAATATTTTGGCAAACGTCCACGCGGTTGTTGGGCGTCAGAAGGTTCCTTGAGTGATGAAACCTTGCGGCTTTTGGCTGAAGCAAAATTCGATTGGGCGGCCACCGGTGACTCAGTGTTGCACAATAGCCTTCGCGCGATAGAAAACCGAAGCGTTGCCGAGCAAATCCGCAATGATCATCAGTCACTGCATCGTGCTTACGAATTTGCCAATGTAAAACTCAACACGTTTTTCCGCGATGATGGGCTATCCGATTTGATCGGTTTTAAATATGCCACTTGGCATTCAGACGATGCCGTTGGCGACTTGTTGAATCATATGGTGAATATTGCCAATGCAAGTAACGATGAAAAAAATACCGTTATTTCCGTCATTATGGATGGTGAAAATGCGTGGGAATATTTCCCCGAAAATGCTTATCACTTCTTGCACACACTTTATGAAAGGTTGACTAATCATCCGCAGCTGGAGTTGGCAACCTACAGTGAAGTATTGGATCAGCAACAACCCACGCCAGTTGCTATGCCGCATTTGGTGGCAGGAAGTTGGGTCTATGGAACCTTCTCAACCTGGATTGGCGATAAAGACAAAAATCGCGGTTGGGATATGTTGTGCGATGCAAAACAGGCTGTCGATTTCGCACTCAGCAAGGGCGGTTTTTCTCCATCGCAAATAGCGCAAATCGAAAAACAATTGGCACTCTGTGAAGGCTCTGATTGGTTTTGGTGGTTTGGCGATTACAACCCGTCACAAAGTGTTAGCGACTTTGAGTATTTATACCGTCGTCACTTAATGAATTTATACGCACTCATCGAGCAGCCTGCACCTGCCTATATTAATCAGGTAATCAGTATTGGTGGAGGTGATCCAGCTACAGGCGGTGTGATGCGGCAAGGCCATGCAAATTAATTGCCCTGCAATATTATTGAAACATACTCATTAATATTTTTTCACGGATAAAAGGGAAGGGCATTAATGGCCGACCAATCGCCACTTTTTCAAAAGCGAACCGCAGGTGTTTTATTGCATCCTACATCGCTACCTTGTTCAGAAAGTTGTTGGGGTGAGCGTGCCGAAAAAGCCTATGGCACATTAGGAAAAGACGCCTATTATTTTATTGATCTCATTGCAAAAGCAGGCCTAAGTGTTTGGCAAATGCTGCCAACAGGCCCAACGCAGGCAGATATGTCTCCATATCAATCCATTTCTGCGCATGCGGGTAACCCTGATTTAATTAGTCTTGATTGGCTGGTTGAAAAAGGTTGGATAAGGGCAGGGGACTTAACTCTTGTAAAAGAATCTTCTTTAGCTGATGCCCGTAAAAAAGCGGCTGCCTCTTTTTATGAGTTTTTAGCGTCTCCCGCAGCAGAGGGTACACGTGAAAAATTTCAAATGTTTTGCTCGGACCAGCATTATTGGTTGGAAGATTTTGCGTTATTCAGTGTGTTACGCAATGAATTTAATAACGTCTCCTGGATTACTTGGCCGATGGAATTGCGCCAAAGAGATGAGCCTGAACTCGATAAATATCGAAACCAATTAAAAACTGAAATTGATGCAATTTTTTTTGAGCAATTTGCATTTTTCATGCAGTGGTTATCTTTAAAGGACTACGCCAACAAAAAGGGTATTAGTCTGTTTGGCGACATTCCAATTTTTGTCGGTCACGACAGCGCTGATGTATGGGCTCAGCAACATTATTTTCAGCTTGATGAATTGGGCAATCCATTAACTGTTGCCGGTGTTCCACCGGATTACTTTTCAGAAACCGGGCAGCATTGGGGCAATCCACATTATGCGTGGGATGTAATGGAGGCTGACGGTTTTCAATGGTGGTTATCGCGCTTACAAACACAATTGCAATTGTTTGATTTGATTCGTATTGATCACTTTCGTGGGTTGGAAGCCTATTGGGAAATTCCGGGAAAGAGTCATGATGCGCGCTTGGGTAAATGGGTTAAAGCACCCGGTGAGGCATTTCTGAAAGCATGCCGAGAAAAATATCCCGATCTACCTTTGGTAGCCGAAAATTTAGGAGTAATTACCGACGAAGTTGAAGCGTTACGCAACCAATTCAAATTGCCTGGCATGTTAGTGCTGCAGTTTGCCTTTGATGGCAATACGACCAATCCACATTTGCCGCACAATCACACACGCGATGATGTTATTTACACGGGGACGCATGACAACGACACGACAATTGGTTGGTATGAATCGCTAACTGAGGCGAATCGCAAACAATTAAAAGAATATTGTTTTAACTCGACTGATGAGATGCCGTGGCTGATGATTGAAGCAGCGCTGGCATCTGTAGGGCGCATGGCAATCATTCCCATGCAAGATTTTTTGGAGCTGGATGGAAGGCACAGGATGAATATGCCTGGTACAACGGATAAAAATTGGGTGTGGACATTTTCGTGGGATCAAGTTGACCCCGCACTTGCTGATCGTATTCGGCAACTACTAACAGCCTATCAACGCTTGAGCTAGCTGCGCTGTCAGCCAAGAGTTAATAGAGCCATAAAATCATCACTCAACCATCTATAGGTATCGCTATGGAACACAGATGCAGCGCACGCTATCCAGCCGACATTAAAATTTTAATCTATCAATACGATACTCCCGTAGCCATTGGTCGAATCAAAAACGGCACCCGTTATGGCTTGTATATCGAGTCAGACTTAGCCAACGTTAAGCCACTGCAGCAATTGGGGATTGAGATTCTGGTAAATCGCAGTCCACAAAAGTTGCAACGTTATCGATTTGATTCCATTGTTATGCATACCACGGAACACGGGTTTGGTGTTGAATTGGATAATTTGGGTGAAGAAGCGGCAAAACAGTTGACCGACATGTTGCATGCAGCCCCAAAAACGCCATTGGAAAGCGAGCTATTTGAAATGGTTGCCAGCGCCTGATAGCTATAATCATCAGATTGTTGGTGGTAAAAATGTTAAATCCCGAGGAATCTGCCATCTGACTCTTGCTGACTGGATAATACAGGATTGCGCATAATGTATATTATGTTAAATTGAGTGTTATCAATTAAATCAGCTAGTTGTATCTCACTCGTAGATTGACTGTTAAGTCAGATGGCACTCCTCGCCTTCGTTGACGATCCCCCTTATGAAGCATAAGCAACTGTTAGAGCGTATATACGCTGAAGTCGAAACAGTCATTCTCAGTAAACAGCACCCGGTTACCGGGCTGCTTCCTGCAAGTACAGCAATTAATAATCATGGTGATTACACCGACGCATGGGTGCGCGATAACGTTTACTCCATTGTCTGCGTATGGACGCTGAGTATGGCGCTTAAGCATCAAGGCGAAGATTACAAAAGCGATCGGTTGGAACAATCTACTATCAAACTTATGCGCGGCCTGCTGCAGTCCATGATGCGTCAGGCACAGAAAGTTGAGAGCTTTAAGCACTCACTGAAAAATGGCGATGCCCTGCATGCGAAATACGATACGGCAACAGGGTTGCCCGTAGTTGCCGATGATGCTTGGGGGCATTTGCAAATTGATGCCACATCGGTTTTCTTGCTGATGCTCGCTCAAATGAGCGGCTCAGGGCTGCGGATTGTTTGCACACACGATGAAGTCGATTTTGTGCAAAACCTGGTGTATTACATCGCCAGCGCCTACCGCACACCTGATTACGGAATCTGGGAGCGTGGCAATAAAGTCAATAACGGAAAAACTGAAATTAATGCCAGCTCAGTCGGCATGGCTAAAGCTGCGTTGCAAGCGCTGGATGGATTCAATTTATTCGGCAAAGACGGTGATAAGCGCGCCGTCATTCATGTTATTGCCGATGCTATCTCGCTTGCCAGAACCACCCTGGCCTCACTGCTGCCGCGCGAATCTCTCTCGAAAGAAACAGATAGTGCATTGCTTAGCATTATTGGTTTTCCTGCATTTGCCGTCGGTAAAGAAACATTGGCAACGCAAACACGCGATTCAGTATTAACCAAACTCGGCGGCAATTATGGGTGCAAACGCTTTTTATGGGATGGCCATCAAACTGTCCTTGAAGAAAGTTCGCGTATTTACTATGAGCACGATGAGTTAGGCAACTTTGCCAATGTTGAGTCCGAGTGGCCGCTCTTTTTTACCTATCTGTACATCAGCGCCTTATTTGATGGTAGCGAAGCAACTGCAAAATATTATCGTAAAAAACTTGAATCATTGATGGTTCACGTGGATGGCATAGGTTTGCTGCCAGAACTTTATTATTTGCCACTAGAAAATATCGAAGCAGAAAAGAAAAATCCTCGTTCACAAACACGCGTACCCAACGAAAACATTCCTTTGGTGTGGGCGCAAAGCTTGTATCTGACTGGGTTGATGTTAGATGAAGGCTTGGTAAGCACGGATGATCTTGATCCCTTAAAAATGCGTCGCCGCTCTACCCGCTTTATCAAATCGAATATCGCGCTCGTGGTTTTGGCCGAAAATGAAGCGATCAAACAGCACTTGGCAAAACACGGAGTGATCGCGGAAACCTTGCAAGATATTAAACCTATGGGCGTTTTATCAGCATCCAGTTTGATGGAAGCCTATGCACATGTAGGTGAAAATAAATCTTTGGGATTAACTGGCCGCCCACGTCGACGCGTGCAGAGTTTGGCAACATCGCAAACCTATGAAATTAATAATAAGGTGTATTTGAGTCTTTCATGGCTGCAGAGCGAACGCGAAGATTATCGCCGTTATGATGCGCAATGGGTTATCGAAACGTTAGTTCAGGAAATTCAGTTTATTTATAAAAATTGGCTCAGTTCCGAAGTGGCCGTATTTACTTTGCTGATGGATCATCGTTTTTACAAAGTGCCAAACGCAGAGTTGTTATATGCCACTTTGCGTGCGTATCAGTTGCGCACGGAACAGGAATACGTTGGTTATGCGTCGGCTAATCTTGCGTATCGCGCATCGCGAGTGAATCAATTAACTATCCCCTACTTTCATGTTCCATCCATGAGCAATCAAATGCGCGCGCGCAGCGAGGAAAATGATGGACTGCAACCTGCGCAGCTGGAACCAAAAGCAGCGGCATTGTTGGAACACTTTTATACGGAGAGTGACATCATCACCTACCGTAAATTTTCCCAGTACGTAAAAGAGCGAAAGCTTGCGGATAACATAGGTGCTAATGGTGAAACCATTACTTTGAAAGATTTAATCCGCGATATTTTCTTTCGCTCGCAAAAAGTAAATTACTGGCTGTTGGCTCGCTTTTGTTTTTCACAGCTGAATTATACGTTAACTGACTTGGCCGACAGTTTAACCCTACTTGCAGCACGCAACTTAACTATCACTGTGGGTGACAATAACCACACCGAAATTAAAGTAGATCAATCATTTTCAAATGCCACTTACTTTGAAAGTGTACGGCAGCTATTTCCTGATTTACTTGAGCGCACCTTGGTCCAGGAATTAATTTCAGCAATCGGTTCATTAATTCGCTCTGAACCTAGCTTGTTTGATGGTTTGCATTCCGTCCAGTTGCGCAACTTCATGCTGCTATGCGGAATGGATAAAGGTGATGCCGAAGATGTGAGCATGCTGGAATGGTTAGGCTTGCAGTCACCCGCGAAGTTGTATAAAAAAATTCGCTCTATTCTCACTTCGCGCAAGAAAGTATTTTCTCAAGGCATCAACCATATCACGCCTTATAAAATTCATCGCAATGACAGCACTGACGATGAAAATCCGGTGCTTTCTGATGCGATGGACACAGATTGGCTTGAGTGGCGTACCGCGCGCGGTTTAATTACTCATTTCGATGCTAATTTTTTGAAAGACATTTGGCATGGTTTGATGTTTGCTCAAACGCTGGTGTTCAGCAATGCAACCGGTGGAAGTTTCCATCTAGACTGCAAAACCATTCGCCAGTCTATGACTCCGGGCGAAGAAAGCTTTGCGCATCTGATCGACCAGCTAACGCATCAGCTCTACCCTGCGTATTACAAAAGCGCTGTAGTAGAAGCACTCTATGCCTATACCCAGTTTTGTATCAACAACCCGCAAATTCGCTTCCAAAAGCCGCTTGTGTTCCGCGATATACTCGAACGCGCTGCTGCGCGCTATATGGATGAGCGTCGAGCGGAACTGCATAGTTTGGGTATTGAAACTGACCTGACCATTTTTATGCAGCAATCGCCGCACATTGTGAACCTTTACGTCACATTAATTTATGCGGATATCACCCAGCCCTACTAGGCTGGGTATTCCGCAAAACCGAGCTTTTGCGAAATATATATGGTCGCCCCATAGGCTCTTGTCGGTATAGCGTTTAGAATGCATCCAAGCCCTGCTGCATTTTTAATCGACAATATTTAATCGACAATAAAAAGTTGAGCACTATGAAACTATTAGGACCTACGCTGCTGATTTTGGGCGCAATCCTGAACATTCTCGCGTTATTCATGCTGGTGCCGCTGGCTCTGTCAATTGCTTACAACAGCGACAATCAACTCGCCTTTTTCTCTTCAGCGACTATCACCAGCTTGGTTGGTATTGGTTTTTTATTGATCGGCAAAAAATCCCGTTTGGATTATATGCAGCCGAGACAGGTATTTTTGATTACCTCAATTGCCTGGACTGGTATATCCCTGTTTAGCGCCCTCCCCTTTATTCTTATCGATCACCCATTAACCCTCGCCGATGCGGTGTTTGAAGCCGTATCGGGTGTCACCTCGACAGGATCATCGGTCATGTCCGGGCTGGATGCCTTGCCAAAAGATATTTTGCTCTGGCGCTCCATGTTGAACTGGATTGGTGGTGTCGGGATTATCGGTATGGCCATCGCGGTACTGCCTTTTTTGCGCGTAGGCGGTATGCGTTTGTTTAAAACGGAATCCTCGGACTGGTCAGATAAAGCCATGCCGCGCGCGCAAAGCTTGATGGCGATGATTATCTACTGCTATATCGCGCTCTCGGTTATTTGCTGCTTGGCCTTTTGGTTGGCTGGAATGGATTTTTTCAATGCGGTTAATCATGCAATGACGACCGTATCAACCGGTGGCTTTTCTACTTCGGACAGCTCGTTCGCACAATTTGAGAGTTTGCTCATTCACTGGATCGCAATTGTTTTTATGCTCGCAGGTGCATTTCCGTTCGTATTATTTGTGCGGTTACTGATCAATAAAAAATTCATTGTCTTTAGAGACACCCAGGTACGCGGCCTACTCTGGGTGGTAGGCATCACTACAATTATTTTAACGGCGCAATTGATTATTAGCGGGCAAATGGATCCGTTCAGGGCACTTACGATGGCCTGTTTTAATCTTGTTTCGGTAGTGACCACAACGGGATTTGCATCTGGCGATTATCAGCTCTGGGGACCTTTGGCGCTGATTATTTTTTTCTTTGTCACCTTTGTAGGGGGCTGCTCAGGCTCTACCAGTGGCGGCATTAAAGTATTTCGTTTGCAGATATTTGGCGGCTTGGTAAAAGAACAAATTATGACCGCAATTCACCCGCGAGCAATTATCAGTCGCCGCTACAACAATCGCCTGATCAGCTCAGAAATTATCGCCTCCTCCATTTCTTATATGTTTTTGATGATGGCATGCTTGGTTGTGATTGCGATCATTCTGGCGCTCACCGGCCTGGATTTAGTTACCAGTGTTACTGGTGCAACTACGGCGGTCATGAATGTAGGGCCTGGATTAGGCCCGGTGATTGGCCCAGCAGGTAATTTCTCCAGCTTAAGTGAAACCGCAAAATGGGCGCTATCAGCCGGAATGCTGCTCGGTCGTTTGGAGTTTTTAACGATTCTTGTGCTCTTCTCTCCTGCATTCTGGCGCGCATGATGAACGCCGAAAAAGTACTCCGTAAATTTGCGTATCCAATCGGAATTCTGTTTCCCTGGTTGCTAACGCCCATCGCATTTTTAATTACTGATTACCTGCCAAAAGCCAACGTCCCCTTGTTGTATATCGTGATGGTTGTATTTATCGCCATTAACGTGACTGTTGAGCTGGCGATCATCAACGCACTTTCCAGCTTTTTCGCATTCTCTTTCTTTTTTGCCGAGCCTTATGGATCAATCATGATTCATCAGGACGAAGATCTATTAACTATTTTGCTCTTTTTGTTAACCTCCGTTTTGGTGGGCTATATGGCCACCAAGCATAAAAAGAATGTCCAAAAAATTCGCATGCGCGAGTTTATGACCGATATTGAGTTAGAATTATTGGAGCGCTTGCCCAAGGCCATTAATACCGAAGATGTTATCGCCGCTATGCGCGATGCACTCAAACCCTGGCATGAACACTGTGTGCTCATTACGCATACTGATAACTGGGCAACCCACCCGATGATTCGCCGTTTGACTAACTTGCGCAAAACCTATCTGGAAGAACTGCTGGTTTTGCGCTTAACGCCTGACGTCATTACTCAAATCCCGCAACTTGAAGAAGAGCACGATGTGTATTTTCTTCATAACTCCAAACAAGTGATCGGTTTGTTGCGCATCGCCACTGAAAATATTCAGGACTTACCTAAGGATATTTTTTTACTGTTGTTACATCAGGTAAATATTTCTCTGGAACGTACACGCTTGGCTGCGGACTTGGAGAAAGAAAAAATCGCGAAAGAAAATGAAGCCTTGCGCTCTGCCCTGCTCTCATCTGTTTCGCATGATTTTCGCACCCCGCTGACGACCATGATCGGTGCTACCTCAACGGTGATCGAATTGGGCGATCATTTGGATAAGCAGCAAACGAAAGAATTATTAAGTACCGTATTGGAAGAGGCTGAACGCCTTAACCGCTACACGCAAAATTTATTGGATATGACCAAATTGGGATTTGGTCAGTTACAACTTGAATGTGACTGGGTGAGCGTAGAAGAGATTATGAGCGTGGTTAAAAAACGCTTGAAGCCGCTGCTCATTCAAAACTACTTGAAAGAAGATATAGATCCACAATTGCCACCACTCTATGTGCATGCCGCATTGCTGGAGCAAGCGATTTTTAATGTTATCGATAACGCCATTAAATTTTCACCCAAGGGCGCTAGTATTGATATCGACTGCAAAAAAGAAGATGACAAAATCGTTATCGCTATCGCCGACCAAGGCACAGGAATTCCTGAAGAGGAGCGCGAAAAGGTATTTGAGCGATTCCATACCGCAGAAAAAGGCGATAGACGCCGTTCTGGCAGCGGCCTTGGTTTAACTATTTGCCAAGGGATGATCATGGCTCACGGTGGGCGTGTTAGCATTCATGCTAACCCCAAGCGTATCGGCGACAAGCATAATCCCGGCTGCTGCGTTCGCATTGAGCTTCCGCTGGCCATCCAGCAAGAACAAGAATTACCAAAATCAGAAGAATAAAGATTTAACAGCGATATAACACAGCCCTGAGTACACGCTGTTTATACTCCCCCGTAAAACGGAGTCATTATGAGCAAAATTTTAATCATTGACGATGAACCACAAATTCGTCGATTCCTGCAAATTGGTTTAACAGCCCAAGGCTATACCATTCTTGAGGCCGATGCCGGCCGCCAAGGCTTGGCCTTAGCGGCCGAAGAAACACCTGACCTTATAATTTTGGACATGGGTTTGCCGGATCTGGATGGGCAAGTCGTACTCAAAAAGCTGCGCGATTTTTTCCATCAACCCATTATTGTGTTGTCGGTGCGCAATCGCGAAACTGAAATTGTGCAGGCACTGGATGCAGGTGCTAATGATTACGTTGTAAAACCTTTTGGCATCCAGGAATTGTTGGCGCGAATTCGTGGACTGATAAAAGCATTCGGTCCAAGTGTTGAGAGCGTACATAAGTATCAGGATGAGCGCGTGCTTATCGACCTGCAAGAGCGAAAACTGACTGTCGATGGTGAAGTCGCAAAACTCTCACGCAAAGAATTTGAATTATTAAAACGTTTGATCAACAACTCCGGTCGCTTGGTAACCCAGCAACAATTGCTGCGCGAAATTTGGGGCGGAACTCACGTGGAAGATACTCACTATTTACGAATTTTTATTGCTCGCCTGAGAACCAAATTGGGTGATGATCCATCCAACCCTCGCTACATAGAAACAGAGCCGGGTGTTGGCTATCGTTTTTTACCGAATGTAGAAAATTAATATACTCTCATCCGCAAACGCAAGATGCGTTCATCGCATCTTCGCGTTAAAAGCACATTAAAAAATCCAACAATTCACAGAAACAAGCCGAAAATTTTCGATAGAAAAATGAATTAAGTGCCAAGTTTGATTCATTTGCCTTTTGAAAATTTTACATTGACGCTAAAAGTTTTGACTTCTATTCTTTTTAATACTTAAAGCTGGCGTTCAATCAAATGCTTTAGGTTCATCGCTCGTTTCTACGCCTTAATAATTACAGGTTTCGGTGTTAACACTGGAAATACCTGCCCTCCCGTTTAGCTTTACCTGTTCGACTGTGTCATCAAGTACTTTTTTATCATCAGCAAAGGAAGGAATATTTATGAAGTATTTAATGTTCTACAAACGGTTAAGCCGAAGTCTTTCCCAAGCCCTCATCTTAGCCATGGTATTGACTCCCCTCACAGTGTTCGCCCAGTCCAAGAAACCCAACATCCTCGTTATTTGGGGGGATGACATAGGTATCCCGCAAATCAGCGCATACACACAAGGTTTAATGGGCTACAAGACACCGAATATCGACCGAATTGCAAGCGAAGGTATGCTGTTTACCGACTCTTATGGCCAACAAAGCTGTACCGCTGGGCGAGCCAGTTTTGTAATGGGGCAAGAGCCCTTCCGTACCGGGCTGCTCACCATTGGTATGCCCGGTGACCCGCACGGTATTGCGGACTGGATGCCGACCATTGCCGATGCCTTGAAATCCCAAGGTTACGCCACTGGCCAGTTTGGTAAAAACCACTTGGGTGACCAAGATGAGCATTTACCAACCAAACACGGGTTCGATGAGTTTTTCGGCAACCTTTACCACTTAAATGCAGAAGAGGAGCCGGAAGGGTATTTCTACCCGAAGGATCCGGAATTCAAGAAAAAATACGGTCCTCGTGGCGTAATCAAAGCAACGGCCGATGGGAAGATTGAAGACACTGGCCCATTGAATACCAAACGCATGGAAACGGTAGATGAGGAGTTTTTGGCGGCAGCAAAAGACTTTATCACTCGCCAAACCAAAGCCGATAAACCATTTTTTACTTGGTTTAACTCTACGCGCATGCACGTATTCACCCATTTGAAAAAAGAGTCTATCGGTGTCACAGGAAAAGGGATTCATGCAGATGGCATGGTTGAGCACGATGGTCATGTTGGCCAATTGCTGGATTTGTTAGACGAGTTAAAAATCGCTGACAATACGATCGTCATTTACAGTACGGATAACGGCGCGGAAATCGCGTTATGGCCGGATGGTGCTATGACCCAATTCCGCAATGAAAAAGGTTCAACTTGGGAAGGCGGATTCCGTATTCCTATGATGATTCGCTGGCCAGGTAAGATCAAACCAGGACAAGTCTCTAACGAAATTATTTCGAATTTAGACTGGTTCCCTACTTTGGTCGCAGCCGCTGGCAATGCCGATGTTAAAGAGTCGCTTGCTAAAGGTGCCACCTTAAATAGCAAGAAGTTCAAGGTAAAACTGGATGGTTACAACTTCCTACCCTATTTGACTGGAAAAACCGATAAGGGGCCGCGTGAACAACTCTTCTACTTTGACCAAGGCGGTAACTTGAACGCCGTGCGCTGGAATGATTGGAAAGTAAGCTTTGCAGTTAATGATGGCAACATCGCTAATGGTACCCGCAAAGTGACTAACTGGGCGGGCATCACCAACTTGCGGATGGATCCTTATGAAAAAGCATCTGAAGAAGGTTCCGGTTATCTAGAGTGGTATGGCCAACAAATGTGGCTATTGGTACCTATTCAGCAACAGATCAAAAATTTCTTTGCTGATTTTACTGATTTCCCTTACCAAGCTGGCTCTACGCTTAACCCAAGTGGCATCAACTACGGCACTTTGCGTCAGAAAGATGCAATGGATCGTTTGAAATCGCTGGAAGCCATTAAACCTCGATAAGTAACAAGCTGTCCAAATCGGAAAAAGCGAGGGCATATGCTCTCGCTTTTTTATCGTCTTCAATAAATTTCATTCTCAATTGTTTCACTTCTAGATCACCGCTGCTATCAACGGCAAATTGCCCCTACATTCTCAACCAAGCCTGCCGTTGCTTCACCGATACAACCGTATTTATTGTCAATAAATTGCGCGCCGACCATCATGTTATTGATGCAAGACGCATCATTCGCCATAAAGCCCATGCCGCCTGAGCGGGAAATCACAACGCCAGTAAAGGTGTTGCCAGTTGCTGCTGTGCTGGGGTCGCTATTAACTTGCGCGAGAAAAATGCCGTGCTGAACGCTGTCGCGAACATGCAAATTAGTGAATGAGTTATCCAGCGAATCGCGCATAAAAATGCCCACACTTTTATTATCGGCAATGGTCACATTGTAGAATTTATTGTTGTTGAATTTTATGTCGGTAGAAATTCCCGCCGCTTTATTTCCGTACAAATGAATGCCGGAAAATGTGCTGTCTTCGGTTTCGTAACCTGCCAAACCATCAAATTCATTATCGTAAGAAGTGTAGTCGCGAATCGTAAGGCGACGACACCCCAGCTCAGTGACCAACCCGCCCGACTTAGCGCCGTACACAGTGACCGATTGCACAGTGCAATCAATACAACGGCGAATGCTGATGCCATTATTTCGCAGTGGAAATTCCATACTGCATGGCCCACCCATGCATTCAGATGTTTGATTTGCACGGTTACCATCAATTATTAAATCACTTACACGTACGTAATGTGTCGAGCGGCTTGGGATACCTTCTGCCAAACCCATAATAATTACTGGCGCATTAATATTGTCGGCAAGGCGCAACAGAGTCGCCGCACCAACACCACGCAGGTTGACGTTATTTTTATCGATGATTATGGGTTGAGTGCAGGTATAAGTTCCCGCGGTGAGATTTATCTCTCCGCCTTCTGGTGGCAATTTATTAAGCGCTTTTTGGATGGCATTGCAGTGTTTTTCTTTTACTACTTCTGCTGTAGCGAATATAGGTAAAACAAAGATCGTAATAATGGAAATGAAATAATAGATGCTGCAGCTGGTAACTCTTGTTTTCATTCTAGGCCTCACTTATACGCAGAAAAATGCTACTGCGTTAATGAAATCCTAGACGCCAACACGGCGAAACTGATGAAAAAAATGCTCTTTAGCAACAAACAATCTAATTCACTTAGGCAACCAAATTGGGAGCCATAACGTGTGTGTGCTCCAGAAACACAAAAGGGACCAGTGGTCCCTTTTGTAGCATTACATTGTGATTAATTCATTACTCCATTTTTGGTATGACTGGGTTACAGTTTTTGATTTTCACCCTGCCTTCTAACAAATTGCCTTTGGAGTACTCACTGAAAATACATGTATTGGTTGCGGGATCGTAATTTTCGATCCACAAGTGATCCTCCTTCCAGGTTGCTTGCATATGTACTTGACCTTCAGGAACGGTGATAGACATAACACCGCCGTAGTTCTTCACAAAATGCTGTTCATAGCGGAAGTGATACATCCCCCAACCGATGATCAGAATTATGAGCCCGCCTGCTAAACCAATTTTCCAGTTTAAAAAACGGCCTACTCCCCAAAACACAAACAAGGCAACCGCAAAAACCGCCGTCCAATACAAATAGGTAATCACAATACATCCCTCTAAATAGAAAAGTTACTTTCTATTCAACAGGCTTTTACGTCCCAGTGCAAGTAAACCTAACATCAGTAGGCTGATTAAACCCATGCTGCCACTACCGCCATCATCGTCTTTTTTATTGATGAGGGTATTTGGAGTGGGATTCAAACTTGCAGCAGTGTCAGGATCACCATTAAGCACAACAATATTTTGAATCAGCACGAAGTTCTCATCGGTTACTTCTACATCGTTGGTATTGTCTTCAGCGGTGTAATTACGCAGAGGAATACTGTCGAAAGGGCTGCCCATATTGAAACGGTTCAGTGCAGCAATCGCATCAACAATCGCCATACCATTACCAGTCACTTGACCGAATACTGTGAAACCACCGTTTTGTTTGTCCAAATTGGCACTGTTGTCAGTCAGATTAAAAAACCATTGGTTGGTTGCGCTGTTAGCATCGCTGCCCAATTTCGCCATAGCGATGGTGCCGCGCAGGTTGGAGTACACTGGTTCGTTAACGACTTTGGGATTTTGCGCGATAGTGACAATCGGAAAATCACCATTAAATGCATAACCACCGCCCTGCACGACAAAGCCCGGCACTGAGCGATGAATAAATGTATTGGTATAGGCATTGGCATTTACGTAAGCCAAAAAGTTTTTGACGGTTTCCGGCGTAGTTTTATCAAACAGGTTTACTTCAAAATCACCCATTACGGTTTGGAATTGCACGGTGGTAGCAGAAGCCACTTGCCCCATTAATAAACCAGCGCCCAAGCAGGCAACGGATACGCTATGTTTGAGCCATTTTGCAGATGAAGAAAACCGGGTGGATAAACGCATGAACAATAAACCTCTCGTTATATAGATAATCGAATTGCCGCTAACACAGCACTGAGCCAGTCAGGATGATTGCATAGTAGCTTGCCTGTCTGTCACCAAAAACCTTAATTTTGTTGGAATTTGTAATATCCACAAATATTTGTTGATTAGTTTTCGTCATCCATAACCTTGGTCCAGTGGCCATTTGCTTGTTGTTTCACTTCATAGCGCGACCATTGGCGAAATTCTGAGCGCAAACATATTCCCGTCGCGTAACCGCCATCACCGGCGACGATTTTGTAAATAACCTGATCTTTATTTGCATTTTGGTTATCGGCGGCATCTACTACCTGACGCACACTCCACAAGTTCCCTAGTTTGCCGTTACTGTAAAAATGCCCGGCGATAATCTGCTCCGGGTGAGTGATATTTTTTTCTGCGTGTTGCTTGGCCAACTCCAGCAATTGGGTGAGGTTTTCGCTGGTGATATCTACATAAGAGTTGAGTTGCTCCATCGCCGCCGAAAAGTCTTCTTGCGTCAGCTCAAATTGCCGTTCCGATGCAACTGCTGGCTTGGCGATTTTGCGTTTAACCAGATGTGCGGGATAACGCCGCCAAGGGAAAAAGGCGTTAAACACAATCGCCATCAACATGATGCTGGCGACGTTAATCAAAATTGGAAATACGAGATACCAATAATCCAGGCGATAAATTTCTGCACCGCCGATCACCGCTGCCAAGGCTGTTGCTCCGCCGGGCGGGTGAATGCAACGTGCGTAGTGCATCACCCCTACTGCCAAGCCTACTGCGAGCGCTGGCGTCCAAGTCTCATAAGGAAATAGTTGATGACAGGTCACTCCGACAAACGCTGAGAGCAAGTGCCCGCCGCATACCGCCCAGGGTTGGGATAAAGCCCCCTGCGGAACCGCAAACAGCAGCACAGCTGAGGCGCCCATTGATGTCACCATCAGCAAGGTTCCTGAGGTATGCATGAACCCATTAGGGAAGCACCAACGTGTCGCCCAATACACCGCCACAATGCCGCAAAACGCCCCTATGGCTGAGATGATTTTTTCACCGTGACGGGTGGTATTGCGCTCAATCCCCAGATACAACCGAGCTTCGTTTAATAGGTGTTTGATCGTCATATGAATTCCTGCGCACCAGAAAAGTGCGAAATCCTAGTGGCTTATCTTTACTGCCGCAAATTAAAAGTCCGTATTTTTTCTTGACCTTCCTGTGGCTGCAAGGTTTAACCTTCAAGCATCATAAGTTTCTGAGGATGATTCTATGGCTAGCCAAACAAGACAACAGGAGCTGGAACTGAGCATTGGCGGGATGAATTGCGCATCCTGTGTATCTCACGTGGAGCGCGCGCTGGCAAAGGTCGATGGCGTTGAATCAGTCAGCGTCAATTTGACGACTGAACGCGCGCATTTGAACCTATCAAAACCTGTCGCGACCGAAACGCTTATCCAAAAAGTACAACAAGCCGGTTACAGCGCGCAGCTGATCGATAGCCAACAAGCCACCGATCACGCTGAGTCAGCCGCAAAACATGAGCAAGAACGCGCCAAGCTCAAACAACAATTTCTGATCAGCTTGACCCTGACTCTGCCAGTGTTTGTACTGGAAATGGGCAGCCATATGATTCCCGCCTTTCACCACTGGCTTATGGCTAATCTCGGTTGGTGGAATTGGGTGATTCAAGCGGTGCTAGCAACGCTGGTTATGTTCGGCCCGGGGCGCATTTTCTACCAAAAAGGCTTGCCTGCCCTCACCCGATTCCAGCCGGATATGAACTCGCTGGTCGCGCTTGGCAGCTTGGCAGCTTGGCTTTATTCGCTGGTCGCGACATTTGCGCCAGAGCTGTTACCGGCGGGCACAGCCAATGTTTATTACGAAGCCGCCGCAGTGATTGTCACGCTCATCTTGTTAGGCCGCTTGATGGAGGCCAATGCTCGCGGTCGCACTAGCGACGCCATCTCCCAGCTAATCAAACTCCAGCCGCAGACTGCAACCCGTCTAGTCGATAGCAAAGCCGAAACCGTCGAACTAAGCCTGATCAACCCGAATGACTACCTACTCGTCCGCCCCGGAGAGCGCATCCCGCTGGACGGCGAAATAATAGAAGGAAGTTCGTTTGTCGATGAATCCATGATGACCGGCGAACCTATTCCGGTGAAAAAATCCCTCGGCGATGAAGTGATTGGCGGCACCCTCAATACCAATGGCTCGCTTACCTACAACGTGACACGCACCGGTAAAGACACCCTGCTCGCGCGCATTATCGAACTGGTCGAAAACGCGCAAAGCGGCAAATTACCGATTCAAGCCTTGGTCGATAAAATCACAGGCTGGTTTGTGCCTGTTGTAATTGGCATTGCGCTGCTCACTTTTGCGGCTTGGTTTGTGTTTGGGCCGGAACCATCGCTCGGCTTTGCCTTGGTGAATGCGGTTGCGGTGCTAATTATCGCCTGCCCCTGCGCTATGGGTTTGGCGACACCCACATCGATTATGGTCGGCACCGGCCGCGCCGCGACTATGGGTTTGCTGTTCCGCCGAGGCAGCGCACTGCAAGGTTTGGCGGAGATCAAAACCATCGCATTTGATAAAACCGGCACGCTTACCGTCGGTAAACCGCAACTCACCGATTTTGAAGTCGCCCCCGATTTTGATAAAAACCAGGTGCTATCACTCGCGCTTGCCGCCGAACAGCGCTCTGAACATCCTATCGCCCACGCACTAATTGAAGCGGCGCAAGCCCTGAATATCAATGCTGGCACAGTGGAAAGTTTTGAGGCGATTTCTGGCTCGGGTTTGCGCGCACAGGTTTCTGGCCGCGATGTATTAATCGGTGCGGATCGATTATTTATCCAACAAAACATCGACATAACACTATTCACTAGCATCGCCGCGCAGCTTGCAAGCGAAGGTAAAACGCCGATTTATATGGCCGTCGATAAGCAAATCGCTGCGGTTATGGCGCTCGCCGACACACTCAAACCCGATGCTATTGAAGCCTTGGCTGCGCTACACAAACTGGATTTCAAAATCGCCATGATCACCGGCGACAACCAGCGCACCGCCGAAGCCATCGCTAAAAATCTCGGAATCGACACAGTAATCGCCGAAGTCTTGCCCGAGCAAAAGGTGGATGCAGTCAAACAGCTGCGCGCGCAACACGGCAAGGTTGCGTTTGTGGGTGATGGCATTAATGATGCCCCGGCTCTCGCCGAGGCGGATTTGGGTTTGGCGATTGGCACAGGAACTGACATTGCCATCGAAAGTGCTGACTTGGTGTTAGTGAGCGGCGATATTCAGGGCGTGCCAAAAAGCATCGCTCTGGCGCGCGCGACCATGCGCAACATCAAACAAAACTTGTTTTGGGCATTTGCCTACAATGCCGCATTAATTCCCTTGGCGGCGGGTGTTGCCTATCCGTTTTGGGGTGTATTGTCGCCAATATTGGCCGCAGGCGCTATGGCGCTATCGAGTGTATTTGTCGTCACCAATGCGCTACGTTTGCGCCGCTGGCAACCGCCGGTTTAACTCACTTTATCGATGCTTATGAAACATCAACGTCCATTTTGGTTAATCGCGCTGCTGGTATTGGTCTTTATTGGCCAATCACTGGCGGCTGTGGCGATGCCATGCCAAATGATGGACGTTGCGCCAATCGGTATGAACCATGACATGAATCATTCGATGACTGAAATGGATCACTCGGCGATGGATCACTCGATCATGAATATGCATCACGATATGAGCCAAATGGACGACAGCCAATCTGGCGATATGAACACTGCTCACGATTGCTGCAAAACCATTGGCCATTGTTCGTCTGGCAGTTGTTCGACTCCGGCGATGACTTATCACCTTGAACTCAACCTTCCCGCAAGCAATCTGCTGCTCGCCAACGGATACCATCAACATATCCCTAACTCCCCTATTTCCTCCCTCTATCGCCCACCGATTTTCAGCTGATTCAGGATAGTTACGTCTGAAATTTGGCGTTTTAATTTCAATTAATAGGAGCAAATAGCTCCTCGATTTGAATTTACAGGAGCGAACAGTTCCTTGATTTGGAGAATGGGCATGAAACTTCCCATCACCCGCACGACGGGGATAACAACATCTACAACACCACAAGTAGAACAATCGCGCCGCCGTTTTGTGCTGGGCGCATCATCGCTGGTTGCCTTGGGCAGCTTGCCGCTTTCCAGCCAATTAATGGCGCACGGCACCGGGCATAGCGCATCGAAAGTATCAGCTACACCCAGCGATACACCAACGCTGCGCGGCAATGAATTTGACCTGTCGATTGGCTATCAAACGGTGAGCTTCACCGGCAAAAAACGCACGGCAACCACGGTAAACCAAAGCCTGCCCGCGCCGATTCTGGGCTGGAAAGAAGGCGAGCGCGTGAAGCTACGCGTAACCAATACGATGGATCACGAAAGCTCCATTCACTGGCACGGCATTATTTTGCCGTCAGAAATGGATGGTGTACCGGGCATGAGTTTTGACGGAATCAAACCCGGCGAAACCTTCGTGTACGAATTCGATATCAACCAAAGCGGCACCTACTGGTATCACAGCCACTCGGGGTTTCAGGAGCAAACGGGGTTGATGGGCGCGATTGTGATCGAGCCGAAAGACCCCGACCCAGTCGCCTATGACCGCGACATGGTTGTGCTGCTTTCAGATTGGTCAGACACAGCGCCCGAAAAAATCTACAGCACGCTCAAAAAGCAGAGCCACTATTTCAACTATCGCGAGCGCACGGTGGGCGATTTGATGCGCGACCTCAAAACCAAAGGCTTCTCAGCCACTTGGAAAGAGCGCGCCATGTGGAATGAAATGCGTATGAGCGAGACGGATATCGCCGACGTGACGGGATACACCTACACCTTTTTAATGAACGGTGTTACCCCTGATCAAGGTTGGTTAGGCCTATGTAAACCCGGCGAAAAAGTGCGCTTGCGCTTTATCAACGGCGCCGCCATGACCATTTTTGATGTGCGTATTCCCGGTTTGAAAATGACCGTAGTCGCGGCCGATGGTCAAAATATCCAGCCAGTCATTGTCGATGAATTTCGCATGGGTGTGGCTGAAACTTACGATGTCATTGTCGAACCGGAAGCCAACTCCGCCTACACCCTCTTTGCCCAAAGTATCGACCGAACCGGTTATGCGCGCGGCACGCTGACGACTGATATCAACCTGCGCGCCGAAATTCCCGCGATGGACCCAGCTCCAACTCTCGGTCATCGCGATATGGGAATGGATATGTCGGGAATGGATCATTCAGGGCATGATATGTCGTCTATGAAAGAGATAGATCACTCAGCTCACAACATGAGCGAAATGGATCATAGCGGTCACGATATGTCTGTGATGGACCATTCGGGCATGGATCACTCGGGTCACGACATGTCATCCATGAATCATACCGATCATATAAACATGGATCACAGGCAGCACGATATGGGCGGCAAATCGCAACTCGCCAAAGCCGGGTTCGGCAGCAACTTTGATCCGCTCGCCAAAATCAATCACGCGGATACTGAATTCGGCCCTCATGTAGATGGCCACTCCGAAGCGCCGCAAAGCGGCTTGAGCGATCCGGGTATTGGCCTGCGCGACCATATGAAACTCTACGGTCGCCGCGTACTGACTTATGCCGATATTCGCGGCCTGCATCCCACCTACGATAAGCGCCAGCCCTCGCGTGAAATCGAGCTGCACCTCACCGGCAATATGAGCCGCTATATGTGGTCGTTCAACGGCCAGAAGTTTGCCGATGCCAAACCGCTGGAGCTGAATTACGGCGAGCGCGTACGCATCATTCTGGTCAACGACACCATGATGACCCACCCCATTCACCTGCACGGCATGTGGAGCGATTTGGAAACCGGCGACCCGGATTACATTCCACGCAAACACACCATCATCGTTCAACCCGGCTCGCGCATCAGTTATTTGGTCACGGCCGATGCCAAAGGCCGCTGGGCGTATCACTGTCACCTGCTTTACCACATGCCCGGCATGATGCGTGAAGTGCGTGTGGTTTAAGGTGGAGGACACTATGAAATTCACACTGAAAAAACTCAGCCTCAGCATCCTCGCCATCAACCTCTTGAGCCTGCCGGTTTTAGCCCATGAAGGTGATGATCCATTACTGGCCAAAGTGATGATCGACCAACTCGAATGGCGCGATGGCAAAGATGCAAACAATCAATCTATCGACACCTACGTGCTGGAAGGCCAAGTCTGGATCGGCAAAGACTTGAATAAACTCTGGTTAAAAACCGATGTTGAATACGTCGATGGCGAAACCGAAGAAGCCGAAATTCAAGCGCTCTACAGCCGCGCCATTGCCCCTTATTGGGATTTGCAAATCGGCCTGCGCCAAGATTTAAAACCAGAACCAACCCGCGAATGGGGCGTGATCGGCATTGAAGGCTTAGCGCCCTACTTTTTTGAAGTCGATGCTGCATTATTTGTCGGGGAATCCGGCGCGACTGCCGCGCGAATATCCGCCGAATACGAATGGATGCTCACGCAAAAGTTAGTGCTATCGCCCGAAATATCGCTCAACTTTTATGGCCAAAATGACAGCGAATACCAAACCGGCTCCGGCTTATCCGACGTCAATCTCGGTCTGCGTTTACGCTACGAAATCCGCCGTGAATTCGCACCCTACATCGGCGTGAATTGGTCAAAGAGCTACGGCAATACCGCTGATTTTTTGAGTGAACATGGTGAGGAAGTTAGTGATGCACAAGCGGTAGCGGGAGTTAGGGTTTGGTATTGATTTTTTAGTGATAACTTGATTCTAAGTTCATAGAAAACGGAAGCCTCATCGGTTCCGTTTTTTATTGCTCAAATTTATTTCAACACATCCGGATCATTCAACAACGGGTCATGCATTTCTGGAATCAGCTGACCTTCATGACCGGGACATTCGCTTTTGGAGGGATAACCTTTTTGCCAAGTGAGATTTTTAGCCTCCAGCCAACCTTTGATAACACCTTGCTCGGTTTCTTGTTTTTTGTATTCGCCATCGATCAGTTTGTAATGGATGAAGGTATCGCGGATTTTTTCAAAGCCTTTAATGGGATCTTTTTTCAATCTTGATTGGTAAAACTTCCGCCACACAATTAAATCAGTAGAGGTTTCAGACTCAAATTTCCCGTTAAACACTTTTGCTTGGCCTCTGTAGCCAATATCAGTACCCTTATTTTCTTCTGCCAACTTTAGAGATCCAAACTGTGGACTATCTGGAGTATTTTCAAGCAATAATCCCTGCTCAATTAACCACTCCCAAGAAACCCAATCTTTGTTGTCGAACATAAACGCAAAAATAGTTTTTTTAAGCTCAGGAGAAAACACAATAAAGGAATCCTGAGTCATTAGTACTAGCTCCTGCTTACCATCACCCTCGATGTCGCCATAACGCAGCGGGTTGTTCGCAAAACACCCTGGCGTTGAGTTAGGCTCTAATTGATAAGGCAAGCCAAATTTTTGATTAAGTACATGGCTAGTTATCCGCTGTGTAACTTCCGACTCTAAAACTTCATCCTCCCCCCAGCGGCCAACCCACCAAGGAGAAACACAATCAGGATTGGCTGAATTTTCGCAAGGATCTGAAGCACCGAGAGGCCAGCTACCTAAAACGGATTTACTTGATAAATTTACACTGTATATTTGATTTTTATTTGTTAGAGAAAAATAAATCGAACCAGATCCCATATTTGTATATGCAATAGTTTTTGTATTAGCTTTATCAATTAGATAATCTAAATCCCACCCCACATACTTCTGCTGTGTAGTGACGACTGGACCTTTCAAGTTAACACCCTCTGTCAATGACTGAGCGTGTAAAGCACATGAGGTAAGCGACAAAAAAATAAATTTATAGAAGGTAAAATTTTTCATTGTTAATTGCACTCAGATCGGTAATTTTCTGTTTTATCTTTTGGTCGTCCCAAAACATAGCGTTCCGTGTAATCCTTGGCATCCTCCCAACTGACCCCACTCAGCCACTCACGTTCACCATATGCGAAACCCCAATCTTTACCAGCATCGGGATGGATCTTTGGTGTCACGCCATCAGCTTCAAACACCGGATTATTGTTTGCATCAAGCATCGGCATATCCACAGGATTTATTCCGCCTTTCCAAATATATTGCCGGTATGGCAATCCAAAGCGCTTGTTTCTTATGTCAATACTGTATTCCATGCCACATTTTTCACATGAACTTTTGGTGCGCAATAAGTCTGGCCAACTAATGCCAGTATTACCGGTAGCGCCTGCATTGTAGCGAAGTATTGAACGCGCCAATAACTCATAGTCATCATCTTTTTTATCGGCGTTTAGCGCAGAAATTGCTGCCGAGCCACAGGCAGCAGTGGTCGCACAGTGACGATAGCCGACTAATCCATAGGCTGTTGAATAGTTGTCAGCCAGACTTCGTTTTGCATATGCCTGATATAGCGCACCTCTTGTACACCCTCGCCGCGCTTGCTCACCTATAACTCATCCTGACTATAAACCCTGTCGGGCGACGAATAACCATAAATAACTGTGAGCCAACCATTATTGAAAATTCAGTAGCGTCATGATTCCAAAATTCAATGCAAAACACGTCCAATCAGCCTATCGACACCTATGTGCTGGAAGGCCAAGCCTGGATTGGTAAAGATCTGAATAAATTTTGGTTGAAAACCGATGTTAAATATGTGGATGGCAAAACCGAAGAAGCAGAAATTCAGGCACTTTACAGCCGCGTCATTGCCCCTTATTGGGATTTGCAAATCGGCCTGCGCCAAGATTTAAAACTAGAAGCAACCCGCGAATGGGGCGTGATCGGTATTGAAGGCTTGGCGCCCTACTTCTTTGAAATCAATGCCGCCTTATTTGTCGGCGAATCCGGCGCTACCGCCGCGCGAATTTCCGCCGAATACGAATGGATGTTCACGCAAAAATTAGTGCTATCGCCCGAAATATCACTCAACTTTTACGGCCAAAACGACAGCGAAACCGCTGATTTTGTGCGTGAACATGATGAGGAGATTAGTGATGCACAGGCAGTAGTCGGAGTGAGGATTTGGTTTTAAATCGCATAGCTCAGTACTAAATCGGAAAAACGGCGGACAAAAAAACAGAGCCGCCGTTTTTTTACTCGAAGCTACTTAAATTTGATTGCGTCACTTTTATCGTTGCGCTCGGCTGTACATAAAAATATAGCAGAGAACAGTATGCGTTTAACTTATTGATCGTTGCGGTTATGATTACACGATGCGCTCTTATCCATTGCTATTCATTTTATTACTCAGCATCTTGATGCCCATACAAGTGGCGGCAGAGATTCTGCTGTCCGCTACGCAGTGCCCTGAAGAAACTACAATGCAAATGGATGAATCTGGTATGGGTGAAGCTATGCCCTGCTGCCCTGAAGCGAATGACACGGATAAGATATATCAATGCAAAACCGCTCAATCCTGTCATCTCTGCAAAACACCGGTACAGGTATTTATCTATAACCACGCGTCTTTTTCGTCTTTATTGAACGCCTCCCTTTTCCTTAAAAGTCCCCCGATAACCCTCGCTGTTTTTAATCCAGCCAGCATCTGGCGTCCACCCAATATTTCCTGAAAAAACACGATTTAATTTCGCTTGATTTTTAGTCGCACCTGAATTCGAGCGGGACGATTTTTTGTCGCTTTTCAGGAGTTTTTTACATGAATAATGTATCTGTACGCGCGCTCGTCGTTGCGTCCATGTGTGCCTTGGCTCTGGGTGTTGTTATAGGTATTAGCTGGCCACAGCTGCCTAAATCTTTCTCGACTCCCCCTTCACTTGAAGATGTGGCTGATGATGTAACTCATGAGCCCAAGGTGCTCTATTGGTACGACCCAATGGTGCCAGACCAACATTTTGACAAACCGGGTCCATCGCCGTTTATGGATATGGATCTAGTTCCCAAGTACGCCACACAATCATCGCAAGAGCCAGGTCTGGCCATTGATGCCAACCTAGTACAAAACCTCGGCATGCGAACTGCGAAAGTCGAACCTAAGGATTTAACAACGCACGTGGAAGTGACGGGAGTGCTGCTATTTAACGAGCGCAGTCAAGCGGTTGTGCAATTGCGCGCAAGTGGTTTTGCCGAAAAAGTGTGGCCTTTGGCCGTGGGGGATAGTGTTATTGCGGGTCAGCCTATAGCTGAATTCCAAATTCCGGAATGGCTTGATGTACAGAACGACATGCTCTCGCAGCCAGTGACAGAGAATCCTCGTCTGCTACAAACGCTGCGGACCCGATTGCAGTTACTCGGCATGCCAGATGAACTGATCGCGAAAGTGGAGAAAACCCGGCAGCCGGAAACTCGTGTAACCATCACCGCACCAATTAGTGGGGTGGTTACCCTGCTGGGAATTAAAACTGGCATGGCCATGGCGAGTGGCGACACGCTAGTGCAGATTAATGGTATCGATAGCGTGTGGCTTGACGCTGCCATCCCGGAGGCACAAGCCTCGTTATTAACCTCTGGGGCTAAGGCAACTTTCTACCCCGCCAACCCTGATGATGTCGCGCTATACGGAACGCTCGAATATCTCTTGCCCATCGTTGATGAAAAATCCCGCACTCTGACTGCACGCGTTTTATTCGATAACCCAAACAGACAACTCAAGCCAGGTACCAGTGGGCGGGTAACTCTGCAAACTACTTCAGATAAAACAGGATTATTTGTCCCTACCGAAGCCATCATCCGCACGGGAAAACGCGTGTTGGTAATGGTGGCAGAATCTAGTGGTACCTTTCGACCTGTCGAAGTAATCGCAGGCCAAGAAATCGGAAACCAAACACACATCAAAAAAGGTTTGGAAGTTGATCAGGAGGTCGTCACAAGCGGCCAATTTTTGTTGGACTCTGAAGCATCCCTTTTGGGCATCCCATCGGTGAAATTACATTCTCACACCCTGGAGATGAATCATGATTAAGCGTCTTATTCGTTGGTCGATTGCCCATCGCTTATTGGTATTGATAGCGTCGTTGCTACTCACGGGATGGGGCGCCTGGGCAATTAAGATGACACCGATCGATGCCCTCCCCGATTTATCCGACGTTCAAGTGATTATCCGCACCAGCTTCCCCGGACAGATCCCGCAAACGGTAGAAGATCAGGTGACCTATCCAATCACCAGCAAAATGATGTCCGTACCCGGCGCCAAAACCGTGCGCGGCTACTCGATGTTTGGCGATAGCTTCGTCTATATCTTGTTTGACGATGATACCGATATCTACTGGGCGCGTTCTCGTGTACTGGAATACTTGAGCCAGATTCAAACACAATTGCCCGCAACAGCGAAACCCGCACTAGGGCCAGACGCGACCGGTGTTGGTTGGATTTTTCAATACGCTCTGATCGACAAAACCGGTAAGCACGATCTCGCCCAATTGCGCGCACTGCAAGATTGGTTTTTGCGGTTTGAGTTGGCACCCCTACCCAATGTTGCTGAGGTGGCCGCCATCGGTGGAATGGTCAAGCAGTATCAAGTGATCCTCGACCCGATCCGTCTGGCATCCTTCAATTTATCTCACGAGGAAGTGATCAAAGCACTCCAGCAAGCGAATCAGGAAACCGGTGGTGGCGTGCTGGTAGTAGGTGAAGCGGAGCTGATGATTCGTGCGCGCGGCTATTTGAGCACGCTGGATGATTTTAAAAACATTCCGCTGAGATTAGTGGATGGCGTACCTATCTTGCTTGAGGATGTAGCAACTATCCAATTGGGGCCGGAAATGCGCCGGGGGATCGCGGAGCTAAATGGTGAAGGCGAAGTCACCGGCGGGATTGTCATCATGCGTTCAGGTGGCAACGCGCGCACTACCATCAAGGCTGTTAAAGAAAAACTCGCACAATTAAAAGATAGCTTGCCGGCAGGCGTCGAGATAGTCACCACCTACGACCGAAGCCAGTTGATCGACCGTGCAGCGGCTAACTTAACGCGCAAGCTTATCGAAGAGTTTTTAGTGGTTGCACTGGTATGCGCTGTGTTTCTCTGGCACTGGCGTTCGTCTCTGGTCGCAATCGTTTCCTTGCCGCTTGGTGTACTCATCGCTTTTGCATTGATGGGCCATCAGGGAATTAATGCCAACATCATGTCACTGGGTGGAATCGCTATTGCGATAGGTGCGATGGTAGATGCAGCGATTGTCATGATTGAAAACGCGCACAAACATCTGGAGCGCTGGCAACAGCAAAATCCCCAGCAAACACTTAGTGGAGAACCGCGCTGGCAGATTATTACTCAGGCCGCTACTGAAGTTGGACCTGCGCTATTTTTCTCGTTACTGATTATCACACTCTCTTTTATCCCCGTGTTTACCTTGGAAGCGCAAGAAGGACGATTATTCGGCCCGCTCGCATTTACCAAGACCTACGCGATGGCGGCAGCCGCCGGACTTTCGGTGACGCTTATTCCCGTACTGATGGGCTATTGGATTCGCGGCAGGATACCCAATGAGCACAAGAACCCCCTCAATCGCTGGCTGATTGCCATTTATCGTCCGGCGTTAACACACGTATTAAGGCACCCAAAAACGACGCTTGGTTTTGCCCTGGCAATATTGCTGACCACTGCCTGGCCACTCAGCCAATTGGGCGGCGAATTTCTACCTCCCCTTGATGAAGGCGATGTCTTATACATGCCCAGCGCCCTACCAGGATTAACGGTTCAGCAAGCAAGTCAATTACTTCAACAAACTGATCGCCTGATCAAAACTGTGCCGGAAGTCGCGCAGGTTTTCGGCAAAGCTGGCCGCAGCGATAGCGCGACTGATCCTGCACCGTTGGAAATGTTTGAAACTACGATTCAATTCAAACCGCGTGACCAATGGCGCGACGGAATGACGCCGGAAAAACTTATCGCCGAACTGGATGTGCGGGTAAAAATACCGGGGCTATCCAATATCTGGATACCGCCCATTCGCAATCGGTTGGACATGCTGGCCACAGGAATTAAAAGCCCTATTGGTGTAAAAATCGCGGGAAACTCGCTCGCCGATATCGACCAAGTTGCGCAGCAAATTGAGCAAGTCGCAAAAACCGTAGATGGCGTTTCATCAGCAGTCGCCGAACGCATTGCGGGTGGGCGTTTTCTGGAAATTGATTTCAATCGGGAAGAGCTGGCACGTTACGGATTAAGTATGACCCAAGCACAATCGGTGGTTAGCCGTTTGATCGGCGGTGAAAATCTGGGTGAAGTAATAGAAGGTCGGGCGCGATTCCCAATCAACCTGCGCTATCCGCGCGATTGGCGTGACAGCATCGGAAAGCTTCGCAATTTGCCTATCATCACGCCGCTGGGTAACCACATCACGCTAGGAACCATTGCCAATATTGCAGTGAGCGATGGCCCGAGTATGCTCAAAAGCGAAAATGCCCGACCAGTGAGTACTGTCTACATTGATGTACGTGAGCGCGATCTTGCGGCCACTGTCAAAGATTTGCAAAACACAATTGATAGCCAAGTGAAATTAGTGCCAGGCACCAGTATTAGCTACGCCGGACAATTTGAATTTATGGAACGCGCAAATGCACGTATGCAATGGATAGTACCTGCAACCCTGGGGATTGTTCTGGTGTTGCTATTTTTAACTTTTTCGCGCTGGGATGAAGCGCTGCTAATTATGGGCACACTACCATTTGCACTGACTGGCGGCGTCTGGTTGTTATATTTAATGGGATATCACTTATCTGTCGCAACTGCGGTAGGTTTTATCGCGTTGGCCGGCGTATCCGCCGAATTCGGGGTGATTATGCTGCTCTATCTAAAACAGGCATGGCAAGAACGAATTGATGCGGGAACAACAACACAACAGGATTTATTCGAGGCTATTCAGCAAGGTGCAGCATCGCGCATTCGCCCAAAAATGATGACCGTAACAGTCATTGTTGCAGGACTAATGCCGATATTTTTTGGCAGTGGAACCGGCTCTGAAATCATGAGCCGGATCGCTGCACCTATGGTGGGAGGCATGATATCCGCACCGCTCTTATCACTGTTTGTTGTACCCGTTTTGTTTAGGGTGTTGCGGGCGAGATGAAAAACCAATTAAGGAATCTATCTGATAAATGTTAATTAATGTTCACAAGCGTCAATTAATACGCTTTTGACGCTTGTGCTCACCTATAATTCATCCCGACTATAAGCCCGGTTCGGGCGACGAATAACCATAAATAGCTGTGAGCCAACCATGAATCAACCTTTGTTGAAAAAACGTCCACTTGGAACTCCTTTATCCCAGTATTTACTTGCTCCGCTTGTCGGGTCGCTGTTGTTGATTGGCGGTTGCTCTAAAGATGCGCCGCCAGCGGCTGAAGCTCCGCAAGCGCAAGCCAGTTCTGCGGCGAGCAGTGCCGCGCTCGATATTACCCGCATCACGCCAGATGAGGCTAAGCAGGCTGCGCAGGCAATTGAGCAGCAGGTTCCGCTTACTTTGGCGGATGGTATTAAAGGCGAGCTTTGGGCTTCGGAGAAATTATTGGGCGATACGGTCGCCATCCATGTGGATGACAAAGGGCGTATTTGGGCGGGTATTACCCAGCGCAGCAACAACTCGGAATTTGATATTCGCGGCTATCCAGAGTGGGAGCATCCATCGGTTGCTTTCTCAACCGTAGAAGATCGCCGCGCGTTTTTACACGCAGAACTCGCGCCAGAAAAAAGTGCGCAGAATGAACGTATTCCCGACCGCAACAAAGATGGCAGCAATGACTGGCGTGACTTGGCGGTGATGACTGAGAAAGTGATTCGCCTTGAAGATACTCAAGGCAGCGGCAAAGCCGATTTTGCGCAAACCGCAGTGAATGATTTCCACACCGAAGTGACCGATGTGATCGGCGGTATGTTTTATAACGATCAAAGCGAAGAATTATTTGTAAACGTCGCGCCCGATTTTTGGAGATTAAAAGACACCGATGGCGACGGTGCTATGGACACCAAAGAATCGCTCGCTCACGGTTTTGGTGTGCATATTGGTTTTAGTGGCCACGGACTTTCCGGCGCTATGCAAGGCCCGGACGGCATGATGTATTACAGCATGGGAGATGTGGGCACCAATATTACCGACAGCACCGGAAAAAACTGGAATTACTCCAACCAAGGCGTGATTGTTCGCAGTGAACCGGACGGCAGTAACTTTGAAGTATTTGCCGCTGGCCTGCGCAATATTTATGAATTTTCATTTGATAAATACGGCAACTTTATCAGCGTCGATAACGATGGTGATCACATCGGCGAATACGAACGTGTTGTGCATTTGATTGATGGTTCAGACACCGGCTGGCGAATCAATTGGCAACTCGGAAAATACAAAGATCCTAAAAATAATTCCTACAAAGTCTGGATGGATGAGGACTATTACAAGCCGCATTTTAAAGGCCAAGCCGCGCACATTTTGCCACCGGTTGCGCCCTATCACGCCGGCCCTGCAGGCATGACTTACAACCCGGGCACGGCATTGAGTGATAAATGGCAAGACCATTTTTTTGTCGTGGAGTTTGTTGGCTCGGCAACACGCGCCGGTGTTAATGCATTTACGCTTAAACCAAAAGGTGCCAGCTTTGAATTAGCGAGCGATGAAAATGTTTTCCGCGGTGTATTGCCGACCGGTTTGGATTTTGGCCCCGACGGCGCACTTTATTTAAGTGACTGGATTGAAGGCTGGGGCTTAAAACAAAAAGGCCGAGTATGGAAATTGGATACACCGGAAACTGCAAACAACGCCATCCGTACTGAAACCAAAAATTTGCTCGCCAGTGATTTGCGTAAAGAGCCGACTGAAAAATTGGTCGAGCTGTTAAATCACGTCGATATGCGCGTGCGCCAAAAAGCGCAATTCGCATTGGTTGAAAATCAACAACTAGAACCTTTACAGCAAGTCGCGGTTTCATCCAGCAATCAATTAGCGCGTATCCACGCTATTTGGGGCTTGGGGCAAATACTGCGCAAAAATCCTGAGCATCATGCAATTCTGGTTAATTTACTAAAAGATGCCGACCCTGAAATTCGTGCGCAAGCGGCAAAAGTATTAGGTGATGTACCTAAACCAGATGAAGCTTTTGTCAAAGCAGCAACAGAAAATTTATTGCCCTTGGTTGCCGATAAAAATCCGCGCGTACAACTCTACGCAACTCAAGCCTTGGGTCGTATGGGCGTGGAATCTGCAATTGCGCCTTTGGTGGATATGCTGGAAACCAACAATGAACAGGATGTGTACTTGCGCCACGCCGGTGCTATCGCATTAGCGCGCATTGGTAATGAAGATGCATTGGGCAAATTAGCAACGCATCCTTCGGAGGCAGTGCGTATCGCCGCAGTGGTTGCATTAAAGCGTTTGCAAAGCCCTGCACTTGCAAACTTTTTGAATGATAAAAGTGAGTTTGTTGTTACCAACGCTGCGCGCGCTATTAGCGATGATGCACTGGTAACCGATGCCCTGCCCGCACTGGCTGCACTGGTTGAAAATCCTCGCTTTACCAACGAGCCTTTATTGCGCCGCGCAATTAATGCCAATGTCTATTCAATTAATGACACAGCAGCAAATGCCAATCGCTTGATTCAATTTGCACAGCAAAAAGCTATCGGTGGAAAATTGCGCGCTGAAGCTATCCAAGCGGTTTCCGTGTGGGCTGAGTCATCTAATTATGATCGCGTAACCGGCATGTATCGCGGCGAATTAAAGCACCCACAACAAGAAGCTATTGCTGCAATTACCAGTGGCTATCCTGCACTGTTAAAAGATCAGGATAAACACGTGCGTGAAGCCAGCGTATTGGCACTTGGTGAATTGAATATTAAAGATGCGAACGACACGCTAATTGAATTATTAAAATCCGATTCATCTGCCGTGGTTCGTATAGCTGCATTGCACACGCTGAAAAAGTTTAATCCTGCCAATATTGGCGATCTCGTTTTCATAGCATTGAAAGATAACAATCAAGCCGTGCGTATGGCGGCACTAGCACTGGTTCCCGAGCTGAATCTGCCTGTGGCACAAGTGGTCGAAATGCACAGTGTATTGCTAAAAAATGGCACTACTGGCGAACAGCAAGCTGCCCTGCTCTCGCTCGCCAATGTAAAAGCCACTGAAGCCGAAGCGGTTTTCAAAGAGCAAATGCAGTTGTTAATCGATGGCAAAATCGCACCGCAGGTACAGCTTGAATTGATTACGGCGGCAGAAAAAATCGGCACACCGGAGTTCACGCAATTGCTGGCCGACTACGAAGCGAAAAAAGATAAAGCCAATCCTTTGGATGTTTATCGCGAAGCGATTTACGGCGGCGATGCTGAAAAAGGCGTTGCGCTCTTCCGCTACAGCAACTCCACCCAATGCGTGCGCTGCCATATGGTTGGCACACGTGGCAATAAAGTGGGGCCAGATTTAACCACCATCGCCACGCGCATTACGCCAGAGCAAATGCTGGAAGCCTTGGTTGCCCCCGCTGCACGTATCGCCCCTGGTTTTGGCCGCGTGACAGTAGTGAAGAAAAATGGCGAGCGCATCGAAGGTTCGTTTGATGCAGAAACCAAAAATGATGTAACCATTACCGCTACTGCGGGAACGCAAACCATCGCACGCAGTGAAATCGACAAACTCGAATTTGGTGGAATCTCACCAATGCCACCAATGGGATTGGGTCTAACCAAGGCAGAGTTGCGTGATTTGGTCGCTTATCTTTCAACTTTGAAAGAAGAGGTTCATGAAGGGCATTAAGGATTACATGAATTGATTGCCCCTTATTGATTGCCCCATTGCAAAAAGACCTCTCGCCGAGGTCTTTTTGCTTTAGTAACCAGGACGATTGTTTTACCATTTTGATTAATTGCCCCTTCGCTGTGATTGCCCTATGCAAGAATTTTATAACAAAGCACTGGTGAGCTTTTTAGGCTTGATATTAGCTAGCGCGCTGATTAGTTATCTGTACGTGGATAAAACGTTTTTGCGCGTATCGCTATTACCCAATACCGATAAACAATTGCAGTGGCATTCGGAACCTCACACCGATGTGTATGAACAAGGCAGTTCCAGCCTGAATTTGACGGATGATATTTTTAGCTTGAGTTTTAATTTTACCGTCCGGCCACAAGCGCAATATCCCTTTGCCGCAGTGAACATGGTGTTTGGTAATCCAGACGCTTCGACGTTTATTGACTTATCTGCCTTCGATAAAATCGCCTTCAGCGCCAAATGCTCGCGTGCAAATACCCTCACCTTCACCATGATTACCTTCGACGAGCAAGTATCCAAGCTGGATGACTTTTTAAGTTACCGATCGCCCGCCACTTTTTTTGCCTGCGCTCCTGAGTGGCAAGCTGTTGAATTGGATTTAACCCGACTGGAAACACCGCAATGGTGGTTCGATATGTTCAAGGTCGATTTGTCGAAAAAGGAATACAAGCTCGATAAAGTGGCCAAACTCAACTTTGGCAGTAGCTCCCGCAGCCCTCGGGATGTTGATACGCACGTTCAAATTAGCGAAATAACCCTGATCGGCCACAACTGGTTTTATCTTTACTTGCTTGGTGTTGCGCTGTTTATTCTGTGGAGCGCTTATGGCCTTTGGCTATTCCGGCTGCATACCCGTGCGCTTATTAGTGAATTGCAAAATAAAATCCAACGCGACCGTCCTCTGGTTGCCTATCAACAACTGTCGGTTGAATCGCTAAAAGATAAAGACCGCAGTGCGATCCTGCATTTTATGGCAACACAATACGCCAATGCCGATTTAAATCTTGAAGCTATGGCGAGCGAAATTGGCGTGAGCCGCACCAAGATCAACGACATTCTCAAATCTGAACTCGGCTTTACTTTTACTGGCTACCTGAACAAGCTGCGCCTGACCGAAGCAGCGCGTTTACTGGCGCAGGTAGATGAAGCGAACATCGCTGAGATCGCCTATTCAGTAGGCTACAAAAATGTTTCCTACTTCAACAAACTCTTCAAAGAGGAATACCACTGCACACCCAAAACCTACAAAAGCCTGTGCGATAAAACTGTCGACGACCACTAGCCATGAACAACTAGTAAAAATCGCCAGTTACACTTCAACTAAATCGAAAAAAACTACCACTATTTGCAAACTGATAATGTTTTTAGCACAAGCATTACCAGTACTGCGTACTTTTTGGACAAACTCATCTGGCCAATTTCCTTTTCCGCGCATAACACGCGAGCATATGCGAACAACATGCGCGAATAAAAAGGGAAATGGATTTTTTATCCAGCCAGAGAAATTGTCATGAAAATAATAAACACTTTATTGATATCGGTTTGTTTAACATCTTTAGTCGCTTGTGGTGGCGGTGGTTCCAGCGGCGGCACCTCGGCAACACCAGTTCCCGGTTCCGCCACCCAAGCATCATCCAGCATTCAGTCATCATCCGCTTCATCTGTATCTTCTGCTGTGGCCTCAAGTTCTGTTAGCTCTTCTGTGACTAGTGAAGTGTCAGAAAATCTCTATCCCAGTTATAACCTCAGCCCTCAACCAGCAGATCAAACAGGGATGGAAAGCACAGCGACTCAAATCGCCAATCAGATAAAAATTGGCTTCAATATTGGCAATACCCTTGAAGCTATGGGAGGGAAATCGGAAACCTATTGGGGTAATCCAAAGATCACCAAAGAATTTGTGAGCTATGTAAAACAGGCAGGCTTTAATGCGATTCGCCTACCCGTTTCATGGAATCAGTACGCTAACCAAACTACCGCAGAAATCGATATCAACTGGCTCAACCGCGTCAAAGAGGTAGTGCAGTATTGTGTGGATAATAATCTCTACGTGGTGGTCAATGTTCATTGGGATGGCGGCTGGCTGGAAGACAATGTCACTCCCGCCAAACAAACCGAAATTAACGCCAAGCAAAAAGCCTTTTGGGAACAGATTGCCACCCATCTGCGCGACTTTGATGAGCATGTGTTATTCGCCAGTGCCAACGAACCAGCGGTAGAAGATGCGCAGGAAATGGCGGTGTTGCACAGCTATCATCAAACATTTGTTGATACTGTTCGTGCCACCGGTGGTAAAAATGCTAACCGCGTGCTTGTCGTTCAGGGGCCAGTAACTGACATCGACAAAACCCATGAACTTTGGATCACTATGCCTGAAGATACTGTGGCCAATAAATTAATGATGGAAGTTCATTACTACAGCCCCTGGAATTTCACCGGCATGACAAAAGATGAAGGCTGGGGAAACCAATTTTATTATTGGGGCAAAGATTTTCATTCCACCACTGACACTGCGCACAACCCCACATGGGGCGAAGAAGACTACGTTAACCAACAATTCCAGCGCATGAAAACCCAATTTATCGATAAGGGCATTCCGGTAATTATTGGCGAATACGGCACTGGCAAGCGCGACAATTTAACTGGCGCTGATTTGCAATTGCATCTTGATAGCCGCGCCTATTACTTCAAGTACATCACTCAACAAGCTATCGCTTACGGTATTCAACCCTTTGTATGGGACACAGGTGGATTGCTGGATCGCACCAACAATAAGGTGTTGGATCAACAAGTTTTTGATGCGCTTATGCAGGGTGCAGGAAAACAATAACGCTTTAACTTAATTCCAGGATGACATGTTCAATACATTGCAGGAACAAACTATGAGTTATGGTTTCAGTGAAATCAATAATAGCCAAACATCAGTAGTACTACAGAAGCAAGCGGGTTTGTTGACGGCACTAGTCGATAGAGAAAACATCAAACCATTTGTTGCGCTGAATCTTTGCAGCGCAACAAATGGTATAGGTTCAGAACTTGAATCAGTGTCAGGTCAAGCGATCATCACTTATGTTATTTCTGGCGAAGGCCAATATCGCGACTCAACGGGAAAATCCGGTTGTTTAAAAAAAGATGACTGGGCTTGGATTATTTCCGGCTCGGGAATCTTGCATGCGATAAAACCAACAACTGATGATTATCTGGCGATTCAGGTAAGCATTGCTTTATCGCCAGCCTTGGAAAACTCTCTTCCACAAAGCAGTTATATTGAGGCATCAGCAAGAAACAAAAATGATCCTGCACAAGTGTTAATTGGTCGGAACGGCATAAATCGCGGCACCTTCGCTGCGCCTTCATTAGTGAACCTATTGATCGTTCATTTGGATGTGCAGCAGCAGTGGACTTATGAGTTGCCACTTAATCATCAATTTGCATGGGCAAGTGTCATTAGTGGATCAGTAAAAATAAATGGCGAGAAAAAATCCCAGAATAAAATTGATACTTATCATACTCCTGCTGAAAAAATTCAATGCCGCGCGCTATCGGAATCGATATTGGTTATAGGTTCTGCACATGAGTTTGATTACGATCTAGTCGCGCAGAATACATCTGTACACACGTCCATTGAATCCTTACAGCAAGGGCTAAGAGGAGTTGCGCAAATTAAAATGCTCCAACACCTCTAAAGAAAAAGTAAAAACACGATTTAATAGCAAGAGACTTACCCATGACGATAAAAACTATTTTTCACAGTATTGCCGCGATTTTTTTTGCATCGGCACTCATAGCAAATGCACAAGAGCGCAACATTGTTATTGATGCGAATAAAGTAAAAGGCGAATTCAATACCTTTTTCAAAACCAGTATTGGTGCCGGGCGCGCCAACGAAGGTCTGCGCGCTGATTGGCAACAACAACTCGCTGAAATAAAAAAGGATGCGGGCTTTCGCTATATTCGGATGCACGGCCTGCTAACGGATGACATGGGTGTTTATAAAATTGATGCTCAAGGCAAAGAGCATTACAACTTTCAATATATAGATGCGCTTTACGATTACATCCTCAGTATTGGAATGAAGCCCTTTGTGGAATTGGGTTTTATGCCAAGCGCGCTGGCGAGCGGTGATAAAACCATTTTTTGGTGGCGCGGCAACGTTACACCGCCGCACAGTTATGAGAAGTGGGAAGCTTTGGTCAAAAAACTGACCGAGCATTGGACGAATCGCTACGGTGCCGATGAAGTTGCCAGCTGGTATTTTGAAGTATGGAACGAACCTAATTTAGATGGGTTTTGGGCAGGAACCCAAGCGGAATATTTCAAACTTTATGCTCATAGTGCGCGTGCAGTTAAAAGCGTAAACCCAAAATACAAAGTGGGTGGCCCTGCCACTGCTGGTGCAGCATGGATCCCAGAAATGATTGCTTACTGCGTAGAAAATAAAGTGCCGCTCGATTTCGTAAGCACCCATGCCTACGGTGTCAACCAAGGTTTTCTGGATGAGTTTGGCAGCACTGGCACGGTATTATCGAAAGATGAAATGGCAGTTGCGCGCGACGTATTAAAAAATCGTGCAGAAATTGCTGCATCGCCCTTACCTAATCTTGAGCTACATTACACCGAATGGAGTTCGTCCTACACTCCAGCAGATCCAACTCATGACTCTTATCATCAAGCCGCATATATTTTGCAAAAGTTAAAGCAAGTTGGTGATGCTGCTCAGTCTATGTCCTACTGGGTATTTACCGATATTTTTGAAGAGCCGGGTCCACGCTTTGAGGCTTTTTATGGCGGGTTTGGCTTAATGAATACGCAGGGTATAAAAAAGCCTGCCTATTTTGCCTATCAATTCTTGAATCAACTATCGACAACCGAATTAAGCAATAACGATGCACAGTCCTTTGCAACTCGCGATGACAAAGGCAATGTGCAAGTTTTATTTTGGGACTCAACCCTAACCTTGCCTGATGGCATTAATAACCAGCAGTACTACATCAAAGACTTGCCTCCAGCTGAAAAAGGCAAAGTAAAAATTGAGTTAACTAATTTGAAAAAAGGTAAATATTCACTCGCCATTTCACAAGTAGGCTATAAAGAGAACGATGCCTTCACAGCCTTTATTGGCATGGGTTCGCCAACACAATTAACTAGAGCGCAAGTAGCAGAATTAAAATCTCAGGCTACTGGAAAACCCTCACAGGAAAAAACGATCAAAATCGCCAAAGATGGGAGTTTCACACTGGAATTGCCACTGCGCGAAAACGATGTTTATTTACTTGAGCTAACTCGCCATTAAGTCCGAGCCTAAGGAATTTGAAATGTTTGATCAAACACGCAGAACCTTATTTAAAGCCTGTGTCACAGCCGCAGCTGTATCCCCGTTGGGATTAATTAGTCTCACTCAGGCCACAGAAACAAAATCGGCTTCCGGTACCAACAACTGCGTCCCTGCCAACAAGCTGCAATGGGCACGCGGAATTGAAGGCCAACGCAAAGCCGACCTTGGTAACGGCACTTTTTTAAATCCGATTATCGCTGGCGATCATCCTGATCCGACCGTATTAAAAGATGGTGATGACTATTACATGACATTTTCGTCATTTAATTCTTATCCCGGCATTGTGATTTGGCATTCGAAAGATTTGGTTAATTGGGTTCCCATCGGCCCTGCCCTGCATAAAAACATCGGCACTGTGTGGGCATTGGATTTATGCAAGCATGAAAATCGCTATTACATTTATATCCCCGCTGCTCCTGAAGGAAAACCTTGGGGAACTTACGTGATTTGGGCGGATGATATTAAAGGCCCTTGGAGTGACCCGATTGATTTAAAAATCGATGGCTGTATCGACCCTGGTCATGCCGTAGGAGAAGATGGAAAACGTTATTTATTTGTAAACGGCATTCGCAAAATTCGCCTGCGCAATGATGGTTTAGCAACCGATGGAGAAATCGAACAAGCCTACAATCCTTGGCGTTATCCCGATGATTGGATCGTCGAAAATTTTGCGCCCGAAGGCCCCAAGTTATTACGCCGTGGCGAGTGGTTTTATTTAGTTACCGCAGTCGGCGGCACCGCAGGTCCAGTTACCGGTCACATGGTAATCGCTGCTCGCTCGCGCTCTATTCATGGCCCTTGGGAACACTGCCCATACAATCCATTAGTGCGCACACAATCTGAAGCAGAACCTTGGTGGTCGCGTGGTCACGCTACCTTAATTGAAGGGCCATCAGTAAAAGGAAAAGATACAGATGGCAAAAGCAGCGATTGGTGGATGATTTATCACGCCTACGAAAATGGATTCCGCACTCTCGGTCGTCAAACCATTTTGGAACCTATTGAATGGACTGATGATGGATGGTTTCGCGCAAAAGGTGGTGACCTTTCCACACCACTAGCTAAACCGCTACCAGCATCAACCGGTGAATCTGGCATGGCACTCTCCGATGATTTCTCGCAGAATAAAATCGGTATTCAATGGAATTTCCATAACCCAGGCAAGCAAGAAGCAACGCGAATTCATTACAAAAATAAAATGTTGGAGCTAACGGCAGCAGGAACATCACCCGCTAATTCATCACCGTTAACTTGCAATGTAGGTGACCGCGCATACCAAGCGGAAGCGAGCTTTGAATTGCAAGGTGATGCAGAGGCAGGCTTGCTATTGTTCTACAACCACAAAGCTTATGTAGGTTTGAGTTTTGATAGTAACTCGATTAAATCCCATCAATATGCAGAAGAACATAGCTGGGCGCGCATTCCGAATAAGTCGAAAAAACTACGTTTGCGTTTAATCAATGACAACCAAGTCATTACCTATCAATATTCTCATGATGATGGCAAAACCTGGATAACCCACGGCACACGCATGGAAGTTTCCGGTATCAACCATAATGTTTTTGGCGGATTCCTGAGTTTAAAAGTTGCGATTTATTGCAGCGGTACGGGTAAAGTTAAGGTCAGGGATTTCCGTTACAGCGCACTCTGAGCGCACCAATGAAAAACCAGTGATAAAAAAAGCAGCGATAGTTAGTCGCTGCTTTTTTAGTTAGAGCCAATCTAAAAACTATTTCGTCATTTTTTCGATCAGCTTTTGCAGGTCTTCATCTGTGCAATCCATGCAAGTACCTTTGGGGGGCATTGCATTAAAACCTTCGATTGCGTGTTTAAGCAGTACATCATTTCCTTTTTCCAAGCGCGGCGCCCAAGCGGCAGCATCACCGGTTTTGGGGGCACCCATTAAGCCTGTATCGTGACACATCTTGCAGGATTTATCGTATTTAGCATCGATTGCTGCATCATCTGCAATAGCAGAAAAGGATGCAAAAACAGCTACAAGCAGTGCTATAGATTTGAAGTTCATGTGGTCGTTCCTCTTGAATACACCATTACACGGTTACTTTCCCGCTGAGGGATATTTTTGTTTTTAACTTAACTATATTGAACAACAGCCTAAGTTTAGTACGCGCAGGCTTTTGGGTTATCTTTTACAAAATAACTTTTAAAATTTTTGGCCTTTTTATCCATACAGCCTTCCAAGTTTAGCAGGCGAACCTTACGGAAATCGGTTGGGCTACTTTCAGCTTGCAGTGCGATATAGCCGCTACCATTTGGCGTGCGGTCATCCCATTGCAAATCGGTATATTCCAACACTTTCTTGCCGTTAATAAAGTGCTCTGCCTTTTCACTGCCGTGAACGACTAATTCCGCCGTTACCCATTGATCGCCCGCGAAGGTATCGCTGGTTGAATTAATAATATGGTCTTCGGTGAATTTTCCGTTAAATACAACGTGCGTTCCGGGAGTGCAAAGATTGCCAGTAGTGCGCGCGTCTTTACCATTTCCGCCCAGCAACTGATATTCCATACTGCCGGGAAAATCCTGTTCGACCGCCATAGTTTTGGGGTCTTGCGTGTGGTACATAATGCCGTTGTTGCGCCATGCCCACTCAGGCCCACCTTTTACTTGCTCGCCAACAAAACGATATTCGACTTGAATTTTGTAATGTGAATATGGCCCGCCGTTATAAAAAATATGACCGAAGCGTTTATCAAATTCTGTGTATTCATCATAACGAGCTTGCATGATGCCATCTTCAACACGGAAGGTATTAAACGCATTTTCGCCTAATGGAAAACCACGAATTTTTACTGACCAATTACTTAAATCTTTACCGTTAAATAAATCGATCCATTCTTCTTGGTCAGGATTGTTTTTGGCTGAAACCATTTGGCCACATAACAACAATGCGGCCATAGCGGTGCAAGCAAACGGCTTAATCATTTTCAGTCCTCTAGTTATTCGAAATTATTGGTGTCTACTGAGTTGTGCGTCAATCTACCTCAATTATCGGATAAATAAAAAGACATTTACAAAACCAAACCCATAGCCGAAATGCGGTTAATTAGGTATGCCAAATGCCGCTGTAAAGTGCGTCATAACTGGTTTCTTGAAGAATGTCGCAACCTACGCTTTTTAGGAATATCTTCTGCCCTTGCGAGATTTCGCGCCCAGCGTATACATACCAGGCTTTTCTAGCGCGATCAGGAAAGGTTTTAAAATACTTGGCGCGCTCGATTAGCAACCAGCGCAGAAAGATTTCTGATGTATCCAAACCCAAACCAATAAAAACCAAATCATTATTGAAAATACAGTGCAACCAGGTATCACTTGCATTCCAATGTGCGCCTGCAGGCTCAGCATAAAGCCGCCCATCTTTACCCTTATTAATGAGCGCCCTCGCCCGCTCAACCGACCCCATATAATGGCTTAAACCCAAGCGAATACTCCGCGAGTAACGCTGCAGCCCATTGATATGCCAAATACCAAATTCAGTTGCAGGGTTTTGAATTTCACTCGCAGAAAAGCAGCTTCCCCAAGGATAAAAATCAGTGAATTTTTTACTGTCAGAGTGATGCAGTTTTAACCCCAAACAATCCGATAAGGTTTCATCAAAGTTGGTAGTTAAAATTGGCGAGTTGCGATCTCTCGCCCAATTGACAATTGCATGATGGTGAGCTTTTGGTTGCCATCCGGTTAAAAAATCACAAAATTCTTTTTGCAGATTTTTTTCTTTTAACTGACTACTTAAATCAAGCGCATCATAAAACTCGGTAAGGGATATCCCCAAGGGGATTGCTTGGGCATCCTCTTGGGTGTGCCGCTCCCACAACTCCAGCAACATTGCATCCCAAGAATTTATGCTCGCATTATTGTTATAGCGATTGATACCGTTGCCTAAAATCAGCGCAAATTGATAGGCGGGGTTTTTAAGAATATTGGCGAGTGTCATTTTATTTTAGGTAAGCGACTAGCCGGCTCTAGTCGCTAAAATGGCAGGAATATCCAGCGGCTCGCGATACAGTGCAAAGTCGGCCTCTCGGGATTCAATCGCAAGAATAGACATGCGGTCAGCCAGTTCGTTACCTTGCAAACCAACATGACCATTTACATGTAGCACTTGAACCTTATCTTTCAATTGTTGGTAGAGCGCATAAATTGATTGGATAAGCTCAAGGTTTTTAATCTCGCCCCCCTTCTTTTTCCAGCCCGCCTTTTCCCAGCCGATTGCCCAAATGGTCACACACTGAATAGCGTATTGTGAATCCGAAAAAACCACAGCGGTTTTTCCGCGCGCAACTTCACCTTGAGCGATCAATAAACCTTGGTGCAGCGCATTTAATTCGGCAGTATTATTGGTTCCATTGGGATTGTACAAACCAAACCAAAGCTCAGTGAGTTTGTTATCGCAATAAACCGCCACCCCTGAACCTGCTTCACCGGGATTCGGCTCACAACCGCCATCGGTAAATATTTTTACTTGTTGCGGCAGTGCATTTACTTCAGCCGCGTTATAGGTTTTTATCTTATTTCCACTAGGAGCCGCGCGCCCGGTTCCTGCTGTCGGCTTCGCACTACCAAATGCCGCCTCAGCTTCTTCCCGCGTTAAAAACGACTTATAACGCGCCCCCACAAATCCATCGACTTGTTTTTTGCAAGTAGGCCAATCGGTAAAAATCCCCGTCTCACGCCCCGCCCATACCACATAAAATTTTGAAGCCATTTGAATCTCTTTCTATTTGTAAAACCTATTTAAATTGCATCTTTAACTTTCATCTGCTTCATCAACCGCACGGCAACACCGATCAACACCAATACCGCGCCAATTAAAACGCCCCAAAACAGAATAGTTTTCCAGCTGATATTCAGGGAGTGGCGGGCGAATTTGTGTAGCTCGGGTTTTAGTTCGTTGTAGTTAGTTTGTTGCCATGCTATTTCTTTGCCGCTGGTTAGCTGCGAGAAAATTTGGGCGCTGGTTTGTAGGTTGCCTGCGGCAGCTTCGGTGTCTATGGCGACATTAAAAGGTGCGGTGTTGTTGGCGATAAATTGCAACACTTCCGGTTGACGGGTGAATACCAGTTGAGGATTCGCGCTGGTGCGGACATGCTCATTTAGCTCTACACGCCATTGGGTATCGCTATTGCTGTAGATGTTCATTGCGTTGCTGCGTTGCCATTCATCGCCTACTTGTGCATTAAACCAAATGCCTTGATGGATTAAATTCCACGGCTGTTTTTTGGTGCTGCGTGAAAACACTTTGATGTTATCGCCATAGCTGACAATACCTAAATCAATACTGATGTTTGTGATTGGCGCTATGTCGTCGCGCTCAAATTCCCATGCAGCTACTGATTGCTTCTTGCCGCTATTAATTGCGTGTAATGCAGATTCTTGTTTTTCTGCCAAAGTACCAGAAACTTTCCATGAATCTTTTACAACGGGCTCAGCTTGATTTTCAGTGTTCTCGATTTGTACTTGTGTCAGGCGCAGCTCTTCTCCGCCGCGAGTGAATTTTAATTGCAGATAAGCGTATTGCTGTGCTTCGAGGTTGAGCGGGATTTTATTGCGGGTAAGTTGTTCGCCGTCTTTTTGCAGTTGTACCAAAGTGGTTTTAACGATTGGAGTCCAAATGGTCATATCGTTAGTACCATTAACCTGTACTTCGAGGTATTGGTGCTGCTCACTTACTGGCCAAAGCAGTTTTAATTTATCGGCTCGGGTTCTGAGATCACTCAAGTCCACCACGTAAAAATCCGTTGGCGCGCTCTCGCCTTGGGTTTCATTGTGATCTTTGATTGCGCTGACTGAAATTTCATTATCATCCAAACGAATCGATGCACTACTTAATACCAATAAGGTTTCAGGTGCGGCACCGACAGGTACGGGAAAATAACGTACATCCGCAAGCTGGGTTTGTTCGGTATTTTTAATGCTGGGAGCAATTACCCGATAAGGTAATTTATTGCCCTGCTGATCTGTCACCAATAGATCATTTAATTGCGCATCGGCCGAGTAACGGTAAATGTCATGCGTCAGTGGAACCTGCACATAGGTTCCATCTGCTTCGCTGACTTGATAAACCGGAATCACTTCAGCGCATATTGATGCACTGAGCGCAAACAAGATCGCGCCTAGTGAAATAGATTTTTTAAGGTTGATCATTGGCTGATTTCCTCTCCATTTTCTTTTTCTGGTTTTTCATCATCGAATGATTTTGCTTTCGCAGGGATTGGCGATAAATAGCCAATTAAAATCATCAACCCACTCACGACGATAAATGACACTATGCGCGCGAGCGTACCTGTGCCCGCTGCATCTTTTGTGAAGAGTTTGAGCACGACAATCGCCAACAGCCCTGCCCCAATCATCCACAATTTGCGCTCTTGCAAGCGGCGCGACAGGTTCATTATGACCAGCGCACAGATAGCCCACAAAATAGAAAGCGCCATTTGCACAATGCTGGAATCCCACATCACATGAGCGTGATACTGAATATCGGCATATTGATGAATTGCTCGCAGCAAAACCACATTGATCCAGATGAATCCTAATAGACCCAAAGCACCATAGCGTAATTCCGCGGGTGCATTGGCCAAGCCCATAGATCCGCGTTTGATTGCATAGGCAAACATTAACAGAACCGTAGCTTGAGCCAGATCCAATGGATTTAATACCGGCAAATAAAATTGGTCGGTAATACCTGAATAATGACAGGCAATAACAAACCAGATTAATAAACCAAGAATTAAGGGTGCAGGAATCAGGTTTTTATAATCACTTGAATGCAAAGAAAATGGCCATAGGGATTTAGTCGCGAAATACAGTAGCGCCACCAATGGAATCACCATACACGCAAACCACAAAACTGCAGCGCTGGTGCCATGCCATTGCATTTCGGTTTGCCAATAGCTCGCCTCCCATGCGATCAAACTAAACACAAACCACGCAGTTAACACATGAAACACACTCAGAATCCCACAGGCTGTGCGTTCGCGCTGCAACCATAAATATCCGTATTGCACAGCAAAGAATATCGCCAGTGCGAGCAGCCCCCAATGTTGCGATGGATAAACTGCATATCCAATAAATATCCCCTCGCCAAAATTATGCAGCGACACCAACATTCCTAAAGGCAACAACCAAAAGCCAGTGCGGGCAAGTTCTGGCCAATGTGTTTTTCTGCTTAATCCAAATAAGGCGGCTACAGATACAGCAAAAAACACCATGAGCGCCGGGAATTGATACTCACCAGACACATGCATTTGTATTTCATTGCTACCTGCCAGCAGCCACCAAAGCCAGCCGATAATCATGCTCAGATTGATTAATGGGCGCTCAACTTTTCTGAGATTGTCGGAAAAACGTGTTAGCAGATAGGAAATACACAATGCCGAAGCTGCCAGTAATAATAAGCTAATAAAATCGCCATCGATTAATGGGCGAGTACCGCTATTACCACCATGAATAATTAAAGAAACTGCTGCGCCTATGTGCAACAAATAACCCGCACAACGCGATAGCAAACGCGCCTGGCGCAAACCAATCCAAATTAAACCGGTAGCTTCCAACGCCCAGCTTGCAGAAGTCCATTGCGCATCCAGTGCCAGTGGAATCGCGAGAGTTGCAAAACAAACACCAAGCGCGATAAAAGATTCGATCAAAATACGATGTGTTTGTTGGTATTTCCCCCACAACCAACGCGCCAGCAGAATATAAACAATCGCCAATACCAATGCGCTAATTGCCAAACCATACTGGGTATGATGAAGCAGCGCAGTTTGTAAACCGAAAGCGACTATAGGTAATCCGAACGTCAGACTGCCATCAACAATACCTTTCAGATTTGGCGGCTGCTTGAGTGAAAATAGAATTGAAACGACGAGGTAAAGCACAAAAAATGCAATTAAAAATGGCTGAGTACTCGCATATAAATGCGGCTGGTAATCCAATACACCCCACACCGAACTAATCACAAAGGTGAAAATAAAACCCACCCAATTCAGTAAACGCCAGGCTTTATACCAAGCGATGGTGAGAATCCCGATATTGAGTATGAGATAGAAGCTGAATAAACCTATGTGATTGCCTGAACCATCGGAGGTGAGTATTGGAGCGAGAAAACCACCGGCGGTTGCCATTAGCGCCAATACTTGTGCGTTTTGTACTACCGCCAGCAATGCACCAAACATCACAATGATAAACATCAAACCAAAGGCGACACCGGCCGGCATAAGTTCATACATTTTTGCCGCTGCAAATACAGTGAGATAAAGCGCAGCAATACCTCCACCTTGCAAGACCAAGCCGTAGCCACCTTCCCTTGCACGGGTTTTCCAGCCCAATAAAATCAACGCGATTGCAACAGCAGCAACGGCAGCCATGCGCAATTCAATCGGCAATAAGCCTTCATTGGATGCGTACTTCACTAAAAAACTTAAACCAAAAAACATCACCACCATTCCAATGCGGACGATAGGATTGCCTTCGGTAAAAAAGCGATTGATATAGGCAATGCCTTTTTCAATTGCACCCGGTGCCGCAGGAGTTGTAGGTCCTGTTTTTGTAGTTGCGTTTACAGTTGCATTTACAGGTGTGTTTACAGCTGCGTTTATAGTTGTTTCTACAGATGAAGTTACATCCGCCTTAACCGGTTCAAGACTAGGTTGAGCGATGGCAGTTTTAAACGGTTTTTGAGCGGTAGTTTCAATCGGATTTTGTGGATTGCTAGCCGATGATTCAGGTGGCAACTCAATTCCATGTTCTTTTAGGCGCTCAGCCAAAGGTTTCTGTGTTTTTTCTGGTTCATTACTAGCTGTTTTCGCTGGAACAGTAGATACAGAATCGGCACGCTTTTCAGTCTGAATTTGTGATCCTAGCGATTTTATATCGCTCTGCAAACGCTTAACGCTGCCAGTCAGCTGCATGACTTGGGTGATTAAAAACCCAAAGGCGCCACCAATTAGCCAGCCGTTGTTATAAAAAATAGCTTCTCCCAAGCCCATACCCACAAGCGTGAAAATAATCAGAAGTATCATCCGCAATCCTTATTGATTTGTTATCGTCATTTATTGTTTGGTTTGATCGTCACTGATCAGCTCTACCGTTTTTAACGGTTCCAATACTTTTTCATGCTCTAATTGCCAGCCTACCGATGCGCATAGCTGCTGCATCATCAGCTGAGCTTGTTTATGAGCGATTTGGGGCAGCTCGCTTTCCATCGCTTTTTCTTGCATAAGTTTTTTAGCTTCAACCAAAATTTCCGTGAAGTCTTCGTTATCAAATTTATTGAGCACACCTTGATTGATATCGTAAAACTTATAGTCGGTATCAATTGAGATAATTTCCGGGTCGGCAAAGTGCTCTATCACTAGTGTGCGGTTGATATGGTCACGGCGAAATTTCATTTTGGCGAAATCGTAACCAATCGATACCTTTGCCTTGGCCACGACTAACGCTTTGCTGTTAGTTTTGAATAATCCAAGAAAATCGCGCTTGGTATTGTGATCATAAATTTCAGTAAAAAAACCTTCTGCCAAAATCACCTTGAATACCTTCTCAATGCGTTCCAACAGAATATGGGATTCAACACTGAGATCCTGTTTTTGGCTTTTGATTTTTTTTGCGTAGTACCAGCTAAACACTTGCCAAGCAGCAAGACCGCCGATCAGCATTGCCGCTATAAATAGAAGAACGTCCATCGGTGATTCCTTGATCGGGAAATTAGGAAAACAGTATAAAGGCGACGAAGCTTAAACGGGCTTAACCCCAAAGTCTATTTGCCGCAGGCTGTAGGTGATGGGGTAGAATAAACGCCCCGCAACGGCGCTGACCAATGAGATTCCATGCCCGAATTCACTGCTGCCAACCTTCATATTATTCCGCTTGATTATCAACCAGAGTCCGCATACTGGTTCGCCGCTGTACGCCATTTACCCAATGCCATCTGGCTGGATTCAGGCAGACCAGCAAGCACCTATGGCCGCTTCGACATCATCAGCGCCGCACCACAAACCCTGCTTACTACCCGCGGTTCAATAACAGAGATTAGCCATCCAGATGGCCAGAGTGAGACCTCAACTCAGGATCCATTTGAACTAGTGCGTGCCTTCTTGCCTATCACTCATTCCTTTAATGCAGAATCTGAGTTGCCATTTATCGGTGGCGCATTGGGCTATTTTGGCTACGACCTTGGACGCCGCTTGGAGAAACTACCGGTTATCGCAGAGGCGGATATAGCGCTGCCGGATATGTGCACCGGCATCTACCCTTGGGCGATTGTTCAGGATCATGACAAAAAAACAGCGTGTCTGATCATCAACGAAGCCTTGAATGAGTCGCTTGGTAGTGCTTATAACTTTTTGGAAATCGAACAATTGTGCGTAAACGCAGCGCATAACAAGATGTTTCACGAACTTAAAAATGCCATCAAGAGTGGCGAAAAACTGTTCAATATCAATGGGTTTTCGAGCAATCTTAAAGTGGATGAATATCAAGCTGCGCTGGATAAAATCCACAATTACATCCTCGCTGGCGACTGTTATCAGGTTAATTTTGCCCAGCGATTCAGTGCTGAATACAGCGGCGATCCATTCATCGCCTACCTTGCATTGCGAACTGCGCTTCCCTCACCTTTTAGTGGATTCATGCAACTACGAGATGGGGCAGTGCTGAGTTTGTCGCCCGAACGTTTCATCCAGGTACGTGGTCAGCAGGTAGAAACCAAGCCGATCAAAGGCACAATGAAAAGAGGCGCAACTAAAGAAGAGGACGAAGCCAATGCGCTCTGGCTTGAAAACAGCCTGAAGAACCGCGCGGAAAATGTGATGATCGTAGACTTGCTGCGCAATGATCTGAGCAAACATTGTGTGAATGTACGCGTCCCCAAGCTCTGTGAACTGCAAACTTTCGCTAATGTTCACCACTTGGTAAGCACCGTGACTGGCGACCTCACCAATAGCGCCACTGCGATTGATGTATTGCGCGATGCCTTCCCCGGCGGCAGCATTACCGGCGCACCTAAAATTCGCGCGATGGAAATTATTGAAGAACTTGAACCCAGCCGCCGCTCACTTTACTGCGGCAGCCTCGGTTATGTGAGTGTCGATGGTCAAATGGACACCAGTATCGCAATACGTACACTGGTGTGTGATGGCAACAAGATTCATTGCTGGGGCGGAGGTGGAATAGTCGCCGACTCAGAAACCGATCAGGAATACCGCGAATCCATCGCGAAAGTAAGCGTATTGATGGAAACGCTCGAACAACAATTTAACAATTAATCAATTACATTTTTTGAGGAGAATTTAATGCTGATTCAGAACCATCAAGTCGATTTGAATACGCCAACTGGGGAAATGCGCTGTTATGTGTATCATCCCAAAGATACCGCCGAAACCGCCGGTAAAAAATTCCCCGCCATTCTCCTCTACTCCGAAATTTTTCAACAAACCTCACCCATTCGCCGCAGCGCACAAATTATGGCAGGCCACGGCTTTATTGTGGTGGTCCCTGAAGTATTCCATGAGCTGAATCCCATTGGCACCGTTTTAGGTTACGACGATGCAGGCCGCGATAAAGGCAATGCCGATAAGGTTGCGAAATATTTGGAAGCGCACGACAGCGATACTCAGGCGATGATCGATTACGTGCAAACCCTCCCCTACTACTCTGGCAAAATCGGCGCTATGGGCTTCTGTTTGGGTGGTGGTTTGGCCTATCGCGCTGCAATCAATCCAGCAATCAGTGCGACCAGCTGCTTCTACGCAACTGATATTCATTCTGGCCTCACGCCATCGCAACCCGGCAATGAAAGTTTGACTCGCACCAACGAAATTAAAGGCGAGCTGCAAATGATTTGGGGCAAACAAGACCCTCACATTCCGCCTGAAGGGCGCGCAAAAGTTTATGCTAATTTGGTGGCCAACAATGTGAACTTCACATGGCATGAAGTGAATGGTGTACATGCGTTTATGCGTGACGAAGGCGACAGATACGATGCTGAATTGCAGCTCTGGGGCTATCAAACTGCGCTAGGCATGTTTAAGCGCGCACTTTATTGATTTTTAATTTTTATCATTCAACGGCGACATAACAGAATTAATTGTCCACATAAAAAATCCAAGGAAACCGCAATGAAAAAAATGACCGCGATCGCATTGGGTATTTCGCTCGCACTGGGGCTTAGCTCATGCAGTAATAACAGCACACCGAAACAAGAGTCATCGGCAAATGAAACTGGAACCGCCTTAGGTTCTGGTATTGATCCTGCCAACATGGATACGAGTATTGCACCGCAGCAGGATTTTTTTAGTTATGTAAATGGGAAATGGGTGGATAACACCCAGATCCCCGCTGATAAAGCGCGCTGGGGCAGTTTTGATGCACTCAGTGAAAATTCGCGCAATCAGGTTTTGGATTTAATTAAAGAGTTGGCAGCAACCCAACATCACCCGGATTCAGATGAATTCAAAATTGCGAGCCTTTATAAATCCTATCTGGATGAAAAACAGATTGAGAATTTAGGTTTAACACCGCTTTATCCTCAACTTGACCGTATCGACAAGTTAAATAGTTACTTTCAGTTGTCGCGCCTGTGGGGCGAGTGGCAAGCACAAGGTACTGGTGTTCCCATCGAGTTTTATATTGATCAGGATGATAAAAATTCCAATCAATATATTACGGGAATTTGGCAATCTGGCCTCGGCTTGCCTGATCGCGAATATTATTTAAAAGATGATGCTCGCTCGCAAGAGCTGCTGAAAAAATATGAATCCTATGTGGCGCAACTTCTGGAACTAGGAGGCTTTACTGACACACAGCAATCAGCCAAAAATATTCTCGCAATTGAGAAAAAAATTGCCGCCATTCATTGGACTCGCATAAAAAACCGCGACCGCAATGCCATCTATAACAAAATGACCGTTAAAGAATTAAAGGAGTTGGCGCCCGGTGTGGATTGGCAAGCACTGATAAATGCCGCAGGGCTTGGCAACATTCTTGATCTGGTCGTAAATCAGCCCACCTATATTGCTGAACTTGCCAAGCTGCAAACAAAAATTCCGCTTGATCATTGGAAACAATATTTAAACTTTCATCTCTTAAACAGTAATGCCGGTAATTTGAGCCGTGCATTCGATGAAGCCAATTTTGGTTTTTACGGTAAAACACTAAATGGCTTACAAGAGCAGCGCTCACGTGAAAAACGCGCTGCAACCATTACCGAAACAAATCTGGGCTTTTTAGTAGGGAAAATGTATGTAGAAAAGTATTTCAAACCAGAAGCAAAAGCACGCATGGATGAAATGATTGAAAACCTGCGTGTAGCCTACAGCGAAGCAATCAACGAATTGGAATGGATGAGCCCTGCCACTAAATTGCAAGCGCAGGAAAAATTAGCCAAATTCAACACTAAAATCGGATACCCTGAAAAATGGCGCGACTACGACTGTGTAAAAATCAGTGCCAATGATTTGATTGGCAACTTGCAGCGCAGCGCTAAATGCGAATACCAGCGCGATATTAATCGTTTGGGTTGGCCAGTAGATCGCACCGAATGGAGCATGACGCCGCAAACCGTGAATGCGTATTACAGCTCCAGCATGAATGAAATTGTGTTTCCCGCTGCAATCTTACAACCACCATTTTTTAATGTGGACGCCGATGATGCCGTAAATTACGGTGCAATTGGCGCGGTAATTGGACATGAGTTCACTCACGGTTTTGATGACCAAGGGCGCCATTCGGATGGCGATGGGAACTTGCGTGATTGGTGGACAGAACAGGATGCAGTTCAATTTAACAAGCGCGCAAAATTGATGATCGATCAATACGATGCGTTCAACCCCATCGATGATTTGCATTTACAAGGCGCCTTGGGCTTAGGTGAAAACATTGCCGATCTAGGCGGCGTCACCCTTGCCTATCGCGCTTATCAAAATTCACTGGCCGGAAAAAAAGGCAAAGTGATTGACGGCTTTACTGCAGAGCAACGTTTCTTTATGGGCTGGGCACAAGTTTGGCGAATTAAATACCGCGATGAAGCACTGCGCGTACAAGTCATCAATGGCCCACACTCACCGGGCAAATATCGTGTGCTTGGCCCACTCTCCAACATGCCTGAATTTTACGAGGCATACGATGTAAAACCCGGCGACGGCATGTATCGCAATGAAGAGGTTCGCGTGAAAATTTGGTAAGCAATCTGTGTAAAAATGAACCCTCGCATCAATTCAGTATTGATGCGAGGGTTTTATTAAAGTGAATATGTAGACGCTCGCAACTATTTTTTCCAGCGTTTTATTTTATGGCCTTTTGCAGCGTAAAAAAGAATAAATAAGTATGCAGGCAAAGTAATGATATAAGCAGTTTGACGCCCAACTTCTTCATGCGCCCCCAAGCTATTTAGCAACACCGGCAAAACACCGCCACCTGCGATTGCCATAACTAATAACGCAGAACCTGTTCCTGTCAAACGACCCAATCCACTCAATGCCATAGGCCATACTGCTGGCCATACTATTGCATTAGCCAATCCCATCATTGCGATAAAAACCAATGTATCCGGTAGCGCAGGCAAACCAAATGGAACAAGAATTACATTTGCAATTGCAGTGGATTGGTTGTCACCCAGAACAATAGCAACACTCAGTAAACAACCTAATACAGCTGATACAAGAAGAGCGCTAGCCTGACTAATTAGACGAGGAATGAATGAAATTCCCAACCCGTAACCAATCAACATAAATGTCATAGTGAATGAAGTGAGTGAAGTGTAGTTTTCATAACCAATACTGCGACCATAGGAACCAATCGTATCTGCAGCAATCACTTCAACACCTACATATAAAATCAGCGCGAATACACCCAGCACCAGATTAGGGTGCGCCAGAGATTCTTTAAAGTGGAAGCCCGAGTCGCGAACTTCGCCGGCATCTTCTGCATCCAAATTTAGCTCAGGCAATGATGATAATTTCACGATTAAAGCAACAGCCAAAATACAAAGAGCCATACCCATATACGGAAAAATCAGACTGTCAGCCATTGCCCTTTTTTCTTCTTCAGTTGGCGTTGTGCCTGTATGACTCATACCGGACAAAATAAGTGCAGTAAACATCATTGGTGCTACTATCCCCGCACTTTTGTTCAGCATTCCCATTACGCTAATACGCACGGCTGCTGATTCTTCTGGCCCAATTTTTACCACATAAGGATTCACCGCTGTTTGCAGCAAAGTGAGGCTCGCGCCCATTAAAAATTGCGCAAATAAAAACAAGGCAAACGTGTGAGCCATTGCGGCAGGAATAAATGTGAGAGCGGCCACAGCCATACCGACCAAGCCTAATGCCATACTATTTTTATAACCAACTTTCGCAATTAACGAGACTGAGGGAATCGCTACCAGCGTGGAAGATACATAAAACGCAAATAAAATAAGCGAGGCATCAAGTGGTGTTAAAGTCAAAACCTCTTCCAAATAAGGCATTAATGACCCATTAAGCCAAGTGACAAAACCCAGAATAAAAAACAAACCTGCAACCAATGCCAGCGGAAGAAAATTTCCACCTGGCGATGCAGAAACAACAGTGGGTGTAGCCTGTGATGGTGTATCCATTGGTGATTACCTCTATTCACTCCGTAAACATGGGAGTTATCGTCATTAGGAAACGTTGAGAGGTTCTCAGAGCTTTATTATTTGCCTGAATGGCATTTGTTTTATGGGTAGTGGCGAAGCAAGCGAAGTAAAGCAGAAAGCAGATCAAGTTGTAAACTTATCCTCTGCATGCTTTTGCGTAACAAAGGATAAGTTTTCTTAAATTTACATATTAACAAAACGCACATTGAGTCGACGAAGTAAATTACAAACTCAACTCACGATTACTCGCCTTGATGAATTCTTTTTTCAGATCTTCATACGTGTGAACAGCCGGGAATTGCGGGAATTGTTCGATCACATTTTGTGGAGCGTGGAACAGAATGCCTTGATCAGCCTCACCCAACATAGTGGTGTCGTTGTAAGAATCACCAGCTGCAATAATGCGGTAGTACAGAGTTTTCAGTGCTAATACTGATTGGCGTTTTGGATCTTTCTGGCGTAGGGTGTAGCCCGAAACCATGCCACGCTCATCAATATTCAAACGATGACACATCAAGGTTGGGAAGCCTAATTGACGCATCAACGGTTGAGAGAATTCGTAAAAAGTGTCGGAGAGGATGATTACCTGAAAACGCTCGCGCAACCAATCTACAAATTCAACTGCGCCATCAAGTGGCTTGAGTGTCGCGATTACATCTTGAATTTCTTTCAGGCCAAGCTTGTGCTCTTCCAAAATACGAAGGCGTTGCTTCATTAATACATCGTAATCCGGGATGTCACGAGTGGTAGCTTTCAGCTCTTCAATACCGGTAACTTTTGCGAATTCAATCCAAATTTCAGGAACCAATACACCTTCCAGATCAAGACATGCAATTTCCACAGCGGCCTCCAAAGCGGTTAATAATTAAGCGGAATAGCGAAAAAGAGTGGCGGCAATCTACCCGTTTTACCCCGCTAAAGCAAACCCATAGCAGACGTATTGCTTGGGCTGGATACCCGCCTCTGGTATCCTTTGCACATATTTATTACAGATTCCCGTGAGTAGCCGTTATGACCGACAAGCTGATAGACCTCATCGACCTGGATGCCAAATTCCAACAGGAAAGCCCACAGAAAATCATCAAATACGCCCTGAATCAATTCGACAATATCGCCATCTCATTCAGTGGTGCTGAAGATGTTGTTCTGATTGAAATGGCTCGCAATTATCGCCCAGATGTTCCGGTGTTTTGCCTCGATACCGGACGTTTGCATGCGGAGACTTATCGTTTCATCGAAAAAGTGCGCAAACACTACGGCATCAAGATTGATGTGATTTCCCCGGATGGCGACGCAGTGCGCAAGCTGGTGCAAGAAAAAGGCCTCTTCAGCTTTTATGAGGACGACCATAAAGAGTGCTGCGGGATACGCAAAATTGAGCCGCTGCGTAAAAAATTACTTACGGTAGATGCATGGATTACCGGGCAACGTAAAGATCAAAGCCCTACCCGTTCTGATATTCCAGTCATTCAAGACGATAAATTATTTGCTCGCCCTGGTGAAAAACTTACCAAGTTTAATCCGCTCTCCAACTGGTCATCAAAAGAAGTATGGGATTACATTCGCATGTGCGAAGTCCCTTATAACGAGTTACATGAACGCGGATTTGTTTCTATCGGCTGTGAGCCATGTACTCGCCCTATCGCACCCGGACAACACGAGCGTGAAGGCCGCTGGTGGTGGGAAGAAGCCACCAAAAAAGAATGCGGTTTGCATGCAGGCAATGTTGAAAAGTAATTGTCAAAAGCTGTTCTAACCGGTAGAACGATATGAGATACACACTTCGCCAACTGGAAATTTTTGTTGCCATCGCGCGCACGGGAAATGTATCCCGTGCGGCAGAAGTAGTTGCTTTATCTCAATCAGCTGCAAGCACTGCACTTGCCGAGTTGGAACGCCAATTTGATTGCCAGTTATTTGATCGACACGGAAAATTACTCAAACTAAACGCTTTAGGTAAAACCCTTTTGCCAGTTGCAAGCAGCCTGCTCACTCAAGCAACAGAAATACAACATTTATTGGAAGGGAAATCTGCGTTAGGTAATTTGAATGTCGGTGCAACTCTGACAATCGGTAATTATCTGGCGATTATGATCATCAGCGAATTTATGCAAGCGTATCCCGATTGCCATGTCGATCTACAAGTAAAAAACACTCAGGCAATTTTGCAACAAATCGCAGGTTACGAATTGGATTTGGGATTGATTGAAGGCAGTTGTCATCATCCTGAATTGCAAACAGAAGCATGGATTGAAGACGAACTTGCGATTTTTTGTGCACCCACTCATCCACTTGCACAACTAGCATCAGTTAGTATTGAGCAACTATTAACGGCCAATTGGATTTTGCGTGAGCAAGGTTCAGGTACGCGCGAAACATTCGATCAAGCATTGCGCCATCATTTACCTGAATTAAAAATTCGCATGGAGTTAGAACATACAGAAGCGATCAAACGCGCGGTGGAATCAGGATTGGGAATTGGCTGTATTTCACGGCTCGCAGTGCGCGATGGCTTTAAGCGTGGAAGTTTGGTTGAAATAAAGATGCCGATGCTCGACTTGCGCCGCCAATTTATGTTCGTCTGGCACAAAAGCCGTTATCAAACACCGGCAGTAATTGCGTTCTTAAATTATTGTCGCTCACTTACAACCAAGCTAAAACACAGTGATCAAATACAACTAATGACTAACTCCCCAGCACTTTAGAGATATACATTAAGTATCGACTGAGTAGCAAACACCTGTTCCACCTAGCCCGCAGTAACCACCCGGATTTTTGTGCAAGTATTGCTGATGATAGGTTTCTGCATAATAAAATTCACCAGCAGGTAAGATTTCTGTTGTTATCTCACCAAGATTTTTCTCATCTAAACCTGTTTGATAAATTGCCTTTGATTGCTCTGCCAGTCCCCGCTGGGATTCAGTGAAATAGTAAATTCCTGATCGATATTGGGTTCCACGGTCATTCCCTTGGCGCATTCCTTGTGTCGGGTTATGCGATTCCCAGAAGACTTTCAATAAAGTATTCAATGATATTTTGGTCGGATCAAAAACTACCAATACAACCTCATTGTGCCCCGTTAACCCTGAACATACCTCTTCATAAGTCGGATTAAGGGTAAAACCTGCTGAATAACCAACCGCCGTTGTATAAACACCATCCTGTTGCCAGAACTTACGCTCCGCGCCCCAGAAACATCCAAGACCAAACACTATCTTTTCCATATTTTCAGGAAAGGGAGCTTTAATTGGAGCATTTTTGATGGCATGTTGATTATTCACTGGCATGACTTCAGCACGCCCTTTCAATGCTTGATCTGCAGTAGGCATTTGTAATTTGGTTGTTGAGAAAATCATAATCAGCCTCCAATATATTTTTAATTCATCAAAAAAAAACGGTGCCCTTAGGCACCGTTAGATTTTCAATCAGACTAAAACCAGCGGCTCATATTCAACCGCTCCCACCAAGTCATCAGTAATCGATCAATCGTTGCTTGAGCCGCAAGTCCCAGCTTTTCTGGAAGCGTTTTTTTGTGGGTAAATTCTACTTCGTAAATATCAGCAGTTTCTGCTTGCGCAAATAGATATTCATCACTGGTTTGTAACTCATCAATAAGATTCACATCTTTTGCGCGCAAACCGAACCACACCTCACCAGTAGCAACTTTTGCAACATCCACTTGTGGGCGATGCTCACTAACAAAATCTTTGAAAAGCACATGTGTATCTTCCAGCTCTTCGACGAATTTTGCGCGACCTTTTTCAGTATTCTCGCCAAACATAGTTACAGTGCGCTTGTATTCACCCGCCGTAAACATTTCATAATCAATATCATTTTTCTTGAGAATCTTATGGAAATTAGGAAGCTGCGCCACAACACCAATTGACCCCAAAATAGCAAAAGGTGCGGCAACAATTTTGTTGGCGACACAAGCCATCATATAACCACCGCTGGCTGCGACTTTATCGACACACACGGTTAACGGAATATTTTTACTGGTAATGCGCGCCAACTGGCTTGATGCTAAACCATAGCCATGCACCATGCCGCCACCACTCTCTACCTTTACCACTACTTCATCAGTAGGTTTGGCAAGAGTTAGCACTGTGCTAATTTCTTCACGCAGGGATTCAACGCCAGAGGCTTTGATGTCGCCGTAAAAATCCAATACAAAAACGCGCTTTTTAACTGCTGTATCGGCGTCAGCATCTGCTTTTGTTTTGGATGATTCTTTGGCCGCTTTTTTCTTTTGCGCCTTTTCTTCTTTCAGGCGTTTCTTTTCAGCTTTTTCAAACTCTTTGTATTCCTCATCATCTAACATGGCATCGCGCAATGAGTCGCGCAGATGATCAAACTTTTCATTCAGTTTGGTGACTTCGATATGACCTTTATCTGACTTTTTATTGCGCCCGCCCATAGAAACAACAAGGCTAACAATGACACCAATCGCCACCACAAATGTCAGCGTCTTGGCGAGAAACAAACCGTATTCTGCTAAAAATTCCAAAGGGTAAACTCCGTACAACTTTTATAAAAAATAATTACAAACGATTAATTAAACTCTGCAACTGCATCACGTGCAGCCTCATTTATTGGGCGGGCAACCAAACCGGTGTTAGACAGGCTTATTTCAAACAAAGCGCCATCCTTCATAGGCAAATAGGTTGCAGAGCCATAAACTGCATCGACCACAGGAACCCACTCAGGATTAGCGTGGAAAATTTTCCAAACATCGACACCATACAAACTATTATGCACTGTATAGGCGGTGCGTTTGGCAGTGGTTTCCTGCTCTATGTCGTAGTAGCGTCCACTTAGACGCTCTAATCGATAGGCTGGTTTAAGGCCAAAGGTAGAAAGATAGCCATCCCACTTCACGATGCGTGCATCCAATTGCCATTGGTCGCCACGCATTTCTACGCGCTGCTCTTTGCCGTCTTTATCGGACAGAACGGCAAAATAATGTTGATCTTCAATTTTATCAAAATTGATTGTGGCAACGACCTGCTCTTGCAGCACCTGTTTGTAGCTGTACACATCATATGCCGTTAAGGCTACAAAAACGCCTGCAGCTAACAATGCCAAACCGAAAATACCGCGGCAAAACCCCACAAACCAGGAGTTTTTCCAAAGCAAATTAACTGCTTTGTACGCCAGAAAAACAGCAATTAGCCCAATAAAAATCGCCAGTAAGGTAAAAATCATGAATGTCCTACCTGTGTTAACCGCTTGTTATTGTTTATGAAGTTGATGCATATGTTTCACGTAATGCGCAATCAATTGCCCCGCTACACTAGCGGGTGCTGGCGTCTGAGGCAACTGATCGTAACGGAACCATTTCGCATCCACAATTTCAGTGGGGTCGATCTGAATCTCACCCGCTGCGTATTCGGCAAAAAAACCGAGCATTAACTGACCAGGAAATGGCCAAGGTTGACTGCGAAAGTATTCCAATTTATCAACACGAATACCGACTTCTTCCATTACCTCTCGCTTTACGCAGTCTTCCACGCTCTCACCCGCTTCTACAAAACCGGCCAGTGTTGAGTACATAACACGCGAGGCGCGCTGATGATGCGCAAGCAAAAGCTCGTCACCGCGCGTTACTAACACAATCATGCAAGGCGACAACCTTGGATAAAAGCGTAGATCGCAAGGGATGCAAACCTTGGCGCGGTCGATATGATCTTGTGTGGTTTTTTGCCCACAGCGCCCACAAAAACGATGATCATAAAACCATTGAGCTATTTGCAGTGCGCGCCCAGCTAATTGAAAAGCCTCGGGTGATAACAGCTCCAATTGTGATCTCAGCCCACGCCATTGATAAGTTTCCGGCAGTGCAGCCTCAGCGAACACTCTAACCCACAAATCTTCGCCATTCAGCACACCTAAATAGTGTTCGCTAGTAGCTTCCGACTTAAGGCTAAACAAATGTGACTCTTGCGCAAGGAATAGATACCCTTCCGCATCACAAAGAAGCTGATCACTACGATAGTTGGGCGAAGTGCCGACGATAATAAAACGCCGGTTGCGAGAAACAACCGGCGCTACAACTGAAGCATGAAATTCAAATGAAGCCAGATCAAAACGAAAGGACATAATTACACATTAAAACCCAAGGCTTGCAGACTCTCTTCAGCAATCTGCAATACACTGGTATCGGCCGCTTTATCCAGCTTGATCGCATCAAGGTAATACTCAAGACTGATTACTGCATCGGCAAACGTTTCCAGAAGATGCTGCACGGCGGGATGCTGATCGGACGCCAATAAATCTTCTTCAACAAAACGCATACAACCTGCGAGGACTTTGGCAGCGCGCGGCAAACCAAGTACAAACATACCGCCACGCACTGAATCCAGAATTCCCGGAATGTTGCGGATATGCCCTTTGTCGTAATTGGACTCTGCAAAAGCAGTTAATGCGCGCTTGACCATTGCCAAACCGGCTTCCGCTTCATCGATTACAATTTTTTCAGCTTCTGCAATTTGGTTATTTGCCATAGCCGCATCGCGTGAGAGCGCATTGATCTGCGCGACTTTTTCATCCGACAGGTTAGCGTTGTTTAATCCGGCAATTGTGCTCTCTACATAGAGAAGAGTATCCGCAACAACCAGTAGCTCATCTGCAGTTACCGGGCTGTGATTTGCTTGCCATTGTGCGATCTTGTCGATCTCTTGCTTGAGACTGTTACTCGGCGCAACCAAGCCCACAATCGATAAAATATCAGCCACTTTTTTGAGTGTTTCCAATAGCTCGGGCGACTCACTCAAAAGCTCTGCGCCCCCTTGAGCTGCACGTTCAAGAATATTTTTGGTGCTGTGTAACTCATCGGTTAATACCGCCACCATAGAACTGATGGTATTTGCGCTAGGGCCGTTCAGGAACTCCATTTCGCGCGCAAGTTCAGCTTCGGTGTAGTTTAACGATGGCACACCATAAGCCGACAAAACCGTTTGGGTTTTATCTTGATCGGAATGGGACAGTGCCAATAAATAAAGCAATTCTTTTTGCAGCGCTGAATCAACCTCACGCGCAAGTACCGCACTACCCTCAAATTGAAAGCGTTTGATCTCACGTTCAATCCCGCTCAAGAGCATTTTACGGCTTTTGGTAAGGCGCATATTTTTTTCTGCTATCGCCGCTAAAGTTGCTCCACTCAGCCACCAAAAATTGCTCAGAGGGCTGCCTGCTGCGGCAACTTCCAATCGCTGCAATGCGCGCGTCATCATCCCCAATGATGCTTTTGGCTGAACGTTTTTCAGCACATTTAATAGCGCCGTTTGATACATGTGGCGCAAACGGCGCACCAAGGTCACCAAGTCTTCCGGCAATTGCTGAGCGGCAACCAATTCACGATTTGCTTTGATCGCAGACAAACTATAGAAAAAGCTTTCTGGCAGCGGCGCCGCTTTGCGCGTCATGCGCAGCTCATTGATATGAGGGATTAACAGCATCGGCATGCTGCGTGCGGTTTGTGTGCAATATTCCAAATAGCGTGGCAGGATAAAAAAGCTGGAAGTCAGCAACTCCAGCTTTGCATCTGTTTTTTCATCTTCACCCAAGGTGATATCGGTGATGTGAGTGACCAGTTCATCGGCCAACAAATCTACGCCGCGCAGTTGAATCAAGCTAAGAATGCCACGGATCTGCTTGATTCCATCGATACAGTTTTGCAATAACTCGCCATTGTTGCGGTCATGCGAGAACTGCTCCAAACGGATTGCTGATTGCTCAATAGTCGCAACCAGTTCGTCTTGAACCATTTTAAGAGAGGCGAGATTTAAGGTTTCTGTTGTGCTCACAATTACATCCTGGCGTTTATTTTTAACGGGGCAAGGCCGATACAGGGAAATGCATCAGCCTTAGCTCATTCGAGATCACATTGACTCTATACCATGTTTGGCGTTATTTCACCGCTGGCACGCAAATAAGCCAACCAGCGAAAGGAGTTTGCCAAGCATCTCTCACTTGTTCATTTTTTCAACCAGTACTTCATCCAACAATAAAAACCTTCATTTATACAGACTTACTCGCGCAGCCAAACACAGTTGTCGCCGCTGCTTTTGGCGATAGCGGTCAGCTTTTGGCTATGCAATTCCAGTTCTGCTTCAGTCGCCATAATCACCGGCAGTGGTTTGCGATTGGGTGACACACGGCGAATGGCTTCTTGCCCACCGCCCTCTTCGCTATTGGCCTGATTGCCACCCAGCGATAATGCTGTTTGGCCGCCCGTCATTAATAGATAGACGTCGGCAAGGATTTCCGCATCGAGCAATGCGCCGTGCAATTCACGCTGGGAGTTATCGACTCCGTAGCGTTTACAGAGCGCATCCAGATTGTTCTTTTGGCCGGGATGCTTGGCGCGCGCCATTAATAGTGTATCCACCACATGGCAGCGATCGGCGATGCTGCCATAACCCGGGCGCAGCATATTCATTTCATGATTGATAAAGCCGATATCAAACGCCGCATTATGGATGACTAATTCCGCATCGCCCACAAAGGCTAAAAATTCATCGGCGATACGTGCAAATACAGGTTTATCTTCCAGCATTGCATTGCTAATGCCGTGCACCGCTTGCGCGCCCGCGTCGATTTCACGCTCTGGCTTAATATATTGATGGTAATGACGCCCGGTTAAACGACGATTGACCAGCTCAACGCAGCCGATTTCAATAATCCGGTGCCCTTGGCTGGTTTCAAGGCCGGTTGTTTCCGTATCCAGTACGATTTGACGCATGAGTCCAAACCTTAATGTTAAATCTTGTTGTTGAGTGTATTTGCGCCAGGCGATAAAGAATGCAGGCGCAATCCGGGAGCCGGGCCAACAATTCTGGTTACCGCTAAACCACGCAGCGGGTGATATTTTCGCCAATCGGGTTTAACTGGCGTGAGCGGGATGTGATCCTTACGCGCGACCACCATATAAAAGCCCCCCCAAGGCAAGTGCAGCCTTTTACTCCAGCGCTCCATCCAATGCAAATGTTTAATCGCGCCTTCTTGCGGTAATGGAGGGCGAAAAAAACCTTTGTGAATCGCAATGGGTTCCATATCCAACAGGGTTAACCAATCCAAAAGGCGCCCCAAGCGTAAATATTGAAAGCGCCAGCGCGGGCGGGAATTAAAAATCCGCGCAAGGCTCGCCCAAACACCCCAAGGGCTCCAAGGGTTAAAGCCGACAATAAGCAGATGGCCTTTGGGGATAATAATCCGTGTTGCTTCACGCAATTGATGATGAGGACTTTGGCTGTAATCAAGACTGTGATGCAGTAATACCGCATCGATAGATTCTGCAGCGAGCGGGAGATGGTTAAAATCCGACAGCGCACCAAGGCGCTGCTGGGATTTGTGGGTGCTATCCTCTAGCTGCGAGTGCAATATAAATCGATGTGAGATGCGGCTTTCTGCCGTTAGATCCAATCGCCCACTGACGCCGAGCTGCAATAGTTGATAGCCAAACACACACTGCAAGCCCTCAGATACCGCGGCTTGCTCCTCCTCCAACAGCGCCCGCCCAAGTGGTGACTCAAACCAAGGTGTTAAATCTGCGATGGACTCACGCATCGGCAAAACACCAAAATGCTTTTTCCAAATGGCAGAAAAACGGATCATTAACCGATGCGGTGTTTTCATCAATTTGGAGTTCATTTTTTGACCTCGTCGCTCACTACCGGATTTTGCACGCCAGACATTAATAAGCCGCGGACTAAGCTAACGCAAGAACAAACCGTAAATTACACTAACCCCTAATTAAGACAGCGTAGAATAGAGTGCCATTTTTAATGAGGTATCACCGTGCTGACAATTACTCCTATACCTGCCCTCGACAGCAATTATTTCTGGATAATTCAGCCTGATGAAACATCAAAAAAAGTCTATGTCGTTGATCCGGGTGATGCCGCACCGGTTATTAATCATCTTCAACAGCAGCAATTACAACTCGCCGGAATTTTAATCACCCACCGCCACCGCGATCACACGGGCGGCATCAATAGCCTGTTAGAACATTGGTCGGTACCCGTTTATGGGCCTGACTCAGAACTTATCCCGCAAATAACTCATGCACTTAAAGACAAAGACCAACTCCAACTGGAAGGTATTCACTTCAACATTATTGCCGTGCCCGGTCACACATGGGAGCACATTGCATATTTTAGCGATGCCCCTAATTTGGCAGCACCAATCCTTTTTTGTGGTGATGCGTTATTTGCCGGCGGTTGCGGTCGGCGGTTTGATGGCACCGCCGAAATCATGTGGGATTCGTTAGTGCGACTCGCATCGCTGCCCGACGAAACCTTAATCTACTGCGCCCATGAATATACTCAAGCCAATCTGGCATTTGCCGTAGCGGTAGAGCCGGACAATTTGGAATTAAGAGAGCGCTTTGAACAAGTAAAACAAACCCGCCAGCAGGGCAAGATCACCCTCCCCTCTTCTATTGTGTTGGAAAAACGAACAAATCCATTTTTGCGCTGTCAACAAGCTGGCATCAAAATCTTCGCTGAACAGATGACAGAAGATGCCTTGGACACCCCTGCAAAAGTCTTTGGTGCGCTGCGCTCAATAAAAGATAGCTGGCCAAACTGAACCGGAAAGCAACATTTTTGAACTCCCGACCAGCTCTCATTCAGGCTGTGAACGGTTCTTGTTATTCCGAATTAAGCGTTGACCCAAGCGACGCCTGCACCTAGAATCCGGGATCCTCAGCCCCAGGGAGCGCAGAGGCAATCACTAAACAGCCGTTATTTGTCATCATAATTAGGATAAAAATCCTAATGACAGAATAATGAAGGCCAAAATCAACCGGATTTTCCACGTCAAAACTGAACACGCATTGTTGGAAATGCAGGAACAGCAACGTGGAAAAGTAACCTTGAAAGTGACCCTATGAACCATCAAAACCGCTTCCCGCTGGTGCCATTCATTTGTATAGCCTGGCTCATCGCACTCGCAGGCTGTAGTACAACTAAAAAGGCAGAAGAACCAGAAATCAGCACTGCCACAATAGAGTCCCCCTCCGCAGAAAAAATAGCTGCCAAGAAAAAACAAAGCCACGACCACAGCGAAGACTACGGTAACCTGTGGGAAGAAATTGTTGATGGCTATGGTTTTCCCGCAATCGGGGACGCTAAGGTCGATAAAAACTTACGCTGGCTTTCCAATAATCAACGCTATCTTGACCGCATCACAGAGCAAAGTAAGCCCTACCTTTATTACGTTGCAAGCGAGCTGCGTAAAAATGATCTTCCTTCAGAGCTGGCGCTCTTGCCTATTGTAGAAAGTGCATACAATCCATTTGCCGTATCACCGAGCAAAGCAGGAGGCTTTTGGCAGTTTATGCCTCGCACAGCGAGCAATTTTGGTTTAAAACAAAACCACTGGTATGACGGGCGCCGCGATTTGGTTGCCTCTACCGATGCCGCCGTCCGCTATCTAAAGCGACTGAATACTATGTTTGATGGCGATTGGTTGTTAAGTATCGCTGCCTACAACGCTGGCGAAGGCACCATCCGCCGCGCGATTGATAAAAACCGCAAGCAAGGTAAAGGGACTGATTTCTGGTCTCTACCCTTATCACAACAAACCCGCTCCTATGTTCCACAACTTGTCGCACTATCTAAAGTGATTGCTGACCCAGCTAAATACGACTTGGAACTGCAAGAAATCGACAACAACCCCTACTTCACCAGTGTCAACGTCAGCTCAGCCATTGACCTTGCTCAAGCCGCACGCATGTCGCAAATTGACCCCAAGGAACTGCGCAATCTGAATGCCGGTTATCAACGCTGGACAACTGACCCCACAGGCCCACATCAAATTCTGGTTCCAGTGGCCGATGCAACCAACTTCAAACTGAACCTCGACAAACTACCCAAGGTTGCCCCAATACAAATTGCTGGCGACTACAAAGTGAAATCAGGCGATACCTTGGGCGCAATCGCTAAACGCTACGGCACCAGTGTGGCAGCGATTCAATCCGCCAACGGGATGAAATCCACCCAGCTGCGCGTTGGTCAACGTTTGAGCATTCCCGGTCAGGCGCCGTTGAACTCGCCTTATGCTGTCCAAGCGGAGCAAGAAATCGCTCAACGCAATCAAAAGAACACTGGCACTTATTACACAGTGAAATCGGGCGACAGCTTTTGGACTATCGCCAAAAAGCACGGCACCAGCGTGAAGAATTTGTTGAAATGGAATCAGTTGGCGAGCAATGCCACCCTAAAGCCGGGGCAAAAATTATTAGTGATGAACAAAACCGCCACGCAAACCGCCGACAACAAAATCACCTATGAAATTAAGAGTGGCGACACCCTGCTCAAAATCGCTAATCAATTTGATGTATCTAAAAAAGATCTCTTGGCTTGGAATAAAGTGAAAAACGAAAGCTACATTCATCCAGGTCAAGAACTTACTATTTATCTCAGCGCTAAGAACTAATCGCTTTCAGTTCTTCCAAGCAAGCGTAAATTTAGATAGAACAGATAACAAAATACAAAAAAGCCAGAGATTTTCGCAAATCTCTGGCTTTTTATTACAAGCTAAAAAAACAAGTTACGCAGGCAACAATTCTTTTACTGCGTCGCGCTCTTCTTGCAATTCTTTCTCAGTAGCGGTCATACGAGCGCGTGAGAATTCATTGATTTCAACGCCTTGTACGATTTCCCAATCGCCGTTTTTGCATACGCATGGGAATGAGTAGATCAGGCCTTTTTCGATGCCGTATGAGCCATCGCTGTAAACGCCCATGCTGGTCCAATCGTTTGCTGGAGTACCCAGTGCCCAATCACGCATGTGGTTCAATGCAGCGTTAGCAGCAGATGCAGCAGAAGAAGCACCACGAGCAGCAATGATTGCAGCACCGCGTTGTTGTACAGTTGGGATGTAATCTGCTTCGTACCACGCTTGATCAACCAAGCTCAGTGCTGGCTTGCCATCAACCAAAGTGTTGTGCAGGTCTGGGTATTGGGTAGATGAGTGGTTACCCCAGATCAGTGCTTTGGTGATGTTGTTGATGCTGGTGCCAGTTTTGGTCGCCAACTGTGACAACGCACGGTTGTGATCCAAACGGGTCATTGCAGTGAATTGACGTGGGTTGATGTTTGGTGCGTTGCGTTGAGCGATCAGCGCGTTGGTGTTTGCTGGGTTACCAACTACCAATACTTTGATGTCGCGTGATGCGTAGTCATCAATCGCTTTACCTTGAACAGAGAAGATAGCGGCGTTAGCAGCCAGCAGGTCTTTACGCTCCATGCCTGGGCCGCGTGGACGCGCGCCAACCAGCAATGCGTAATCGGTATCTTTGAAAGCGACAGCAGGATCATCGGTAGTCACAATGCCCGCCAACAATGGGAATGCGCAGTCATCCAATTCCATTGCTACACCTTGCAGCGCTTTCAGAGCTGGGGTAATTTCGAGCAATTGCAGGATTACTGGTTGGTCTTTACCCAACATGTCGCCAGCAGCAATGCGGAACAACAATGAGTAGCTGATTTGGCCTGCGGCGCCAGTGACGGTAACTCTTACAGGTGCTTTCACGATGAGACTCCATTTATTCGGGTGATATTGGAAGGAAACGAAAGTTCGGCATTGTGTGCCAGGGTTTTACTAGTAAGACGGGCGAGCATTATAGGCATTTGGGCAGAAAATTCACCCCAAGAATGCGACTTGATGAAGACTTAATGAGAGGAATTCGCACAATTGACTGGCTATTTACGCTTACAACCTAAACCCCACCAATGAAAAATGCACCGCGCAAACTAAATTTTTGACGCCATCTTGAATTTTGCATCGGATAGAGCAAAATCGCGCAGCTCGACGACAACATCCCCCCAACCACCTTTCCTCGTTCTGAGGCCACATGTCATCCGAATCCCCTTGCCTAACTTGCGGCGCTTGCTGCGCGAACTTCCGTGTGTCTTTTTATTGGGGCGAATGCCAGAGTGCCGGAGGAAGTATTCCCGATGAGCTGACCCTTCAGGTAAGCCCTCATCATGCGTGCATGAAAGGTACCGAAAAGAATCCGGTGCGCTGCATCGCGCTGGTAGGAACCCCCGGTGAACATGTTTCCTGCAACATCTATGAGCAGCGCTCAAGCACTTGCCGGGATTTTGATATCTGGAATGACGATGGCAGCATTAATGATACCTGCACTCGCGCCAGAGCTGTGTTTGGATTGCCGCCGATCGTTCTGCCGGAAGCGGCACTAGTACCGGAGCCAATCTGGGTTGCAGAGGTGCTCCATGCTGATCAGGCAATCCTGATTACTGAGCCGGCAATACTCGCTGAGTCAGCATCTGTATCGACTCTGGAACCGATGACTGATTCGATGGTTGATTCAATCAGTGACCCGATACTAATTGATCCGCTAATAGCTACAACAAACATCGCCCCGAAGCAGCCAGAACTTATCGAGCTATTGGTGATTGCCGATGGCTCATCATTCCCAACTGATGAAACCCAGTTAAATTAAGCGCCAGGCCCACAATCCAAACAGGTATTTTCACTGATTACACCCAACCGCAGCTTACGATTCAAATCGCGCAATGCGGTGCGAACCCCCTCCTCTAATACGGGGTGATAAAAGGGTAAATCCAAAACCTGCTGCACAGTCAGCCGAAGCTGGATAACCCAAGCCAATTGGTGCGCGATATGTTCAGCTGCTGGGCCAAACATTTCCGCACCTAATAACAACCCCGTGCCCTGCTCCGCATAAATACGCAACAAGCCGCGATTTTTATTGATGACCTGCGCCCGACCCTGCTTTTCATAACTAACTTCGCCGATTGCGTAGCAGTCGGTACACCCGCGTCTGATCTCTTCCAAACTTTGACCAACGCTGGCTATTTGCGGGTCGGTAAACACCACACTGAGCGGCGTCCGGCGCACACCGGCACGAATATCATCAGGGTTGCGCAGCGTTCGCGCCGCATTGCCTCCAGCAATACGACCTTCATCTACCGCCTCGTGCAGCAAAGGCACGTCCGAAGAGGCATCACCAGCAATATAAATCGGCGAGCTGCCGCACTGGCCGGTATAGCGGTTGTAATAAGGAATGCCGTCGTTGTTTAGCGATAGATCAGCACTCTCGATATTTAACCCATCAATATTCGGGCGACGCCCGGTAGTCGCTAATACGTAGTCGAACTTTTCGGTGATTACGCCTTTCTGGCGGTGAGCATAGCGAATCGCTACTCCGTCTTTTTCAGATTGAATATCTTCGATATTGGCTTTGAGATCGAGATAAAACTCGCGGTTGAATTCCATGTCGGCATATTCGCAGATCGACGGGTCTTTAATCGCCGCCAAAGCACCGCTTTTCCCGAACACCGCAACTCTTACACCCAAGCGGCTCATCGCTTGCCCCAACTCCAAACCAATCACACCCGGGCCAAAAATTGCCACCGACTTAGGCAAATCTCGCCATTCGAATACATCATCGCTCACCACCAAATGTGGCGCCGCCGCTTTTAGGGAATCAGGAATAACTGGCGACGAACCTGTCGCAATTACGATGCGCTTGGCGCTGACTTCAATTTCAGTACCGTCCTGCTGGGTGACAATCAATACCGACCGCGATTGAAATTTCGCGCGCCCCAGCAATTTGTTTTCCGGCGGAAACTCGTCCACCGTTTTAATCACCGAAGCGACAAATCTATCGCGCTCACGGCGCACACGCTCCATCACTGCAACACCGTTGATTTCTGGCGCGGCATAGGTGACACCAAAAACGTCACCTGATTTGCCGTGATGTGCATAATCAGCGGCAGCAATTAGCAGTTTACTCGGCATGCAACCTACTCTGGCACAGGTAGTACCAAAGGTTTTCGCCTCAATCAGAAGTAAGTTATCGGTATAGTGTTTAGCGGCGTTATAGGCACTTAAACCTGCTGTGCCCGCGCCTATGATGGCAACGTCAACTTGACGTTTTTGAATGGTTTGTTGCATATAAATTCCCTCCTACTTACTAACACTCTAGTAAATAGGAGGAAGTTTAATCTGTTTGGTTTCAAACAATACTTAAGCCTGTGATGAATTTCTTAAAGATGGTAGAACTTTAAGATGTAAATTCAGGCACTTTTATTTCGTATATCGAGTTAAAAGTGCTTGGTAGAGTTCATCTTTGAATTCAGGCTTGGTGGCATCAAGGCTCTGCACCGCTTCAACCAAATGCTCGTTATCTTCACGGCCATCGTGCCAATGTTTGCGATAAGAGCCATCTTTATAGCCGTGATCCTGACGGAAAAAATTCAGCACATTTTTGCCCACATAACCGCGATACAACTGCTCAAAGCTCATACCAATTCCCGCCATCAAGCGCGCAAATAATCCGATATGAAACTGGCGATCACTTAAAGTAGCTGCGACAAATTTTTCCAGATCGAGACGGAAATCTTTTTCATCAGTCGCGATAGTCAATTCACGCTGGATTTTGACGATGATGTCATCCAAAGCAGTGCCTGATTGCAGTTCGATACTTAAACCAAAGTGCCAAATGTCGATCAACTCCAGTGCAACCTGCTCGGTATCCGGCGATTGTTTTTTCCACCACTTCCAGCCGTAGTGATCCATCAACTCGGCACACTCAACCCAAATCGCGCGGTACCATTCATAACCTTGTTGCTGCCAATTCGCCGTTACCTTGGTGTTCATTGCATCCTGTAATTCGAGCATGATTTTTATTTGCTGGGCTTGTGCAGACATATGTTCCAACCTTACTGAGGGAGATATTGTTTTGCTTTGCTAAATAAGCGGTAAAAGTTTTCGGTGGTTTTTTCGGCAAGTTCTTCGAGCGGGATTCCACGCACATCGGCTACAAACTGCGCCACTTCACGCACATATTTCGGTTCATTCGGTTTGCCGCGATAAGGAATGGGCGCAAGGTATGGTGAATCTGTCTCTACCAACAATCGATCAATTGGCATATTGCGCACCACATCACGAATCTGTTCGGCATTTTTGAAGGTGACGATACCGGAAATAGAAATGTAGTAATTCAAATCCAGCGCCGCTTTGGCCATATCCCAATCTTCAGTAAAGCAGTGCAACACACCACTACTTTCCAAACTGCCGTGCTCTTTGATCAACATTAATGTATCGGCTTTGGCCTCGCGTGTATGCACCACCACCGGCAGACCGATTTGCTTGCCAACGCTTAAATGCAGCGCAAAACTTTCATGCTGAATATCTTTGCTTTCAGTTTCGTAGTGATAGTCCAAGCCGGTTTCGCCCAAGGCGACAACCTTGGGCTGCGCAGCCCAATTCATTAACTGGGCTTCGGTCGCTGCGCCCTCTTTCACATCGCAGGGATGTACACCAACAGAGGCCACTACGCGCGGGTGCGCTTGGGCAATATCGATTACGGTTTGGATATTTTCCAAGCTGATGCCAATACATAGCATTTGCTGAATACCGCGCTCATGGGCGGCAGCAATCGCAGCGCTCAAATCACCGTTGTAAGGGTCAAGTTTGATTCGATCAAGATGGCAGTGGGAATCGATCAACATAGGGAATTTCCAAAATATCGGCTACAAAAACAACAAAGCCAGGAATGACCTGGCTGTGTAAACACTCAGTGGTGCGAATTTTACATGCTGCACTCATTACATGATATGGGCGTTTTACATGGTATGGGTAGGTTTGTCTGAGTTGAGCATACCGGCTAGATAGGTTTCGATTTTGTTGATGGCGGTATTATCCTGATCGCTAAACTGCACACCTATCCCCGCTGCACGGTTGCCCTGCGCACCTTTTGGTGTCACCCATACAACCTTGCCTGCAACCGGAATTTTTTCTGCCTCGTCCATTAAGCTCAACAACATAAACACTTCGTCGCCCAGCTTGTAGCTTTTGCTGGTGGGGATAAACATGCCGCCGTTTTTTACGAAGGGCATATAGGCTGCGTAGAGCACAGCTTTGTCTTTAATCGTGAGTGAAAGTATGCCGTTACGGGCACCACCGCCAATGGGTTGCATAAACAATCCTGTTTGTTGTTTTGTTAGTTCATAGACCTAATTGGCCGAAACACTAATAGATTAGCTCATTAGTGTCCAGACGCCATTGCACGATTCGTGCTGGCGCGCAATAAAGCACTCCAATCCAGTAATAATTCCTCTAATAACAATTGCTTATTGGGGTTTGCCCCGCTCAGCAGCTGCTTTTTGGAGAGCAGGATTTTCTCGATATAACGATGCAACAGCGACACATTGAGATGACTTAATCGGTCGCGCCACTCCACCGGTGCCTGTTCCATTTGCAGATCCTCAGCACCCACACGCCAGCGGGCAATACTGTGCAAGAGCCCTAAAAACCACTCCATAAACCCCTGCACATCGCCACTGTGCCATTGGGCCGCCAGCTCGATTGCCGATATTTGACCGAGACTTAAGCGCACAAACTGCTGCAACACCTGTTCGCGTTGTTCCAAGGCATCGCCCTGCAACAAGGCTAATGCACTCAAGGGCGCTCCGCGCGCGGCAACCAGCAGCTTTTCAGCATCAGCACTGCTACCGACCAATAGCGGCGACAGCCAATGCAACACCTGTTCGCTGCGCGGCATCGGGAATTTGCGCATCTGGCAGCGGCTGCGAATAGTCGGCAATACCGAGCTTGGGCTGTGAGCGACAAGAACCAACAAGGTATTGGCCGCAGGCTCCTCCAGAGATTTCAACAATGCATTGGCTGAATTGCCATTCATCGCCTCTGCTGGCTCGATAATCACAACCTTATAACCGCCCTGCTGCGCTGTCTTGCCGAGAGATTCGGTCAGCTCACGTACCTGATCCACTTTGATTGCTTTGCCCTCTTCTTCCGGCTCCAGCCAGATCAAATCCGGATGGGTTTGGGCTTTGTTCAATTCACAACCGCGGCATTTGCAGCAAGGCGTACCTTCAATCGGCGATTGACACAAAAGCAATTGCGCTAACGCATCTGCCAAATGGCGCTTACCGATTCCCTTGGGGCCAGCAATCATCATCGCGTGAGGCAATTTTTGGGCGGCGATCTGCTGCACCAACTGTTGCCACTCGCCCAACTGCCAAGGATAAGGATGTAAAGGAAAGACTTGTTGTGGGGAATCGCTCATGAATTACTCAGTGCCTGGAACAGAAGAGACAGACCAAAGATAAAGTTGGGCAAGCTTAGCAAATTTGCGATAATCCGCACCCACTTAATTCTGCTCAGGCGCGCCAATGACCGACTCCCAGCTCGACATTCTCTACCTCGACGAGGATCTGCTCATTGCCAACAAACCCGCCGGGCTGCTTTGTGTTCCGGGCAAAGGCCCTGACAAGCAGGACTGTCTTTACAACCGCGTGGTGAAATTTAACCCCAATGCGCGCATTGCGCACCGCTTGGATCAAGGCACATCCGGCATAGTGATGTTCCCGCTAAACTATCTCACTCTGAAAAATCTGACCCACAAGTTTGAAGCGCGCGAAATCCACAAGCGTTATATCGCCGTAGTTGAAGGATTGATGGAGGAAGATGAGGGCGAAGTGAAGTTGCCGCTGATTTGTGACTGGCCAAATCGCCCGCTGCAAAAAGTGTGTTTTGAAAGCGGCAAGGCAGCGCATACGCGCTATCAGGTAATCGAAAAAGATATAGAAAGAAACACTACTCGCGTGCTTTTGGAGCCGGTTAGCGGCCGAACTCACCAGCTGCGCGTTCATATGCTCAGCCTTGGTCACCCTATGTTGGGCGATGGGCTTTACGCCCCTGAAGATGTGCTCGCCAAAGCCCCTCGCCTGCTGTTGCACGCGCAAGAGCTGTGGCTTGACCACCCTATCACTGGCGCCCGGATTCACATCAAAGCAGCGCCGGATTTCTAATTACTCAACCAAGCAATCGAGTGAGCACCGCATCAATTTCGGCTTGCACCTCAGGTAAGGTTTTACCTGCATCTACCAGCGCATAACGCTCGGAAGCCGCTGCTGCACGCTGACGATATGCCGCTCTCACCTTCTCGAAAAACCCGATGGTTTCGCTTTCAAAACGATCCAGCTCTCCGCGTTGGCGCGCGCGATTTAAGCCCAGCTCAACATCAATATCCAAAATCAGGGTCAAATCGGGGCGCAAATCACCCTGAACTAGCTGTTCAAGTTGCTCGATGGTCGATTTGCTTAAGCCGCGCCCACCACCTTGATAGGCAAAGGTGGCATCGGTAAAGCGATCACTCAGCACCCAAGCACCGCGCGCCAGCGCTGGCTTAATCACTTGGGCCAGATGCTGTGCACGAGCGGCGAATACCAGCAGCAACTCAGCTGTTTCATCGACAGTTTCGTCACGCTTACTCAACAACAGACCACGAATTTCCTCAGCAAGCGGCGTACCACCCGGCTCGCGTGTCACAACCACTTCAATTCTGCGCGCCGTTAACCAATCCCGCACAAACGCTAAATTGGTGCTTTTTCCTACACCTTCCGTACCTTCAATTGTGAGAAATTTACCGCGCTGCATAGGCTTCACTTAATCAAAAAATTTAATGGGAATACGCATTCCTTCCCCTTCGGGGAGCGCGTATCATACCCGCTTTTTCCACAAGGGAGACTTAGCATGATCACTCTACACACCAACTACGGCGATATTGTTATCGAACTGGATTTTGACAAAGCGCCAAAAACTGCCGCCAACTTCAAACAATATGTTGAAGAAGGTTTTTATAACGGCACCATTTTTCACCGCGTAATAGATGGTTTTATGATTCAAGGCGGCGGCTTCACCGAAGATTTTGAGCAGAAAAAAACCCGCGACCAAATTGAAAATGAAGCAGATAACGGTTTGCAAAATCTGACCGGCACCTTGGCAATGGCGCGTACCAATGACCCACACAGCGCCACTGCACAATTTTTTATCAACGTAAAAGACAACAGCTTCCTGAATCACTCAGGTAAAAATGCATCCGGCTGGGGTTACTGCGTATTCGGTAAAGTAACCGAGGGCATGGACGTTGTGAACAAAATCAAAGGCGTAAAAACTGGTACTAAAGGCTTCCATCAAGACGTACCTAAAGAAGCTGTAATCATTCAAAGCGCTACGATTGCTTAATTAAGTATCGCTGAATAAGTACTACAGAATATGCACACGCTATTTATTTCAGATTTGCATCTTCATGAATCACGCCCGCAAATCACGCGGGCGTTTTTTCATTTCTTGCACACACAAGCAGTCAATGCGGATGCGTTGTATATCCTTGGCGACTTTTTTGATACCTGGATTGGCGACGATGACGATTCAGCACTTGCGCTAGAAGTTGCTAACGAACTACAACACGTACACACACGCGGCACAGCGATTTATTTTATTCATGGCAATCGCGATTTTTTATTAGGGAAAGATTACGCCGATAAAGCAGGTATGACTTTGCTGCCGGAAATCTCGACTATCGATCTCTACGGCACTCCCACACTGATAATGCACGGTGATGAACTTTGCACTGAGGATACCGAGTACCAACAATTCCGCGCAATGGTGCGCAGCCAACAATGGCAGCAACAAATTCTTTCTCAACCGCTCGCGGCTCGCCGCGCACTGGCTGCGCAACTGCGTGAAAAAAGCCAAAGCATGAACAGCCTTAAGTCAGGCGACATAATGGATGTCACTTCTACAGAAGTAGTGAATCAAATGCAGGCAGCAGGAGTAACTCGCTTAATTCACGGCCACACTCATCGCCCAGCGCGCCATGAATTAATCATCGATGGACAAACTGCGGAGCGAATCGTATTAGGTGATTGGCACGATTTTGGCTGGTGTATAAAAGCCAACCAAGAAAAACTTACTCTTGAGCGCTGGACTATTGCTTAACAAGTTCACGTTTTGCTCATCCGTAAATAACAACCCCACAAAAAAATAACCCCGCAAAAAAAGTGCGGGGTTATTCAGAGCACATCAGAAAATATTAGCTTCGATTGCGACTAGTCATCATATAAAGACCGCCGATAATAACGAAAACCGGCCACCAGACCCAAAATGACAAATCCAGCAAGAACATCAACGCAACAAAAATAATCGCCCCCGCTGACACCAATGAATTAGCCACATTCGCGCTTAATCCTTCCTTGCGATAATAACTAAATGCCTGCTGCAATGGCCCGATGGCCGCACACATAATTAAAAACGCCCACCAATTATGAAAATCCAAAAAGAACAACTCATAACCAAGATTACGCGCCAGCAACAACCCACCGATAACAACTACCGCCAAACCAACTGCCCAGCCTGAAGCAGATGACTTGGTAGAAGCTACTGATGGCGATGGAGCTGCAACGGGATGCTCTTCTTTGTTTTTTTCATCAATGGACATAAAAACTCCTTAACTGGAAAGTCATTGCAAACCTGCTGAAAGACTAGATGCTACCGCAGTAACTATTAAGACACCATACAGCGATATTGAGATTCACTCTTTCAACAAGTTTTATCAGACAGTTCTATTAAAGAGCTTATTACCTAAAAAATCTAATTCATCAACACATCTTCTGCTGCATTCACCAGAAAGATATAGCTGGCAGCCAAGTTGACTACGTATTCATTTTGCCCCCAGAAGAAAGGCCAATCCTCATGATTTTCGGGAAAATCTGGTTTCAAAATCAGAACACCAGGAACAATAGCGCCAGAAATAAAAGAGAAGTCTGCGCGGTTCATACCATAGGCTACTTCTTTTGAGCGAGCCCCTACATTTGAAACGAATGACAGGTTATGAGCAGGATGGGTACCATACAAATAATTCAGCCCTTGCAATACTGATTCACGCGTTACGAGCGAAGGAAACGCTTTGTGAATGTAGTAATTGTTGATCGCAAATTGAATTACCGCTCCATTGCCTGCCCAACCGCCTTCCGTGATAGGCACACCAAATGGGTTTTTCTTTTCTGTCACGCTTAATTCTTGTTGATAGATCTTTGCCTTGTTCTCTAATTCCGATTTAAAGCTGGCATTCATATATGGCATGGCACGCACAAACCATGATGCCATTGGCACAAACTCAACTTGCATGAGAGCTTTTTCAACTGCTTGCGCATATTGTTTTTCTCCCGTTGTAATCAGCAATTCGGTAGCCGCTTTTAACTGTTCATGCTCCAGCTTGCCTCCAGTTGTATTGCCATATTTGAAACTATCTGGTTGAGGTTTTGCCTGTTCGTCTGCCCATACTTTTTTCGCGGTCGCGATGCACTCTTTCGCCAGCGCATCATTAAACCCCTTTAGTGCACGGCTCGCGGCAGCAAGTGCAGCGGCAGAACCATAATTGAGCGATGATGACTTGCTGGTAAATGCCCAGCGATCATCAAACTTGCCACTTTTAAAACCATCAGTCTCAAGTTCACTCATTTTGGGGTCGTAGATTAAGTTATCTGTTTTGGTAACACCGTCGCCCAAGTGGTGATATTGATCAATATGCGCTTCTACAGTGCCGGGAATTGCGTGCCCTACAGCGCGATGCTGAGCTATTAAAGCTAAGGTACCGTGCTCTATTTGCTGCAATATATCTGGCTTACCATCCGCAGTGTGAAGATCAACAAATTTACTTTCGTAATCTACTTTGGTGGTATCACGCGTTAATTTAAAAGCTTCCCATGCAACAACTAAAGTATTCACCACCGCATACTGGGTTTGAGTTCGAATATCGTAATCACCTGCATCGTACCAACCACCAATGTTTAACCCGGGTATATGCTCGCCCGGCTTAAATTTTGTATCAGTTGTTGGCCCTTGGGCATACAAGTCAAAATGCTCATGATTAACAGGTGCCTGCAAAGCATCATCCAAATGAGATGCACCATGCCAAATACGATAGGACTCATTTACGGTGACATGATCCATTTGCACAGGTAAATACATATCCAATGTCGGATGCCATGCATTTTGATATACAGATTTACCAATACGGAAGCTGTGCGTCTCTTGACTGCCATAGGTAATGACGTACAAACCAGATTCTTGCACCTTACTGAAATCAAACTGATGATATTCATAGCGCAAATACTTGCCCCAGTGTTTTGGCTTCTGGCTAAGTATGGTTTTGCGTGCTCCGTCTGCATTAATTTTTATTAAGTTTGCCTTCTGGATTTTTTTATCATTTGCATCCAGCTCAATCACTGCTATTTTTTTCTGAGAAGGATGATAGCCCACCTGAGAATGAGCAATCATCGGTTCGCGAATCCAGTTATTAACGGTTGCCGCATCAATTTGCCATTCAATAACGATTCCCGTTTTGTTTGCAGGAATTTTACTGCGCAACACATACCAACCATTCTGAGCCTTTCCACGACCATCGTATAATTCCAGTGGTACTTCTGTAGAGCTAATACTTATACGATGCTCAATATCCTCTGGCGCCAACACCAAGTGTTGACCTACCGCTAACGCAGCAGGATCAGCCTTTCCATTAATTTCTTTTAAACCACTTGGATAGCGAGGAAAAGTTCCTGCCGAACCATCCATTAAAAAAGATTTATGAAAATAAGCTGCTGGCAAAAACTCCAAATTGAAACCCGCCTTACCTTCAAGCGATTTGGGTAAAGACTTAGGAATATTTACAGTTAAACGAACCCCTGCCGCGTTTTTAGCAACCTTTATAGAAAAATCAAATTGATAATCGGGATAATGCAAAAAAGCCTCAATCGATTGCTCTTCTCGATTGACCTTTCGCTCCTTAAATAGTGGGGTTAAATCCCACTGCTCGGGCGTCGCATTCACACGCACATCGCCATTGGTTACAGTGCGCTCACCGTGGTGAATTAACTCCACTCCGCTCGTTTTAGAATCGCTAAAAAGCCCGTCATACCAGTTGCTAAACACCAGCACATTTAAACCGGGCTTTTCAAAGTAATCCTTATCATTGAGGCGTAAGTTATCTTTTGCCGAAGCGGATAATGAGAGAGTGGAAAACAGAAGAATAGAAAAGATAGCGAGTAAACCTCGCCCACGACCGAATTGATATCTCATGTGCATCTCCAGAATTATTATTTGAGCCTGAAAACAAGCCGATTAATAGACTAGATACACGCTGATTACTAGTATACAAGATTTACATTTAATAACGGATCATCAGTCATATGATGACACACCGACAATTTCGATGTGTCGCTCCTTGAGCACTAGCAGGGAACATCCCTCAGTGAGCTACCAGTTAATTGGTATCGCTCAACAACCGCAGCTCATACAAGTCTTTGCGTCTATCACGCATGGTATGCACTGAACCATGAGAGTGTAATTTTTTAAGCAAATCCATATTCACATCCACAATCAAAGTCATCTCTGAATTGGGAGTGGCTTCCGATTTAATACCGGTAGCCGGAAATGAAAAATCAGAGGGAGTAAAAAGCGCAGACTGCGCATATTGAATATCCATATGATTCACACGCGCCAAATTTCCTACTGCACCTGCGATTGCAACATAACACTCGTTTTCAATCGCTCTTGCCATAGCACAGTGTCGAACGCGCGTGTATCCACTTTGAGTATCGGTTAAGAAAGGCACAAATAAAATATTCATGCCTTGATCAGCCAGCAAGCGGCTGTACTCGGGAAACTCAACGTCGTAGCAAATAATAATGCCGATTTTTCCGCAGTCAGTATCAAATACACGAATATGCTGCCCGCCAGTCATCGCCCAGTTGCGAACTTCGGCAGGGGTATTATGAATTTTATCGTAGCGCTCCCAAGTACCATCGCGACGACATAAAAATCCGGAGTTATACAGCTTTTCGTTATCCATCAAAGGCATGCTGCCCGAGATAATATTGATGTTGTAGCTGATGGCCATTTCAATGAACTTATCCCGAATTGCCTCACTGTAAATCGCCAACCCACGGATAGATTCGGTAAAACTCAAGTGGTTGAATTCAGCCATTAGCGGAGCACTGAACAGCTCGGGAAATAGAATAAAATCACTTTTATAATCTGATACCGCATCAACATAAAATTCCATTTGCTCGAATAACTCTTCAAGCTTATCCATTCTGCGCATTTTCCATTGCACCAAACCAATACGCACCTCACTGCGTTCAGCATTAATCAATTTGGGGGATTTGGTGTAATACACATTGATCCATTCAATCAATGTCGCACACTCTTTAGATTCTTTATCGCCAGCCAAATAAGCGGTCAACACTTTGCGAACGTGGAAATCATTCGCCAATTGAAAACTTAACACCGGGTCGTAAATTTCTCTGGCTTTTACTTTGGCAATGTAGGTTTTTGCGTTCATCTCGTGCGCATGTGCTGCATAGCCTGGCATACGCCCACCCGCGATAATGGCTCGCAGGTTCAGATTTTCACACAGTTCTTTGCGTGCAGCGTAGAGTCGTCTTGCCAAACGCAGGCCGCGATATTCGGGATGAATAAAAACTTCAATTCCGTACAGCACATCACCCACCGGATCATGTGTTGAGAACTTTAAATTGTCGGTAATTTGGTCGTAGCTGTGATCATCTCCAAATTGCTGATAGTCGATGATGAGTGAAAGCGCACACCCAACTACTTTGCCATCTACACAGACACAAATTTGTCCTTCAGGAAATTTCGTCAGCAATCGGCCTATAACCTTTTCATCCCAACTGGCCAAAGCAGAATCGGGATATACCTCATTACAAGCGACTTTTAACTCAAACATGTCCTGATGGGAAAGATGACGAATTTCAATATGATGAGCTTCCATTTTGCACCTTGCATTAGAGTGACTGAATTTTAAGCGGTACACCGAAGTCTAGCAGAAGTGAGCACATGCAGGTGTCCCAATTTCGCTACAGAAACAATCAAATAGCATCTCAAAAACAGAACAGTTTTACTTTTAAATACTTCCATAGATTTTGTAATTTATTGTTTTCACTATAAAAAATATATCTGGCTCAGTTACTGCTCTATAAACACCATCAACAGTATCAGAGCAGTTAAGAAGTGGACATCATTCGTTGTCAGCCTAACAAGCAAATCAAATCAATCTGGCTTCTTGCCGGATTTTTAATGTGTGTTTTTATAGGATACGGCGTTATTCCCTTATACAGCCCATCCGATTTTAAAGTTGACCGACATACGCTTCGATTGGCGAAAGTTAATCAGGGTAGCTTTGATATTGTCATTCGTGCACCGGGCGCACTGGTACCGATCAATGTTCGCTGGTTGGCTGCAGAAACCAATGGCCGCGTTGAGCAGGTTTTAGTCAAGCCTGGCGCTCAGGTTAAAACCGGTGATCTGATTGCAGAGTTGAGTAATCCTGAATTGGAACAAGCTTACGACGATTTACACTGGGATCTTGAAGCCATGCAAGCGCAAACAAGTGCGGAAATAAAAGATATGGAATCTGCGCTATTAGATCAACGCACGATTGAATTGGAAGCAAAAGGTCTATTCCAAACCTCCGAATTAAACCTGAATGCGCAAATATATTTACGTGAACGCAATCAGGGATCCATATCTAAAATTGAATTTGAATCAAGTCAAATGCAAACAGCCCAACGCAAAGAACGCTGGCAGATCGAGCAAAGCCGCACCAAAAGCATGGAAGAAAATGTTGTAGTGCAAGTAATTGCTAAAAAAGCACGTTTGAAAAAGCTGCAAAAACAAATTGAGCGCGCAAGGGAGCAAGTTGAACAACTACAGGTTCGCGCAACTATGGATAGCGTTGTACAAGAAGTAGCCATAGAGCCAGGCCAACAACTGGCACTAGGAGCAAACATTGCCAAGCTAGTACAACAAGATCAATTGATTGCACGCATGCTGGTTCCTGAAATTCAAATCCAACAAGTCGCCTTAGCCCAAACAGTGAGTATTGATACCCGTAATAATCGTATTACCGGTGTTGTCTCGCGCATATCGCCTTCAGTGATGAATGGCACTGTAGAAGTGGATGTTGAACTCACAGAACCTTTACCTACTGATGCCCGCCCGGATTTAACCATAGATGGGGAAATTATGGTGGCCGCTTTGAGTAATGCGCTATTTGTAGAGCGCCCTGCTTACTCACAAAATTATCGCGCGATGCGAGTATTCAAGCTTTCAGAAGATGGAAATTTTGCAGATAAAGTCCCGGTAGAATTTGGTCGCGGGTCTGCCAGCAAAATCGAGATTGTCAGCGGCCTTAATCCAAGCGATCAAATTATTGTCTCTGACCAATCGGAGTTGGATGGCTATTCAAGAATCTATTTAGCCAACTAATCATTAGGTTATTTTTAAAAGTTCCACCACATATTTTTATAAAAATGGAGTTATGTATATGAATAAGCCACTCATTAATATGGATGCTATTAAAAAAATATTTATTACGGATGATATGGAGACTCATGCGCTCAGTAATATCAATTTAACGATTAAGCAAGGAGAGTATGTTTCCATTACCGGGCCTTCAGGCTGTGGAAAATCCACACTTCTATCAGTAATGGGGCTTTTGGATAGCTCATCTGCGGGAGCTTATTATTTGTCCGATGTGCTCGTCAGCGATTTAAACAGCAAAGTGCGCAGCCAGATTCGCAATAAAGAAATAGGTTTTATCTTTCAATCATTTAATTTGATTAGCGATATGACAGTACAAGAAAATGTGGAGCTGCCGCTCACTTATCGCAATGATTTAACCAGACAACAACGCAAAGATATGGTGGAAAATGCTCTTGCTGCAGTAGGTATGCATCATAGAGTTAATCATTATCCGGCCCAGTTGTCAGGTGGTCAGCAGCAGCGCGTGGCCATTGCGCGCGCGATTGCAGGGAAACCATCTCTGCTGCTAGCAGACGAACCCACTGGCAATCTGGATTCGAAAAACGCGGCAGATGTAATGACACTGCTGGATGAGCTCCACGCAAAAGGCGCCACCATTTGCATTGTCACTCACGATCCGCGATCCGCTCACCGTGCACACCGAATAGTACAAATGATGGATGGAAAAATTGTCAGCGATATTTCCAGTGATGCCCCCATACATAATGTATTGCAATCGGATGAACGTTTAACATCATCACCGGAAACAAAAATCCATTTGGCAGGTGCAATATGAGCCTGCTTCTCGATATTAAGTACACATTACGTATTTTATTAAAAACGCCCGGTTTTACTGCGCTCACTATAGCGGTAATGACAATTGGGCTTGGCGTTTCAATTTTTATGATGTCGGTTGTGAATGCGTTCGTCTTTCGCCCGCTGGATTTTAAAGACGGTGAGCGATTAATGTTTATAAATCGATTGGTAGATAAACGCGTTCAACAAACGCTCTTGCATGATTATCAAAAGATTAAATCCGAAAGCCAAAGTTTTGAATTGGTAGTTGCCTTTGGTTCTGAAACAGCGGTTTTATCTGACGGGGTTAAATCCATTCGCTATCAAGGTATTTACGCTGGGGATGATTTTTTTGAATACACGGGTGTGGTGCCCCTGCTAGGGCGAACCTTAACAAATAATGATCAACAGATTGGCAGCCTTCCTGTGGTAGTGATTGGCTATGACCTTTGGCAAAATTATTTTGATGCAGACAGCGCAATTATTGGAAAAACAGTTCAGATCAATCGCGAGAAGGTTGAAGTTGTTGGCGTTATGCCCAAGGGATACGTATTTCCTTTTAACAATCAAATATGGCTTCCATTAAAGAAAGACGCTCATCAATTCTCCTTAAAAAATTCCCCTTTGATTCGTTTACTTGCAAAAGCAAAACCAGGGATTTCTGCAGCTGAAGCCGAACTGGAACTGCAAACCATTTATGCCAACAGTACCGACTTGCGCATTAATCCACAGCAAAACCTAAGCGCCAGAATCGATCTTTATAAACGTGAACTTTCCAGAAACAATATTAATATTTTTTATTTAATGCTGAGCTCAGGTTTTTTTGTTCTGGCATTGAGCTGCATCAACGTAGGAAACTTATTACTCGCCCGCGCCAATATGCGCTCAAAGGAAATCGCCATTCGTGTAGCCTTGGGCGCTCAGCGCACGCGGCTCATCAGCCAAATGATGTGGGAAAGCCTATTTATCTGCGGAATCGGTGGCTTATTAGCAATTCTATTTGCCGGTTGGGGGTTAGATGCAGTAACCCAATTTTTTATGAAGCGGAGTACTGACGGCATTCCTTTTTTTGCAGTGATGAGCCTTAGAATGGAAGATGTCATTAATGCTCTTGCTGTTATTGTAATAACCGCACTGGTAACCGGTTTTATTCCAGCTTGGAAAGCATCGGGAAGAAACTTTAATGCCGTATTAAAAGATGCAGCAAAAACATCACTGGGAAAAACGGCGGGATTCATCAGTAAAATTCTGGTGACAGTTGAAATTGGGCTTTCATGCGCATTGATGGTGATAGCAGGCATTATTTCCATATTGATTTATCATGCCGTCGCAGAAGGATATGGTATGAATATCAATAATTTTTTAACCGCGCGCGTCAACCCGCCGCCAAGTGTTTACCCCCAAGGACCAGCGCAGACCGGATACTACAATCGCCTGCTAATGGACATAAGCAATATTTCCGGTGTTGAGAAAGCGACATTAATGTCGCACGTACCAACTGAATTTTTACCTGCCAGCGGTATTCAACCCGAGGGGCAAGAGTTCCCTACTTCTGCATTTCCTCAGGCGCATTTGGTACAGGTTTATCCAAACACGTTTGAAACCTTATCAATTCCATTACTGGAGGGGCGCTTGCTGGATGAACGCGATAACGAAAACTCACCCAAAGTAGCCGTCATTTCTGATGAGTTCGCCAACAAAATATGGCCGGAAGAATCACCTATTGGCAAACGCATTCGCATCGCCAGTAGCATACAAACCATGCCCGACAACTGGATGACCGTCGTAGGTGTTGTGCCACAATTAATGCAAGGTAGTCTGTTTGGTTCTGAACAGGAACCGACCGTTTATGTTCCCTTTGCACAAATGCCACGCGATGCTATGGCGATTGTGTTAAAAACCCGTTCTGATCCTAATCTTTTCCAACAACCACTCGCCAGAGTGTTACACAACATTGACCCCAATTTACCCATGTACCGGTTTGCAACTTTAACCGCACAAGCCGAAAACAATCGCGTGTTGCTTGATTTAATGGAGCGTATTTTTTTCTTATTTGCCATTTGCTCATTAGTAATGGCGGTAAGCGGCATATATGGGGTGATGGCAAATCATATCGAACAACGCACGCAAGAATTGGGAATTCGCCGCGCGCTCGGCTCACCAGACACCCGAATACTTTTATTATTCAGCCGCCAAAGCGCATTACAATTAATCACAGGATTTGCACTGGGCCTTCCACTCGCTTACTTTATGAGCCGGAGTTTTATTAAGACGATTGGTGCAGAAAATCAGCTTCATCTACTGGCGTATATATTGGTTCCTATAATTATCACCGTCGCTGTATTTGTCGCCACATGGATACCCTTACAGCGCATACTACGCATGGAACCCGCACTGGCATTGCGATACGAATAATTTATCCGGACTCTATAAATGGCAAATGTATTAATCGTCGATGATGATGACGCTATCTTGGCTGCGTTAAAAATCTTACTGAAACACGATCAACATCAGGTTGTATTAGCAAAAAGCCCGCGCGCCGCATTGGAGGCGCTCAGGCAAACAGCAATTGACCTTGTGTTGCTGGATATGAATTTTACCCACGATACTACCTCGGGTAGCGAAGGACTGGATTTAATTAGCCAATGTAAATTATTAAATCCCGATATTCCGCTAGTAGTGATGAGTGGCTGGGGGTCAATTGAACTTGCCGTAAAATCCCTGCAGCAAGGAGCGAGCGATTTTATTGAAAAGCCCTGGGATAACGAACGCCTTCTGCACATTATTCGTACCCAAGCGAGCATTCGCGAACAACAGCGCGTGCAGACCGCACTGATCATCGAAAATAAACTGCTCAACCAACAAGTGGCAGCAAAAAACATCCAACAACTCCGTACGCGATCCCCCGCAATGCAAATAGTGCTGGATACAATTCAGCGCGTTGCTGCCAGCGATTTAAATGTTTATTTTTCCGGTGAAAATGGCACAGGTAAAAGCATGCTGGCTCATTATATTCACCAACAGTCGGCACGCAAAGACCAGCGGCTAGTAGCGATTAATATGGGCGCAATAGCCGAGTCGTTATTTGAGAGCGAAATGTTTGGCCATGTAAAAGGCGCCTTTACCGATGCACGCGACACTCGTATCGGTCGATTTGAATTGGCGAACAAAGGCAGTTTGTTTTTGGATGAAATTGGCAATATCCCACTAAGCCAGCAGGCGAAACTATTGCGCGTGCTTGAAGAGCGCCAATTTGAAAGACTGGGATCATCGGAAACAATCACTGCCGATGTACGCTTGATTTCTGCCAGCAATGCCAATATCCAAACAATGGTAGCGGAAGGCAGTTTTCGTCAGGATCTTTTGTATCGGCTCAATACCGTTGAAATTCGCGTGCCTTCTCTGCGTGAACGCCGCGAAGATATAGACGATCTTTGCAATCAATTTTTGGAAGCTGCCTGTCTGCGTCATCGTCGCCCGCCAGCAGAATTAACTGTAGAAGCGCGGCACAAACTTCATACCTATGATTGGCCGGGGAATATTCGCGAGTTACAACATGTACTTGAACGCAGCCTTATTTTAAGTGATAACGGAAAAATCGATACCGATGTGTTAATGCTTGAAACTTCTGAAAGCACACAAAATGCTATGACCAATACACTCTATGACGCGTACAACAATAGCACTTTGGACGAAATTGAAAAAAATATTATCGAAGCAAGAATTTTATTGCAGGCGGGCAATATGTCGAAAGCTGCCAGTTCTCTGGGGTTGAGCCGCAGTGCGTTTTATCGCCGACTAGAAAAACTGCAAATTCGCTAAACATTCCCTGATCACAAAACCGATGAAAAAATAGTAATAAAAAATTAAATGAAAAAACGCCCTGTTGAATACATTCAAACTCGCGCCCCACTTTTGGCAAGCGTTCCACTAACCTGCTTTACGATCTGGCTGTGTGTTCAACAGGGGTTATCACCCTATTTCATTGCCATTCTGTGCTTATTACAACTCACTCTGGTTGGTTACGCCATTTACATCATACGCTTTGAATTAACCTATCGCCTACGGAGTTTAACTTCTGTGGTCGATGCCATGCTGCAGGGAGACTTCTCACTTAAAGCTCGTCAGGAGCTAACCTCCTCCGGTTTAAGTGGCTTGGCCGATAGTATCAATACACTCTCTCATGAGCTCTCCAGTCATAAGCTCGCCAATGTAGAAAAACGTGCACTACTGGAAAAAATCATTACCCAAATTAATATAGGCGTGATCACCGCAGATGATAAAAATACTATTACGGTGATGAACAATGCCGCTGTACAGATGTTAAATATTGAGCAGCCCAATGCAATCAAAAATCTGCAACAACTGAACCTCTCACTACCGAATTGCTCTCCCACCAAAGAATTGATTAATCTGCACACAAATGGAAAATCTAAAAAGCTCTACATCCAAGTCGATAAATTTCGTGAATTTGGCAGCGAGCAAACACTGATTCTGCTAACAGACATGAACCATTTACTGCGTCAGGAGGAATTAAAATCATGGGAGGGATTAGTGCGAGTCATTAGTCACGAGATTAATAATTCGCTCGCGCCTATTGCATCCTTGAGCCAATCCCTAATTGATATTGTTAAACACAGCAACATTGCCAGCGCACAGGGCGCTGATATTACAGAGGGGGCAAACATTATTTATGACAGAGCCAAATCCCTGACAGAATTTATTGCCCGTTATCGTGACCTGACGCAGTTAAAAAAGCCACAATTGAAAAATATCGATATACAGTCGCTAGTGAGTCCACTCTTGCCATTGTTTTCCGGGCAAAGAATTTTACTGCGGGGAGAAGTAGATTTGGTGTGTGCGCTGGATTCAGCACAGCTCAAGCAAGCACTGATTAATCTTTTGAAAAATGCAGTAGAGGCTATGCAACACCCGGATGCGAGCGATCCATCGGCAGCAATTATTATCAATGTAGCAAAAGTCGCAGCTCAATCCTCCCCTTCTGCCTCTGTCTTCCTGCGCATCGACATACTGGATTCCGGTTGCGGCATTCGCAACAACCAGAATCTGTTCATTCCTTTTTACACAACCAAAGCACAAGGCTCAGGGATTGGCTTGGCATTGAGTCAGCAAATTATTGAATTGCATAACGGCAGCCTGCAGATTTTCAATCGTGATGACACCAAAGGCTGTTGTGCCCGTATAGAACTGCCGCTAACGAAATAAAACCAGGATGACTGCTTGTAAAAGCATTTCTCTTACGTTTTCTTAACCGTAAGTAGATCCTGCAACTACTGTTTTTTCTCCTGTGTAATACTTCAATCCGCAGTTTGCAAATTTACACTGCACTAAGAGTTCCTGAATGAAAACGGAACTCTTCATCAACACCTTCGATCAAAGTCTTTTCCAGCGCCAGAAATTCCTGCACACGCGCAGAAATATCCTTACCCTCTGCCGCACGTTTGGCGAGTGTTAAATAATCTTCGTAGTGACGCGATTCAGACTTAAGAAGAGAAAGATAAAACTTTTGCAATTCTTCATCTAAAAATGGAGCGACCTTGGCAAAGCGCTCACAGGAGCGCGCTTCAATTATTGCGCCACAAATAAGCGTATCGATATAGCGGCCAGGCTCCGAGGTGCGAACCAATTTACGCAATTCACCTGCATAACGGCCGGGGGTAATTTGCTCGTAGGCAACACCTCTTGCCTCCATAATCGCCATGACTTGCTCGTAGTGTCTCAACTCTTCACGCGCGAGACGCGACATTTTATTCATCATGTCAAAGTCGCCTACGTAGCGGAACATCAAATTAATGGCAGTCGATGCAGCTTTTTTCTCGCAATTGGCGTGATCGAGCAATAACAGCGCTTGATTATCAAGGGCATTCTTCACCCAGGCATCAGGGGTTTCGCAATGTAAAAATTGTTGGATTCTAGCGACGGCATTCATAGTGATGGACTACTTTGTAAGTCAAGTTTTTATGAGTCAGAACTTGTAAGTTAAGAATATGTTAATCAAGATTTTCAACAGAGATAAAACACGGAGAAATATAGCGTTCATAATGCGCACAGCTTAATGCGTAATAGTCTTTATCGATGTTATCGCGAATAATAGCTAGTGATGTGCCTTGCCATGCGGGCTGCAACGCTAGTCCGTATGCAGATAAACTCTGAATTTGGCTCGCGCCTGCGCGCAGCAAATCAAAAACCCAACAGTAAGGATTTTGCTCCTGTTTGAATTGGATTTGCTGATGTTGGATTTGCGTTAGTAAAACTTTTTCATCCAAAATTTGAATCATGTTTTGCACAATTTGCGCAAGAAAAGTTTCCAAGCGCTGTGCGATCAACAGTTTTTGCTCATGTGTGTAACTATTCCAGTCAATCACCTCATGACCAAAACGTTTGCATCCGCGGCAGACACTATCGCCAATGCCGGTGGAACAGATTCCCACACAGGGAGTTTTGACACGTTTTAATACAAGCATAAGTTTTCGTTGTTACAGACGAATCATTAGTCATAAATGATCCGCCTTGATGATCAGATAAAAATTAATAGGCTGAGCCAGTAACGGCGAGTTCAATTTTCCACAGTGAGCCTGCTCCTGTCAGGTAAAGCGTTTTTCCTTCCACACCACCAAACGCAGCATTCGTCAGGTTTGCATCTGTTGTCGCCTGTGCGATTTGCTCACCAGCAGGCGTATATACACGCAACTGACGCGCGAGATGCTCAGTCAAATAAATATTCCCCAAACAATCTACTGCCATGCCATCTGGGATAGAAATACCTGTCACCAAATCCTTACCTGCTTGCGGTACACCATTAACAATCGGATAAGCACGCAACACACCCTGCTCACCACCGCCGTTTACATAAAGCACATCTTCTGCTGGCGATAACGCAATCCCGTTCGGATTGGAAATAGTGTCATCAACCAACGTCACAGTGCCGTCAGTTGCTACGCGATACACACCGGTTTTTTCCTGGCCGCCGGGCGCAGCATCGCGCTGAAAATCGGGGTCGGTAAAGTAAATGGTTCCATCTGCCGCAATGGCAATATCGTTAGGTGAATTAAAAGGATTGCCATTATATTGATCAACAATTGGTGCGCGCTCACCCGTTGCAGGGTTGAATAGCGAAAGACCTTTGTATTTATGCGTGCCCGCAACAATTAAACCTTTGTTATCGACAGCCAAACCATTGCTGCCCGAATCATCAATTGCAGTTGTGACAGTGCCATCTGCATTTAATTTTTGAATGCGCGATGAAAAACCATTGGTGAATACAAAATCAGAAAAATACAGTGAATCATTGATCCACACAGGCCCTTCAAACAAGCCAGGCTCGGTACGGGTGGTGTTGACGGCATCGATACGAACCGGAGTCAAATCACCTGCAGGTGCAACGCCCTCACAAGCTACAGTAGAAACAGATAAAGCTTCCGATGAAATCGCAACTGCACTGACTGCCGGAACTTCAGCTGCCTTTTTCTCGCAGCCCATCAGCGTAGCTAGCAAACCAACCATCAAACTTGAAACAACCAATCTATTTTGTATAGCGCTCATAGTGTCCTCATTCTTATCAGCCGAAGCCATTTTTATCATTGCCGTAGTTCATGTCTGACCTTTCAAACAAGTCTGCCACCTTATCACAATCACCTTTAAATACCGATTCCTGCCCTGCATCATGCAATGACATCTGCACAGGCAAATTGATACTCGCAATCTACGGCGACTTGGGCATCACGCATTAACAGCCTGCGCTGCATCAGGTATACTCTGCCCCCGATTTGCTGCTCCTTTCCATCACGTTAAATCGTAAGTTAGGCGAGCAGTTTAGGTGCAAACAATTCTTGGTTGCACTTAGTCATCCATGAAGGCCATGGATAGTCTCTTGAGGCAGAGATCCTGTCGAGGGAGTAACCCCCACACTAATGAGGATAAAACCGTGCTTGAAGCCTATCGTAAACAGGTCGCAGAACGCGCCGCAGAAGGTATTCCACCAAAACCATTAAACCCTGAGCAAGTTGCCGGATTGGTTGAATTACTGAAGAATCCCCCCGCTGGTGAAGCTGAAGTATTGCTTGATTTGATCACCAACCGCGTTCCGCCCGGCGTTGATGAAGCCGCTTATGTTAAAGCCGCTTTCTTAAGCGCGATTTTGAAAGACGAAGCCTCCTCCCCCCTGATCGATAAGCCTCTCGCTATTAAACTGCTCGGCATGATGCTCGGCGGTTACAACATTGAACCTCTAGTAAACCTGCTTGACGACGCCACTTTGGCGCCTTTGGCAGCCAACGAACTCAAACACACTTTGTTGATGTTCGATGCATTCCACGATGTGGAAGAGAAAGTAAAAGCGGGTAACGCACACGCTAAAGAATTGATGCAATCCTGGGCTGATGGCGAATGGTTCACCAGCAAACCAAAAGTTGCCGAGAGCACCAAGCTCACCGTATTCAAAGTCACCGGTGAAACCAACACCGATGACCTGTCACCAGCACCTGATGCATGGTCACGCCCTGACATTCCACTGCACTCACTGGCCATGTTCAAAATGAGCCGTGACGGCATCACCCCAGACCAACCCGGTTCTATCGGCCCCATCAAACAACTCGAAGAACTGAAAACCAAAGGTTATCCATTGGCATTTGTTGGTGACGTTGTAGGCACTGGTTCTTCTCGTAAATCTGCAACCAACTCAGTGTTGTGGTTTATCGGCGACGACATTCCCGGCGTACCAAACAAGCGCACTGGCGGTGTTTGTATCGGCGGCAAAGTCGCACCGATCTTCTATAACACTATGGAAGACGCCGGCGCACTGGTGTTTGAAGCGCCAGTAGACGACCTGAACATGGGCGATGTAATTGAAATTCGTCCATACGATGGCAAAATCCTCAATGCTGAAACCGGCGCAGTTATCTCTGAATTCGCGCTGAAATCAGATGTATTGCTGGATGAAGTACAAGCTGGCGGCCGTATCCCACTGATCATTGGTCGTGGCCTGACCACCAAAGCGCGTGAATCACTTGGTTTAGAGCCAAGCACCTTGTTCCGCCTGCCCCAAGCACCTGCTGACACCGGCAAAGGCTATACCCTTGCACAAAAAATGGTAGGTAAAGCTTGCGGCGTAGAGGGTATCCGCCCTGGCACCTACTGTGAACCAAAGATGACTACCGTTGGCTCACAAGACACCACCGGCCCAATGACTCGCGACGAACTGAAAGATTTGGCTTGCTTGGGCTTCTCTGCCGACCTGACCATGCAGTCTTTCTGTCACACTGCGGCCTATCCAAAGCCAGTGGATATCGAAACCCAACACACCCTGCCCGACTTCATCATGACTCGCGGTGGTGTTTCCCTGCGTCCAGGCGACGGCATCATCCACTCATGGCTGAACCGCATGTTGCTGCCTGACACCGTAGGTACTGGTGGCGACTCTCATACCCGCTTCCCAATTGGCATCTCCTTCCCTGCTGGCTCTGGCTTGGTTGCTTTCGCTGCTGCGACTGGTGTTATGCCTCTGGATATGCCCGAGTCTGTTTTGGTTCGCTTTAAAGGCGAATTGCAACCAGGTATCACCCTGCGCGACTTGGTAAACGCCATTCCTCTGTACGCTATCAAGCAAGGCCTGTTGACTGTAGAGAAGAAAGGCAAGAAGAACATTTTCTCTGGTCGTATCCTTGAGGTTGAAGGCTTACCTGATTTGAAAGTTGAGCAAGCGTTTGAAATTTCTGACGCATCTGCTGAGCGCTCTGCTGCGGGCTGCACCATCAAATTGGACAAAGCGCCAATCATTGAATACATGACCTCTAACATCACCATGCTGCGCTGGATGATCGAACAAGGTTACGGCGATGTACGCACTCTTGAGCGTCGCGCACAGAAGATGGAAGCCTGGATTGCCAACCCAGAATTGATGGAAGCCGATGCTGACGCAGAATACGCAGCAGTGATCGATATCGATCTGGCTGACATCAAAGAGCCAATTCTTGCCTGCCCTAACGATCCGGACGATGTGAAAGTATTGTCTGATGTACAAGGCGCAAAAATTGATGAAGTATTCATCGGTTCTTGTATGACCAATATCGGCCACTTCCGTGCTGCAGGTAAATTGCTGGCCTCAACCAAAGAAGAGCTAACCACCCGCCTGTGGATTGCCCCTCCAACTAAAATGGATGAGCATCAACTGATGGAAGAAGGCTACTACAGTATTTACGGCGTTAAAGGTGCCCGCACTGAAATGCCAGGCTGTTCACTGTGTATGGGCAACCAAGCACGTGTGGCGCCAAAATCCACTGTAGTTTCCACCTCTACCCGTAACTTCCCGAACCGCTTAGGTGAAGGCGCCAACGTGTATTTGGCCTCTGCAGAACTGGCTGCTATCGCTGCTGTAATTGGTAAACTGCCAACCCCGGACGAATACCAAGCCTACGCAAGCAAGATCAACAGCATGTCAGCGGATATCTACCGTTACCTCAACTTCAATGAAATTGAGAGTTACCAAAACGCTGCCAATGAAGGCAAGCGTATTGCGGCGGTAGAAATTCAAACTGTCGCTGTATAAATAAGGCTAAAACCTGAAACAAAAAACCCGCTGCGAAGCGGGTTTTTTGTTTGTGTTATTTCAAGTTAACTTTATTAGCGCTGCATATCGTATTTGCGCATTTTTTCCACCAAGGTAGTGCGCCGCACACATAATTTATCCGCTGCACGCGCCACAACACCACCGCAGTCATTCAGTGCCTGTTGAATCAAACTCATTTCCAAATTAGTTATATATTCGCGCAAATCAATTCCCTGCTCAGGTAGTAACGGAGTGTCATTCATATTTACGTAACTTGCACCACCCGCCACAGTAACTTCACCATTTATCGATGCAGGTAAAAAATCTTCATCAGTTACATCGACATGGCGATATTTTGCGGGCAAATCCTGAACACCAATGACACCAAAGGGATGCATGATCGCCATGCGCTCCACCAAGTTAGCCAGTTCGCGCACATTTCCACTCCACTCATGCTGGCAGAGCGACATAATGGCAGCTGAGTTAAAACGTATTGAGCCGCGCTGCTCACTCTCCATGCGCGATACCAACTCATTAATCAACAATGGAATATCTTCCGAGCGATCCTTTAATGATGGCAATTCGATTGGAAATACATTGAGGCGATAAAACAAATCTTCCCGAAAAGTATTACCAAGAATCATCTGATCCAGATTTCGATGCGTTGCCGCAATAATACGCACATCAACCGGCTGGGTTTTATTGCTACCGACACGCTCAAAACAGCGCTCTTGCAAAACACGCAAAATTTTCACCTGCATGTTCAACGGCATATCGCCAATTTCATCTAAAAATAAGGTGCCACCTTCAGCCAATTCAAACCGCCCAGCGCGCGAATTGATCGCGCCGGTAAATGCACCTTTTTCATGGCCAAATAATTCGCTTTCCAACAGTTCAGCCGGAATTGCGCCGCAATTTACTGGCACAAATGGCTTATCGCGACGCGGAGAGTTGTAGTGAAGGTTACGCGCAACCACCTCTTTGCCGGTACCTGATTCACCGGTAATCAGCACAGAAACATCTTTATCGGCCACCTGCGCCATCATCTCGCGCACATTTTGAATTTCACGGCTGGTTCCTACAAGACTGCGAAATAAATGCACAGGGCGACGCTGAGGCTGACGCTTGCTGGTTGATTGCGCTTCACGATACAACTGGGCGCGATGCAGAGTATCAACCAACTTGTTATAGGTAGGAGGAATCGAGAGAGTTGCTATGATCATGAAGCGATAAAAATCATCTAACCCCTCATAAATATTGGGATGCTCATCGCCAACTAAAATGATAGCGAGCTCATCGCTCCAAGAGCGAATTTCTTTTAAGAGATGAGCGAGGGATTTATTGCTGTCACGATAATCCCCCAGAAAAATAGCAACATAATCTTCACCGCCATTCTCTTCAGCAACAGCTGATTGCCATGTGTCACTCGCTGTCGCGCATGTGGTTTCACTGAGAAAATCGAGCAGAATTTTTAAATCGTGTCGACGTGACGGATTATCGTCGATAACTAAAACTTTATTGTTGCGCCACATACCCCAAGACCTTTATTTATTCACGCCAACATATTAAAAACACTTAAAAAACGCGTGTTTTAATTGGCAAGCCGACTTATTGGAGTAAGTAATAGACGAGACTGTGATCTTAGTCAAATTTATGACGAAATGATTTTGGCGTTTTGATAAGACTTAGCCAGATAGCACAAACTATCGCCAAATTATTGCCTGTTTTTAGAATTATTTCTAAGCAAGAAGCCAAGCTAAATTACAATACTGCTGACTGAAAAACATCCAATTTTTATTTCGCAAATTGTAAAGCTGAACTCAAGGCGCAATATCATCCCAGCCTGATTTTATTGTTTTCAGCAACTGAATGGCTTCATTTACTTTTTCAGCGCTGTTTTCTTTTGATGCCTCAAGCAATTTCAAATTAACGTATTCATATACCTGATCAAGACGCTCCGATAATTCGCCCGCGCTCATATCTAACGAACTGCGCAAACCGCCTACAATCCCTATAGCTTTACCTAGCAATTCACCTTTTGCAGCCACATCACCGCGCTCAATAGCACCCTGAGCGGCCGCCAAGCGCCCTAAGGCACCCTCAAATAATAATTGGATTAATCGGTGGGGCGAGGCGTTATTAATTTCTGACTCAATTCCCAACTGGCGATATTGTTTGAGTGCTTCTTGCGGATTGTAATTAGACACGTCTGTCCCCTGCTAGCGGTTAGATTTTCTAAGGCTAGCAGGGCTAAGTCGTTTTGGCGAGTTTTGCTATAAGTAAGCTGTTTTAAAAACCTAACGTGCTAGACCATCAGGTCGCATGCAGTAGAGTTACTTCGCGCTGACATTGTGCAATCAACCCGGCATACACTCCCTTCAACTCATTCAGAGCACATACCAATGTAGATTTGTCATTGCGATTTGCAGCAACCACTCTATCGATCAGCAAAGCACAAATTCGATCCAAATGGCGGATTTTTTCCCAGTCCTCAACTTGCAATGCGTTAGTCAGCTCCTGTTGCAGACCACGCATTGCCATAATGCCAGCCGCTCCCACATATTCAGGTGCTGAAACCAAGTGAATTGCCATATGAACCTCGTTACACCTGATTTCCGATTGCATCCCATGCTGTTTTAATCTCACCCAGCAGGCGACCGCACTCATCCAGATACTCACTGTTATTTTCATAATTCGCCTGACTCAAACGGCGAATCACATAATCGTACAAACCATCCAAATTGGCTGCCAAAGAACCACCTTCGCGATCATTCAAGCTGCCCTGTAAACCGGCAACTATCGCTACCGCTTTGCTAATCAACTCGCCTTTACGTGCAATTTGGTTTTGCGCCATAGCGCCTTTTGCCTGAGCAATACGCTCCAGAGCTCCCTCAAATAACATCTGAATCAAGCGATGAGGCGAAGCAGCTTCAACACCTGACTGTACTTTTACACTGGAATAATGCTGCACGGCAGAATAGGCATTCATAAATCACCACAGATTTTTTTGAGTTTTGGCAAACCACTATAAGTAGCAGTCAAGATTAGTTATCCGACCCTATAGCTAACGGCACCAACCAAAAAACCTTTAGCTAAAAACAGCGAATATCACAAAGTATCTTCACAACCTCGGAACTTATAAAAGTGCGAAATAAGAACAGATTGAAAAACTATTGCACACATCAGATTACTGTATATAATCACAACCACTGTACAAACAAACAGATTCAGGAGTACACATGTCTGACTTAACACCGCGCCAGGAACAGGTACTACAACTCATTCGTCAATATGCAGATGAAACGGGCTACCCACCGACACGCGCTGAAATCGCACGTATTCTGGGGTTTAAGTCAGCCAATGCCGCTGAAGAACACATCAAGGCATTGGCACGCAAAGGCGCTATTGAAATTATTCCCGGTGCTTCAAGGGGTATAAGATTGCCGGAAGTGCATACAGGTATTCCGGTTATAGGGCGCGTTGCTGCTGGCAATCCGATTCTTGCGCAGGAGCACATTGAGGACTATTGCAACATTCCTCAAAGCTTTTTTTCACCCAGTGCTGACTATTTTCTGCGTGTGCATGGCATGAGCATGAAGGATGCAGGGATTTTGGACGGCGATCTCTTAGCTGTCCATAAAACCGACCAAGTCCGCAACGGGCAAATTGTCGTTGCGCGAATTGGCGAGGAAGTAACCGTGAAGCGTTTCAAGCGCAGCGGCAACAAAGCACAGGTTGAATTGTGGCCTGAAAACCCTGATTTCGAGGTTATCCTCGTTGATATGCGCGATCAGGAATTCAGTATTGAAGGTTTAAGCGTAGGAGTAATTCGTCGTGACTAATATCGCCCATGCAATACCGTTATCTGCAAAAACACATTCACAACCCGCAAGTGGCGTAACCGAGCTGGTACTAACCAGTGATTCACCAGAGCAACTTGCACTACTGCTACCAATGATTGCCTTCCTAAGTAATGTCAGCAGTGACCGTTGGATCACGTGGATTGCACCACATAATATCAATCGTGAACTATTGGAATCCTATGGTGTGAATACTCGTTATATTCGTGTCATTCACTGTCAGGACCCACAAACACTCTTGTGGATTACTTGGGAAGCTCTGTCAGCCGGCAACAGTCACACAGTTATCTCGAGCCCGGGAAAACTGACCGACAAAGAATTAGCCCAGCTGGAATTGGCTGCAAAAAATGGCTCAAGCCAAGGGCTGTTACTTAGAGTGCGATAAGGTTTTTGTAAGAAGTAAGCCTTTCAGTGGAAACACATCAAGTCTTCTTAATTGATGAACTGCTTTTCAGAAGATCGCTATTTAAAATGTTTTTATTTGAAGTGCTGCTAGCTTGAAAAATTGTCACTTGATGTACAGCGCTTGAAGTTATGCAGGGATGCGAATACATCAGGGAAAATAAAAATCACATAGATTTGAAGCTCAAACTCCGCGTAGCCGTGCCCTAGTGCAACATCAACTTTTCTGTATCATCTACACCATCAATCAACTCATCTAACATGGCCTCAGCCTGCTGATCAGCAATATCTCCCGCCGCCTCCATACCAGCTTCGATCATTGCTTTGGCAACCGCAAACTTCTCCTCCCCCAAAAAGGCCATAGACTCTTCTGAAAAACGGATAGTCACTAGCGGTTCATTTTTTTCATCGTCTGCACGCGCCAAGGCGACATCACCATTTAGTAACTCAATGATTTCGTAGAAAGACGACATAACTACCTCAGAACCTCTGCGCAAAAAAGACGCGCATTCTAACACCCAAATAGACTCAAAGCCTATTTAGGTGACGATTTGGGCGTTGCTAGCAAGAACAGACTGGGCTTTCGGCTGGATATAAACCACCCTGCCCCTGATTTAGGCATCAGTATCGCCTGCCCTGAATTAACCTCTTGCTGGCTCCCTAATTGACCTATAACCAGCTCCCCATCAAGCGTCATCAACACAGAGTAAACACCACTATCCTCATGATAATTACCATCCAGCCAAACGCGCTTTACCTCGAAATCATCAAAATTAACAATTCGCTCAATCCGATAATCCAGTGTTTCCACTAAAATCTCTGGCGTTGGTAGCTGGGTAAAGTTCATATCAGCCAATTTAAGAGCTTCTTCCGTATCCCAATGAGACTGAGTCAGCACCTTTTGGCCGAAACTGAGAATCTTGCGTTCATAAACCGGGGTCTGAAACTCAACCACCCTAACTCCATGCTGCAATGCGTGAGGCACAAGCTTAGGAACAGTTACAACATCGCCAAGCCTCAATGGGTAATGCTCCACAAAACTATTCATAACTTGACGCAGTTGCTGTTCTTGCTCAATTAAACCTTTCGTATCAACTGATTGTGATAACTCATTAATCCAGATCATTAAGTCCGAACTGGATGCCGGTTCGCTGAGATCCAGCCCAACATCACGCTTTTTTTCATCTAATAGAGTGTCAATCAGACGCCTAACACGCTCATAGGATTGGACAGCCTGCAAATAAGCGCGCTTGAACGCATCATCATTTTTATATTGCGCACGAGCTTGCGTTGAAAACCCCAATTGAATAGCACCTACCCCATCTCGCCATGCAGATTGATTTAGGTGAGTGACGACATAAACCTCTTGTTTTTTCTGATGAAGCTCAAAATAAAGGTCGCCATAAACCTCTTCAGCAACAGGGTCCAACACTTTTAACAATACTGGAGGTGAATCTTGACCCAAGCCAATCTGACCAGACATTACATCCAACAACCAAGGCAAAGGAATAATCCCATTTGTACAAACAACACCAGCCTGACCCCGAGCCTCAATACCGGTATACCAGATTTCCTGCCCCCAAGGTTTTGGGACATGTACAGGTGAAAGCACCCAAGGATCAGACATTACCAACCATGGCAATAAGTTTGTTTTAACAAAGCTGTGGAGTGTCTCATCATCTGATGCCAGATGGGGTAGCTGCTGAATTTTTGCCCAGCGTTCAGAAGTAAAAGGAAAAATGCTGCCTTCGATATGCAATTGATTAGATTTATTTTTGCGAATTATTAGTAATGCCACCAGCTCTGTAGCTGATTGTTGCGGTAGATAATACTGGTTATGAGTAAATTGAATTGCCAGATGTTGTGTTTGGAAAATGCCATCAGCAGAGTTGCCTAATCGTTGAATGATACGATTGAGCAAGACTCCGACTGGCATTGTTTTATCTGTGTAATTATGAATCAACGCATATTTCCCAAAAGCTCGATTTTGGGCGTCAGTTTAACAGACACAAAGATTTGCGTTAGACGAAACATGTCTTACGTAGCTTCCAACAAAAAGGGTCAACATAAGCTGACCCTTTTTGAAACTAAAATATGTACTTGGCAGCTTGTTACTAAATCAGCGACTGGATTTCTGCATCATCTCAAGTAGTGATGCCTCGGCGCGAGATAATCCGCAACGTCGCGCCACCTCATCGCAATCCATCCCCATTTTGAACATTTGTGCCGCTTGGGAATATGGTTGAAATTCATCGTCATTGTAGTAATCGATTTTTTCTGGTTGCTTCGCTGCACTAGCCTGCAAGCGTTTCTCCATTGCTAGCAAGCGCTGCCCCATACCCACCGCACCGTTACTGGATGCAGCGACCTCACGCATTAACTTTTGGATTAGTTTTTCATTGGCATCAGCCTGACGGCGCACATGCTTCAAACTGGCAACGGCAATAATCAGCGCGATCACACTGACTACTGCCGTTGCTATCAATCCCATCTCCAACACTGTCATGGCGTTTTCTCTGAGCCAGATTCAATCTGTAACTTAAATATCTTCCAGCTCTGACCATTCATCGCTGGTCAACAATTTGTTCAAATCGATCAGGATTAACAGCTCATTGTTCTTGTGACATACACCTTGGATAAATTTGGCGCTTTCTTCGTTACCGACATTAGGAGCGATTTCAATTTCTGATTGGCGCAAATACACCACTTCAGCAACGCTATCCACCAAAATACCGATGACATGGCGATCAGTTTCGATGATAACGATGCGGGTATTGTCGGTAATTTCGCCACTGGCCAAGTTAAAACGGTGGCGAGTATCGATCACCGTCACTACGTTACCGCGCAAATTGATGATACCCAACACGTAAGATGGCGCCCCTGGAACCGGAGCAATCTCCGAGTAGCGCAGCACTTCTTGCACCTGCATTACGTTGATGCCATAGGTTTCACCATCCAAGCGGAAAGTTACCCATTGCAGTACTGGATCATCGCTGCTCTTATTTTTTGTTGTATCAGTTGCCATCGCTTTTCCTCTCAAGCTGCACCATTGGCAGCGATCACATAAATGTCGTTATAACTATAGCCGAGGACTTTTCCTGTGCCACTTTTGTTTGATTCGCCCGGAGTTTACGCGGGAACGAAGTTTTTATCTGCATCAATTAGCATCTGTCCGATACGCGGAATATCCAGCAAGGCGCACATATGCTCTTTCACAGTACCGGCAAGCCAAGGGCGCTTGCTGCGATCGCCGCGCCATTTCACATCTTCTGGTTGCAAGGTGATCGGCTGATTCACTGAATCGACCGCCAGCCCCCAAGGCACACAGTTTATCGACATCACATATTTTGCGGTCTGCAAAAATGCTTCATCGTAACGCTCAGGCATCACAAATTTTGCGGTATTAACCGTGCGAATTTTACCTGCGGGAGTTGGTTGCAACCCCATGAACCAGTCCGCCTGCCCAAATAAAGGGGTTAACTCATCCGTTAATGGCTGGATTTGCCCCAACGAAATTAATGGCACCGCAAGCGTTAAACCTGAAACGGTAAACAGTAAAACATCAAAGCGCGATTGCGCCCACTGCGGGCGACCATTCTCAAGCCATTCGAGGCCATCAATTTGAAATTGAGGTGCCGGTGCCGCCAGCTCAGGATCAGCAATGGCCTCAACGATGGTCTCTAAAGGTGCAATTTCTGTAATGGGAGATTCAATCACCCAGTCCTGAATTTCTTCAGGATTATTTATAAATTCAGATTTTGCCTCTATAAGCAATTGCGGACGAGCAGATTGCAATAGCCGTTCAAGCTTGAGCTTTTGCTCAATGGACTGAATGGGTTCAGGTTCAGCATAAGTTGGGATTGAATCTGATTGGGTTTTGGGTGCTATTTGCGAGACAGGCTCTACCCGCAAATTCACTTTTTTAGGCTTATGCTCAGGCTTTTGCTTGGTGTCAGACACCTTTTTAGCGGGCAAGGCTTTCGTAGGCAGAGACACTATGCGTGCGCCACCAGAGCTGGCAGCAACGGGTAGCACTTGCTCGTCAATGGCCGCTAACGCGTGATCCAGCAGGCTTTCATCGCCAAAGCCGCCACCTAACAGGTCGTCAAAATAATTGCTCAGGCTATCATCTGGCGAGCTGATGCCGCCATCAACATCATTTTTCTTGCTCACGACGCCGCACCCGTTTTATTGGTTGCAACGCGAGGAGCCTGCTCGGTTTTTGCTTCATCGGCGCGGATCGCTTTTTCCAGCCAATGCCACAAGGATAAATATGCTTCTGCACCGCGGCTGGTTGGATCAAATAGATGGGGTGGAATACCTGCCTTACTGGCATCACGAAAACGCGTGTCGATTGGGATATGACCAGGCCAGGCCTGCTCGGGATAAGTATTGCGAATGGTGCGCAAGCTGGTTACGGACGCTTGCGTTCTGCGGTCAAACATCACCGGAACGATTGTATAAGCCAGCGCTTTTTTGCGTGAACGCGACATCATATTCAGCGTGCCGACCATTCGCTCCAAGCCCTTGAGCGCGAGAAATTCAGTCTGCACCGGAATCACCAAATATTGGCAAGCCGCCAACGCGTTCACCATGAGTACCCCCAGCAAAGGTGGGGTATCGATCAACACATAATCGTAGTCATCAGCGAGATGCGCCAAAGCGCGGCTCAGCACCAAGCCCATACCGTCTTGCCCTATCGCTTGTCGCTCCAGCGTGGCTAAAGCCGTGGTCGATGGCAGCACATGCAGATTGGGAAAGTCAGTTTCGATAATCAAGCGACGAACGGAATCCCGCGTAAGCGTTTTACGTTCCTGGAATAAGGTGTAACTGCTCAGCTGCTGAGTGTCAGGATCCTGACGGAAATAAGTCGATAAGGAACCGTGCGGGTCAATATCCAGTAATAGCACGCGCTTCCCGGACGAGGCGATTAATCCCCCGAGAGACACGCTGGTAGTGGTTTTACCTACTCCACCCTTCTGATTTGCGATTGCCACGACACGCACGTTCAAGTCCTCTCTGGCGCCAAACACCAGACATTTTTGTCATTTATTCATGCAAAGCAAGCTCTATGCCCAAACCACCGTGGAAAATTAAGTATTGCCGAGCAGAAAGCAACGTCAAGTTATCGGCTCAGGTTTAGGAATATTTAATGGGAGCTTAGTATCGATTAAGGTTTTGCTGTAGCTGTAGAGTTTGATGCAGATTGAGCCTTAGCAGGTACGGGGTTTAGTTTGGGGCGCTCCATTTTGCGCTTGGCAACCATAATAGTAACTCGCCGATTTTGTGCTCGCCCCTGCTCGGTATCATTAGGAGCGACAGGCTGATATTCACCGTAACCCACTGCCGACAATCGCTCTGGCGCCACACCTTTGCTCGCAAGATATTTCACAATCGCACTTGCACGTGCCGTCGATAACTCCCAGTTGGTTGGATATTTCACGCTTTTGATGGGAATGTTGTCAGTAAAGCCTTCAACCTGAACCGGATTTGAGTAAGCTTTTAAAATAGACGCAATTTCATCAAATATTTTTTGCGCTTGCTCACTGGTATCGGCACTACCAGACGAAAACAAAATACTGTCTTTTAATTCGATCTGCAGCCAAAGCTCATTGCTGGAAACTTGAATTAATTGTTCGTTGATTAATTGCGAGAATTTTTCAGTCACCAAATCCGATATCTGCGTCAGCTCATCGCTGGTTTTAATGGGATTACCGGAGTTTTCAGATTCAGCGTCGGCCTGTTCTTGCGGCTGAGCATTAGTAGGCGCGCCCTGCTCTCCGCTTGCTGGCTCAGTCGAAGCACGCCCCATATCGATTGGAGTAATAATCGCGTTTGAGGGCGATGCATTGTCTTGCGCATCTGATGAAGATTGCGTTTCTGTTGGCCGATGAAACGCCTCAATAAAAGTATCGGATAACACACGATACTTACTGTCGCTGACTTGTGATATTGAATACATCACCACAAAAAAGGCAAACAGGAGAGTAATAAAGTCGGCATATGAAACCAACCAGCGCTCCTGATTAACATGAACCTCTTGGCGTCTGCGACGTACCATAAAAATACTGCTAGGAAAATTGAGAGATTAATAAACGATTTGGATTTACTGCGGATGTAAATATCCATTCAGTCGCACTTCAATCGAGCGAGGATTTTCGCCGTCAGCGATTGCAATAATTCCCTCAATAATTAATTCGCGATATTGTGAATTTTCATTCACACACATGCGCAATTTATTGGAGACGGGAATAAACACCAGGTTTGCCAAAGCAACACCATAAATTGTCGCCACAAAAGCAATCGCGATTCCAGGGCCAAGCGTGGCAGGATCAGCCAGATTATTCATTACGTGAATAAGCCCAATCACTGCACCGATGATGCCGATAGTGGGAGCATAACCGCCCATGGACTCGTAAAACTTTATCGCATCAATATCGCGCTGCTCATCGACGATCATGTCAGTTTCGAGAATGCGACGAATAACTTCCGGCTCATTGCCATCCACCAAAAGCTGCAACCCTTTTTTAGCAAACTTATCTTTTTCTCGTTCAGAAACAGCTTCCAACCCCAGCAGACCATCTTTACGCGCAGCTGCTGCCCAGCGCACTATATTGGCAACACCTTGCTTGAACGGCACATACGGCGGTTTAAATACCCAGCGAATAATTCTTAAAGCGCGGCGCAAACTATTTTTGGATGTCTGTAACATAGCTGCGCCCAAGGTACCGCCAATCACAATAAATGCAGCTGGGCCATTTACCAATGTACCCAAACCACCACCTTCTAAAAAATTTCCGCCGATAATGGCTGCAAACGCAATGATGACGCCAAATATGCTTAGCAAATCCATTACATAACCTCTCGCACTAAGCGTGGCCCAATTTCTTTCAGGCTTAAGACTTTATCAGTCAATCCCGCTCGTGCAACTGCCATCGGCATACCATAAATCACGCAACTTGCTTCATCTTGTGACCAGAGAGCAGAACCCGCTTCTTTTAATAAGCGCGCACCATTGCAACCATCGGACCCCATTCCGGTTAATACAACCCCCAACACTTTGTCGGCGTAAATATTGGCTGCTGAACCAAAGGTAATATCAAGCGAAGGTTTGTAATTCACGCGCTCATCATCCGGCAACACTCGCACAGAACCACCATTACGGCGATCAAGCATTAACTGTTTTCCACCCGGTGCCAGCAATGCCAAACCCGCTTGTAGCTGGTCACCGTCTACTGCTTCGCGCACGCGAATATTGCACTGTTTATTTAAACGCTCGGCAAATGCCTTAGTGAAATTTTCCGGCATGTGCTGCACTAGCACTATAGGTAAGGGGAAATTGGCAGGCAGTGTGGTCAACACTTCAGCTAGTGCAACTGGCCCGCCTGTTGAGGCGCCTATCACCAGTAACTTGGGTTGTTTTTTGAGGCGATAATTATCAACACCGGAGGATTTTGCCGAATCCTCTGCTGGCGCATTTACCATTGGCCGCACAGGCGTTCGTGTAACAGGAACCGGGGCGCGTAACTGCGGGGTTGATGAAACAGAGGTTGGTCTTGGCTCAATAATGGGCGCCGCACGTGCAGTAACGCCCGCTAAAGTAATCAGGCGCTCATGCAGTTTTTTCTTGAGTGCATCTGAGCTGCGCGATACTTCAGCGAAATCTTTGGGAATAAAATCCAGCGCACCTGCGGCCAAAGCATCGAGTGTTACTTTAGCGCCTTCATAGGTAAGCGAAGAAAACATCAGAATCGGCACTTTGCGATTGGCCATTATCAGCTTGATCGCAGTAACGCCATCCATCACCGGCATTTCAAAATCCATGGTGATGATGTCCGGCTTTAGTTGTTCTGCTTTTTCTACTGCTTCGCGACCATTACTGGCTATGCCGATGACTTTTAAATCCGGGTGCTCATTAATAATATCTTTCAAGCGATGCTGAAAGAAATTTGAATCATCAACTACTAATACCCGAACAGGCATCTAACTCACTCCGCAGTTGCAACTGCTGTGAAAAATTAACGTTTGAGTTGGCCGCGCTAATAAATCGGGTCGCCAAAACCAAAACAACGATTAGCTATGACCCCAACTGGTCGATCCTTTTGCATAGCGACGCAGCAAGCTGGGAATATCCAGAATTAACGCGATGGTGCCATCACCTGTAATCGTGGCGCCAGCCATACCAGGGGTGCCCTGTAGCATTTTACCGAGCGGCTTGATGACAACTTCTTCTTGCCCGATCAACTGGTCAACCACAAAGCCAACGCGGCGGGTTCCAACAGTAACGATAACAACGTGTGCATTGTCAGGACGTTCGCCGTAGGCGTTTTTAACCAGCCAATCTTTCATATAAAACAGAGGGATTGCCTGATCGCGAATCGCAACACAATCCTGCCCGTCAACAATATGGCTCTTGGTTAAATCCATGTGGAAAATTTCATTCACACTCACCAATGGGAAGGCAAATGTTTGCTGCCCGAGCATAAACATAAGCGTTGGCATAATAGCTAGGGTGAGCGGCACTTTAATAATAAAACGCGTGCCCTTACCCAATTCCGATTTGATTTCTACGGTGCCGTTTAATTGGGTGATTTTAGTTTTCACCACATCCATGCCTACACCGCGGCCAGACACATCGGAAATTTCTTTTTTCGTTGAAAAACCAGGCGCAAAAATTAAATTGTATGCTTCGGTATCGGATAATCGATTGGCGGTATCTTCATCGAACAGACCTTTCTCAACTGCAATATTACGCAGCTTTACCGGATCCATACCGGCGCCATCGTCGCTAATTGACAGAAGGATATGATCACCCTCTTGTTCAGCAGACAGCACAACCTGGCCTACACGCGATTTGCCATTAGCCTCGCGGATCTCAGGAAATTCGATGCCGTGATCGACCGAGTTGCGCACCAAATGCACTAAAGGATCGGCAAGTGCTTCAACCAGATTTTTATCCAAATCTGTTTCTTCACCCACCAATTCCAAATTAATTTCTTTGCGTAGATTACGCGCAAGGTCGCGAACAACACGCGGGAAACGACCAAAGACTTTTTTGATCGGCTGCATGCGGGTTTTCATTACCGATGTTTGCAAATCTGCGGTAACCACATCGAGATTGGCAACAGCTTTTACCAAAGCTTCATTGGTTGAAGCATTACCCAAACGCACTAAACGATTGCGCACCAATACCAGCTCACCAACCATATTCATAATGTCATCGAGGCGCTGGGTATCTACCCGCACAGTTGTTTCAACTTGCGGCGCTTCTTTGTCATTGTTCGAGGCAGCCGCTGGTGCTGCGGCAGCCTTAGGCGATTCGATTTTTTTCGCCGGTGTCGCTACTGCAGGTTTTGGTGCTGCGGGTTTTACGGCAGCGGTTTCTGATTTCGCTGCTTTAATCTCTGATGGCTTTACCTCAGGAGTTTTTATTTCTGCGGGTTTAATTGCAGGTGCTGATGTTGATGCTAGAGTCGCGCCCGGCCCTTTACCTTTGCCGTGCAACTGATCGAGCAACGCATCAAATTCATCATCGCTAATTAAGTCGCCACCTGCGCTCGCCGCGGTTGGTGCAGGTATTGATGAAGATGTTGCTGTAGGCGCAGATACAGCTGGAGCTGCACTTGGCCCAGGGCCTTTGCCCTTACCATGAAGCTGATCGAGCAATGCTTCAAATTCATCGTCAGTAATTTCGTCACGGCCAGAAGCAGAAGCTGAATTTGTAGTATGCGATGGAGCATTGCTAACTATAGGAGCTGCGGTGCCCGGCCCTTTGCCTTTACCGTGTAATTGATCCAGAAGCGCATCAAATTCATCATCGGTGATGTCATCATTCCCCGAAGATGTTATTGGAGTATCCGTAGCAATGGACTCATTGGCTGATGCGGGCTTACCGGCGATTGCATCCAACAATTGTTCGAATTCTTCGTCGGTAATATCTCCACTGGGAGTTTCTGCAACTGGCGCAGTTTCCGAAACAGCAGATACAGCAGGCACCTCGATTTCAATATTTTCTGGCTCATCCGCTTCATTCAAATCTGCACAGGAAACCAAGCGTTCCAAAGCGGCGATCAGCGATGGGTCAACCGGAGGTAATTCTTCGCGCTGGGAAACCAATTCAAACTGCTGGTTAACCATATCCAACGCTTCAAGCACAACGTCCATCAATTCCGATGTAACGGCACGTTTGCCATTGCGCAAAATATCAAATAAGTTTTCAGTCAAATGGCAGCATTCGACCATGGGTGTTAGTGCCAAAAAACCTGCACCGCCTTTAACGGTATGAAAGCCGCGAAAGATCGCATTCAACAGGTCTTTGTCTTCAGGACGTTGCTCCAAATCAACCAATTGCTGGCTCAGGCGCTCAAGGATTTCTCCCGCCTCTACCAGAAAATCCTGGAGAATATCCTCGTCATCACCAAAACTCATTCAACTTTACCTCGCGTGTCACGCAGATATTAAAAATTATCGTAATTAAAAGCCCAGACTCGACAATAAATCGTCAACATCATCCTGGCCTGATACCACATCTGCGCGCTCTTTATTAATTTGCGGGCCTTCCGCTTCGGTTTTACGTTTGAGCATAATTTCTTTGTCGTGCTCAAGCATGTCACTATCTACATCGAGGCCGGCAATTTCTTCAACCTGACCGGCAATACGCACCAAACTGACCAAATCTTTTTCAACATCATTAATCAACCCGATCACGCGCTTTAATACTTGACCAGTTAAATCCTGAAAGCCTTGTTCTAAAACAATATCTTGCAAGTTTTTGCTTAATTGTTCGGTGCCGGTAACCATTTGCCCTAAAAAACCATCCATACGTTCATAGAGTTGGCGAAATTCATCCGGCGTCATTTCACGGCGTTTCAAGCGCGCCCACTCGGTGCGCAAACTGCTGGCTTCTTGCCCGAGATTCATCGCAATAGGAGCAGCTTCATCAACCACATCCATGGTTTTTTCAGCGGCTTTTTGCGTTAACTCAATAACGTAATTCAAACGATTGGAGGCATCGTGAATATCCGAATTGGCAATTTTCGGCGGTTCTTTAGTGAGATCGGCATCGACATTGAAGTTGACAATTGCATTGTGCAAACCACGCGTTAAACGCCCGACAGATTGAAAAATATGACGGTCGCGCGCTTGAGTGATGGTATGAATTAGCACTGATGCTTCTTCGAACTGATCGCTTTGTAATTTTTCGGTGAGCAGCTTGGCGCACTCTTTCAGTTCGATCACAAATTCTTCATTGAAGGATGTTTGGAGTTCAGATGCCATGACAACGCCTTATTTATTATTTGATCGAAGACAATTAACCGACGCGATCAAAAATTTTCTCGATTTTTTCCTTCAGTGCTTGCGCAGTAAACGGTTTAACCACATAACCATTCACTCCCGCTTGCGCCGCCTCGATGATTTGGTCGCGCTTGGCTTCCGCTGTCACCATTAATACCGGCAAGGTGCGCAACTTTTCATCGGCGCGAACAGCCTTGAGCAAATCGATTCCGGTCATGCCTGGCATATTCCAGTCAGTTACCAAAAACTGGAAATCACCACTTTTCAGCATAGGTAATGCCGTGACGCCATCATCTGCTTCATGGGTATTGGAAAAGCCCAAATCCCGCAGCAAGTTTTTAATGATCCGTCGCATTGTTGAAAAGTCATCAACAATCAAGATCTTCATATTCTTATCCAACGCAACCTCCACCACCCTGACGGGATTTTCATTTACTCATAGTCTAGTAGGAGTTAAAGCTTCGGCCAGTGCTGGCACACAAATCTTCAACTTTTAATGCGAATCATAGCCCAAATACCTGTAAATACAGAGTTTTTGCTAGTTATCTATGAAATCACAGCCAATTCGCCTGATATTTGAACAAGCTTCAGCCCGCTTGCCAATCCGCCAGCTTGTGGCGTAAACGCGCCGCCGCCTGACTGTGAATCTGACTAACGCGGGATTCACTTACCCCAAGCACCAAACCGATCTCTTTCAGGTTGAGCTCTTGATCATAATAAAGCGCCAGCACCATGCGTTCGCGTTCGGGTAAAAGTGCGATGGCTTTTGCCAACGCCTGTTTTAAACCATCGCGCTGGATACCATCGAGCGGGCTGACAAATGCACTGCTGTGCTCAGAAGCATCGATGTTGCTGTCTTCTTCACCAAAGGTTTCTTCGTAACTAAATAAACGGCTGCCGTTGGAGTCTTGCAGCATTTCAAAATATTCTTCGAGTTCAACCCCCAGCTCAGCGGCGACTTCGCTATCGCTTGCATCGCGACCGGTGCGCGCTTCAACTGCCGCAACCGCTTGAGCTACTCTGCGCGCATTGCGATGCACCGAGCGAGGCACCCAGTCACCGCGGCGCATCTCATCGACAATCGCACCGCGAATACGAATTCCGGCATATGTTTCAAAACTCGCACCGCGCGAGGCGTCATATTTTTGGGAGGCTTCGATAAGGCCGATCATGCCGGCCTGAATCAGATCGTCTACCTGCACACTGGCAGGCATACGCATCATCATGTGATAAGCGATACGCTTAACTAAGGGAGCGTATTCTTCAATATTGATCTGGGCATCAAGTAAGGTTTTTTTATCGTACATGGCTAAACCATTGACTGCGGCCATTGAGCGCCCTCTTTTCAGTAATAATCTGGCAGCGTCCCAACAGCCTTGCGGTACAGCGTGTTTTATATATCCACTTCCCTACTACCATTTGCAGGTTAACGCGCATTCGCTGCCTGCAACAAACGCTCAACAAAAAATTCCAATCGCCCAGTAGGCGAATTGGGCAGCGGCCATTTATCAACTGTTTGCGCGAGTGCACGTATCGCAACAGCCGCTTTTGATGAAGGCGCAAACTCAAGTAGCGCCTTTTGTTTTTGTACAGCTTTGCGCACATTTTCATCAAATGGAATCTGCCCCACAAACTGCAAGGTCACATCCAAAAAGCGCTCACACACCGTATTAAGTTTGTTAAACATGTTGATGCCTTCTTGCGGTGTGCGAGTCATATTCGCCACAACCCGGAAGCGCTGCATGCCGTATTCTTTATTGAGTAATTTGATCAACGCGTAGGAATCGGTGATGGATGATGGCTCATCACACACGACGATCATCACTTCATTGGCGGCGCGCACAAAACTCACAACGGTATCGGAAATACCAGCGGCAGTATCAATGACTAATATGTCGACCTGATCGGACAAATCATTAAATGCATTAATTAATCCTGCATGCTCAGCTGAACTCAATTCGGCCATACGCTGCACGCCGGAAGACGCAGGCACAATTTTCATTCCGGCAGGACCAGTGACGAGAACATCGTTAAGGCTATGAGTACCCGCCAAAACATCGGCCAAAGTGTGAGTTGCGCGAACACCCAAGAGCACATCAACATTCGCCAAGCCCAAGTCAGCGTCCAGAAGTACAACGCGACGGCGCAACTCTGCTAGCGCAATACTGAGGTTGACGGAAATATTGCTCTTGCCTACCCCGCCCTTGCCGCCGGATACCGCGATCACCTGTACTGGTCGCACTTGACTCATCTACGCAAAACTCCAAACCTTGTCGTTGAGTTGTGCCGGGCTGTTGTGATGCTGATCACTTTAGCGGGCGACACACCAATGGTGATCTGATTATAGATAGGGATTAGCAATTCATCCGACTAATTTCAGTTTCACCAATAAAATCCTGTACTTATCTGCTTTTTTGCTGCTGCTCTGGCTGGGAAACAGCCACCGCTGGATTAGTTTTGAGCAGTGCAACGGCTTTCGATACCAGCTGATGCGCACGCGCGACATCCAGATTTTTGGGAATATCCTGACCATCAGTGGTGTAAGCAATTGGTAAACGGCTCTGCGCAGCTACACCCAAGGCTTCACCGATACTCGCGGTTTCGTCCAACTTAGTGAGAATGCAGCCCTGCAAACGCGCTGCGCCATAAGCGTGAACCGATGCCTTGAGCATTTGCGCTTGGCTGTTGCAGGACATCACCAGATAGGTTTTAACCATTTGCTGATCGGCCAGCGCCTTTAATTGCGCCTTCAAGTGTGGATCGCCGTGGCGGAAACCAGCGGTGTCGATCAATACCAATGAACAGTGGCGCAAACTGCGCAGCACAGTGTCCAGTGGATTGACTTCATCTACCACGCGCACCGGAACGCGCAGAATACGCGCCAGTGAGCGCAGTTGATCGTGCGCAGCGATTCGGTAGGTATCGGTGGTAATCAGCGCAACCTTGTCAGCGCCGTGTTGCAATACATAGCGCGCAGCCAGTTTGCCGATAGTCGTTGTCTTACCAACACCAGTCGGGCCGACAAAAGCAAAGACGCCGCCTTTCTCAACCACATCACCACCGGCAACCGGTAATTGATGAGCAAGATTTGCCAGCGCATCCGGCCAGGCCTCCGCCAAGGTTTTAGTCTTGGTGCATGAGGCAATCACTTTGCTAACGATTTCTTTCGGCAGATTCAAACGCTCCATGCGGCGCGCAACACTGGCCAACACAGGGGAATTCACGGGTGCAGATTGCTGCCCCAGCAGACGATCCAATTGTTGTTCAAGCAAGAAACGCATATCGGCTATTTCTGCTTGCAGGTCATTGAGCTGCGCGGTTTGATCGATTTCAGTTGCGGACTTGCCTTCAATAGCAGTGGGTTCTGACAAACGGTTTTCTGGCAAACGAGTTTCTTTCACACGCGCCTCGTTCAACAGTGCCTCTCTGAACGAGATTGATTCTTTGCTCAGCATGGGTTCTGCGGCGGGAACTTCATCAACCAAAGGATATTTTTCTGCTGCGCTCATGCCTTTCATTGGGCGTGCAACAGGTGCGCTAGCATTGCGTGGAATACCGGCATTTACCACGGTATTTTTGCCCACTAAAAATTCTTTGGCCGATTCCTCAGCTTTGCGTGCAGCGATCATACGCAAGCGAGCTTTTTCAATATCTTCAGCCAATTGCGCGCCGCTCTTGCCCGCATTGGGGTGGCTGGCACTCCAGTGATCAGCTGCCACACTCAATACCGGCTGGGTTTTGCGTGGTTGAGTGTTGTTTAAGGCGCGCGGGGAGATATCGCCATCACTAAGCAGAGGTTCACTCAAGGCAAAAGTCGATTCCGCAAACGGACGATTTTGCAGTTGTTTGAGTTCGTAATCCGACCCCATAGTCGTGAGCAATTCAACGCCTTCAGGAATGCGGTTACTGGAGAGAATAATGGCATCTGGCCCCAACTCCTGGCGGACCAATTCCAACGCACGGCGCATATCAGCAGCTACGAAACGTTTGACTTGCATATTCAACTCCTACCCCTTGGGGCTATTTTTTATCGGCGCCAACGCTGGCATCGATAGTGATCTGTTTGTTATCTGGAACTTCGGTATAAGCCAGTACGCGCATATCAGGAACACTGTGACGAACAAAGCGCGACAGCATTGGCCTGAGCGGCGCGGCCACCAGCAATACCAGTGGTTTGCCTGACATCTCCTGCTTTTGCGCTGCGTTAATCAGCGACTGCTGCAAGCGATCTGCCAAGCCAGGCTCAATAAACGCGCTGTCGTCAGCGCCAGCTTTTTGTGCCTGCTGTACGGTGTTTAGCAACAACTGTTCCAAACTGGGCTCAAGCGTGATAACAGGCAGGTTTCGCTCGTTTCCAATGATGTTTTGGACGATTTGTCGGCACAGTGCCACCCGTGCCAAAGCCGTTAAAGCGGCGGGATCTTGACTCTTTCCGGTTGTCCCCGCCAAGGCTTCGGCGATGGAGCGTATGTCGCGAATCGATACGCGCTCGCGCAACAAATTCTGCAAGACTTTTAACAACACATTGATGCTGATGGTATTGGGCACCAGCTCTTCAACCAATTTGGGCGAGGATTTGGCCAGCATGTCGAGCAGCTTTTGCACGTCTTCATGACCGAGCAATTCAAAGGTGTGTTGCTGCAGAATTTGGTTGAGATGAGTGGCAACCACAGTGCTTGGGTCAACCACCGTGTAACCAAGGGTTTGCGCCTGTTCGCGCTGATTAGGGCTAATCCAGATGGCATCCAGACCAAAGGCAGGGTCTTTGGTTTTTATCCCCTCAAGAGTGCCGAACACCTGCCCCGGGTTGATCGCCAACTCGCGATCGGGGTAAACATCAGCCTCAGCCATAGTCACACCCATTAAACTCAGGCGATAGCCGGTTGGGTTTAAATCCAGATTGTCGCGAATGTGAACCGAGGGAATTAAAAAGCCCATTTCCTGAGATAGCTTTTTGCGTACACCTTTGATTCGGCCGAGCAGCTCGCCGCCCTGATTTTTATCGACCATCGGAATCAGGCGATAGCCCACTTCCAGCCCGATTACATCCACTGGCTGCACATCATCCCATCCCAATTCAGGCGCTTCTGGTGTACCGGCAGGCAATGCAGGTGCTGAACGTTGTGGGGCGATATTGGCGCCGCCTGCGGCTGGCTGGGCATCGCCCGCTACGCGGGTTCCGGCGGGAATAAAGGAGTTGTCTTCAACCGGCGCAGGCTGTTGTTTGCGCCAGTGGAGATAGTAAGCAAGGCCGGCACAGATCAGCCCCAGTCCGAGGAACGCCATATGTGGCATACCCGGCACCAGCCCCATGATGATCAGCATGAGTGAGGCAACGGCTAGAGCTTTAGGCGAGCCAAACATCTGGCCGACCACCATCTTGCCCATGTCTTCAGAGCTGTTAACGCGAGTTACCAGAATCGCGGCTGCAACCGACAACAACAAACCGGGAATCTGCGCGACCAAACCATCACCAATGGTCAGGATGGTGTACTTTTCAAACGCATCGCTAAACGTTAAGTCATGCTGAACCATACCTATCGCAAAACCGCCAAAGATATTGATAAACATGATCATGATGCCCGCAACGGCATCGCCTTTCACAAACTTGCTCGCACCATCCATTGCACCGTAGAAGTCCGCTTCGGATGACACTTCTTGACGGCGTGTGCGCGCTTGATCCTGATCGATCAAACCTGCGTTCAAGTCCGCATCAATCGCCATTTGTTTACCGGGCATTGCATCCAAGGTAAAACGCGCGCTCACTTCCGAAATACGGCCAGCACCTTTGGTAACTACCACGAAGTTGATGATCATCAAAATAATGAACACCACAATCCCCACCGCCAAATTGCCGCCGATCACAACATGACCGAACGCCTCAATAACCTTACCTGCCGCATCGCCCCCCTCATGCCCTTCAAGCAACACCACGCGGGTTGATGCCACGTTCAAGCCCAAGCGCAGCAAGGTTGCGACCAGCAAAATTGTCGGAAAAGCAGCAAAATCCAGCGGGCGCATGGCATAGACAGACACCAGCAAAACCACCAGTGCCAGTGCGATGTTGAAGGTAAAAAACATGTCGAGCAGCAGCGCCGGAATCGGCAGGATGATCATGGCCAACAGCATCAACAGCAGAATAGGAATCCCCAGATTCCCGCGCCCCACCCCCCTTAAGGAACCAAGCGCAGCTTTGCCGTTGAAGTTGTTGAGTTGATTAAAAGTCGGTAAGGCCATAAGCACGGATTCTTGACGGTCAGATCATTTTTCCGTGTTATCGCAAGAAGTGTACCGATTTAAACCAGTGCGATAAAAGAGTTAATTGTTGTTTTATTTTTAATCAAAAACGCGCCGTGGTGATTGTTAATCCACCTTACCAGAAGCGTTATAACGAAGGTCGCGCGGCACGTTAATGTTGCGCGGATAAACCGGTTTGTCGCCCTTCCCTTTGCGGAAATTACGCAATTGAAATACATAGGCCAGAATTTGGGCGACGGCTAAATACAAGCCGGATGGAATTTCTTGATCCACTTCCGTGGTGTAGTAAATCGCACGAGCGAGAACAGGCGATTGAATGATTTCGATTTTATGGGCACCGGCGATTTCGCGGATTTTTAGCGCGGTATGATCGCCGCCTTTGGCGATCATTAGCGGTGTATCCATAGTTTCCGGGTCGTACTTGAGTGCAACAGAAAAGTGTTCCGGGTTGGTGATGACCACATCGGCCTGCGGCACGTTTGACATCATGCGGCGCTGCGCCATTTCGCGTTGTAACTGGCGGATGCGCCCTTTGACTTCGGGTTTACCATCAGTATCTTTGGCTTCGTCTTTTTGATCTTGCCGCGACATTTTTAATTTTTTGTTGTACTCAAAAATTTGCAACGGCACATCAATCGCGGCAATCACAATGGTGGTTGCCGAGAGTGCGATAGTGGCGAGAATTGAAATTTCCAGCGAGTGAATGATCGCATTGCCGACACTTTCATCCACTAAGCGAAACATGTCCTGCGCGTAAAATTTTAATAGCCAAATAGTCGCGCCAAGAATAATCAGCACCTTGCCCAAGGCTTTTAACAATTCGATCAACGACTTCACCGAAAACATGCGTTTAAGGCCAGCAAGCGGGTCCATGCGGCTCAGTTTTGGCTCCATCGCCTTGGCGCTCATGTTCCAGCCGCCCAAGGCAATAGGCCCGACAATCGATGCAACTACTAGCATCAGCATCAGCGGCGTGATACTGATCAAGCCGTCGTAAATAGCACTAACGAAATGGGCAATCATCGCATTGGGGTCAAAAATCGCAGCGCGATTGAGGATAAAACTTTCGCGGGTCAAACCGATTAATTTTTTGCCGGTAAATTCGGCAAACATATAAATGCCGACCGACGCCAACAACAGAATGGCGGTGGTAGTTAATTCGCGGGATCGGGGAACCTGGCCTTCTTCGCGCGCTTTCTCGATCTTTCGCGCACTGGCCTCTTCCGTTTTTTCCTGACTGCTGTCGTCATCTTCAGCCATAGCAACACCTAGGGAGTTAAGGCCAAAGTACGCAGCACACCTATGCCTTCATCCATAATTTCAAAATAGATGGGCAGGAAGTTGGCAAAGGTAAACCACATGAGGATAAAACCAAGAAGCAGCGTAATCGGAAAACCAACAGTAAATACGTTCATTTGCGGCGCGGAACGGCTCATCACACCAAACGACATATTCACAATCATCAACGAGGTAAACAGCGGCAAGGTTATCAGGAGCGCAGCACTAAATAACCATGACCCCATTTCAACAATCGTCATAAAGTGCGCAGTGTTCATGCCAACACCGCCGATGGGAAAAGTGGTAAAACTATCGATCATTAATTGCAAAACAACCAAATGACCGTTGCTGCTTAGAAATAAGAGCGTGGATAACAGCAAATAAAATTGCGACAACACCGTCACACTCACACCGCTGGAAGGATCGTTCATCGCGGCAAAACCCAAGCCCATTTTCATCGCGATAAATTGCCCTGCCAACACAAACACATGCATAACCACTTGCATGGCAAAACCCAGTGCAAGGCCGATCAGCACCTCTTGAATAATCATCATAAAACCCTGTGCCGATAAAAACGACACAATAGGTGCAGGAGGCAATACCGGGGCGATCATGATGGCAGTATAGAGCGTGAGAACAATACGAATGCGCGCTGGAACCGTACGCGCACCAATCACCGGAACAGCAAAATAAAATGCACTGATACGCAATAAAGGCCAGAGGTACTGGCCGATAAATTGCGACAACTGTTCTTCAGTGATGATTAATTCTTGCATCGCAATGCCTAGCCGATCAGGGAGGGAACGGCCGAATAGAGTTGATCAAACAAATCCATAAATTTGGTGAGCAACCAAGGCCCGGCCATCATCAAGGTAATGATGGTCACAATAAGGCGCGGCAAAAAACTCAAGGTCTGCTCGTTAATTTGCGTAGCAGCCTGAAACATACTGACGATCAAACCCACTATCAAACCTGGGCCAATAATCACCAACAGCATCAGGATCACCAAATAAAAAGCATCGGCAAAGAGATCCATTACGACTTCGGGCGTAATCATAAAACCTCCGTCATATTCCGTAACTGGCAGCGAGCGTGCCAACAATCATCGCCCAACCATCCACCAATACAAACAGCATAATTTTAAATGGCAGAGAAATAATCAAGGGCGAGAGCATCATCATACCCATCGCCATCAGCACGCTGGAAACAACAATATCAATCACCAAAAACGGAATAAAAATAATAAAGCCAATTTGGAATGCGGTTTTTAACTCACTGATGATAAAAGCCGGCACCAGTATGCTAAACGGCGTTTCGTCGGGGTTGGCAATGGGTGGATGTTTGGCAATACCGACAAACAAACCTATATCGGATTCGCGCGTTTGCTCAAGCATAAATTTGTGGAAAGGCGCAGCAGTTTTTGCAAGCGCTTCCTGCGCGCCAATCTGCTGATTAATGTAAGGCTGAAGTGCATCCTGATTCACCTTGTTTAACACTGGCTGCATGATAAACAGGGTTAAAAACAAGGCGAGGCCAATCAGAATTTGGTTGGACGGCGACTGCTGCAATCCGAGCGCTTGGCGCAAAATTGAGAACACAATAATGATGCGAGTAAAGGACGTCATCATCATTAACAGCGCTGGCAAAAATGTCAGCGCCGTCATAATGGCGAGAATTTGTAAGGTTACCGTGTACTCCTGAGTACCATCAGGATTGGTTTTTACCGTTAACGCAGGCAACCCGGGAATGGCAGGCAGACTCCCTAAATTAGAAGGTGCAGTTTGCGCAAGCGGCAAAGTACCCGCAGCAGGATCAGCAACTGGCGGCGTGCTGGTTTGCGCTGACGCAAATCCGGCCAGCAGCATTAAAAACAACGCAGCGATTATGTGTGCAAATGTGCGCTGATGAGTTATCGCATTAATAAACATGGCGTCACCTAGGGCGCAGAGCTGTTTTTGTTATCGGGATTTTGGCTAGATGAGAGCGATGTTTTTTGTTGCAAAATGGACATCAACTTACGGCTAAAGTCTGACTGGGCATTATCGCCGCTATCCAGCACTATCGGTGTGTCAAACACATGCAATGTATTGATGCTGGTTGATGTTATGCCGAGCAACAGTTGCTGACCGCCAACCTCAATCAATGCAATGCGCTCGCGTGTTCCCAGCGGCATAGCCGATAAAATTTTGATGTGCGAATTGGCGGAAAATGATCCCTTATTAAACCGCTTCACAAACCATGACAGCGCAAAGATCAACCCGATAATTCCCATTAACGCCAAGGTCACATTTACCAAATGGCGGCCGCTGCCAATAGGCGCAGCGGTATTGTTAACGGTTGTTGTTTTGGCTGAAACAGTATTAGGCACAGACGCTACTGAAGCTGTTTGTGCGCTAACAGGTGCAGTTACAGCAGCTTCTACTTGTGCCGAGCCCTGTGCAGAGTCTTGCGCCAACTCTTGTGCAGTTACTGCTTGAGTTGCGAGTAAAAAAAATACCGACAAACATAAACAAAGAGATTGGTTTTTTATCAAAACCAATCTCTTTGTTGCGAACAAAAGGTGTGAAAAAAAATTCATTGGGTATCCCTAACGCAACTTTTTAATACGCTCAGCCGGGCTGATAACGTCCGTCATACGAATACCAAATTTTTCATTCACCACCACGACTTCACCGTGGGCAATCAAGGTGCCGTTAACCAACACATCCAGCGGTTCGCCCGCCAAACGATCCAGCTCAATCACCGAGCCTTGGTTAAGCTGCAGCAAGTTGCGGATCGTAATAGAGGTGCGCCCTACTTCCATTGAAATAGAAACTGGAATATCGAGAATGACATCCAAGTCAGGACTTCCTGACGGTTGTTTTTGGACTTCTGCTTTTAATTCATCAAACGACACCGCATTGGCCATAGCTTCATCGGCATCGGCCTGTTCCGCCATGGCGGCAGCCCAATCATCAGCCATAGAATCTTGATCGATATCATCACTTGCCATTTTTTCCACCCTTTAGTGCAGCAACGCTGTTAGTGTTATTTTCTGCTGCCGCAGCGTTTTTAGTCTCGGCAGCATCCGCTTTAGTCCCCGTAATGTTGTAGGCACTACTGCGATCAATAAATTCACGAATTTTTAATGAGAGAAAACCATTACTCTGCCCCAACTGTGTACGAAACATAGGTACACCGTTAGCAGTCAGCACGTGGTAATCAGGAAATTCAACCGGAATAATGTCGCCCTCTTTTAACTCGACAATATCGCGCAACGTAATGTCGCGCCGAACAATATCGCACTCCAAATCAACACTGGCAGAAAGCACATCCTCACGCAGCGCCTTTTCCCAACGCTCGTCGTGTTCATCGCTGTCGCTTTGCAAACCGGCATCGAGCACTTCGCGAATCGGTTCAATCATTGAATAAGGAACAGTGATATGCATTTCACCGCCGCCACCATCCAACTCAATGTGGAATGTGCTCACCACCACCACTTCACTAGGGCTAACAATATTCGCGAGCGATGGATTTACTTCTGAGTGAACATATTCAAAATTGATGGGGAAAACTGCTTTCCAGGCTTCAGCCAAATCGACAAACGCCTGATTCAATACCATTTGTACAACGCGCAATTCTGTCGGCGTAAATTCGCGACCTTCAATTTTTGCGTGACGGCCATCGCCACCAAAAAAATTGTCTACCAATTTAAATACCAAGCGTGCATCAAGGATAATCAATGCTGTGCCGCGCAGCGGGCGGAATTTCACCATGTTCAAACTGGTGGGCACATAGAGCGTATGAACATACTCACCAAATTTTTGGATTTGCACGCCGCCGACCGACACATCCGCAGTTCTACGCAACAGGTTGAACATACTGATGCGGGTGTAACGAGCAAAACGCTCGTTAATCATTTCCAACGTAGGCATACGCCCACGCACAATACGATCCTGACTGGTGAGGTCATAATTCCTCACCGCGCCCGGTTCGACATCGCTCTCTGTGTCTATGTCACCGTCATCGACACCGTGCAGGAGCGCGTCAATTTCGTCTTGTGAAAGTAGATCTTGCACAGCGGTTTCCTTATTGCATTACAAAATTAGTAAACAACACTTGTTCAACATTGTTTGATGAAACCTTTTCCGCTTTGCCTTGAGCAGTCAGTGCTTCCTGCTCCTTTTGCAATTGATTGCGCACTACTGCCAAAGCTTCTTCACGCAGTTGTTCCTTGCCTTCAGGTGTTTGTAGTTCATCAAAGTTTTTTGCACTCAAGAGCATAACCAAACCATTACGAATCGCGGGCATATGCAGCTTGAGCAGCTCTTCCAATAAAGGGTCGCGATACAAAAGTGTGATCGCCGCTTGCAAATAACGCTGGCGCCCATTCACATTAAAATTGATAGTGAAGTTGGGCTTCATTTCATAATAAATCGCTGGCGCCAATGCGGTATGTTCGGGTTCTTTAGTTGCGCTTTCACCAGCAGGTTGCTCTGGCGACAAAAATTTCAAAGCCACAACTGTGCCGCCAATGGAAAGAATAATCAGCGCAACCGCTACACCGATCAGTAAAAACAATTTCTTTTTAGAACCAGAGCCGGCACTGCCTGCATCGTTTTTGGCTTTTGGGGCTGCCGCCATGTCAAAACTCCGTCATATTCGAAGGCTAAAAGGGGTTGAGCAATACCTATGCCAGCATCGCCTTGAAAGCTTAGCAGCGGATAAAAGGTTTGCGAAGAATATAATCGGGATTAGGGGAAATTCACGAGCAGAAACAAAGCAGTAGAGAATCTGATCAACACGATCAGATTCTCACTAAAAGCAGATAAAACAAACCGTTTCGAATGGATTTTATGCGTAATGATCAACAAGTCGGCTGGAAATGCTCTGACTGACAGCAACTGGCGTCAGCTCCTCTTCATCCAGTTCAGTATTACCGCTTTGTTGTTTCGAGGATTCACCTTGCTCACGCTGGGTGAAGGATTTATCCGATACATCAACATTCACCAGATTTAAGCCCTGCTCGGAAAACATTTCGCGCAGACGGTTTAATTGCTGATCCAAAGCTTCGCGTACCGCGGGATGAGGACTAGTAAAGGTAACGTTCGCCTGTTGATCTGGCGTCACAGTGACTTTGACCTGCATAGGGCCAAGCTCGGGCGGATCCAAACGAATTTCGGCAGCACTTACATTTTGCGCCGCAAGCCACAGCACCTTGTCACCCACAGCCTGACTCCACTGCGGGCTGCCCATAGCCACAGGCATACCGGTTTGCACTACAAAACCACGCGCAGCGGGCGCTTGCGCCTCTGTCAAACGAGCCAAACCCTCCACTACTGTTGCCGGTGCTTTGGTCAAATCAATCGCGGTATTTTTTGCATCTGCTGAGGCCATATTTGCCTCGGCAAGTTTATTTAATGCAGCTTTGGAATTCAGGAGTAAAAAGTCGGGGTTCTCGCCAGAGTCAGTCGAACCCAACACATTTGCTTCAGACTCAGCTGCGTCTGGATTTTCACCAGCTGCCAGCACATCATTCGCTGCCTGAGCTGCGGCCAGTAAACCTGAGCCGGCGCCATTAGATGCATTCACTTCCTGCCCTGCCCGTACAGATTCGCCCTTTATACCAGTCACACCAACCGATGTTGGCTTTAAGGGCGCAGCAAACTGTTGTACCCCAGCGAGCGCGGGATCGACCAGTTGATCAATTTCACTGCTAGCGTCATCTTCAGCGACCAATTGCTCGGCTAGCTCAGCTTCCAATTCATCAGTATTCTCAATTACTGCATCCAGCGATTCTTCTGCAGCCTCACCGGTTGCAAGTGAATTATCTGCATTGGATACCTGCGTGAGCTCGCCCTCTTCACCCGAAGCCACAACCTGTTGGTTATCAACATTAGTTGTACTTTCCTCCGAAGAACCCTGTGCAGTTTCCTTCTGGGTAGACTCTGTTGATGCAGCCTTATCAGTTTTGACCGGATGCTCGCCAGCTTGAGATTCGCGAGACTCAGCCTGTTCGGTGTTTTGTCGCAATACAGACTCAGGGCGTTCGCGTTGCGGCTCCAATCTTGATGCAGAGCGCACTTCGCTGGATGAGTTTTCAGCAGAGGATGCGCGAACAGCCGGTTTACGAGCGGCAACTTCTGGCCGCGCCTGCTCAAAGGCTTGATGGAATCGCTCGCTTGCATCCGCACGGCTTTTAGCGGCAGATCCTTTCGCAGATGCAGGATTGGCGCTGGTTATTCCCAGCAGACTATTTAAAACGGTGCCATTGCTCATCGGCTGCTCCTGTCTTTGATCAGGGCAAAACTTTGCCGCTTGATCACTCAACAATTAGGTTCAGTTCAAATACTGCAAAGCAAATGCCAAATCGAAGAGTAGCTAAAAACTGGAGATAAGAGCGATTGTTAGAGAGAACTCAGAAGGGATTGAACTTGATTAAACTCCTGTTCGATTGCGTCTATATCAATCGACAGTCCTTCAAGCTTATGTTCGAGAGCTTTTTTCTCTAGCGCTGCACAGAGCGCCGAAAGTTTCAGCGCGCCAATATTGCTGCAACTCCCCTTAAAGCTGTGGGCAGCGCGGCGAATCAAGTCAGCATCCAACTGTTGGATCACACTACGCAGAGTGCGAATGCGTTCGGTTGAATCCTGTATAAAGGTATCCAACAACAATGCAAAATCATCTTCCATGACATCTTTAAGGGTATTTAAGGTGTCGTAATCCAGATGTTCCATTGGCCGGCATCCTATCTATAGTAAATCTACGATTAATTAATTGTTTACCGAGTCGATCACCCTTAGTGTCAATCGTCATTAACCCAGAAAAAATCGACTTCAACGACATTACCACATCCATGATAAGTCACGGTGCCACAGAGTTTTTCAACCAATGCAATTCCGCGGCCGCTATACCCTAAGGACGACAGAGCTTCGGTTGCACGCCCTTGATGATCAAAACCATCACCGCTGTCTTCAACACGAACTTTTAGCATGCCACCATTTTCGTTACTTTTATGTGTAATGTGAATGCGGACGAAACCTTCTATTACCTGATTGATACGTTGCTCACGCAGTTCGTAATACTCAGAAAAACCGTCCGGTGTTTTTTTAAGATTAGAATCCAATTTCAATACACCATGCTCCAGCGCATTGGTATATAACTCAGCCAGTATGGTGTACAACCTGCTACTGAAAGCGCGCAGGCTTGGCACTTCCATAAGCACATTCAGCAGCAAAGGTAATGGATCAAATATTTTAAAGCTGGTTGGCTTTACTTCAAAACTCATTGTCCATTCTGTTTCAGAGTTACCGTATTTGTCGCTCGCATCTTTAGCAAGGCTGCTGACCATCGCAGGTTCGTCCATACGGATTTCGAGTAGCGACAGATCATCATCTGCTTCGCCTGTACCTACAAATTGTTTTACGCCACCAATAATTTCATCAAACAACAACTCGGGCTTTTGGTTGCGACTGAATACTTCTTTCAGTCGCTCTTCGCCAAACATATCGCCTTCTGTATTGCGTGCTTCGTGAATACCATCAGACCAGACAAAAATCCGATCGTTTTTTTCTAGCTCAAAATATTCACAATTGTCTTTGAATGCGCGATTCGACAATACACCCAAAGGCAAATGCGTGGATTTAATCGGTGTTATCTCGCTGGTTTTATTGCGATAAATAAAGCAGTCCGGCAAGCCGCCGTTCCAGATTTTTAACCGCTGCTTGCGAAAGTTGATATCAATAATCGTGGCGCAACAAAAAATCCCCACGGGCAGAATGTTTTTTAATTTTCCGTTGATCTCACGCAAAATATCGGTCATGGAAAAGCCTTTCGGCACCATGCCATAGAACGTCGAGGCGAGTGGCATTGCACCTATTGCCGCAGGTAAACCGTGACCGGTAAAGTCACCCAGCAGCACCATCATATTGCCATTAGGCCGCATGGCGGCGACCAATACATCGCCATTAAATACCGCAAGTGATGATAAAAAATAACGAACGTTATTGGCATTCAAACAACCGCTATGCGCTACGTTGTCAAACACATGTTTGGCGACGGTTTGTTCTTGCAATAAACGATTGTTGTATTGAGCAATTTGATTGCGCTGCGCGAGCATGGTGCCATGCAATTCGCGCATACGATTAAAAGACTTGATTTTTGCCTGCAAAATAATGCGGTTGTAGGGCTTGGAAATAAAATCATCGCCGCCCGCATCCAGGCATTGAACAAGGGATTCAGTATCCGTAAGTGAAGTAAGAAAAATAATGGGGACTAATTCATCACCCGCCAGCTCTTTAATTTTGCGCGCAGCTTCAAAACCATCCATTTCCGGCATTAATGCATCGAGCAATACTATGTCGGGTTTTTCAGCAGCATAGACTTCAATCGCCTCGCGCCCATTGCTTGCTGAAACAACATTGTGCCCTTCTTTACGCACAATGCTTTCAAGGATCAGCCGGTCAGTATCTGTGTCATCCGCGACCAGAATTTTCAAACGACGAACATCATTCATAGGATCGCATCCATACCCCACTTAACGCGCCGATGAATCTGGCCACCTATTGGATATCAAAGAGTTGTTCAAAGTTGGAAATCAGTAAGATTTTTTTCACATCGGGAGCGCAATTAACAATCTGGATGTTGGATTGCTCGCCACCAGCGTAGTCGCGCAGTAGCAGCAACATACCTAAGGCGGAGCTATCCAGATAAGAGGTTCCCTGTAGATCGACCCGGTAATGTTGTGGAGTTTGTGCAAGCTTTTCGTAAGCGCCGCGGAATTCCTGATGGGAGCTAAAATCGAAGCGGCCCTGAATGTAAATAGTGACTTGGTTGCCGTCAGGGGACACTGTTGACGTTATCGCCATGTTTTACCTCTTCAAAAAACGCTGATCATCTAATTACCAGCCAATCCGGGCCATGCCCTTTCGCAGTTCAACCTAAGAATAGCCTATATATCGGAATCTGTACTGCCCGAGTTGCGCTGCAATTGTTGGGAGCTTAGTTCATCCATTTCCTTCTGCAAGCGCTTATCGAGCAGAAGGTCATCTTCCTGTTTCATACGGCTGATAAGGTCTTCAATCGACTTGCGTTTTTGATGTTTTATCCGCCATTGTTGCTGCAGGTTTTCCAGCAAATGCTTGTAGCGCTCGACTTTGGTTTCCTGATCCCGACAGGCTTCATTGACGCGACCAATAAAACCGCTGTAGTTGATAAGTTCAGAAGCGCGAACGCCTTGGTGCAAAGAGCCCTGAGCGGTTAAATACTGAGCGGCATAATCCCGTAGCTCAGCCAACTGCCGCTCTTCTTGCGCGACCTGCTCGCGAAACTGGCTTAATTTTTGAGCGGCCTCATCCTCCTGACGAATAACCAGCGTCAAGACAACCTGCATACGCTTTGCGCGGGATTCAGCCATGAATTATCTCTTCACACTAATTAATCATTTAGCGCTGGCGATGTTGCTGCGCCAACGGGCTGGTAGCTTTGGTATTGGCGGGAGGTTTAAGGAGGGTTTTGAGATTGGTGATGGCCTCCGGCAGGCGAACCCCCTGCTTGATGCCCTGCTGGATAAAGGCACGCAAATGCGGGAAGCGTTCGATAGCGGCGTCAGTATCCGGGTCGGCGCCCGGTGTATAGGCGCCAATCGCGATCAAATCGCGGTTTTGTTGATAGCGCGCCAATAACTGTTTAAAGCGCTGCATCATCTTTAAGTGCTCATCCTCAACGATGTTTTGCATCGCACGGCTGATAGACGCCTCCACATCAATTGCAGGATAAACCCCCTCTTCCGCTAAACGGCGCGATAACACCACATGGCCATCCAAAATTGCGCGCGCCGAATCGGCAATCGGGTCTTGCAAATCGTCGCCTTCGGTCAAAACGGTGTAAAACGCGGTGATGGAACCGGCACCTTCGGCGGCATTACCGGCGCGCTCGACCAATTGGGGAATTTTTGCAAACACCGAAGGTGGATAACCTTTTGTCGCGGGCGGCTCACCAATCGCCAACGCGATTTCACGTTGCGCCTGTGCGTAGCGCGTGAGTGAATCCATGAGCAGCAATACGTTTAAACCTTGATCGCGATAATACTCAGCGATACGGCTGGATAACTGCGAGGCACGCAGGCGCATCAAAGGCGCATCATCAGCAGGTGATGCCACCACGACTGCGCGGCGCAAACCTTCTTCACCCAAAATATGGTCGATAAATTCTTTTACTTCGCGGCCACGCTCACCAATCAATCCCACAACGACGACATCCGCAGTTGTAAAACGAGTCATCATGCCCATAAGCACGCTTTTACCCACGCCGGAACCGGCCATTAATCCAAGCCGCTGGCCACGCCCGACGGTGATTAAGGCGTTGATAGCGCGCACACCAACATCCAGCGGTTCGCTGATGGGATGACGTTGCAAAGGGTTAATTTCGTGCGGGGTAAAGTCGAGGAATTCATCGCCAATCAAGGGGCCTTTGCCATCGAGCGGCTGGCCGATGCCGTTCACAACTCGCCCCAATAATTGCGGGCCTACGCGCATCCCCATTTGGGTGGCAATGGGAACAACACGTGCGCCCGGCTGTAAGCCTTCGACGCGCTTGATCGGCATTAAAAATACTTTGTCGCCCGCAAAACCGACGACCTCGGCTTCGATCCGGCGATTATCGCTGTTGATGATTTCGCATTGGCGACCGACGGATACATTTAATCCAACCGCTTCCAGTGTTAAACCAACCGAGCGAGTGATGCGCCCTTCAGCTTGCGGTTCGACTATCGCTAATTTGCGCGGAGCGTAGCTGCGCAGGCGGGCGGCGATGGATTGGCGTTCTGACATTGCTATTCCTCATAAGTACTATCAGGATTAGCATTACCTGAATAAGCACTATCAGGATCGATGCCTGTTACTTCTTCATCGCTGTAGTCATCACTGCCGCTCGCCAATTGCTTGGTAATAAATTGCTCTAACACAGTTTGCAAACGCGACGACACCGAAAAATCGACGCGGCTTTCCGGCGTTTCTACACGGCATCCACCCGGCAACAATTCGCTATCGCCAAAAAAACTCCAAGCTAATTGCTGTTCAGCTGCATAGGTTTCAACGGCAGCCAGATCGTCCGGATTTAAACAGATACGAATATTTTTGCTGCCGATTGGCAAGGCATCAACGGCGGTTTTTACCAAGCCGATAATGTGGGAGGAGTCAGTCAATAATTCGCGCTGCACCACACTTTGGGTGAGCGTGCAAATAACATCCAGCAACAAATGTTCTACGTCAGAATCCTGCTCATTCACAGGATCGAGCAAGGAATTAGCAAGCTTTTGAAAGCGTTGCTGTTCAGCAACCAATTGCGCGCGCATTTCCATTAAGCCTTGCTGGCGCCCTGCTTCGTAGCCTTCGGTATTACCTTTGGCAAAACCTTCTTTATGGCCTTGTTCAAAGCCATCTTTTTCAGCAGCGTCAAAAATCGCCTGCATTTCTTCTGCAGAAATACCCTGTTGTGCAGGCACTTCCGGTTCTGGAATCTCAATGGTTTCGATGGTTTCTTTTTCGCGGCGCAATAACCGCTCGCGTCTTTCACGCGCTTCTTTTTCAGCAGACGACAAAATTTTGCCGTGCTCGGTAATGGGAGGAATCACCCAAGTCGTGGCACTTTCAACCGCTTCTGCGGGAATTCGGTTTTGCAAATGATTATCCGACATGGATGAATTTCTCGATTACAGCGTTGCGTTCAGGAATAAGTAAGACTCATTAAACCATTTGATCGCCACCGCCGCCCAGCATAATTTCGCCCGCATCTGCCATACGGCGCGCGGTGATAAGAATCTCTTTCTGCGCGGCTTCTACATCGGCCAAACGCATTGGCGGTTTGGTTTCAAGATCATCACGCAGCAATTCTGCTGCACGTTTGGACATGTTTTTGAAGATCTTTTCTTTGAGACCATCGTCAGCACCTTTAAGTGCAACCACCAATACATCAGAAGATACTTCGCGCAACAAGGATTGAATACCGCGGTCATCCACCTCTTTCAGGTTATCGAATACAAACATCAAATCCTGAATTTGGTTACCCATATCCTCGTCAATTTCTTTGATGCTTTCCATCAACTCGGCTTCAATAGAACCATCCAGATTGTTCATAATTTCTGCCGCAACTTTATAACCACCCATGGCTTTGGTTTGCGATGCAGCATTGCCCGAGAATTGTTTTTCCAGAATATCGTTTAGTTCTTGTAGCGCGCTAGGTTGGACGGTATCCAGGGACGCAACGCGCATCATAATGTCGAGGCGTACTTTCTCAGTGAAATAGGTCAGAATTTCGGCTGACTGATCGGAATCTAGATAAGCAATTACAATCGCCTGAATTTGGGGGTGTTCGTTGCGGATAATATCGGCGACTGAACGTGCGTCCATCCACTTGAGCGTATCCAAGCCTGTGGTATTACCGCCAATTAAAATACGGTCGATCAAACTGTTCGCTTTATCTTCACCTAATGCCGTCACCAGCATTTTGCGAATGTAATTATCTGCACCCACACCCAAGCCAGTGAGCGTGCGTACTTCATCTAAAAAATTACCTAAAACCTGATGCACATCTGACTGTTGAATATTCTGCAGCTGGGTCATAGCAGCGCCAATGCGCTGTACTTCTTTTGGCCCCATGTGTTTCAGAATTTCAGCTGCATCCGCCTCGCCCAGCGACATCAATAAAATCGCCGCCTGATCTACATGGCGCATTTTCAGCTTGGGTTTTTCAACCGCTTTATCGTTAGCATCAGTCATCGCGATTTATCCATTGTTTTACTACTTGCGCCACACGACCGGGATCGTCGGCAATCAAGCCTTTAATTGCATTCAATTGTGCCTCGTAACCTTCTTCCGGACTTGGCAACAGAAGCGCGTGGCCACCAGTGAGCGTTACGGTTTCATCAGACATACCATCCAAACCGCCAGCACCTGCAGCCTCCAAGGCTGCCAACTGACGAGCTTCTTCCTGCTCGGCATATGCTCCACCTTGCTTAGCCAAACTTTTAAACATGGGGCGCAGCAAACCAAATACGATCAACATCATAATCAACACACTGGCGATGTGTTTAATGTATGGCATCACCCAAATCTCCCACCAAGGCAATTCCGCACCTACCGAAGAAGTATCGACACGATTCGCAAAGGGAGAATTCAAAACATTGACGCTATCGCCACGCACTGCGCTGAAACCAACGGCATCACGAACCAGTATAGACAAACGTTCCAATTCGTTTTCAGTCCAAGGCACCAGCGTTTGGGTGCCATCTGCATTCATGACAACTTTATCGTCAACAACAACAGCGACAGTCAAACGTTTCAATGTGCCCTGCTGATGTTTGGTATAACTAACGGTGCGATCCAACTCGTAATTGCGTGTTGCCTGCTCGCGATTATTCGTTGGCTCTGCCGGTGCGACAGGCTGACCAGTAGCGGGGTCAATTTGCTCAGGCGCTTCTGCAGTTCCCGGAGGCTGATTGGTGAGCGCGCCAGGAATACCAGCGGCCACATCGCCCGCGCGACGAGTTTCATTCAAGGTTTGCTCAGAGCGAATTGCAGGCAAATCAGGGTTAAAAGTTTCTGCCGCTTGTTCTACCGCTGTAAAATCAATATCCGCACTCACTTCAGCGCGGAATTTTCCGCCGCCGACAACTGGTTCAAGAATACTGTTAATGCGTTTGATTACACTGCTCTCAACTTCTTGCGAATATTGATGCTGTTTTGCCGCCATGATCAGATCGGTATTGTCGTCGCCGGTCGAAATCAAATTACCGTGTTGATCAACAACAGTCACATCGGCCATTTTCATACCGGGCACGGATGAAGCCACCAAATTCATAATCGCTTTTACTTGTGCTGCCTCAACGGTTCTTCCGGCAAACACTTCAACAAAAACTGACGCGGTTGGATTTGCAGCATCGCGCACAAACACGGTTTTTTTCGGAATTGCCAAATGCACGCGCGCGCTGCGGATACTGGTAATACTGGTGATGGTGCGCGCTAATTCCCCTTCAATACTGCGCTGATAGCGAGTATTTTCCATAAACTGGCTGGTGCCTAATGGCTGCTCTTGATCCATCAACTCAAAGCCTTGCGTGGAGCTTGATGGCAAACCAAATTCGGCGAGTTTCAAACGCGCCATGTGTACATCTTCGCTAGCAACTAAAATCGCGCCGCTGTTTTGATCGACTTTAAAATTGATTTGATTTTGCTCAAGTACATCAACCACGTTAGCGGCATCAAGATTATCCATGCGGCCATAGAGCGGACGGTAATCATCGCCCTGCATCCACATCACAATCGCAAAACCAATCGCCACACTTGCGGCGAGTGTGATCATCAAACCGATTTGACGCAGCAAATTAAGGTTGCTTAATCCCTCTAAAAAATCGCCACCCAATTTTGACTGGGCTGGTAAATTTTCAGTTTCAGAAGCGGCATTAGTAGCCATAATCTCAACACCTTAAAAATTTTTAGACGTAACTCGTTGAGCTAAAACGTTTTAAAAATACGCCGTTAGATTGGCATGTTCATAACATCGCGATAGGCATCAACCAACTTGTTGCGCACCTGCACCATCGCTTGAAAAGACACCGAGGCTTTTTGCGAGGCGATCATCACATCAGTAATGTCCACGCCCGCCACACCTCGCTCGTAAGCATCCGCCATAGCGTTAGATGTCTTTTGCACATCGTTCACTTTATTAACGGCCTGCGTCATTAAATCGCCAAAGCTGGGGGACTTGGTGGTGCCTTCAACTGGCACAGCGCCAAGGTTACGCATACCGGCAGGCGTATCACCAACACCCTGTGGGCGCTGAAATGCCTGGGTTTGCGCTTTTAAACTGCGCATATCGCCCAGTAAACGGCTGATATCTACACGATCTGTCATAACGACCCCCTCACCTACAACATCAGCAATCATTTGCGATGTGTTTTATTCAGACTAATGAGACTGACAATAAATTGGCATTTAGGCTGCCAAATACGTCTTTGCAGGGGATTTTGCACAAAACAGGCCAACCTTTGCCGCACGGCAATCGCTTGCCTTAATTTGAAGAAACAACTGCACAAACATTAATCATTTTGTCGTCATTGCTTCATCGAACTGTCACTCACAACTCCTAGGATCTAGCCAGCTTTCAGGTTCTCAAGTTTTCAGCCCAAGGAGTTTTTCATGTCCGATATGATCACACTGAGTGAACAGGAATTGATTGACAGCGCCATGGCCAGTTTTATCGCCGATGTCGTGATTTCAAAAGGGAAGAGACAACAAATACGCCGCAACATGGAATGTCGCCGCAAACTGGAAGAGAAACAGGAAGCAAAAAGACTACAACGGGAAACCTGCGAATACGAGTTTGAATATTTGCATTAACAATCGCTACCTTTATCGCAAAACGATCAAGCACTTCAAATAATATCGCCCAGCAAAAACTGGGCGACATTTGCAATTAACATCACCAACAAATCTCACTCAGTGATTTCATATCCCTCTTCACGCAAGCGCGCGATTTTGTAACGCAGTGTGCGCGCGCTAATCCCCAAACGTTCGGCGGTATTTTTGCGACTGCCGCGCTCATTGCGCAGGGTGTTCATAATAATTTCGTATTCGCGTTGCTTGAGGTCATTCCCCAATGCTGGATTATTCAGCGATGAATGATGCACAGGCTGATTACTGATCAAGGCAATATTATCAACCGGCAGACTGGCGACAGAAAATTGACTGGCGCGTGCGAATGCTTGTGCGGCAAACGCAGACTCATTTGCATCAAACTCTGCAACGGGGTTAATCGCTTGTGCCGCCTCTAACAAATTTGGTTTTTGGCTGTAGTGAACCGGGCTTTGTGAATAGGCACCACCACCCAAGCCTAAATCTTCCGCTTGAATTGAGCGCCCTTCCTGTAAAATCAATGCGCGCTGCATGATGTTATCCAGCTCGCGTACATTGCCCGGCCAAGGGTAAGCAAGCAGCATTTGCTGCGCAGATGCCGACAAATTTACGCCGCGGCGATTTTGTTTGTGTGCGTGTTTCTGCAAAAGCTTTTCGGCCAGAGGGATAATATCTTCCATACGGTCACGCAGCGGCGACCATTGCAGTGGCAACACACTTAAACGGTAATACAAGTCTTCGCGGAATTTTCCGGCAACCACTTCACTGCGCATATCGCGGTTGGATGTTGCAATCACACGCACATTTAATTTAATGGTTTTGCGACCACCCAAGCGCTCTACTTCGCGCTCTTGTAATACGCGCAACAATTTTGCTTGCAGGCCAATATCCATTTCGGAAATTTCATCGAGCAATAAAGTGCCGCCATTAGCCTGTTCAAATTTACCCGGGCTACTGGTGTGCGCGCCGGTGTATGCCCCTTTTTCGTGGCCAAACAACATGGCTTCCAGCATATTTTCTGGAATCGCCGCGCAGTTAATGGCAATAAAAGGTTGATTGCGACGTGCAGAATGATCGTGAATATAGCGCGCAAGCACTTCTTTACCAGTGCCCGACTCGCCAACAACTAAAACAGTAGAATCTGATTGCGCAACGCGGCGCGCAAGTTGCAAAAGCTGTTTGCTCGATGGGGCCATTGCGACCGGCTCATCACCGGAAATTTGTGCAACACCTAAATGGCGCGCCACAGTTTCAACCAGAGTTTGCGGCGCAAAAGGTTTAACCAAATAATCAACTGCGCCTTGCTTCATCGCATCAACAGATTCAGTAATGCTCGCGTAAGCAGTAATCAACATCATCGGAATTTGGGGGTATTCCTGCTTCACATTGCGCAATAAATCATGACCACTCATTGCGCCCATATTGACATCGGAAACAATCATGCGGATATCGCCATAGAGCGCCAACTGCTTGAGCGCCTCTTCGCCGCTGTTTACGGCAATCACAGAATAATCTGCTAATTGCAGCGTATCTGTTAATGCTTCGCGAAGATTATTGTCATCCTCAACGACCAATATCTTGATTGCGCTTTCAAATTCAGCTTGTTGCAATGCCAAGGCCATGATGATTCCCCTAAGATGAAAAGTTCGCAAAAGGCAGCAGCAGACTTGCACAAGTCCCCTTGCCTAATGTTGATTGCAATAAAAATTTTCCGTGGTGCGCGCGCGCAACCGCTTTCACCACACTTAATCCCAAGCCAGTGCCTTGTGCTTTGGTGGTGACAAATAAATCGCCAACGCTAGACAATAATTCCGCAGGCATGCCTGGGCCTTTGTCGCACACACGAATCCATAAGCGCGGCTCATCAGAACTCACTGATTGATCATTAAGTGCTTGCGGAAATTGATTAAATTCAATGCGCAAACTTGCCTTGCGATCTACCGCTTGAATCGCGTTATTCACCAGATTTAACAAGGCGCCAATTAATGCTTCGCGATTGCATTGAATATATTGCTCGCGACAATTTATTACCCACTCGCAAGTGGATTCACTGGTCATTAGCGGAACTTCCATTGCCTCTGCCAGCGAGGCTTGCAATTCAGCCACGCTGATCACATCGTTCAGTGCCAATTCGCCTTTGACGTAAAACAGCATGTCTTGAACTTGACGTTCGATGTTGTTCAAACGCCCGAGAATTTTTTCCGAGAATTGTTGACGGCGAACTTCATCCAGTTTTCCGCTACATAAATGACCGGCGTACAACATCGCCGATGACAGCGGAGTACGAATTTGATGTGCCAATGCGCCCATCATTTTCCCGAGTGCAGATAAACGCTCATGGCGACTTAGCTCACCTTGCAAACGGCGAGTTTCGGTTTGATCGGTGAGCAAAATAATTTGGCCATCAGCGCCCAAATTACGGGTTTGAATACTGATCAAACGACCATCGCGCAAAGACACTTCATGCCCATCGCCTTGGCGCGGAGCAAAGCTGCGAACAATCACATCGCGCCACAACTCACCCTGCAAAGGCTCACCCAACAAATCAATCGCCGCTGGGTTTGATTCAGAAACACGGCCTGACGAATCCAGCACTACCACGCCGCCGGGCAAAAAATTGAGCAAGCTCTCAAGGCGATTGGCCAACTTTTCTTTTTCGGCCAACTCTTCCAACCGACGATCACTGAGGCTGGACAGTTCTTCATTTAATTCTGCAACACGGTTTTCCAATAAGTGATAAGAGTCCGCCAGCTGTACCGACATCTGGTTAAAAAGCTCAAACGCGCTTTTTAAATCCTGACCTTTCCCGGTAATCGCTTTATCTGTCGGCAGTGGCGCCGCTTGAAGCTCACCCTGATCTGCAGCCAATAGACCGGCACGCGCCTTAATCGCACTCCCGACTCTGATTACATTGGAAACTGCTTGCGTCATAAAAACCCCTGATTCTTATTTACGCCACTCACGCTCAGCAATACCGTCAATAAAACAACGGACTTTTGGCGTAACCGACCAATCTACAGGAATAATTGCAATCGCAATGCCAACTAATTTTTCTCTTAATAATCAGCAAGTTAAATCAATAAAAGCAAACTACCAGTCAAACAATTGGCTCAGATGGGATTTTTAGAATTGTCGTCAGAAATACTCTTGCTTATAATGCCCGCACTCTCTCGGGGGAGTAATCTGCTCTAGCCTGCGATCTTGGATTGCTAATCGCTGAGCGCTTTTGTCAACAAACTTGCCCGGTTTTTAAACCCTACATGGCATGGCAAAAGCGTCCTCTGTCGCATCTAATGCGCACATCGGATTGATGAGACCTGAGATACCACTGCAGCCCCGGCGGGACTGTGGCTGTATCTCTTGTTATTCATCCCGCCAAGGTAACCATAATGGAAGCATTCCTCAGCTCAACATTTGCCGTCGCTATTGCTGAAATAGGCGATAAAACCCAGCTGCTCGCCCTATTTCTCGCGGCGCGCTATGGTCGCCCTTACATCATTAGCCTTGGAGTCTTAGTCGCCACCTTGGTCAATCACGCCCTCTCTGCATGGCTAGGCGCAGTACTTGCGGATGTTATTCCTGCAGAGTGGATCAAATGGATTGTTGGCGGCAGTTTCATTGCCATTGGTCTGTGGTTATTAATCCCGGATAAAGAAGACGATGAAATGGGCCGCTTCGCAAACTACGGTCCATTCGTTGCCACACTCGTATTATTTTTTCTTGCCGAGATTGGCGATAAAACGCAAATCGCCACCGTCATTTTAGCGGCGAAATTCAGCGCAGATATGTGGATGACAATGGCAGTCATCGCAGGTACAACTTTCGGCATGCTGCTCGCAAATGTGCCGGTTATTTTTGCGGGTAAGTGGCTTATGGATAAAATGCCATTGGGCATCGCACACAAGATTGCCTGCGGATTATTTATTTTATTGGGAATCGGAACCTTAATAGGAATGAGCTAAGTTTAAGCGCCAAACTTGATGTACTATGGTGACACAGTCACCATAGTGTTCAGGTCGGGCTAAGCATTAATGATTACTCCTATTTTCAATTTCAACGATATTATTTTAATTCTCGCAATTGGATTGAGTTTAATTCTCGCGTTATTCCAACCCATATTACCTGCCAAGAAAAAACTCACCAAAGCGCTATTAGCCTGCTTCTTTTTAAGTCTCGCTTTTGCTGATATCGGCATCATGCTGATCTGGAATGAATACATTCCACAAACAGCATTCAGCTCCACGCTGGTTCCTTATTTTTATTGCAGCTCAATGCTCCTCAAAGCACCACTCCTGCTGTTTTACGTGCGCAGCATTACCGAAGAAAGCTTTCAACTTAAGCGCATCCATCTATTGCACCTGATACCTATGCTCGCCGCTATAGGGATAATTTTTTCGTTTGATATTGATATTAATCGCCTTAAGCTCGATACCTTTGGAATGGATGCAGCTCTCTATCAAGTCATCGACAGCCTTTGGTATTCACTAAAAATCATCCCACTTGGCTATTTTATTGCTGCAACGCTTACGGTATGGAACTACCACAAAACGCTTCGCCAACAGCACTCGGATGTCAATGAAACCGCTCTATGGTGGCTATATTATTTAACCTTGGGATTTGTACTGGCAGGAATCTGGACCTTATCGCTAAGTGTTCTCGCTTATTTGTATCGCCTACCCTTCGGTGTAACAGACAACTATCTGAACTTCATTCTATTAATCGCACTTTTCTACTACAGCATCTCACACGCACAAAACCTCACCACCACCAAGGAAGAGGAAGAGTTTGAAGACCCTAAAGAGTTAATCGCTGCAGATACCAAACCGTTAGATTCGACTATCAATAAGATTATGGATGGTATTGTGAATCAAAAGCTCTATTTGAATCAGAGCCTCAATGTAGAGCAGTTTTCTGCAAAAATTGGTGTTCCCTATCGCGATGTATCCTTTGCCATTAACAAAGCATTCGGCACCAACTTTTTTGAATTTATTAATTCCTATCGAATAGAAGAATCAAAACGCTATCTTGCCGATGAAAAATATAAAGACATGACAATTATGGATATTCTGCTGGAGTCAGGCTTTAACAGTAAATCCGCCTTTCAGCGCTTTTTTAAACGCCTGACGGGAACTTCACCTACAGAATTTCGCCGCGATGCCTTGCGCAAAGCACATTTTGCGCAAGAGTAATATTGGATTTGTATTGGAAGATTAACTCAGCGCCAAGCGGCCCCTAGACCTCAACAGGAATTCCAGCATCAGTCAATATGGCAATTGCAGGCTCAAGATAAGCAGCATAGTGCCTCCACTGCCCTACACTTGCAGCTGATATTGGCTGGCGCACCTGTACTGCACTTGCGGTAGCAACGGGCTTATTATTTTTCTCTACCTCCAAACAAGCGTCTTCCCAATCCAACCCACAAAAAGCCAGCAGCTTAGCAATCTCTTGCTGTGGTTCTGTAACTAATAACTCGTAATTAACAACATAAAAATTGTTCGGATATAGCTTCCGCCACCAATCAGTCAAGTGCTTAAACTCAACATAATAGCGCGCGGCATCTTCCAAATTGAGCGAGTAACCAAAAGTCGAATCATGAAAACTAAATAGCTGGCGATAATTACTTGCAATCGTATCGAGTGGATTGCGATCCAAACAAATAATTCTCGCTTCAGGTAACGCCTCAATAATTAAACCCGCATAGAGAACATTTAATGGGAGTTTGTCCACCAGAAAGCGCTTTCCTGACAACAAATACTCTGTGCTCGCAATATAATTACGCCCCAGCAACGCACGATCCACTTCAGCCAAGCGGCCGAGAAAACCGCTATCAATAAACTCATTGCTGCTAGATTTGATAATGCGTTTTAACGCGACCGAAAAGTTGTAAAGTTCTCCACCTGTTGCCACATCGCTATGGTTTGAAATAATTCGCTCTACCAACGTGGTTCCTGTACGAGGCATACCCACAACAAAAATAGCCCGCTCCTTTGCATAGCTATTAGTCAATGTCATTGGCTTTGATGAAAAGTGACGTTTCAGGCTGTCGAAAGTATCCTGATCGCGCATAAAATGATAAGCAATTTGTTGACTCTTTTTTTGCTTCGCTTGCGCAAGCACCTCGACTGATTCATCAAAGCGCTTGAGTGATTCCAATTCTTTTGAAAGTGCATGGGCGATGCATAAACTGTCGTCAGGATCTGCTGCCTTAGGCAGAAGTTCACGCAATCGCTCAATATGGTTCACTTCTGGGGTAATACCACCGAGACTGGTTAACGCTGCATGGGCCTTGAAATAATCCGGTTTCAGTGCGATTGCATTTTCATAAGCATCGCGCGCGCCAGAAAAATCACCGCAAAACTTTAACGATGAAGCCAAATTAAAATACACACCGGCATGCACGTTTCCGAGTGAAATTGCTCGTTTAAAACATTCGGCTGCTTGCTCGTACATGCAAAGGCGATTGTAGCTAACGCCCATCACATCCAATATTTCTACATTCTGAATTGGCGTGCGCTGGGCGCGCGATAGTAAATACACTGCATCGCTCGTATTACCTGAAAGTACTTGCGCGCGAGCCAGATAAACTCCATATCTAAGATTTTCCGGCTCCAGCTGATAAGCGATAGTTAATTTTTCTGCTTCCTTTAGATGATTTTTAAATTCATACGCGATTCGACTCAGTAAAAAATAGAAGCCAGCACAATCAGGATATTGTTTAACCGCGCTGGTTAAAATCGTATAAGCTTCCTGATAGTTGCCATTTATAAGTGCAATACTCGCGGAATTTTGTAGCTGTTCCTGTTCGTGCTGTGCTTCTATTGCCGTCATACTCTCGCCATTATTTAATCATTCAGTGCAACCACTTGTGCTTGCACCTACGTCTAAAAACTTATCATAAACGAACCAGGTTGAACCAACGACCTCAATATTCGCTTGCCAAGGTTTATCAAGCGCATCGTATTGTGCCTTCCAGGATGTATAAGCCTGCTGATGCGGATTTTTTTCTAACCAGCACCCCATAAATGGAAGATCATTAGTATTATTTGGGCCTTCATTAGAAAAAATCGGCACTATTTTTACTTTACGGCTTGCGGTAGACAACCATTCAAGGCGTTCAATACCAAAATTTACAATGTTGACATCATTTGGGCGATAAAAATGCACCAGAATTCGATCCGTTACATTAGCTAAAGGAGCAGCTTCTGCCTCTTCGATCCAACCAATATAAATTTCGGTCATTAGTTGATTAGCAGAAGCAACTGCTCTAAAACGCTCCAGCATTGAAATAGTTGTAGCAAACGCTGTTTTGCGATCAGGCTTGTTCCAAAACTCGTATTCGACATTCAATACATCAATACGTTCTGATGCCGGGCGATTATTGTTGTAAGCGACAACCGTATCAGCCTCACTGGCATCCCCTAATGCCGCGCCAACCTGGGTAACTCCCGCAGTCAACTTTGCCCGACTCACAAGCGAAGCAAATTGCTGGGCTTTTGCAGATGAGGGGTTCAGCCCTTCCAATTCATAGAAAATTAAATAGCTGAAACCGCCATCGCGAACAAAATTAATAAATTGTTGTTCACGCTCAGCATTGCCTAACAATTGATCGTCTCGCCCCATATGTAGAGAAACATACAAGCCATAGACTTCCCCAGCTTCATTTGATGAAGATGCAGAAGATGAACTCAAAGCTACCGACGAAACCACAGAAGCCTGACTGGATGATTCAGCAGAAACAGTAGATGCGCTGATTGAACTAGCAGAAACATAATTTTCACCACCACTCTTCACTGCCCCTGAACCGCCGCCACAAGCACCAAGACTGATACAAAATAATACAAACAGTATTTTTTTAAACATAGCCAAAAACCTTACCGAATTAATTAATAAATTCATGCCGTTCATTAGTTCAATGTCGCTGTAGTACTGACCTGGGAATTTAATCGGCTGCGCAACAAAATGGCGTCATTACCAATCTCACTCCCAACTTCACTCCCCTTTTGATAGGCTTCCCAGCTTTTGCCTTTGTCGCGACTAAATTCAATTAGCAATCCCGGTAAAGAGGTATTTGCATTAAACGTATGATTCACTCGAACAGCTCCTGGTGGCGGCAAATAAAATGTAACACCCAACTGTTCCAAACGCGGTAATTCTTTATTGACCAAAACTGATACAAACTCGCGCCATGCGGTATCACGCTCTTTGATGTTAGGAGTATCACCCTCCCACTCAGCTTTAAACCAAGCACGTTCTGCCAATACGATGACGCGAGGAAAAATCATGGTCTGCAATTGCTCTTTGGTGCGGATAGTTTCAGTCCACACTTGCCCCTGTATTCCCAATACATGCTCAGGTTTTTGTAAGGGAGGCAACATGCGACCAACTAAACCATTCAAGTTGGTAATTTCATCACCAATAAATGTTCTGTCGGCATTGGCGTAAAGGTTGTCAGGCATAAAAGAAAATACTTTTGCCAGATCGGTATAGCGAGTAGCCCAGTGATAACCGCGCTCGCCGGCGCTCGCCTCATGGGGATGATCAAAATACAAATGCGTAGCGCCAGAAATAACCACATCGTAATTATTGTTGGCCAGTCGATGCGCGCGATCAGCTACGCCTGCTTCCCAAATATTGTCCCACGCATTTGCAATAACACGTTTGTTCAATAGCAGTTCACGATTGAAGGTGTTATTAGGGTCGTACATCAGGCCATCTTCCCAGCCCATTAAATCCAAGCCACGTTTGCTGGTAATCTCGGAAACACGCTGTACAAAATAGGGTTTCAAATCAGCAACACCGGCAATATCATTTTCGTTAGCTGCAAATAGCTGATCGCACGCTGGTGAAGCTGTCCATGATCCAACACCTACCTCATCGCCGCCCATATGAAACACATTCAATTTTTGGCCAGCTTTGCGATACATTTGCTGCAGTTCGTAGGTGACTTTTTCAATGAAAGCATAGGTAGATGGAAGGCAGACATTGACGGAGTTGTCGGAATAACTTTGCACGGTTAAGTATTGCGATTTATCTTGAGGGTCACTTAGCAGATACTGTTCTGCTTCAGATTTTTTGCCTTGCGCCAATAACTTTTTATAGCGCGCCTCCATGGATTTAATCGCTGCGCGAGAATGGCCGGGCATATCAATTTCAGGAATAACTTCAATGTGGCGCTGCGCAGCATATTTAACAATATCGGTTAAATCAGTCGCAGTAAGATAACCATTTCCAACGGAGTTTTTATTTGGGCCACTACCCAATTGCGACATCAAACATTGGGTTTCCGTTAAGTCAAAGCAGCGGAAAGCCCCCACTTCGGTTAATTCAGGCAAGCCGGGAATTTCTATGCGCCAGCCTTCATCTTCCGTCATATGCAAATGCAGCTTATTGAGCTTATAGCGACCCATCTGCTCAACCAGCTCTAACACAGCATCTTTACCATGAAAGTTGCGCGCAAGGTCGTAATGCATACCACGCCATTGCGCACGCGGCTCATCAAATACACGAATAGCAGGAACCGCTAAAACACTAGCCGCTTCCATGGGCAACAAGCCAAGAAAACTTTGCACCGCATAAAAAACACCTGCAGGTGTACCAGCTGAAATAGCAACTTTTTCGCTGGTAATATTTAACTCGTAGGCTTCAGGGGAGGTGATTTTTTTATCGATCGTCAGTGCAATCACCTTGTTTTTCGGAACAATTGCATTCACTTGTGTGGCGATTGATAAACCCGAATCAGCTAGTTTCTTCTGTACATATTCAGCCTCAAATGCGAGACCACCAATCTCAACAATACTCCACGATGAGTCGATCTTTGCACTGCCTTTGCTATAAGTTACCTGCTTGGGTGTGGGTATAATTTTTACGGAATCTGCAGACGCGACAAATTCATTTATCGCTTCATTTGCTTTATACCGTGTTTCAGTCGTCACGAACCCATAACGGTCTTTAGGCACATTAAAACGCAATTGCTGCTCTGGCTTTTCAAAGGGGTCAACAAACTGCTCAAAATTTTCAGTGTCCGTATTAGCAAACACTGCTGAATCGCCAGCTGCATCTGCTATAAAAGCACGCGGCATAAAATCGCTATAACTTACGATATGACCACGAGCCTTGTAGGGGAAAATGAATTTCTCGCCAGACTTTAAACCAGGAAATTTTTCCGTAGGCGAAAACTCATAAAGGTCACCCTGTAAATGTTTAAAGGTAAACTCTGATGAGGGTGTAGAAAGGATTCGTTTTACCGAGTGTATGTATATTTTCCAGTCCGATTTTCCTTTAGGTAAAGCAACGCCGGAATTGTTGCTTACGCTAAACAAAGCATCAAAAGTGCCTTCCTGATTAAAGTTACTTACCGTTGCAAAGCGTAATTCAGCGTTATCACCTATTTTTTTTAGATCACCACTGGAAAAATTGGCAAAGGCATTTACAGCTAAAAGCGCTAAGTAAAAACCTACTATTAATTTTTTCATCATTATTTTTAACCTCACTACAACCCCTGAAAAATCAGAGATCACATATTCATAAATGTTGGCGTATTCATTTTTATATCTGCTGAACATTAATTTCAGACAAACGTAAAAAGGCCCGGCCGGAGCCGGGCAAAACGGGAGACATGACGAGAAAAATATTAAAGTTTGGCGCGCAGACCAAAGGTGTAGAGTGCACCTGTATCTTCGAAACCAATAAATTGGTTTTCGTAGCGGCCATATTTGTCCACAGTTTCACCGGTGACGTTGCTACCTTCGACAAACAAGGTGATACGGTCTGTTACGTCATAACTTGCGCTGACATCGACTGTACCGTAGTCGTCATAGTGAACTGGTTCGCTGCTTGGACCATTAGATACACGGCCGAGAAATTCAGTGCGATAGTTATAGGCAACACGTAGTTGCAGGCCATCTCTATCGTAGAAAACGCTCGCATTTCCTGTGTCACTGATTCCCGGCAACGCAAATGTTTGTACTGCACCTGCAGCACTGAGAGAGGCATTACTGTTCACAAAGGTGTAGTTACCGGATAAACCGAAGCCGTTATCAAACACATGAGTCCAGTTAATCTCGGCACCTTCAATAGTGGCTGACTCACTGTTTTGTGGACGAGTAACCGTGAAGGTTTTCCACACCGGGTCTTCAACACCAACAATGCTGTCTATTGTTTCTGGCAAACTCATGGTCACGATAAAATCGTCGATGTCTTTTTTGTACAGGGCCACAGCAAACATATTTGCATCGCCATAGTAGTACTCAAATGATAAGTCCAGATTTTGCGAGACAAACGGCTTGAGGTTCGGATTATTACCGCGCGCAGTGCGAACTGAGGTTGTCGTTGTCTGATACGAGGTGTATGGAGCCAAAGCGGTTAGAGTCGGACGAGTTAATGTCTCGCTATAGGCAGCGCGAATATAAAAATCATTGGTGACTTCGAGGCGCGCATTCAGCGATGGCAACCAGTTGTCGTATTCATTTTGCATCGCCACTGCGGTACCTGCTTCATCCGCATATTGTTGCACTAACCAAGGCGATGGTGGCCTACCTGGTTCAGCAGCTTCACGCTCAAGCCCAACCAATACTTGTGTAGTACCGGATGAGGTTAACGAAGTATCTGTGTAACGCACGCCAGCAGATAAATGCAGTGGCATGGTGAAAACTTCGGTGTCTGCTGCGCCCTCTAAATAGAATGAAGTGACGTCTTCTTCGATAGTAGAAGAGTCGTTGGATTTAACCGCATCCCAACTGTTTCCATTCGCGATGAACGCCTCTTTTGAAGCAATACCTGCCGGTGTATCAGCGCGAGTGCGGCCATCGATGTTTTCTGCCATCCAATTGCGATAAGCAACTGGATCGATCATGTAGACATCGCCATTTAATCCACCAAATACATTACCGGGCTTTAACACGCCTTTAATGACTGAATCGGTATCCATGACTTGTTGTGTTGCGAGACCATGATACATACGGCGAATCAAATCAGGTGTCTGCCAGTATTCGGTCGCTTTTTCAGCAACAGTATTATTTGCACCAAATTTTACTTGCGAGAGGAATGAATCGATTGGCGACCATTCGAAATCCAATTTGAACTCATGGTTTTTGGCTTTGTTGTAGACGCCGTCATTTGAATTTATGCGCGCGCGCAAATCTTGCATATTTTGGCTGCCCATTTCCGGAGTAATCGCCGCTGGGTCTGCATATTCAAGAGTGGGGATTCCACCATTGGAAGTCATGATGTAACCGGGTCTATCCAAAAACTCCACGATGTACAAGCGATCCAAGCCACGGTTATCGAGAATCGCATCGGACATGGAAATATCCGCGATCATTTTCCACTCGTCAGAAATATCCCAAGCCGCATTAAGACCGCCCACATTGGATTCAGTCGGACGTTCAGTAGTCGTCAGCAGATGTGCATAACCGGTGATGTTGTAGCCTGCGTCGTAACCGTGATTGATCACATTGTAGAAACCGTTTTGATCAACCTGATTGAGCGGCGATAAGGTCGGAGCCCACATGTAGGAGCCAGTAGAATATTTGGAGGTGGAAGTGTCGTACTTGGAGTGAATAATGTCGGCGGTTAATACAAGGTCATCAGTCGCTTGTAATTGCAGCACCAAATTGCCGCCAATGCGCTCGCGGGTTTCATTGGTAATACCGGCGTACAAACTTTGGATGCGATAGGTATCTTCTTCCAAGCCATCGCCCGAGTAGGCATAACCACCAGCCCACCCTTGCGATGGATTGGTGAAATTCAAAAAGGGTTCTTCTACTGTTTTCGAGATGTGTTCGTTTTCAACGGTGTATTTTGCGGCAGAGCGTTCCTGATATGTCACAGACGCGAGGACGCCAAACTTTTCATCATTGAATGTATTGCTAATAACAAAAGAAGCCTGTGGACTGGTATCTCCACTATTCTCTTCATACATGCCCCTGATACTGCCTGCCGCATGCAAACCGTCAAAATCAAACGGGCGAGCGGTAACGATATTAATGGTTCCGCCCAAGCCACCTTCTTTCAGTCCGGCATTGGAGGTTTTGAATACATCAACCGTGCGCACCAATTCAGATGCGAGGGTATCGAAACTGAAGGCGCGATCTTCGTTTTCGGTCGCTGGTGAGCGGCCATTGATTAGCACAGCGGTAAAATCTGGCCCCAGACCACGAATACTCACAAAGCGCCCTTCCCCACCGGCGCGGTCAATTGCTACGCCAGGAACACGCTGCAAGGAGTCGGCAATATTGTTGTCGGGAAACTTGCCCAGATCTTCTGCTGTGATACTGTCGGATATCAGATCCGAATTTCGCTTCTTATCTATACTGCGCATCAAACTGCCAGCAATACCGGTTACAACCACCTCTTCCAGATTTTCATCGGCACTTGAATCTGCCGCCTGCGCACTACCCAGCGCCAGTGTCGAAGTCATGGCGGCTAACACTGCCATCGACAATCTTGATTTTATGAACATAACACCGTCCTCCTCGGACATTTTTAATGGCTATTGGTTATGGCTCAGCTAGGCGTGGTCTTGCTTTAAGCGATCTAGTTAGAGATGTCGCTCTTATTGGGTGAATGCATATTCACGCGCCACCCAATTGCTGTCGCCTCACTTTGCCCCAACACTAAAAATGCGCCGATTCAGTTTCGACAAAAAAATGACCCTATAGATAACCCAATGAATAATATAGATTTTTTATAAAATCCGTAGAAACGAAAAAGTCTAAAGAATTCTCAAAGAGCTAAATAAGTAAGGTTACCTAAACCACCTAAAAGCCCAGAAAGCTGCCAGTTCGGTTTAACGGGTGAAGTGAACCCTAAGCTAAAACAGAGGGTTTTATTTAGTAAGAAAGGGTCAGAAATAACCCAAAAATGAATCGCACAGAGAGGAGAAAATCGACTTTTTGAGCAGCGCTAATCTTTGAGATACCAATCATCGCGGTAGGTTTTGACCATATCGGGATACAACACCGTCATCACAGTAGCGATAAGGCCATTCACAAAACCTTCGGGGAAAGTCATCAACACGAAAACAATAAAGTGTTCGATTGTTGTCGTCAGCTGAACTTCGCTACCGGTAATTGCGAACAATAAAAGCGCAGCAAGCCCCAGCCAAATACAACTGACCATAGCGCCAAAAAAGCCGACACCCCAGAAATAGGTAAACGGGTTTTTAAACTTCCAGCGATCAACTAGCCAGAGCACACACCACGCCCAACCCACAGGTACAGCGACACTCAAACAAAAATCTACCGGTAGCGTCATCAGGTTAAACTGCGCAACGGCGACATCCCAATCCACGCGCAGGGCATGCATGGGTATTTGATAAAACTCCAACGCCACCAAAGCCAGAGCACCAATCACAGTGGCAAGGCTCCAGCCAAACACCATAGTCGTAACTGTCATCAGCAATGGATGTATCGCCAGAGTATCGCGTATCGACACCTGCAACAGCCACAAGAGTGCGAGCGCCAAAATAGTGGCAAACAAGACGTGTTGACGGGGCTGACTAGCAAGCACCTGCTGCCAAGGAGCGTGGCGAATTGCCAATAATAAAATTGGCAGCGCGATGACGGTAGAGAGCCAAAACAGCAGCGGATTTGGAGAAATTAATAAATTCATGGCTCTTGCAATAATGGTTCTTGCAATAAAAGCCCGAAGAGAATTTCGGGCTGCGCTTGTAGCAAAGTGTGTAGATTAGATATTCGCCTCGACAAAGCCCTGCTCCACCAATACGGTACGAATTTTTTCTGCTGTTTGTTTAAGCACAGCGCCATCAGCGCTTTTGGCAAAGGCAAAACTCAAATCATCCATCGAATCCATCGGCACCAAATGAATATGGGTGTGCGGCACTTCAAGCCCAGCAATCATCAAACCGACACGAGTTGCGGGATATGCCACTTTTAGTCCATTGGCGATTTTGTGACTGACTTGCATTAAATGTGCAGCTAGATCTACTGGCAAATCACTCCACTGATCAATTTCTTCGCGCGGAATAACTAACACATGCCCTTCGCGGATAGGTTGAATGGTCAAAAAAGCGACTGCTTTATCGTCTTTCCATACAAAATTTCCGGGGATTTTTCCTTCCATAATCATGGTAAATACACTTGCCATAACGCACTCCTGAATCGGTTGAATTAATAAACAGCAACACCGCGGCGCAGCAGTTCGCGCGCCAGTGTGTCATCGACTTGATGAATATTTTCATCGCGAAATTCCAGGTAATCAACTTTGTGCTTTTTATAGGCTTGGTTTTTTGCCAGCTCATTGCCGATCATTTGCGCACGATTTTTTTCCTGCGCCAATTCATCTGCCCAGCACTCAATGCACAGCTCTGCATCCGGGACATAAAAATCCGCAATGGCTGAATCCTGCTCCCAGTTCAAGGCGTAATTGCGCGCATGGATAACGCGAGTGAGGTAAAGCCAGTTGTTGATTCTGCGCTGCATGGCATTGTTGACGCTGTGGCCATCGAGCGCTGTTTGCCCATCCAAACCTTCATCGCCAGTAATTTGCATGATGAACGCGATAAGCTCTGGCTCGTCCAGAATTGTCTCTGGCCAAGTTACAAATGGAATTCCTGACTCCGCCTCTTGCTGTTGTCCGCCCAATGCTTTTCCTTTTGGCGATAGCAACCAACCGCGAATATGTTTTTTAATCAGCCCCTTCTCAGCTAAAAGTAAATTCACTAAGCGCGCGGGAAGATTCCATTTATGCGCAAGATTAGTCGCGCTCAGCGGCGCCTCGGGTAAAAGCTTTAATAAAGGGTGATTCTGGATCGATTCAGGCCAAGCGATGTATTCACCGTATTTGGGGTGATTGACATAAATCCCACCCTCGAACTTGCCCTTCTCGGTCAGTTGCCAATGGTTATCGACCTTGACGATCCAGCCACCGCTGGTCAGCAGGATAAACAGCTCTTTGCTTTCTTTATTAATCAGTCGCGCCAGCGCCGTGGTCGAAATGTGTCGTTCAGTCATAGCGAATTCCTTATGAAGGATGCGAGTGTAAACCCCGTCACCCGTAACAACCAGAGTCCGATTAATCATTCCAATCAACAACATGGCCTTATGCTGATTTATCGATAAAACACGCAGACTTAGCACCATTTTGCGATGCAATTCAAATTTCACTGGCCTTAAAAGCCACAAGCCTCTATACTCCGCGCACTTTCAGTAACCCCCCTCTCTTGATCGTGAATGTCTTGCCCTGGGGTGATGCTGATATGCAATCGGTTATGTGAATAATTTATTCACGGATTGCAACAGATCTGCCTGACAGATTACGCGGGAATTCGTTGATTTAATCGCTTTTTACGACTGCCTTTACTTGATACCAAGTGTGCCCTGACTCTCTGAGTTATCACTGCGCGCAGCCGAACCCTGTATGTAGACTTCATACGTGTAGCGATCCGATCATCGCCCCCACTTTATTGTGCTTGCCCATTCACTGTTGCCAATGTGTATTCGGCAATGTTTTCGCAAGCACCCATTAAAAAACCAATAAAAATCACATCGTAAAAAGACGGATACGGCAACTCGCTGTTATCACGTAATTTTGCGTGCGATTTTTATGTTTAAACACAGGTTATTACATGTCTGAACCTATTTTGTTTTCCGATTTAGCCCTCTCTGAACCCGTAATGCGCGCCATCCAAAAAGTTGGCTACGAGCAGCCATCTCCCATTCAAGCAGCAGCAATTCCTGTTCTGCTCGGCGGTGGCGATATTCTCGGTATGGCTCAGACCGGCACCGGTAAAACAGCGGCGTTTGCATTGCCTTTGTTGTCGCGCATCGACATCAATCAAGCCGAACCACAAATTCTGGTATTGGCGCCAACCCGCGAACTCGCGATTCAGGTAGCTGAAGCCTTCCAAAAATACGCCAGCGAAATTCCCGGCTTCCATGTTCTGCCAATTTACGGCGGTCAGGATATGACTAGCCAGTTGCGTCAATTAAAGCGCGGTGCGCACGTTGTTGTTGGTACCCCCGGTCGTGTTATGGATCACCTTCGCCGCGGCAGCCTCAACCTGAACAACCTGAAAAGTTTGGTTCTCGATGAAGCAGATGAAATGCTGCGCATGGGCTTTATCGATGATGTTGAGTGGATTCTTGAGCACACGCCATCAGAGCGCCAAACCGCACTTTTCTCTGCCACCATGCCGCGCGAAATTCGCAAAGTGTGTGACAACTATTTGCGCGATGCGAAAGAAATCAAAATCGCCAGCACTCAATCTACCGGCGAAAATATCGAACAGGTTTACTGGATGGTTAGCGGCACCAATAAATTGGATGCACTGACTCGTATTCTGGAAGTTGAACCTTTCGACGGCATGATTATTTTCGTGCGCACTAAAACTGCAACCGTTGAACTCGCTGAAAAACTGGAAGCACGCGGTTACTCTGCATCTGCATTGAACGGCGACATGAACCAACAATTGCGTGAGCGCGCGATTGATCGTTTGAAAACCGGCAAATTGGATATCGTCATCGCTACCGACGTAGCCGCACGCGGCATCGACGTAGAGCGCGTAAGCCACGTTGTGAACTATGACATTCCTTACGATAGCGAAGCTTATGTACACCGTATTGGTCGCACTGGCCGTGCTGGCCGCAGTGGTAAAGCAATCCTGTTTGTTGCTCCACGCGAAAAACGCTTGCTCTACACCATCGAAAAGGCAACCAAAAAGCCAATTACCTTGATGGAATTGCCAAGCGGCGCGACTGTTACCAAACACCGTATCGATCAATTCACCGCACAAATCACTACCACTTTGGCTGAACAAGCTGATCTGAGTTTCTTTAACGATTTGCTCGCTGAATACAGCCACAAAAATGACGTATCACCAGAGCAAATCGCTTCTGCCCTTGCCTACTTGTTGCAACGTGAACGTCCACTGCAAGTGAAGTTCACCGATGTAAAACCAGAGCGCGGCAGTCGTGATCGCGACGACCGCGGCAATCGCGGCAATCGCGACCGCGATGATCGTGGTGGTCGTGATCGCGGTGGACGTGAAGATCGCCCGCGCCGTGAGCGCGACGAAAATATGGATCGCTACCGCATTGAAGTGGGTCGCAATCACGAAGCGCGCCCGGGTGACATCGTTGGTGCCATCGCAAATGAAGCAGGTATTGAGAGCCGCTACATTGGCCACATCAAATTGCACGATGAATTCTCTACTGTCGATCTGCCCGTAGGTATTTCTAAAGATGTGATCGCCAAACTGAAAAAAGTGCGCGTGCGTAATCGCCCACTGGAAATCACTTTGGATACCGGCCCACGCGGTGGCGATGATTTTGGTCGCAAGCAAAAGCGTGACTTTGGTCCAAGAGATGGCGGCTCACGTGAAGGCGGTTACCGCGGAGATGGCAATCGTGACAAGCCTCGTTTTGGTGAGCGCGACGGCAAAAAAACCAGCTTTCGCCCGAAAAAATCTGACTAATTTATTTGATTAAATCGGATTGCTTCAAAACCAAAAAAGCCATGGCAATCGTCATGGCTTTTTTATTTAAAGCGCGCTTTCACTTCCTGATTAACGCGATCCATCATTTGCTCAGATTCAGTTTTTCCGCCGCAGGACACCATAAACCAATTTTTTGCCTCGCCCTCTTTGGTTAGTGGTGAGCGCAAACATCTACCCCCACCCAAATCAACAATCGTTGCACCCGATGGATCAATATGGCTTTCAAGTCCATCCTTATCCTCTACCCGTTTCAACTTGGGTTTGCTTGCCTCTTCTTGTAAACGCTTACGCAGTTCGGGGTGAAATACATTTGCTGCAATATCACCCGGAGGAGCCGGACTCTGATCTCGCTCAGCAATCGAACTTTGCACAATATCGCGCAGATCATCGGTGGTTAATGGTTGGATTACACGAACTTTGGCTTCTCTTAAAGGCTCCGCCTCAGAGCGAGTAGATAATACTGGTTGGATAGCCTCAGACTCATCAGAAGTGACTAGATTTTTTTCATCCGCTGTCGACACAGAAGAATCTTCAGTAAGCGCCTTTGGCTCCGCTTTTAATTTAATCGGTGGAGCAACAATCTGTTTTAACTCGACAAACAATCGAGTGCTTTGTTGTAGCGGAGCTTCGAGACGGGAATGGCGCAACTGGATTATTAGCAGTAACGCGTGGACAGCAATAGAAATTACAAACGCGACCAATAACACATTGGAAAATTGACGCTTGGTGACAGCAAGTTCGGGCAAAACCTTGTCGCCGACTTGGGATTGCAGAAAGGAATAATCGACTTCCTTGAGGGGAAAATCAGCCAACATACGTGTGAGCCTGAATTTGGTTATTAAATAGCGACCAAATCTAGACTCACAGGCTGATTAAAAGTTCAGCAATAGATGATTTGCAAATTACTCATCAAACATTTGAATCATGTAACCATCTTTAAGCGCTTCAGCCATTGCCTTGTCGGCAGCAACTACGCGTGGATCACTGGTGAGATTGCTCGGTACAAGTTTGCGGTTTTCAATATCGATATCGACAAAACCGGCGCGCATTAAATACAGCTTGCACAAATGCTCAGCACCGAATAAATCCTTAAAGTTGATGTACACAATAAAAGGCACCATTTGACCTTCTTTAATATCATCGAAGGCTTTTTTCGCGCGGCCATTGGCAGAGAAAATATACATACACTTGCTCCCTTAAGAATTAGATTGTCATAACAACGCGCAACGCGTCCAAACGGATTTTTGCTTGCCCAAGGAAGTGCAAACTGGCGGCCAAACGTTGCTGCAAATAATCAATTTCTTCCTGGCGCACATTCGGGTTCACTTCTTTCAGCGCTTTCATGCGCGCCAGCTCGCCACTTAATTGCTCACTCACTTTCGCTTGCGCTTCAGCAACCAATTCAGATTGTTTTGCCGCCGTAATTTCTTCCGCTTTTTGCACCATAGTCGTCAAGGTTGGGCGGGCGTGACGTACCAAGTCCTGCGCATTGTTACGCGGCACTTTTTGCAACAGCTTACTCAATTGCGTAATACCAAGTACTGCGGACAAATCCTTGCCTTTGTCATCCAGCAATACGCGCAACAGTGATTGCGGCATGTAACGGAACAATTGCAACTCGGCGGGCGCGGGGCAATGCAATACAAACAAGGCTTCCAACATAAGTGTGCCCGGCTTGAGTGGTGGCAACTTCAATGTACAAAACGCCGTATTACCAAATTCACTGAGCGAAATTAAATCCTGCGCACCGCGCACCAGTGGATGCTCCCAGGTCATAAACTGAATATCTTCACGCGATAGCGCCTGCCGACGATCATAAGTTATCGTCATGCCGTCTTCCGGCAGTCCAGGAAATTCCTCAAGGCGCATATGATCACTGGGATGCAACACCAAACTTTTTTCGCTGTGTTTTTCATGGTCGATGCCGAAGCTGTCAAACACTTGCTCCATATAATCAGGTAGTGCACTGCTAAGATCATTTTCGATAAGCGCATCAACCAGCGCCTCCGCTTGCGCAGGTTTACAGGAGTTCAGCTCCAATAAGCGATCACGCCCCTGTTGTAACTGCGCAACCAATTCAGCGGCGAAACTTTGTGTTTCACCCAGCAACTGATCAAAGTCTTGATCATCATTGCCCACCAATGCTGGCAATAATGCTTCCGCAAATTTCACATAGGCTGCCTGCCCTATCGCGCAGGTTTTTTCAAATGCGTTCAGCCCTTGGTGATACCACTCCATGAGCTTTTGCTGAGCGGTATCTTCGTAGTAAGGCACATGAATATTGACAGTCGCCGTTTGGCCGATACGATCCAAACGTCCGATGCGCTGCTCTAACAAATCCGGATTGGTTGGCAAATCAAACAACACCAAATCCTGCGCGAATTGGAAGTTGCGCCCTTCACTACCGATCTCCGAACAGAGCAGCACCTGAGCACCGTCTTCCGCTTCGGCAAAGTAAGCTGCTGCACGGTCGCGTTCAATCAAGCTCAAACCTTCATGGAATACCGCAGTAGTTAAACCTTTGCGCAAGCGCAAATATTCTTCAATCGATTGTGCAGAGTCGGCATTGGCGCAAATCACCAATACTTTTTTGCGACGATGTTGACGCAGCCATTCGGCAAGCCAAGTTACGCGCGGATCTTGCAACCACCAATCCGCTTCGGTTTTTTGCTGCCAATATTGCTCAGCACAAATTTGTGTTGATAACGGCTGCTCAAGTAGTGCGATTAAATCTTCATCTTCCAGCTCTAAGGCATGAGCCTGTAATTTACGCTCGGGGAAACCGCTAACAGAATTACGGGTGTTACGGAAAAGTACACGACCAGTGCCATGGCGATCCAACAAGTAATGAATTGCAGTATCAATCGCTTCGCCCAAGCTTTGACTCTCTGCTTGTGCTTGCAACTCTTTAATGGTTTCACTTGGCAAATAATCGCCCAGTGCTTTCACCGAGCTTGCAGAAATTTTTCCACTTTCATCGCTACGCTCTTGCAAGAGTTCTTGCACTAAAGTGTTTAATGGCTGATAGGCTTTTTGTTCAGCGATAAATTTTTCCAAATCGTAATAGCGATCTGGATCAAGCAAGCGCAAACGCGCAAAATGGCTTTCCACACCCAACTGTTCGGGTGTTGCGGTAAGCAGTAATAAACCTTTGGATTTTTTCGCCAAACCTTCAATGCAGGTGTAAGCCTTGCTCGGCTTCTTTTCACTCCATTGTAAGTGATGCGCTTCATCGACCAACAGTAAATCCCACTCGGCAGCGACTGCTTGTTCGTAGCGATAATTATTTTTGGTCAAAAAGTCCAGCGAGCAAATAACTAGCTGTGCAGTTTCAAACGGGTTATTGGTATCGCTTGATGGTTCGACAGTTTCTTTAAAATCATCTTCAAAGTCATCGACATAATCGATTGATTCTTCAACACTATCCAGTCCCACCAACGCATTGCAGCGCGCTTCATCGAGCAACGTAAATGCAAGATTAAAACGGCGCAGCATTTCTACCAGCCATTGATGTTGCAAACTTGCAGGCACCACGATCAATGCACGCTGTACGCGGCCACTCATTAATTGTTGATGCAACACCAGACCGGCTTCGATGGTTTTACCCAAGCCCACTTCATCTGCCAACAAAACGCGCGGCGCATGGCGCTGTGATACTTCGCTCGCGATATACAACTGGTGCGGCAACAACTGCACACGCGGCCCAGCTAAGCCGAACATCGAGGATTGGCGATGTTGATTTTGGTAATGCAGGGTTTGGTAGCGCAGTGTGAAGTGATTGTGCTTATCGATTTGTCCGGCAAACAAACGGTCGCGCGGGGTGCTGAATTGCACAAAGCTATCCAGCTCGAATTCGGGGATTGAAAACTCTTCATTCTCTTTAGTGAGGCCGACGTACATCAGGCAGCCAGCTTGCTCAACAATACGAGTGATCTGGATTTTGGTTCCATCCTGATGGCGAACCTTCTCACCCACCTCGTACTTCACACGACTAACCGGGGCGTTATCTATCGCATAGGTACGGCGCTCACCTGCCGCAGGAAAACTCAAGGTTAAACGGCGATTGGCGACATCCAGAACAATCCCCAACCCCAAATCCGCCTCGGATTCACTAATCCAGCGTTGACCTATAACAAAACCACCAGCTAATTGCGTCTTACTCACTAAAATACCTGCTTACAATTGATCAGAAATGTCGAAAAGGCGCGCATGATACTGTTTTAGGGCACACAAAACCAAAAAATTTGGCTGTTCGCAGCAGGGCTTTTCGATAGAATCCCCGCATTAATCACATAAATGGTAGCCGCTATGCACATCTCCATACCCGATGCCCAAAGCACTCTAAACCTTGAACAATTAGTCGCCAAATCCAGCTTTTTGCGCCTCACCACCAGCAAAGCCCAGTACCCTGACGCCCCCGGCGCTGGTCTGCCTTTATTGGTGGTAGAGACCCCGCTGTGCAGCGCAGTTATCGCCCTACAAGGCGCACATTTGCTCGAATTTAAAACCACCAACGGCGATCCATTGCTCTGGCTGAGTCCAAACTGCGACTTCACCCCCGGCGTTGCACTGCGTGGCGGCGTGCCGCTCTGCTTGCCTTGGTTTGGCGTCAACAAAGCCGACCCAAGCAAACAAAAACACGGTTTTGCGCGCAACAGTTTTTGGGAGTTAGGCGAAGCACGTCAGTTGAGTGATGGTTCTGTCGCGTTGGAGTTTTTGTTCGTCAGCGATGCCAATGACCTATTCCCTTACGATTTTTCCGCCGAGCTGCGCATGGTGCTGGGCAACAGCGCCAAACTCGAACTCACCATCAACAATACCGACACAGAAGATTTTGATTGCAGCTGGGCGATGCACAACTACCACCGCATCAGCTCATTGGCAAATGTACGTGTACTCGGTTTGGCAGAGCGCAAATATTTAGACAACTTCGAAGGCCACGCCGAAAAACATCAATCTGGCGATTTAAGCTTCCCCGGCCCGGTTGATCGCGTATTTCCGGACATCCAAAATTCACTCACTATTCAAAGCTCACCCTCAATTGAAATCACCCACAGCAACTGCCCCAGCGTTGTCACCTGGAATCCGGGCGCAGAAGCAGCGGCAACAATTGCGGATATTGGCGAAGGCAACGAACAGTTTTATATCTGCGTAGAACGCGGTGCGGTACTCGGCGAGCAATGGCATATACCAGCGGGAACCAGTAAAAGTGCATGGATGGAGTTTAAACAGGCTTAACGAATAGGGGCGCGTTGGACTCAGCGCTCCCCTTAGCTTTCCACACCGCTTAGTTTTTCACACATCCTAGCTTTTCACACCGTTTAGCCTTTAGTGACAATAGAATTTAACAGCGAACGCGTGTCAGGCAAGATTGCTAACAACCCCCTTTTCATCCGCTCATTTTCCTGCATAAGCCGCATAAATAAAGCCCGCTCATTATCACTAAAGGAATGCTGAAGTTGTGGTTGAAAACCCATGCCGTACAAAATGTATTGGTAACTCGCGGCAGGAAACACCTCCTCTTTGTACAAAAAATCTTTTTTGTAAGGAACATGGTATCGCCAAAGCTCCATCGATTCTTTTAGCGACTCAGGAATCGTATTCGGGTCCCGGTTGTCTCGCCAAAAAGCGGTATCACGCTCACTTAGCAGGTAGTGCAACTTGAGAAAATCTACAATGCTATTCCAACGATAGGTTTGTAATGCATTAAATCGTTTTTCAACGATCGGCATTACCGATTTGTGTTGCGGCAATTGATCACGGATATAGTTAGCAGCCAACTCCACCATGACCAGCGCAGAAGCTTCCAGCGGTTCGATAAAACCTGCCGCCATGCCTACGGCAACACAATTTTTAATCCAAAATTGATCGCGATACCCACACGGAATTTGTAACTTTCTTGGCGATAATTTTTCAAATCCGCTGCCGACGTACTTGCTCAACGCGAGAACGGCATCATCATCCGACATATGGCGACTGGAATACACATGGCCAATGCCTTTACGGCTTGAAAGCCCTATATCCCATATCCAACCAGCTGACTCAGCTTGAGCAATCGTATAAGGAACAATGGGTGATTCAGCGGATTCATAGGGAGCTTGTACAGCGATGGCTGAATCGATAAAAAGCTGGTCGCTTTTATCGATAAATTTTGCGCCCAGTGTTTCACCCAACAGCAGCGATTTCAGCCCGGAACAATCAATAAATAAGTCCGCTTCAATACGCTGCAGATCAAGAGTTTCAATTGCAGTGATACCCAAATGGTTTTGATGAACTGTATTAATAGTTCCTACCAGATGCTTTACCCCCAAAACATGGGTGCAGTGCCGACGAAGAAAAGTGACGAACTTTCCAGCATCCAGATGGTAACCATAGTTCACATGGGATTTGTAATCTTCCGCATCAGCCGTGCGAGGCGCTCGATTTTTTTCGCATAACAATTCTTGAGTGCAAACTGCATCTGAAAAAGAATTGGTCGATGGATTTGCAGCCCACCATGCCGCGATATTTCGCTCCAGAAATCCAATCGGTAGTGAAAACGGGTGATAAAAAAATTCACGCGCATTGTCCGAGCGCCAGTCAATAAACTTCACGCCTTGCTTAAAGGAAGCATCGCACTCTCTGAAAAAATCCACTTCAGCGATTCGCATATCGCGCAATGTATTGCGCAACGAAGGCCAACTGCCCTCGCCTACACCAATAATAGGTACATCACTTGATTCAAGCAGGGTTATTTCAATTTGTTGGCCGTAGCGAGCCGCAAGAATTCCGGCGGTCAACCAACCGGCGGCGCCTCCGCCCACAATTAAAATGGAGGTAATGTGATCTTCACTCATAAGCATTACAACTATCTGGCAAAATTAAAATGCTGAAAAGCAGCACCCAAAAGTACAGCGCGAGCTAAACGCAAAAAGGCCATTACGAGAATGGCCTTTTTGTTACGAACGCGGGTGAAAATTAGAAGCTTGCTCTCACACCCAACGCATAGCGACCAACACCTTCACCTGAGTAGAACATATGATTATTTTCCCTGCCGTGAATACGTGAACCCTCTTCGGTCACGTTAATCCCCTCAAGGAAAAGGCTGACGTTATCGGTCAGGTCATAGCTCACGGTGAGATCCACCTGCGAATAATCTTCCACTACAACAGGCTCATTACTTGTGCTGGAATAATAGTATTGGAAGCCTCGAATAAATGAATCTCTCCAGTTGTAAGCGATACGAATTTGGAAGGGACCATTTTCATAGAAGCCGATCAAGTTTGCCGAGTCACTTACACCAACAACGGCATCAGCTTTAGGCACCTCGCCCAATGGTGTATCAAAATCGTATTCCGGATCAGCAAACACAAAAGTCGCGTTCGCAATTACGCCGAAACCAGAGTCACCGAAAATGTGCTGCCCGCCAACCTCAATACCACTCACCTTTTTGGTGTCGAGGTTGCGTGGACGGCGCATTTCATAGACAACGTCTTGACCGGTTGCCGGGTCGATAACGCCGGTAATGACTTCCGGGGCTGCCTCGGTTACCACAAAGTTATCAATGGATTTTGTGAAGGCGGCGAGAGAAACATAATCAAAATCATTGATGTACCATTCTGCCGACAGGTCAAAGTTGTCGGACATAAACGGTTCAAGATTCGGGTTACCGGCACTACCAATACCCGATTGACCTTCACGAATATCGCCAAAATCACGCGATGAACGCATGTCGGTCAATTCAGGACGAGTAATGGTGCGGGACGCAGCAAAACGAACTGTCACATCTTCCAGCAAGTCGTATTTAACCGAAAGGTTCGGCAGGAATACGTCGTAACCATCGCCATCGGTAAACGGCACGCTTTCAGTGAATTCGCGCACATAGTTTTCACCTTCGACCGCTGGCGGGGTCAGCGATACCAGTGTTCTCTCCAAAGACGTCGACGCAATTTTTGTATCTTCATAACGCACACCTGCAACAAGCGTCAGATCGTGACCGCTAAGATCGAAGAATTTGGTACCTTCCACATAAAACGAGGTGGTCTCTTCGTTAATCACAGACCAATTAGGCTGCAAAACCAATGTTGAAGCGTTCAGGTTTTTCTGCGCGTCTGTCGCAGTCGGGTCTTGTTGCGCATATTGCACCCAGCTGTTAAACGCGAGCGGATCAAACGAGAAATACGCCAAATCACCCAGCACGCCATGATTCATGATTTTAGTTTCATAACCTGCGGCATTGGCTTCTTCCACAGTGCGGAAAAGGCTGGTAGTCGGATCTGCTCCCACCAATGTGTACTTACCTTGCAAACTACCACCGAGCGTTGTTGTGTACTGCTGGATGGTCTTGGTCTGGTCGGTAAACATCGCGCCAGCTTTTATGGTGAAAGTATCTTGAGTGAAGGTGTAATCAAGGCGAGCCTGATCGATTTCATCTTTGCGCGGATCAGAGTAACCGTCGTATTGCCAGATACGTGCATTGGCGATACTGATATCTTCGTTGTCATAAAAATGGCTGGCAACGTCATCGCGCACTTCAAACGTGAAGGATAGCGGCGCAGCTTGTACATCTGAGCGACTGATATTTTTTTGTCCATCCGGCTGAGCTTCCGCGGTGGACTGACTGTAGGCAATGACCAGGTTGGATGAGTCTGTGATATCCCAGTTCGCTTCAATACCGGTAGTCAAACCAACTTCCTGAGTTTCAGGATTATTAACAAAAAAGTCCAAACCAGCATTGGTTACAGTGCGGTTGATGATGGTGCCATTGTCATCAATTTCATATTGTTCGTTATTGCCGTAGCCATACCATGCCGCACTTTCGTACTCCATACCCTCTTGCTGCAAGTCAGAGTATTGCGCATCCACAGTCAAGGTAAAGTTATCAGCAGGTTGATACTGGAAAACCAGACTACCGTTTAAACGCTCGCGGTCGAACTCCTGACGGCGAATAACAGTTTGGGTTGGATAAAAATCGACATTCTGAAGATTGCCATTAGCATCAGGCAATTGCAGGTAGGAGCCCAAGGAGGCTGGGCGACGTGAGCGCCAATCCCAACGGCGCTGCTCGGCAGCATCACTTTTATACTCACGCTCCTGATAACTCACCGCAGCAAGAACGCCAAAGATGTCGTTAAAGGTAGTGCTGAAAAGGCCTGATACAGACGGTGTTATTCCATCAACATTGGTTTCGTTCATACCTTTGATAGAGCCGGTTAGCTTGGTTCCCACATCCAACGGACGAGCAGTTTTTACATTAACCGTTGCGCCTATTCCGCCCGATTGAGTAGTCGCGGTTGAGGTTTTATACACTTCAACCCCACTTACCATTTCGGCCGCAACGGTATCGAAGTTGAACCCGCGGCTAGCATTGGCATTAGGCATTTGTCGGCCATTGAGCAACACAGTGTTGAACTGCGGCCCTAGCCCGCGAACCGTGATTTGACGCCCTTCGCCACCGCTACGGTCAATCGACACACCGGTGATGCGCTGTAGCGATTCTGCAAGGTTGGTATCGGGGAATTTACCGATTTCTTCGGAGCTGATTGCGTCCACCACACCGTTAGAGTCACGTTTGGTATCTAACGCACTTTGTAAGCTGGCGCGGTAACCAGTTACTACGACCTCTTCAACCAGTGGATTTTCGTCTTGTGCATGGGCGCCAGTAGCCGCTGCCATGGCCAGGCTAAGTAAACTTATCTGAAATGTAGGGAGAGTGTATTTCGGAGTCATAAGAAATCCTGCTATGTATTTTTATAGATGTCTTTTACTAAACGGCCGTGATTCCGATCCGCTTGGGCATCTTAATGTCTACTTGCACTCTTGTATACAAGCAAAATCATAAATATCCGTAAATAAAACGGTGGATTGACTCATATGAGACACAACAAACTAATTACTTATAAGCAAATTTGCATATAATGCTACCCCATGCAAAAGTCCCTGTAGCTCAGCTGTATAGAGCGGGCTCCTCCTAAGAGTCAGGTCGGGGGTTAGAATCCCTCCAGGGACGCCATTGCACGGCTATCAAAAAACTACTCGATCCCCTTAATAAAGCCCTTCAATTTGGCGATGCCATAAGCATTAACGCTGGTCGCATCTTTTATCTCGCCAGATAAAATCATTGTTTCAAACTCTTCGATACTGACGCGTTTGGAAATTAATCCCTCCTCTTCTGCATCCAATTGCATCGAATCAAGCTCCAACTCTGTTGCCAAATAAATGTGGTAGCCCTGCGTGGAGTAACCATAAGCCAGAAATTGATGACCAAGATACGTCATGCGATTTGCAACTAAACCTGTTTCTTCCCGCAGTTCACCTGCCGCTACCAATAAGTGATCGGCCTCAGCATTTTCCTCCCATGATCCTTGCGGCAACTCCCAAAATCGCCCTTCAACCGGGTAGCGGTATTGCTCAACAATATGAATAAAACCCTCATGTACCGGCAAGATCACCACAAAATCCGGCTTTTCAACTACACCAAAAATACCTTCAGCACCACTCGCTCGTTTGATTTTGTCCTCTCGTATCGTCATCCATTTATTTTTATAAACCTGCTTGGTGTCCAGCGTTTCAATTTCTTTCATTCTGCTACTCCTGAAAAAAGCCCAACTGAAAAATTCCAATTGAAAAAAACCAACTGAAAATGCCCGACTAAAAATATTAGGCAGATAATAATAGCCATGCTCTAATACTCACCTATCCGCTTACTTTACCGCTCTATTATGAACATCATTTTATTATCGCCCGTTGACTTACTTTCCGATAATCGCGCTTGTATCAAAAATCCGCGCCAGCTTGAGCACATCAAACAAGTACATGGCGCGACCTTGGGCGACAAATTAAAAATTGGATTGATCAACGGCAGTCTCGGTAGCGGATTGATTACCGACATGCATGATGATGCTATTTATCTGGATATTGAATTGCAGCAAGCGCCACCGAAACCACTGCCACTGACCTTGGTGCTTGGTTTACCTCGACCAAAAATGATGCGTCGTATTTTGCAAACTATCGCCACACTCGGTGTGAAAGAATTGCACTTGATCAATTCGTATCGTGTAGAAAAAAGTTATTGGCAGACACCGTTTCTGGAAGAACAAAGTATTTACGATCAGTTAATTCTAGGGCTGGAACAGGGGTGCGATACGCAATTACCGCGCGTGCACTTACACAAACGTTTCAAACCTTTTGTTGAAGATGGATTACCTGCGATTATTGCCAACACGCGTGCATTAGTCGCTCATCCTTACACTCCCATTGCTTGCCCTACTCAGATAGATTACTCACTGACGCTGGCAGTTGGCCCCGAAGGCGGATTTATTCCATACGAAATTGATTTGTTGGAAAAATGCGGATTTGAAGCGGTGCATCTAGGCGAGCGCATTATGCGCGTAGAAACAGCAATCCCTTATTTATTAGGGCGCTTGTTTTAGAGGCGATAGTTTTAAGAGATATTTTTAAAAGCGCTTTTAAAAAGTTATACGGGCAAGTGCGCTTAAACTTCACTTGCCTGTATTTCATTGGCCAGAATGGTTTCAAATTCAGCTACTGCTACAGCCTGACTCGATAAAAACCCTTGGTAATAATCGCAACCAAACGATTTCAAAATCGCCAACTGTTCTGCCTGTTCAACACCTTCTGCAACCAACTTCATATCCAGCAAGCGCCCCATCGTAATGATGGTTTCAACCAATACCCGATCATTGCGGTCTTCAATAATATCGCGCACAAATCCTTTATCGATTTTTAAGGTGCTTACTGGCAATTGTTTAAGATAGCTGATCGATGAATATCCGGTACCGAAATCGTCCAGCGAGAAACTAATACCGCGTTCACTCAATGTTGTCATGGTGACAATTGCATCATCAACACGCTGAATAAGTATCCCCTCGGTAACTTCCATATCAAGTGATGCTGCTGGAATCGGATATTTATCCAGCGTTGCCAATACATCATCCACAAATGCAGCGCGGCGGAACTGACGCGGGCTGATATTAATACTCATCGTCATACCTGACTTCCACAAGCCCGACTGATCCCATTTGACCAGCGTCTTGCAGGCTTCATCCAACACCCACTGCCCTACGTCGATAATCATCCCCGAGGTTTCCAGCACAGGAATAAATTCAACCGGCGGCACCATGCCTTTAACCGGATGATTCCAACGTAATAACGCTTCAGCACCTACTACGCGACCACTGGCAATATCAATCTTGGGCTGATAATAAAGTTCAAATTGGGATTCATCCAAAGCGCGGTGCAAATCGCCTTCCATCGTTAATTGACGGCTAACCTTATCGGCCATTTCTTCATTAAAGAATTCAATGGAATCGCGCCCTTTTTCTTTTACTTGATACATAGCCGTATCGGCATAACGTAAAAGTTCGTGCACAGAATTATTTTTTTCCGGATAAACCACTACGCCCACACTACAGGTCACGCGCAGTTCCATATTGTCGTACATGTAAGGCTGGGAAATAATCGAGCGAATTTTTTCGCTGATCTCACCTGCACGCAAGGCGGCAGTTTCAATATTTTGATCAAGCACCGTGAGCACAACCACAAACTCATCGCCACTTAAGCGAGCAACCAAATCCTCTTCACGCACAGATTGCTGCAATCGCGTTGCAACAACTTCCAATACTTTGTCGCCCACCGGATGGCCGAGTGAATCGTTGATGGTTTTGAATTGATCCAAATCGATAAACAACACCGCACCAAAATAACCGTGGCGCTCTGCTCTGCGCAGTTCATGCTCAAGGCGCTCTACCAATTGCAGGCGATTAGGCAAGCCAGTGAGTGCATCGTGGTGAGCCATAAATTCCATTTTGGCTTGAGCATTTTTACGCTCGGTAATATCCACCGATACAATCAACGCAACTTTTTCATCGTAAAAAGCAAGCGGCATTATGTGAGTCTGCAAAAAAAGTTGCTTGCCAGTTGAAGTGATAAATCGCTCCTCGATCACATCCAACTCTTCGTTACCGCGAATTACACGATAATCATTTTGCAGCATGGTATCTATATCGAAGATGGAATTTTTGAGCAGCTGACGTACATGTAAATTGCGCATCTGCTCCGGGGTATATCCCAGCTCATTGGCGAGCGCTTTGTTGGCAAACAAGTAATATCCTGCAATGTTGCGTGCACCGATCATTACAGGAAGATGATCAATAATCTGGCGCAAATGCTCCTCACTTTTACGCAAAGCTAATTCAACGGCACGACGCTTGGCCAGTGAAAGCTCCACAACATCCAACAATTGATTGGAGCTGGCGATAAGTTGTGAGAGTTCATCTTTACGCTTACTGGGCAACTGAGTGAGGCGATTTACACCAGGATGATCAGGATTGATGTTATTAATTTCGCGCGACAGGCGAACCAGCGGTTTAGTAAGCGTGTAATAAAAAACCACAAACAATAACAATACCAAAAACATGTTGCGCAACAATCCTGTCAATAACGCGGTTTTGGAGCGGCTATAAAATCCTTCCAGCGCCAAATCCATATCGACAGAAAAACGAATACTGCCCGAGGTGCCATCGCTATAACCGGGCAATAATAAGTTGGCCGTGTATTCGCGCGTGTTGTCGGTGATCTTACTGGTGAGCCAGCGGGTTTGGACTTCCGGGCGTGTACTACTGCCTTGGGCAAGCACATTGCCGGTATCGTCGTAAATCACGACTTCATAAATAAAGCCATAACGCAGCAGCCCGTTTACTACTTCGTAGGAAAGCTCATCATCAAGAGTTGATACAGAGCGGACGGCGGGAGGCGTGGCGACTTGAATAACCCGGTCGATCAGTGTTTTGAGTTCTTTTTCCTGATTCAAAAAATCCAAATATAACTGCACCGAACTCAACAAAAAGCTCAGAACAAACGCCAGAATAATGCCGATCTTGGCAAGCTGGAAGGAAATGCCATTAAAGAAAGAAGGCGCTTTGTCTCTCATTGACCTAGGGTTTCCGGCGGACGCTATTCGGTTATTTATAGGGATGGTTATTGCTCAAACTTACGCAAAGCTTTCTTCAAATCACTCAATTTGAGGCAATTTGGTCTGAGTATAGAACAATATGATCTCTGTCACCTAAATCTATAGTGTTATTTTCTATAGGAAAATTCGCCCGCCGATAACAATTTGGTGGGATCGGTAAACGCCATAGAAAAGGTCTCGGCAACCCCCATTTGGGTAAGCAATCCGCGGTGAATATTCAGGCCGGCCAGCAGACCAGCATCCGCTTGAAAAGCCTCCAACCCTGCATCAGCCAAGCGCAATATATAAGCCAAGGTCGCATTGGTAAGCCCCAAGGTCGCTGTTCGCCCAACGGCGCTGGGAATATTGGCGACGCAATAATGGATTACACCTTCCTCTATATAGGTTGGATGCTGATGCGTCGTCGCACGGGAGGTTTCAAAACATCCACCCTGATCAATCGCCACATCAACCAACACACTCCCCTCCTCCATTTGTGCGATAACTGCCCTGCTCAGCAATCTAGGCGCACTGGCTCCGGCAATTAATACACTGCCAATAATCAAATCAGCCCGCAGCGCGACTGACTCGATACGCTCTTGGGTCGCGTATTCACACACCACTCGCCCGCGCCACAGATCATCCAATTGACGTAAACGCACGAGGGATTTATCCATGATGTGCACCTGAGCACCCATACCGACCGCCATAGCCGCAGCATTTGCTCCCACAACGCCACCACCCAAGATCAATACATTCGCAGGCGCAACACCGGGAATTCCTCCCAGTAACACGCCTTTGCCGCCCTGCGCCATTTCCAAATGATGCGCCCCCGCCTGCACCGCCATACGCCCGGCAATTTCAGACATAGGCGCAAGCAGCGGCAGCCGACCCTGCGCATCAGTTAAGGTTTCGTAGGCGATACAGGTTGAGCCGGACGCTAATAAAGCTTCGGTCAAAACAGGGTCCGCGGCCAAATGGAGATAGGTAAACAAAATCTGATCGCTGCGCAGCAAGCTGTATTCTTCTGGTTGCGGTTCTTTGACTTTCACAATCATGTCGGCGATGGAATAAACCTCCGCCAAAGAATCGAGGATCAATGCACCCGCTTGCTGATAGCGAACATCGCTAAACCCCGCCGCCACACCCGCCCCACGCATCACATAAACCTGATGGCCACGCTGAACCAATTCCGCCGCCCCTGCCGGAGTTAATGCAACACGATTTTCGCCGGCTTTGATTTCCTTAGGAATTCCAATACGCATATTTATTCCCTCCCCAATTTAACCTTCATAATCTGGAGTATAGCCATCTCGCTTTTAACGGGATGAATGAAAAACACTCAACACAAACGAGACAACCAAAAACAACAAAGGCTGCAAAAAGCAGCCTTTGAATGAGTGACTTACAGCAGAAAATGACGTTAGTGAATATCCAGCACATCCACATACTGCACACCGCTATCGGCGCGGTTCACTACCGGGGTAATTCCACAGGCGTCGGATTCATCTTCACCTATAGGTGCATCTTTATTGATTTTCAGATTCACAAAGTCGAACAAATTTAAATCTGCCAGTTGTGATGGCTGAGCATTGCGGATGGCAGAGAAGATGGTTTCGGTGCGACCGGGGAATTGGCGCTCCCACTGCTGCAGCATGTCTTTCACTACCTGACGCTGCAGGTTTTCTTGCGAACCGCAGAGGTTGCACGGAATGATCGGGAAGCCTTTCATCTCTGCAAAACGGGCAATGTCTTCCTCTGCGCAATAGCTCAGCGGGCGAATCACGATATTGCGTTTGTCATCAGACAGCAGCTTGGGCGGCATGGCTTTTAATTTGCCGCCGAAGAACATATTCAAGAACAGGGTTTCGATAATATCGTCGCGGTGATGACCGAGTGCAATTTTGGTCGCACCGATCTCATCGGCAAAACCATAGAGCGTACCGCGACGCAAGCGTGAACATAAGCCGCAAGTCGTTTTTCCTTCAGGAACAACGTCTTTAACAATGCTGTAAGTGTCGCGCTCGATGATGTGATAAGGCACCCCAACCTGCGCTAAATACTGGGGCAATATGTGTTCAGGAAAGCCAGGCTGTTTCTGATCCATATTGACCGCCACCAACTCAAACGAGATAGGCGCAGTCTTTTGCAGGCTCATCAGAATATCCAGCATGGTGTAGGAGTCCTTACCGCCCGAGAGGCACACCATCACCTTGTCGCCATCTTCGATCATGTTGTAATCGACAATGGCTGAGCCGGTCAGGCGGCGCAAGCGCTTCTGCAGCTTGTTAAATTCGAGACGATCTTTGCGTTCGTGTAACTCTTTCATGGACTCAAAACTCATACAGAAAAGTAAATCCGCAGGCGACAAACCAGCGAGCGGCGCATTGTACGGATTTTGCGCGCAACTTGAAATGAATCACCTGCGCACGGCAAGGATTTGCCGTTTTTTGGTCCAGCAAATAGCCGCTAACTGTTTGAAACTACAGCAACTATTTCAACTCACCTTGAGCCGCAGGGCTTATACACATCTGGCATAAGGCTTGCTCTTATCCTTTTAGTCCCAGCTGAAATCAGCACAAGGGGAGAATTTTTGCCGCGAGGAGCTAGTAATGTCGCTATTCGACAGACTGTTTAAAAAAGGTGTGCACTCATCAAAGCCCAATACTGCCGATAGCGCCACGTCTGAAGCTGGCGACACTTCGCCGCTGAGAGCCATACCAGCGGAATACCTTGCACTTGCCGAATTGGAAGACCAACGCCAACTGCTGGAAATAAAAATTACCGGCGCCAGCCGCGTTTACCAAAGCATGATTATTGCCGTTGATATTGAACGTGGACTGCTCTGGCTGGACGATCTCTTTCCACAGCAGTTGATGCTGGAAGTGGGCGATGAAATCACCCTGCGCCATCATCGCAACGGCGAGCAGCTTGTGATCACTGAGGCGATTGTCGCGCTGGGCTCGACCTACAATGTTGCAGGTTTTGCCATTACTCTACCCTCATTTGCCTACTACACACCCAGACGCAGTGCGCCGCGTTATGTGGTTGGCCATCAATCGCCCCTCTCGGTCAAAATTCGCACGCTGGGGCAAGAACCCAGTTACGGTACCTTGCAGGATATTTCAACTGGCGGCCTACGGTTGATGGTTGCGGGCAATTTGTTGCCCTACCTGCGCCACGGAGCGCTCTTGCCATTGTGCGAAGTGGATATTAGCGATGAATTAAAAATTCGCTGTCGCGCGCGTATCTGTGCATTTCGCCTTGGCCGCCGCCCTTATCGCCACACCCAGATCAGTATTGAATTTATCGAGCTGGAGGAAAGTACGCGCGTTGCGCTGGCCCGATTTCTGCGCGAAACCCAACTCGCAAGCAACGAGAGCCTTGCACCCCAAAGCATCCGAGCCAAAGCCGCCTGATAATTAAGTAGTGCTAATAGCCTAGAGATTTACTCATATTGATCTAGGCTTGAAACACTGAGCCTGCACGTCTCGTCTGGCATTCAGCACGACGATCTGTTTACACCTTATTTGTTTTACAACAAAACACTGCGAATAAAAGATCGGCAAAATATCGATTTATCGGGAACCACGTTTTCAGGAATTCAGTTATGCGCAATAACGGCAATATCACCGGCAGAGAAGTTCATTTAACCAATCACGACGAAATTGTGTCTTCGTCCAATCTGCGTGGCGATATTGAATTTTGTAACGATACTTTTTGCCGAATCTCCGGCTACAGTCGTGAAGAGCTATTAAATCAACCCCATAACATTTTACGTCACCCGCAAATGCCACCCGCCGCTTTTGGCATGTTGTGGAGCGCATTAAAAGCTGGCCAGCCCTGGATGGGTATTGTTAAAAACCGCTGCAAATCCGGTGACCATTATTGGGTAGATGCCTATATCACTCCATTGCGCCAGAACGGCCAGATTTATGGTTATGAATCGGTGCGCACCAAAGCCGATGCAGATGTAGTTCGCCGTGCAGAGCGTGTCTATGATCGCTTGAACCAAGGTAAATCGCCCTATTCCACAGCCGAAAAGCTTTGGAGCCAATTTGGCAGCAGCCTATCGATTGCATTTATTAGCGGGATTTTATTGCTCATCGCCACAGGAATTATTGCTAGCCCTTCAACTTCATCCGTTATCGCTGCGGTTGTAATCGCACTGATTATTGGCGGCGCAAATCAGGTATTGCAGCAAGGTCGTATCGCCCAAGCACTGCAAGAAGCGCGCAGCACTATTAATGATCCTTTCGCTGCCTACATTTATACCGGACGCTGCGATGCGATGGGCGAAATCGAACTGGCACAACATGCAATCAAGTCACGCTTGCGTACGGCCCTTGGGCGTTTCGGCGAATCGGCAAAAGAGTTGCAACAAAAAGCCGGCGTAGCACGTCAACAAGCGCGCAAAACCTACGAAGGCATGAATTCACAACAACAGGAAACGGCTGGCGTAGCGACTGCCATGCAGCAAATGGCGATTGCCGTTCAGGAAGTTGCCAGCGGCGCAAACCAAACTTCGATTGCGACCGGAGCGGCTATCGGTGAAGTCGATAAAGGCAATCAGGTTATTGAAGGTGCGCGTAAAGCGATTGATGATTTATCGCAAACCGTTGGTGACCTAGGCGGCGTGCTCAATAAACTCAGCGAAGACAGCAGCAAAATCGCCAATGTCGTAGATGTGATTCGCGGCATTGCCGAACAAACCAATTTGCTTGCACTCAATGCCGCTATTGAAGCAGCGCGCGCCGGTGAACAAGGGCGCGGTTTTGCGGTAGTGGCCGATGAAGTGCGCTCACTGGCGCAACGCACACAGGAATCTACCGGCGATATTCAACAGATTATCGCCAACCTCGGCAAAGCTACTGATGATGCAAGCCTCAACATGAAAAATTGCTTGGACATGGCCGATCGTAGCGTGAGCGAAATGGGCAATGTTCGCACTGCATTGGATGCTATCTCCAATTCAGTTAATGCCATTGACCAAATGTCTCATCAGATCGCTGCCGCTGCTGAAGAGCAATCTTCTATGGCGATGGAAATCGAACGCAATACCCAATCGATTGCACAGATTTCAGACCAAACCCAACAGGAAGTCAGCATCGCCGACGGCCTAAATAGTGAGATGGATCGCCTGTCCCACAAGCAGTTGGATCTGATCGTCAGATTTAATTAGTGATTCCCCTTTAGCGAAATTGATTCAGATTTTTACCAAAAATTTCGCTAAGCTTGGGGCGAACACTTTTAAATTTGTACGAAGACAGTGGAACTCCAATGACTGATACCCCCAAGATGACGGCGCAGGAATTACTGCAGTTGGACCGCGCCCACGTGTGGCATCCTTACACCTCATTTACCAACCCCGGCATGGTTACACCCGTGAGTCATGCACAGGGAGCGAAACTCCATTTAGCCGATGGCAAAGTATTAATCGATGGCATGTCCTCCTGGTGGAGCACTTTGCACGGCTACAATCATCCGGTATTGAATCAAGCAGTGATTGATCAGGTCGGGAAAATGTCGCACGTTATGTTTGCCGGCATTACCCATGAACCTGCGGTAAAACTCGCCAGTACTCTTGCTGAAATTACACCAGAAGGATTGAATAAAGTTTTCTATTCCGACTCAGGTTCAGTCGCTGTTGAAGTTGCACTCAAAATGGCGATGCAATACTGGCACGCACAGGGTCAATCGCAACGCACTACCTTTCTGACCTTAAAACGCGGTTACCACGGCGATACCTTTGGCGCTATGGCCGTGTGCGACCCTCATTCAGGGATGCATCATTTATTTCATCACGCACTTTCGCATCACCTGTTTGCGGAAGCGCCGACCTGTAAATTTGATGAGCCGTTTCAAGAAACGCATATCGCCAAATTTGCACAACTGATTCAACAGCATCGCCAAAAAATCGCAGCCGTTATTCTTGAGCCGATTGTGCAAGGTGCAGGCGGCATGCATTTTTATTCACCCGAATATTTACGGCGCGTGCGCGAGCTGTGCGATAAGCACGAAATTCTGCTAATTGTTGATGAAATCGCTACAGGTTTTGGCCGCACCGGCAAATTATTTGCGTGTGAATACGCAGGAATTAGCCCGGACATTATGTGCATCGGCAAAGCCCTGACTGCAGGTTACATCACCCTCGCCGCCACACTCTGCAACGACAAAGTCAGCAATGGCATTTGCAACAGTGACAAAGGCGTATTCATGCACGGCCCAACTTACATGGCAAACCCATTAGCCTGCGCCGTCGCCAATGCCAGTATCGAGTTGCTGTTGAAATCCGACTGGAAAAATTCAGTCGCTGCCATCAGTCAACAACTACTTACTGAGCTAACCCCCTGCAAAGATTTTTCTTACGTGACGGATGTGCGGGTTCTGGGAGCGATTGGTGTAGTCGAGCTAGAAAAACCGGTCGATGTCAGTAAAGTCATGCCGCAATTTATTGAAGCAGGCGTTTGGATTCGCCCATTCGGCAATGTGATTTATTTGATGCCGCCATTCATCATTAGCAAAGATGAGTTGAGCTCCTTGACTTCCGCAGTATTAAAAATTGTCGGCTCTTTGGCGAAATAAATACGATGCATATGCAGACTCCTACTCACAACACAAAAACCTTCGCGGTTGTGGGTATTGGAGCCTCGGCAGGCGGATTGGATGCGCTAACCAAACTGCTTGCACAACTTCACACTGACAAACTGCAAAAAACCAGCAACAAAACTTATGTAATCGCCCTGCATATGGGCAAGGATAATTTCCTTGCCCCACTGCTCAGTCTGCTGCGGCGCATATCCCCCTTGCCACTCAGCCTGGCCACACATAATGCGCTACTGGTTCCCAATCAGATACTCATTATTCCACCCGGCATGAACGGCGAAATCCATCAAGGTCGAATACAACTATTTTCTCCCGATGATGAGCACATCTACAGTCCTTCTATCGATCTTTTATTCAGTTCTATTGCGAACCAGTATGCGTACAATGCCATCTGCATCATTTTGTCCGGTGCCGGAACCGATGGCCAAACCGGTGCGCAACAAATAAAAGCCCGGTCTGGGTGTGTCATCGCCCAACAACCTGAAACAGCACAATTTGATGCTATGCCAAGCGCAGTGATTAACGCGAATTTGGCGGACCATGTTTTACCGCCAGAAGAGATAGGTTTACTACTTGGCAAGCTCAAGGCTTCCAACCAAAAAAACCAGCGGCCGCAAACGCGCGTACTGTCCAGATCAGCATCAACATTAGAAAAACCGTTTGATAAAACTACTGATGAAACGGATAAAGCAGAGCTAGAACAACTGCAATTGCTACTACAACAATTACATGAACATACGGGCAGAGACTTTTCCGACTACAAAGAAGAAACACTGCTCAGGCGCATTCACCGGCGCATGTCGCTATTACATATTTCCAGCCTGAAGGATTACCTGAGTTACACCCACACACATCCGCATGAGTTTTTTACTCTGCAACAACAATTTTTAATTTCAGTCTCCTCATTTTTTCGCGATGGAGAATCCTTTGCTGTTCTAAAGCAGCATCTCACCCAACTGCTTGCTCATAAACAAGCTGGCGATTCAATTCGGATTTGGGTTCCCGGCTGTGCAACGGGAGAGGAATGCTATAGTTTGGCGATCTTGCTGACAGAGATTTTGGCCGAGCGCATCACCGAGTTTAATGTACAGATTATCGGCAGCGACCTCAGCGATACCGCAATCGCCACCGCAAAAGCAGGAATTTACAGCCAAATCAGCCTGCGCGAGGCGGCGCCTGAAATCATTTTGCGCTATATAGAAAAGCAGGATTCGCAGTACCAAGTAAAACCGCAGATTCGCGCTTTGTGCGAATTTCGTATTGAGGATGTATTCCAACACCAGTCCGTACAAAATCTGGACATGGTGAGCTGTCGCAATTTGCTTATTTATCTTAAAAGCCAGTTACAGGATAAATTGATCAAACAATTTTACGAACTCTTGGCACCGCAAGGCTTGGTGTTTATCGGGCAATCGGAAACCATAGGTTTATTAGGGAGCACTTTATTTATGCCGCTGGATCATTTTCATCGCATTTACGCGCGTAAGAAAAGCATCGCCCAACCGATACAAATGGTCGCGCATACCCCCACCTAATCCCAAAATATTTCGAACAAGGATATAGCCACATGAAACAACTTTGGGCTCTACTGGAACGCCGCCGCTTGGCAACCAAACTACTCGTTGGGTTTGGTGCATTGCTGCTAGCGATTTTATTGCTGGGGCTGACCTCCATCACCAGTGTGCGCAATATAAGCAACGAGGCGCGCAACCTTTACGAATTAAAACTACTTGGCATTTCCCATATTAAAGAAGCCAATATCAATTTGATGTTGATGGGTAGAAGCCTTCGGCAGATGGTAATAGCACGCGATAATACCGAGCGCACACTCGCCACCGAAAAACTGGAACAAGCAAGACTGAATCTTGAGCGTGAACTGGATGCTGCACGTAAGAGTATTGAGCGCGAAAATAATCTGCACTCAATTGATGAGTTTGAAACAGAATACCGCCACTACAAACGCAACGTGAATCAGGTTATCACCTTAATTGACCCAGCAGCTGAACAACAAATTAAAGCCATAGATTACATTTCCAGTGTGCAATACACCCAAGTAGCTGACTCCGCAGATCACGCCCTGGAGCGGCTGGTTAAACTCAAAGAAGAAAGCGCCAGCAAAACTGCGGCAACGATGATCCAACAACAAGAGCGCACCCTGAAATTAACGCTGTTTCTGATTTTATCCAGCTTGGCATTCGGCATAGTGGTCGCCCTGCTGGTCGCCCGCTCCATCAAACAACCTACCGATAATCTGCGCCGCGCAATTGATCAGTTGGCAAATGGCAAAGTAGACGCCCCAATTCCTTACACCAACTACGGCAATGAAACTGGCGTAATCGCACGCGGCTTGGTGATACTGCAAGACGCCTACCGCGCTATGCAGGCGCAGCAGTGGATCAAATCGCAACTCACCGACATTTCTACCCAGTTGCAGCAAGCGACAGAATTTTCTGATTTATCCCAGCGTTTGCTATCAACCCTTTGCCCGCTGCTAAATGCAGGGCACGGCGTGATTTATATCCAGCAGGACAATCAATTGCAGCTGCTCGGCGGTTACGGCTACCGCACACGCAAACATCTCAAACAAGTATTTGTGCTAGGTGAAGGATTAGTCGGCCAATGCGCCTACGAAAAATCGGCCATCACCCTGACCGACCCACCAGAAGATTACATTGTCATTAACTCAGGTTTGGGTGAAAGCGTACCGCGTGTGATTGCGGTTTTACCCATAGTGCATAACGAGCGTTTGCTGGGGGTGTTGGAACTCGCTTCATTTCAAGCATTCACACCGCGCGAAATGGAATTGCTTGACACACTCATGCCGATTCTCGGGATGAGTATGGAATTGTTGGAGCGCAGTCTGCATACGCAAAACCTGTTACAAGAGACACAAGAACAGGCGCTGCGCATGGAGAAACAGGCTGCGCAGCTTGAAGAGCAGTCAGTGGAAATGGAAGCGCAACAGGCCGAGTTAATGCACACCGAGGCTTGGTACCGCGGCATAGTGCAAACCGCGCCCGATGGCATGCTGGTCGCCAACGAGCAAGGCGTCATTATTCTGTGTAACCCCAAAGTTGAATCGTTGTTTGGTTATGAATCCGGCGAGCTTTTGGGGCAGACAGTCCAGCAATTATTCCCCAATACAACCCACAACATTTACACCCAAAAATGCGCGGAGCTACAAACCAACTCAGACAATGATGCTATCAGCAGCAATCAGGATCTTGTCGGGCGACACAAAGATGGCAACGATTTCCCCATCGAAATCGGCTTGAGTTTATTGCCCGATTTAGGCGGACGCGGCATTTGTATTTGCGCGTCGATTCGCGACATCAGCGAAAGAATCGCCGTGCAACAGCAGTTGCAACTTGCCAAAGACATGGCCGAAGGTGCTACTCAAATGAAGTCGGATTTTTTGGCCAATATGAGCCACGAAATTCGTACGCCGATGAATGCCATTATCGGCATGTCGCATTTGGTGTTGAAAACTGATCTCACCGGACGCCAGCGCGATTACATCAAAAAAATCCAAGGCTCCGGCCAGCATCTACTGGGCATTATTAACGACATCCTCGACTTCTCTAAAATCGAGGCAGGCAAACTCAGTATCGAACAGGCCGATTTTGAATTGGATAAGGTGCTGGATAATGTCGCCAGCCTCATCTCTGAAAAAACCAACGCCAAAGGGCTGGAACTGATTTTTGATATAGGCCGCGATGTACCGCGCCATCTCAATGGCGACTCCCTGCGCATCGGGCAAATTCTGATCAACTACGCCAACAACGCGGTTAAATTTACCGAGACAGGCGAAATCGTCATAGCCGCAAAACTACTTGAGCAAGATGACAAAACTGCCCTGCTGCAATTCAGTGTGCGCGATACCGGCATCGGCCTTACGCCGGAACAGCAAGCCAAACTTTTCCAATCCTTCCAACAAGCCGATATGTCTACCAGCCGCAAATACGGCGGCACCGGGCTGGGCTTGGCCATCTCCAAACAATTGGCGCAACTGATGGAGGGTGATGTCGGCGTCGAGAGTGAATTTGGCAAAGGCAGCACCTTCTGGTTTACCGCGCGCCTTGGCATCACTCTCGCGCAACCAGAAAAACTGATGCTTGCCCCCGCTCTGCAAGGACGCCGCGCACTGGTGGTTGATGACCACGACATGGCGCGCGGTGTGCTGGATATTCTTCTGAGCAAAATGTCTTTCAAAGTCAGCGAAGCCGAGGATGGCAAAAGTGCTATAGCGGCGGTGCAGCAAGCCGCGCAACAAGGCGATCCTTACGACATAGTCTTTCTCGATTGGCGGATGCCGGGCATGGATGGCATCGAAACCGCTCATGCGATTAATGCACTTGGGCTAACGCCCTCACCTCACCTGATTATGGTCACGGCTTACGGCCGCGAAGAAGTGTTGCAAGCAGCCGAATCGGCGGGGCTGGACGATGTGATTATCAAACCGGTAAATCCGTCCATCCTGTTCGATACGCTGGTGCGGGTACTTGGCGGGCAAGTAGCCGAAGCACGTATTGGCGAGCGCGACACTTCATCGCTGGAGGCAGATTTGGCCAGTATCGCCGGTGCCTCGATTCTGGTCGCGGAAGATAACGAGCTAAATCAGGAAGTCGCCATGGGCTTGCTGAGTGATGCCGGTTTTGTAGTGACCATCGCCAACAACGGCAAAGAAACTCTCGACTTACTCGCCAAACAACGTTTCGACATAGTGTTGATGGATATGCAGATGCCGGTGATGGATGGCGTCACCGCGACTCAGGAAATCCGCAAGCAGGAGGCTAATCGCTACCTGCCGGTAATTGCCATGACCGCCAACGCCATGGTGCAGGATAAAGAAAAGTGCCTCGCCGCTGGTATGAACGGCCATGTCGCCAAACCCATCGAACCCGATGAACTGTTCGGTGCGCTCTTACAGTGGATTAAACCGCGCAATGCATCTGCATCATCCGCTCAAACGGCCAGTACAACCAGTGCTCCCGATATTTCTATCGCGCCCTTGCAACAAATACCCGGCTTGGATGTAGCGCTGGGGCTGCGCCGCGTACTGGGCAAAGTTCCCGCCTATTTCTCTATGCTGCGCAAATACTTGGAGAGCCAAGCTAAAGTGCCAAGCGAACTGCAAGCAGCATTGAGCCAGCAGGATTTTGCTACCGCAGAGCGCATCGCGCACACCGCCAAAGCCGTCAACGGCAATATAGGCGCAACGGGTCTGCAAGCAATGGCTGAGGAATTGGAGCAGCAATTTAAAGCTGGTGCTTCCTCTCAGTCACTCGCCCCCAAACTCAATGCATTTGAGCAGCAACTCGCACAGATACTAAGTGCGCTGCAGGCAGCCCTACCCGCCGAAGCACCTGCACCCAACTCCAGTTTGAATAACAATGAGCTCAACCGCCTGCTGCAAAAACTGCTTGATTTATTGCGCAATGATGACAGCGATGCCACAGAGATATTTGAAGACAATCGCACGGCCATCCGCTCACAACTTGAAGCCGGCGCGTTTGCGCGTATTGATCAGGCGATCAAGCAGTTTGACTTTGATCAGGCGGCAACCGAGCTGCAGCAACAACTGGCAGCATCGAATCCTTTGGCGCGAGGCAGCAGCTCATGAACCTCGCCAAGCTATTGCAGCGCTTTCCGCAACTGCCATTGCTGACCTGTCTCTTGGTTGGAGTACTCATTAGCGTAATTTCTGTCCAGCTGATGAAGCTCTATGCGGATTCGCGCGGCCGCGCAGAGCTGACTACACAATTGGAGAAAATGCAGGAATCGCTTTCGGTTGTGACGACACGCAGCCGTTCGATGGGCATGGCCATGCTACTTGGCCTCAACGAGCCAATCCTGAAACATGCGGCACGCAATGAGTTAGGGCTGGACTCGCCAGACGTGTTAAAACGCTTGAATATTGGTCGCCAATACTTTGGTTTTGAAGGTCTTTATGTGATCGACCAAACCGGTTTGATAGTCGCCAATGACACCGACGGCGCTAAATCCACTGGTAAAAGCATCGCTTTCCGGCCCTATTTCCAACAAGCGATTAAAGGCAAAGAAAGTATCTATTTGGCGATAGGCACCAACTCCGATAGCCGCGGGCTGTATGTTGCCGCGCCGATTCACGCCACTGAGGAAGTTACCTCGGACATTATCGGCGTCATCTCCATCAAAATATCGGCCGAGGAATTGCTCGACCAAATTCTGGCCAACGCCGGTGGCGATGCCCTACTCCTTTCGCCTCAAGGGGTGGTGTTTGCGGCAACCAATCAAGACTGGCTGCTATCCATGACACCGCCAGCAAGTGATGAACGTTTACACACCATTCGCGACCTCAAACAATTTGGCCGCCGCTTTGCGGAAGCTAATCCGTCACTTTTAGACTTTACGCCAACTACTTCAGTGATCGAGCGCGAGGGTAAACACTTTCTCGCCGAACATTCAGGCATTAACTTCAATGACCCCTCCGGCAGTTGGACGCTGGTGTTAATGAAGGACATAGAAACCTGGCTGCCGGGCACCAGCACACCCAATGTGGTATTCGGCATTATGCTTATCGCATTGGTGATCGGTAGCATAGTTCAGCAGCAAATCGCCCGCGTAGCCAGCCTCAAGCAGCGCTTGAGTGAGGAAAATCAGGAGCGGGAACTTGCGCAGCAAAATGTTCTTGCCGCAGCCGAAGAGCGCGCCATGATCGCCAAAATCATTGCCGAACTGCGCCAGGTTCAAAACTACGCTGAGCTGGTTACTGTTTTTATGCGCCATGCCAGCGAACTTTTTAACGTGCGCCACGGGCTGCTTTATGTAACTGATCCCGGTCAGCAGCTGCGTTTAATTGGCGGCTATGGCGTTGCCATAAATGAACTGGGTAAGAGCATCGCCTATGGTGAAGGCTTGGCGGGACAGTGCGCTCTTGAAGAACGGGCACTGGAGATTCACCAACCACCGGCAGATTACATCAACATTCACTCTGGCACCGGTGGCGCTGCACCCAAGGTCATCCTCCTTCGCCCGCTGCTCTTGAACGACAAGCTGGTTGGCGTTTTGGAATTGGCAGCATTTAGCACCATCACCAGCCAGCAAGAAAAAATACTCTGTGAGTTTGAGGCCATTGTTGCTGCGAATATTGAGCTAATCGAGCAGCGTTTGGATCTGGAGCAGGAGTTTATGCGCCAGCAAGAATCTGAAGCCCAAATGCGCTACCAAAGTCTTTTCCAACAAGCGTTGATTGATGCCATTCCCTTTCCTATCTTTTATAAGGGCGCAGATAGTTATTTCCTTGGCTTCAATAAAGCCTACGAGCAGGTATTCAACGTAAAGCGCGATGGGCTTATCGGTAAACGGGTCATTGATCTGGAATATTTACCCCTCGATGACCGCAAAGCCTATCAGCAAGAAGATGAGCAAGTTATTCGCCAAGGTAGTTCAATCCGGCGGGAAATCGCCATGCCGTTTGCTGATGGAACTTTGCACAAAACGCTCTACAGCGTATCGGGTTTTAGTATTGAAGACGGCCAACCGGGTGGGTTGGTGGGAATATTCATCGATCTTAAGGATCGCATTAACGAGGAGTAAGTGATGATTGAAGCGGTCGATTTAACTGAAAAATCTACTGTTTTGGTGGTGGATGATACGCCCGATAACCTGACGCTAATGAGCGGCCTGTTAAAAGATCTATACAAGGTAAAGGTTGCCAACAGCGGTGAACGCGCGCTAAAAATTGCGACATCGGATACTCCGCCTGACCTGATCCTGCTCGACATTATGATGCCGGAAATGGACGGCTACGAAGTCTGCCGTCGCCTCAAAGCCGATTCCACTACGCGCAACATTCCGATTATCTTTTTAACTGCTAAAGCTGAAGTAGTCGATGAAACACTGGGCTTTGAACTAGGCGCATCTGATTACATAACCAAACCGATTTCACCACCCATTGTGCTAGCCCGCATTGAAACCCATTTGTCGGTTAAACATATGCAGGACTTTATGCGCGATAAAAATGCCTATCTCGCTGCCGAGGTCAATCGCCGTACCGCTGAAGTTATGGCGATTCAGGATGTAACCATTCGTGCTATGGCATCACTAGCGGAAACGCGCGATAACGAAACCGGAAATCACATTCATCGCACACAACACTACGTGAAATTATTGGCTGAAAAGCTGCGCCACAATCCGCGTTTTGCGCACTTTCTCAATGACAACAAAACCATCGAACTGCTGTTCAAATCGGCACCCTTGCACGACATTGGCAAAGTGGGCATCCCCGACCGGATTCTGCTGAAACCCGGGCGTTTTGAGCCGGAAGAGTTTGAGATCATGAAAACCCACACCACCCTCGGGCGCGATGCAATTACCCATGCGGAAAAGGATTTGGGAATCGAAATGCCCTTCCTCAAATTGGCGAAAGAGATTGCTTATAGCCATCAGGAAAAGTGGGATGGTTCTGGGTATCCCGAAGGTTTATCGGGTGATGACATTCCCATCTCTGCCCGTTTAATGGCCGTCGCCGATGTGTATGACGCGCTTATCAGTCGCCGGGTTTATAAAGCCCCTATGCCCCATGAAAAAGCTGTGCAAATCATCATCGAAGGTAAAGGCAGCCACTTTGACCCGGATATGGTTGATGCGTTTATTGAGCTGCAAGAGGAGTTCAAAAAAATCGCTGCAAACTATGCCGATACCGATGCAGATATGGAGAAAAAAATCGAGTACTTGGACAAAGCAATCTCTGAAAAACCTGAGTAATTTTCCGTACAGTTGCAATTGATCAGGCGTAAAAATAAAAAATCCCCTCGCGGGGATTTTTTTCGTCAATACAATTCGCAAATAGCGATTACTTGATCTTGCGAATACCTACCGCTTCACGCACTTTTTCCAACAATGGCTGACTGTAAGCGCGTGCTTTTGCCGCACCCTTTTGCAGAATCTCTTCGATGTGCGCCGGGTTTGCCAACAGTGCTTCGTATTTATCGCGTGCTTCGCTCAACTGACCATTGATCAGCTCAAACAACTGACGCTTGGCTTCGCCCCAAGCAATCCCCTCAGCAAATTGCTGACGCATGTAAGCCGATTGCTCAGGTGTCGCAAATGCTTGCCAGATTTGGAATACCGGTGAGGTGTCAGGATCTTTGGCCTGCCCCGGTTCCAACAGATTAGTGAGAATTTTATTAATCGACTTTTTCAGCTGTTTTTCAGGCAGAAATAGCGGGATGGTATTGCCGTAGCTTTTACTCATCTTGCGGCCATCCAAGCCCTGCAGTACTGCATTTACATTGTCATCCACCTGCGCCTCTGGCAGTACAAAATGCTCGCCATAGTGATGGTTAAAACGTGCGGCAATATCGCGCGCCATTTCAATGTGTTGGATTTGATCGCGCCCTACCGGCACCTTGTTGGCGTTGAACATCAAAATATCCGCCGCCATCAGAATCGGGTAAGAGTACAAACCCATAGTGATACCAAAATCCGTATCTTCACCAGCTTCAACATTGGCATCGACTGAAGCTTTGTAGGCATGAGCGCGGTTCATCAACCCTTTGGCAGCCATACAGGTCAGCATCCAGCAAAGCTCAGGGATTTCCGGCACATCGGATTGGCGATAAAAAATTGCGTTATCGGTATCCAACCCCAACGCCAACCAAGTAGCTGCAATTTCGCGCGTTGATTGATGTACCAGATCAGGATCCTGACATTTGATCAGCGCATGGAAATCGGCCAAAAAGTAAAAGGATTGCACGTTAGCGCTTTGGCTGGCTTGAATCGCGGGGCGAATAGCGCCGACGTAGTTGCCAAGATGAGGGGTGCCTGTGGTGGTAATACCGGTAAGAACGCGTTGTTTGCTCATGGTGCCCTGTCTGTTATTTGCTAATTGCCCTAAAAAATCGTTGGCCCTAAAAAATCAGGCGCCATGATACAGACAAGCCACCATAATTTCAGCCTTACAAACCCGCGTAATAATTTGCCGAGTCACGCAGTATGCAGCTATCAAACCCCGCTTGAGTAAGCAGATGCGATGCCACATCGCAACGACGACCAGAATCATCAGTGATCACATACACCACTGAATCATCCAAATTTTTCAGATTGTTGCGCAGTTGATTGAGGGGAATATTGCGACTGTCGGGCACCGCTTGAACGCGGCGCTCCAGCGGCAGACGCACATCCAAAATTTGATAGGCCGGCGAATCTGCGGGACGCGCTTTTAACTCATCACCACTTACGTATTTGAGCACAGGCTCTTGCAGTAGCTCGCGGAAATCTTCTTTATCCAAGCGCATGACTTTGCCATTGGTGATCATTTTGACAGTGGCATTGCGGGTAGTGTCCCCCACTAAAGCTTCTTCACCAAAGTAATCGCCGGGGCGCAACGCAGCCAGAATCTTACCCGCCGGGTCCATCACCATAGCGCTACCAGATTCCAATACATAAAAGTAATCGCCACGCTCTCCTTGCTTGATCACGGTTTCATCCGCCTGCGTTTTTTGTGCTTTAAAACGAATAAAAAGCTGGCGAATATTCGCCGGTGGCAGGCGACTAAATAACGGCGATTGCAGCAAAGATGACATCCAGTCGCTATCGTCGTGCAGGCTTACACCAGAGGTATCAGCTTCTTCATCACTAGACTCGCTCCAGGCGAGTACCAAGTCGAGAAAATCGCTATCGACTGACAGCAGCGTCACATCTGACTTGGCAACTGCCGAGACTTGGGTCGGCTGAGTAATATTGAGTGGGGAGCGACGCGACTCACTGGCGGGGTTGATGGTATTGATCTGAAAACCTGAGTCGATCAGATCAACCGTACCGCTAACCAGATACACCTTTTCAGGAAACGGGCGGCCACGCTTGAAAATGATCGCGCCTTTGGATATTTCACGCAGTGAGGCTTTTTCAGCGACTTGAACCAGATACTCATGGTGAAGGGTGTTAAAAGGCGCAAAAGACGCTAATACATCAAGGCTAATCGCCATTTTCGGCTCCACTAAACTCTCATCGGGATGATTGAACGCCAATCGGGTTGCGTTGTTTTTTATTCTAGAAATTAGCGCGAGTATAAACAGGCAGCGCCCGCAGGGGGCGCGCTTGTCGTCAGGATTAGCACTGGATCACAAGAGAATTGCGAGAAATTGCACTTTCATCTGCGATAGATGACCGCTCAGCCGAAAGTGCTTGATCAAAATATCTTCAAGCCGTTTACGCGCGCGTCACCATTGCGATGGGAGCTTTGGCGTAGTTATAAAATTCGGTTACCGCTTTGTAGAGATACCAGCCATCACTCGCTCCCGCTAATTCACGGATCGAGTGCATGGCAAAGGTAGGGGCACCGACATCGATGGTTTTCACGCCCACTTCTGACGCCACTACTGGGCCAATAGTACTGCCGCATCCCATATCGGTACGCGCCACAAAAGCCTGTACAGGTACGCCTGCGCGCTCACACATCAAACGAAAGAAAGCACTGGTTTCACTGGTGGTGGCATAACGTTGATTGGCATTGACCTTGATTACCGGCCCGCGATTCAACAATGGTCCGTGGTTTTCATCGTGCTTATCCATAAAATTAGGATGAATCCCATGGGCATTATCGGCTGAGATCATCATTGAACGCTCAATCACGCGCGCGCGATCTTCTCCGTCGGGCAACAAGCGCTCCAAGAACTGTTGCAGCATTGGCCCTTTGGCTCCGCAGCAGGATGCACTGCCAACTTCTTCGTGGTCGGTACAAATCAACAAGCTCGACACCTCACCATCTGCCTGAAGTAAAGATTGCAAGCCTATGAAACAACTCAATAAATTGTCCAGGCGGGCACTGGCGATAAATTCCTGCTCAAAACCGATCAGCGCCGGAGGCTGGGTATCGTAAAGACTGATTTCGTAATCCATCACCTGTTTAACCGCGAGCTGAGGCTGGGTGCGTACTAACTCAGCTTGTAGCAAGGCGCGAAAATCCGGCAAAGCGGCATCTTCTGCGGGCAACTGAAGTAATAAGGGAACTATGTCTTTTTGAGCATTGATGGTACGCCCACTGTTAGCTTCACGATCAAGGTGAATCGCCAAACTTGGCACTACAGCGATGGGGCGCTCAAAATCGACCAAAGCACTGACGATTTGATCGTTTTCATCGGTATAGGTCACCCGCCCTGCCATAGATAAATCCCGGTCATACCAAGGTGCAAGCAAAGCGCCACCGTAAACTTCCACGCCCAACTGAAAGTAGCCGCGACGATTCAATTCCGCGCGCGGTTTCACTTTTAAACAAGGGCTATCGGTATGGGCACCCAGCATACGAATCCCTGAATCTAATAACGCAGACTTGCCGTAAGCAAAAGCGATAACCGATGAGTCATTGCGCGTCACCAAATAGCGATTACCCGGCTCAAGCTGCCAGATATCACCCTCATAAAGCGGGATAAAACCAGCGGCTAATAGTTGATTGGCAATATTTCTGGTGGCGTGAAATGGAGTTGGGGATGCGCGCAAAAACTCAAGCAAACCTGTGTTGAAATCTACCTTGGAGAGGGTAACAGTCGTCATATACACACCAAAAATCTAGTTGGGATTACGAATACGTTGGCGTTTTTGCCAAGAGATAGTATCGCGCAAATACACTGGCTGGGCATCGAGCACATCTACTGCGCCGCCCTCAGTCCAGACTTGTGCGGCGATTAATGCCATATTTTCGGCGTGCGGCTGGGCATCTACTACCAAGTTAGATGCAGCCAATGCCTGCATCGCCGGATAATGCCAACCGGGCCCAACGGCAATAAATTTCCCTGCCAATTGCTGGATGACAGCCTGCTCCGACAGCAACTCGGGCTTCATCACAAACTCGTCACTTAGGGCTTCTACACCTTCGCCATTGCGCGTAAATAAGCCCCAGTAGACCTCATCCATACGCGCATCTAGCGATACTAACACTGGCATGTTTTCACTGGGATTTGCGCGGTAATAACCAAGCGCCATAGTTTCAAGAGTGGATACAGGTATCACCGGCAGCTGCGCGCCAAAGGCCAGCCCTTGCACTATGCCCATACAAATACGCAACCCGGTAAAAGAGCCCGGCCCGCGCCCAAAAGCAATGGCATCAAGATTTTGTAGTTTGAGGTTATTTGCCTGCAACAGCTCATCAACCATCGGCAACAGTCGTTGGGTATGGCTTTTGGCGGCAAGTTCAAAATGGGCATGCAGTTGGCCATCGGCGTAAAGCGCGACAGAACAGGCATCAGTAGAAGAATCCAAGGCGAGGATATGGCTCATAAAACAACAGCACAAGTAATAAGGAATAGAAGAATAAAACGGCAGACAAAAAAATAGGCTCCGTAGAGCCTATTTTCACTGCCTTGGCGAAATCAGCTTAATACAGATTAGCCCAGTACAGTCAGTAATTGTTGGCGGATGGAGTCAACACTGCCTACACCACTGATGCGAGTATATTTCGGTGCCTTGGTTTTACCATCAGCAGCCAGCTTTTGATAAAAACCAACCAGCGGCTCGGTTTGATCGTGATATACGCCCAAACGCTTACGCACAGTTTCTTCAGCGTCATCTGGGCGTTGGATAAGCGGCTCGCCGGTTAAGTCATCGTGACCAGCAACTTTTGGCGCGTTGTGAATAACATGATAAACACGGCCAGAGGCTTCGTGTACACGGCGACCACTGAGGCGCGAAACAATTTCTTCATCCGGAACGTGGATTTCAATCACATGATCAATATCAACACCTGCATCCAGCATAGCCTCTGCTTGCGGGATGGTGCGCGGGAAACCGTCAAACAGGAAACCGTTACTGCAGTCACTGGAAGCGATACGCTCTTTTACCAGAGAAATGATCAGATCATCCGGCACCAAACCACCAGCAGACATAATGTCTTTCGCCTGCAAACCCAATGAGGTGCCAGCTTTCACAGCGGCACGCAGCATATCGCCAGTGGAGATTTGCGGAATGCCAAACTTCTCCATAATCAGTTGCGCCTGAGTACCTTTACCTGCGCCAGGCGCTCCCAACAGTATCACTCTCATCTCGGATTGCTCCTCAGCATTATTTTTATCGGGTCAAGTGGATAACCCCTTGTCCTCGAACACGGCACAGAATGCCCAACAAAAGAGGCGATAAGATACACGCCCATGACTTCAATCACAATACGCGGCTCCGCGCTTGACCCGCGATGCCCCGCCATGAGGACAACTTTTAATATATCAGCCGGAAAAACTGGGGATGACAGTTAAATGCATCCTCAAATAATTGTCATATAGACACTTTCATCCTAGAATGAGGCATATCAATAACGCCACTCAGGATCGCTCACTCATGACCAAATCTGTCGAACTCGATGAATATGACCGCAAGATTTTGCGCGCCTTGCAGGAAAATGCAGACTACTCTATGGCCGATTTGGGCAATATGATTGGACTCTCTCACACACCTTGCTGGCGTCGCCTCAAACGACTGGAAGTGGAAGGCGTTATTCGCGGGAAAGTTACCTTGCTGGACCCAAAACTGTTGAATTTGGGGGTGACGGTGCATGCATACATAACGATTAAAAATCACGATGCAGTATCACTGGAAGCCTTCGAGCAATCGGTACAAGCGATTCCTGAAGTAGTTGAGTGTTATTCAACCAGCGGTGAAAAAGATTATGTTCTGCGCGTAGTTGTTGAAAGTGTTGAGCACTATGAGCGCTTGATGAAAGAAACACTGATTCATCTGCCCAATATAGGTTCAATCAATTCTGCCTTCGCGCTAAAACAAGTGAAATTTACCACCCAGTTACCCTTGTAACGCATGGTCAGTATTAACGCTCACTACATAACGAACACATGCAAAAACGGGCAGAAAAATCTGCCCGTTTTTTATTTGCGCAATGACTCGATGACGTATAAAGATTAAACCTTGAATTGCATTAATAGTTGGCGTAATTGAATCGACAGCTCATTCAAGCGCTGACTCTCTGCTGCGGTTTGTGATGCCCCCTCGGCAGCATTCATCGCCAGTGAATTAATTTGAACAAGGTTACGATCAATTTCGGAAGTTACCGAACTTTGCTCTTCAGCTGCAGTGGCGATTTGTAGAGTCATATCGGAAATTTGTTTTACTGCTGAGCCGATACCAGTCAAAGATTGCCCTGCTTCAGTTGCTGAACCCACAGCCTCAGAAGTCATAGTCGCACTACTGCCCATGGCATCTACAGCATGCTGCACCCCCTGCTGCAATTTGCTCAACATGCCGTGAATATCGGCAGTGGATTGTTGCGTGCGGCTAGCGAGGGTGCGCACTTCATCAGCAACTACTGCGAAGCCTCTGCCCTGCTCTCCGGCACGCGCCGCTTCAATCGCCGCATTGAGTGCTAATAAATTCGTTTGCTCGGCAACGCCACGGATTACATCTATCACCGATGTAACATTCTTGGCTTCGCTCTCCAAACGCGACATAAATTCAGCCGTTTCGCTGATGCGTACCGCCAAACTTTGCACGCGCTCAACAGCTAAATGAATTCGCTCCTGACCACGATCAGTAATGACTGTTGCCTCTTTAGTGTTTTGTGCTGTATTACTGGTATTACGAGCAACTTCTTGTATCGCCATAGTTAGCTCATTAACTGCCGTAACCACCATAGTGATCGCATGACATTGATCATCGGCTGCACGCTGGCTGTTGCTGGACACTTCCAATAAAGACTCGGCCGCTTTGGACACTTCTGCCGCATTAACCAAAACGCTGCCAATAATGCGCTGTAGTTTTTCGATAAATTGATTCACGTTAGTTGCCAACTCACCCAGCTCATCATTTGTGGTCACTGGCAAACGTACGGTTAAATCGCCGTCGCCTTCTGCAATATTTTGAATACGATGACTAATTTGACGAACCTGATTAGCAACCAAAATCGGCAAAAAATACGCTGCCAATAGACTCACAAGTGTTCCAATTACTGCCAGCGCGAAAAGTTGCCGCGAACTATTCGCTTGATTCTCATCTATGACATCTGTGAATTTATCAACATCGACCAAGCGGCTTTCTTGCAGCTCATCTATATATTCACGCAGATGTTCGAATGCATCAGATGCGCTGCCGTAGGACTGCTCTTGAGCAATTGAACGACTTGTATCATCAGAAGATGAGCGCACAGCGTCGATTACCTGAGCAGCCTGTACCTTCCACGCATCATAGCGTCGAGTAAACTCTGCTCGTTCAGCCGGCGTAGATGTGTTGGAAATATCGAGTGATTTATACACACGCTCTTGCGCCTGTTTGGCATTTTCGCTTTGTTCGCTGAATAATTTTTGATGGGCAGAGCTATCGAGTTGCAGCAGCGCACGCTCCGCCAACATAGCCTGATACAAATCCCGATCTGCCTGAATTAATAGCTGAATCTCTGGCAGGTTCACCTTGGCAATAGTGGTTGCATTACTACCCAAAAGCTTGCTCGTGCTAATTGCATGCAATCCCATATACAAAACTAAAGCGACCAAGAGGAGCAGAGGAAGCATAAGCTTCATGCGCAACGTTAATCCTTGATACCAACCAAACATGACAGACTCCGTTATCTATTTCTATTGTGATTAATCAGCGTCAGGTGCTGATTAATCCAAGTTTAGTAACGAATCAGAAATTTGCTATGGAAGGTCTTTGTAACGTCGCTGAGTTAATATGAACTTTAAAGAGTAGATAGCAATAAAAAACACAGAAATGATTTAAAAACGTTCACAGAGATATTTGATATTCAGATAATCCTCAATCCCATAGCGAGAACCTTCCCGCCCCCAGCCCGACTGTTTGATGCCACCAAAAGGCGCCATTTCGTTAGAGATAAGTCCGGTATTAATACCCAGCATTCCCGACTCCAAGCGTTCCGACATAACCTTGATGCGCTTTGCATCGCGGGTGTAAAAGTAACCAGCCAAACCAAACTCGGTGTTATTGGCCAGGTGTATCACTTCCTCATCGGTATCGAATGGAATCAAGGCCGCGACCGGGCCAAATATTTCCTGACAACTGAGCGCTGAATCTGGGTCAACATTAACCAACAAGGTTGGAGGATAAAAAAGTCCATCACCAGAAAAATCGTCACCAAGTGCAACTTGGTAATGGATACGCGCACCTTTTGCGATTGCATCCTCAACCAACACTTTTACTTTATCGATTGCTTTCGCGGAGATCAGCGGCCCGACGTTGACCTTATCATCAGCTCCATTACCAATGACAAATGTTTGCATTTTTGCTGCTAATTTTTCAGCGAATTGGGCATAGATAGAACGCTGCACATAAAAGCGATTAGCGCACACACAGGTCTGACCTGCATTGCGGAATTTGGAAGCAACAGCACCTTCGACTGCTGCATCCAAATCGGCATCATCAAACACAATAAAAGGTGCATTACCGCCCAACTCTAAAGTGATGCGTTTTACATCGTCAGCACATTGCTGAATCAACTTTTTGCCAACCGCTGTTGAGCCGGTAAACGACAATTTACGCACAGCAGGATTGGTAGTTAGCTCTTTGCCGACAGCAGCGGAATCGGTAGTAGTCAGAATATTAATTACGCCAGCAGGAATTCCCGCTTGTTGCGCAAGATAGGCCAAGGCCAATGCAGATAAAGGCGTTTCAGCCGCAGGTTTTGCCACTATCGAGCAGCCTGCAGCCAAAGCCGGAGCAATCTTTCGTGCAAGCATCGCATTGGGGAAGTTCCAAGGGGTGATGGTCGCAACTACACCAACGGGTTGTTTAATCACCAAAATTCGCTGATCGACACTCGGAGGCGCGATCACATCGCCATAAACACGCTTGGCTTCTTCGGCAAACCATTCGATATAGCTCGCGCCATAGGCAATTTCACCACGTGCTTCAGCGAGCGGCTTACCTTGTTCGCAGGTGAGAATTAGAGCGAGATCATTCTGATGCTGCATTACCAGATCAAACCAGCGACGCAGCAACTGGCTGCGCTCTTTGGCTGTTTTCTGTGCCCACAGAATTTGCGCTTCCGCCGCGGCGGCTATAGCACGACGAGTTTCTTCAACACCGACATCAGCCACATTCGCAATCAGTTCACCGGTAGCAGGATTGTGTACAGCAAAGTTTTTTTGGGAGTCAGCACCTGCCCATTCATCATTTATCAACGCGTTTGTTTGCAACAATGATGAGTGGGCAAGTGTCAACATCGGATTATTTACTCATTTCACCTGTGGGAGAGTTCTTTTTAGCTGCTGGCTTAACACCGATTTTGCGCACACGGTTGCCTTCCACTTCAGCAATCGTCCAGACCATTCCGCTCCACTCGCTCTGGTCGCCCACAACCGGTTTACCGCCAACCATACGCGTGATCAAATCGCCTAGAGTTTTATGTTCTTCGTATCCCTTCATGTCTAACGCATAGAGCATCGCAAGATCACCTAACTCCGCATCGCCCTGAATTATAAAATCGCCAAAAAAACTTAAATCCAAGGTGCGCTTTGGAGCCTCGCTGAACAGCTTTCCAAGCGCTGGTAGATCATACTCATGGCCGATAACACAGAGAATATCGCCCGCCATCAAGCGCGTACTACCCGATGGGTGGAACAATTCCTTATCACGAAACAGTGCAGCGATACGGGTGTTTTCCGGCATGTGTAATTCGCGCAACGCAGCGCCAATACACCATTTTTCTGCACCTAATTTGTAGATAAATAATTCCCATTGGCTGGTGACATGAATCTCAAGCCCAGCGCGGGAAAATGGCGATGGCACTGCAGGCACCACCACCTTCGCCTTTTTAGCGGCGAGTCCCAGTGTTGTTCCCTGCACCAACAGGGATACCAACACGATAAAGAAGGCAACATTGAAAAATAGCTGGGCGTTTTCCAGTCCCGCCATTAAGGGGAATACCGCCAAAATTACCGGTACGGCACCACGCAATCCAACCCAGGAAATAAACGTCCGTTCTTTGAAGTTAAAGCTGCGAAACGGTAACAAGCCGATAAATACCGACAGTGGCCGTGCAAATAAAATCATCCAGAGTGATAACAGGAGCGCAGGCACTGCAATAGGCAACAGCTGGCTAGGCGTAAGCAGCAATCCCAGCACCAAAAACATGCCTATCTGACTAATCCACGCCAAACCATCAAACATATGCAAAATGCCGTGGCGATTGCGAATCGGACTATTACCCAGCAGCAGCCCACAAACATAAACAGTGAGAATCCCGCTGCCACCAATAGCGCTGGAAAGTGCATACAGAATAATTCCGCCACTCACCGCAAGTAATGGGTAGAGACCACCAGCAATCGACAAGCGGTTGATTAACTGCAACAGCAGCCATCCACCAGTGCCGCCCAAAATAATCCCTATTCCAAATTGCTGGATCAAACTGGTTAAAACATCCCAGCTAAAACTCGTCTCGCCTGCCGCCAACATAGCAATCAGGGTGACAGTTAAAAACATCGCCATAGGGTCATTACTGCCCGACTCAATCTCCAAGGTCGAGCCAACCCGCTCATTCAAGCCTTTGCCATTTAATAGATTGAATACCACGGCGGCATCGGTGGAGCCAACTATGGCGCCAATCAGCAACCCCTCCAGTAACGACAGATCAAACAGCCAAGCCGCAGCCAAACCAGTTAATCCCGCGGTAATCATCACCCCAACAGTTGCGAGCGAAAGCGCAGGCCAGAGCGCAACGCGGAAAGTGGCGGCGCGAGTGCGCATACCACCGTCGAGCAAGATAATTGCCAGCGCGAGGTTACTCACTAAATAGGCTGTGGAATAATCATTGAAGACTATGCCGCCAGGGCCATCGACCCCAGCGACCATTCCAACTGCTAGAAAGATAACCAGGATCGGAACACCCACTCGGGTCGAAATCGAGCTCAGTAAAATACTGGCCGCAACCAGAAAGGCTCCCACCAGCAAGATATTGTTAATAGCAACTGTGTCCAAAAAAATGACCCTTACGAATAAATCCAATAAAAACAAATACTAAGCCCTGCGCGATTGTAACCTGTTCGCGCTGGCCGCTGTCAAAAACAACAATCATTAACCATCAGTAAAGCTCATATTCGCGAAAAACAGTAGCCGCCCCATATTTGCGCAATCACCGGATAAATCCGGCTATAATCGCGCCATAATCCTTACTTATAAGTTGTCTTACATGCTCAATAAAGATGCCCTGCAGCAACTCGCGCAATTAAAATCCACTATCGCCGAAACCAAAGATGTCGCACAAGGCACGGTTCGTACTACCACTAAACGTTTTGGCTTTTTAATTCTGGACGATGGCCGCGAAGCGTTTATCGACCCGGATCAAATGATGCGCGTACTACCCGATGATCGCGTCGAAGCGGAAATCACCACCAATAGCAAAGGTCAGTTTGAAGCCAAGTTGACCAAGCTGATTCAACCAGGCCTAAAGGAATTTGTCGGTCGCTACGTTAATAAAGGAACGACCGATTTTGTTGAGCCTGATGTCACCAACTTTAATCGCTGGTTATTTATTCCTCCGCAAGAGCGCAAAGGCTATAAGGTTGGCGACTTGATTCACTGCGAAGTGTCGCGCCATCCATTCCACAGCGAAGGCAAAATCCAAATTCACATTCTCAATCGTATCGGTACAGTGGAAGATCCGGGAGTTGAGAGCCGTTACAGTATCGCCAAATTCCAAATTCCATTTGAATGGCAACCGGCAGCGCAAAATCAGGCGGGCGGCATCAATTGGTCACCACTCACTTTTGAAAACGGTGAGCTGGATTTAACCCATCTGCCCTTCGTCACTATCGATTCTGAAAACACCCGCGATATGGACGATGCCATTTACATCGCTCCTAATGAAAACGGTTGGGAGTTGATTACTGCTATTGCCGACCCGAGTAAACATATCAGCTTTGATAGTCCGTTGGAGCAATCAGCGCGCGCACGCGCGAGCACACTCTATTTACTCGGCCAAACCGTCACCATGTTGCCGGTGGATTTATCGCACGATACTTATTCATTAGTGCCAGAACAAAAACGCCCGGCATTGGTGTGCCGCATGCAAATATTGCGCGATGGAACCATCAGCGCATTTGAATTTATAGAAGCGCAAATTCGCTCGCACTTTAAACTGAGCTACCAAGGTGTATTTGATGCGCTCATGAGCACCGGCGAATCGCCACTTGCTGCACCAGCGTTCATTCACGACATGCTGGTTGAATTAAAAAAGTTCGCCCAAGCACGCGCACAATATCGCCAAACCCATGCATTAGTGATGGAGGAGCGCCCGGACTACTCCTACATTCTTAATGACCAACGCAAAATTGATCACGTCGAAAAACGCGAGCGCAATATCGCTCACCGCATGATTGAAGAAGCCATGCTGGTAACCAACCTGTGTGCGGGTGAATTATTTTTGCAGCACCCGGGCTATGGTATTTTTTCCAGCCACATCGGCTTTCGCCCCGAGCGCATCAATGATGCTATTGCATTAATTCAGGAAGATCGCCCCGATTTAACAGTGAGTGATCTCACGCAACTTGAAAGCTTCCAGCAATTATTTAGCGAGTTGCGTTTAAACCCAACCAACAACCCCGTCAACTCAAGCCTGCATTCGTTGTTACAGCGCATGCTGCAAGCTGGTGCATTAACTTTTGAACCTATTCCGCATTTTGGATTGGGTTTTAAAGCCTATGCGATGGTCACCTCGCCAATTCGCCGCTACAACGATTTATTCAATCATCTCGCGATCAAACGCATCTTGCGCGGTTTACCGGCCGAAAACATTAGCGATAAAAAACAATTTGCCGAAGAGTTGCAAAACCAACTTAATACCGGCCGACAAGCTTGCCGTTACGCCGAAACATGGCTTGGCTGCCAATACGCAAACCAACATATTGGCAGCGTTCACGCCGCCAGTATTGGTTTGGTTAACTCGTTTGGCATTGGTGTAAAAATGGAAGACTGGGGCTTGGAAGGCTATGCACTTCTGGCACCGAAAGAGAGTGAAATCAAAGCACAATTCGATTCGCGCCGCTTGAGTCTGACAATTGAAGGCAACACTTACAAGCTGGATGAAAAAGTATTTGTTGCCATCAAAGAAGTCGATGTGGAAAAACGTAAAATCAGTGTGGAATTGGTTAGCGAAGAAACCGCACAACGTTTGAGTGCATGGATGTAAATCATCCAAGCAGGCAAGGATAATTAAGGAGCATGTAATGGCAAAAAATTACTGGCTATTTAAAGCGGAACCGCATATTTACGGTATCGATCATCTTGCAGCAGCGCCCGACAAAATCGGGCGGTGGGATGGCATTCGCAACTATCAAGCCCGTAATTTTTTGCGCGATCAGGTTGCACTTAATGACGAAGTATTTATTTATCACAGTAGCTGCAAAAATGTCGGTATTGTTGGAACTGCTAAAGTGGTCAAAACTGCCTACCCTGACCCAACACAGTTTAATCCAGAAAGCGATTATTACGATCTAAAATCAACACAGGAAAATCCACGCTGGGTATCGGTGGATATACAGCTCACCAAAGTATTTTCACACCTGATCCCACTCGCCGAGATCAAAACCATACCTACTTTGGAAAACATGGTTCTCATCAAGCAGAGTCGCTTATCAATCCAACCTGTCACCCGCCAAGAATGGGGCAGCTTACACTCTCTCATAAAGTTATAGTGCGTTTAATAGCGAAGCAGTAGCAGTTAATCGACGTAAAAAACGATTCCAGCGCCGCTCAATTTTAAGCCGCAAAAAGGCATAAAACTTATTAGGCCACTGAATAAAAACAACCTCCCCTATCCCATCAATAATGACCAATTGCATCTGTTCAGGGGATAACTTTTTCACCAACAAGTTAACTTCACATATATCATTATTAAATATGACGCTGTAGTTTAAAAAATAGGACTTTAGATCTTCTAACTGCGCAGAAAAATCACTTAATGTATAACCGTTTTTTAAATACCATTCTAATGACTTCGATATTTCGCCGTCATAGTCACACACCATATCGACAATATATCCCTTGCCTAAATTAGTACTCACCACACCATAAAATTCAGGCATGTGCGTATAAGACACATTTTGACGCTTTTGTAGTTTTTTGTAGTAGCGAATCTCACGATCTGTTTGCAGACGCACTCTACCGAGCGGCACCTTAACCACCTTATTTTCTTCATACGGATGAACATAACAGGCTTTTTCAGTACCAACCCCTATTTTTTCGGAAACAACAATAAGTTCACTCTCTCTCACACTTTACCTTTTAATCCAACATTAAATTTAAATTGATACTCTACTCATCAACCATTCGATCTTGCGCTTGACTGACGCCCGTTGCGGGCTCATCCATATCATCAGTGTCATCAATTCCTGAATCATCGCCGTCTTCTTCATCTTCCTCAAGAAGTTCGCCATTCATTTGACTCTCTTCGATAAGAATTGCTTCCGGCGTTTGAATACCTATGTGATAAGCGGCAAACCCAGGCAGAACAACTTGATCTAATGCCATACCAATAATACGGCCAGTGTAAGGAGACTTGATGGTAGTGCGTGCATTGGTGATTGGATCGGTAACCGTTCCCAGCACATCCTCTTCTTTTACGCGTTGCCCAAGCGTAGCCTGACTAAACAAAATGCCACTTTGGTTGGCGCGCACCCAAGCCGATCGGTAATAAACCGGCGCAATGCGATTCCAACGTGGTTTCTTGCCATACATACCAGTCTTTGCAAGCAGGGTATTAATCGCCTTAACGCCCTCCTCTACTACTTCACGTTGCATTGCCATAGGCTCACCCGCCTCCAGCGTCACCGCCGGAATGCCAGCGCTCACTGCTGCCGCGCGCAACGAATTTGGATTACCGCGACCATTTAATACAGCAATGACACCAAAACTTTGTGCAAGATGTGCGACCTGCTCATTACCTAAATCTGCGCGCAACTGGGGCAAATTGGTGCGATGAAACGAGCCGGTATGAAGATCAACCAATGCGTCGCAATGCATAATAATTTTGCTAAAAAATGAATGCGCCAAACGCGATGCGGAACTACCGTGAGTATTTCCTGGGAAATAGCGATTCCAGTCGCGACGATCAGGCAGGTAACGCGAATTACGGCGGAAGCCCATAATATTTGCGACGGGAACACCAATTATCGTACCTGTCAGTTTTGCGGGATCTATATTGAAGATGACACGGCGAACCATTTCGATACCATTTAATTCATCGCCATGCACCGCCGCTGTTAAGCACAATGTTTTTCCGGGGTTAGCGCCATTCACCACAATAATGGGTGTCGCCTCACTAAATGCACCAACCACCGTATCTGAACTCCAAGTCAGGCGAGCAGAAGTTCCCGGTTTAATTTCAGTGTCCATAATGAACTTTGAAGGCGACATCATTTCAGCGAATGCCGCCGCTTCATCTACCACCACATTTGAAGATGAATTTTCTGGCAATTGAGAATTACCAGAATTAGCGGTAGTCGAATCAACACTTGAAACAGATGTAACTACTGAAGCGGCAGATGAAGTCGCTACTGAAGAAGCCGCGACGGAAGAAGATGTAAATGAAGAAGCAATAGCAGCTTGCAAGCTTGATGACTGTGCGATAGAGCTGGTCGATGAGGCTGCGACCTCACTAAGAGGAGGCTCAGTTGATGCAATCGAAGAAGCGCTATTCTTCGAAGAACTCTGCTCAACAATCACCGATGAAGCTTGCACCGACTCTCTAACAACTGAAGAATTCGCAACCGAACTCGCTGCAGCAACTAGGGGAGCAGTTTCAGTTTGAGCGAAAACTGGAGAGATAAAAACAAAGAGAGAAAGCAGAAGAGCTGAAGAGAATTTTTTAACTAGAGCGTGATGTTTCAGTCCAAACGTATGGCGCATATGATCGGCGTCTCGTGGTATTTGTTGCCTCATTAAAATTACTACACCGCAAACAAACGGGCGCATCCTTGCGCCGACAAATTCCTATCTAACAGATTATTCCCACTCAATGGTTGCTGGTGGTTTGCTCGATACATCGTAACAAACACGCGACACACCAGAGATTTCATTAATAATGCGCCCAGAAACTTTTTCTAACAACTCGTAAGGCAAGTGTGCCCAACGCGCAGTCATAAAGTCTACGGTTTCAACAGCACGCAAAGAGATCACCCACTCGTAACGGCGACCATCACCAACTACACCTACTGACTTCACTGGCAAAAATACCGCAAACGCCTGCGAAGTTTTGTGATACCAGCCAGATGCATACAACTCTTCCAAAAAAATCGCATCAGCTTCACGCAGAATATCGGCATATTCTTTTTTCACTTCACCAAGAATACGCACACCCAAGCCAGGACCAGGGAATGGATGACGGTACACCATGTCGTAGGGCAAGCCTAATTCCAAACCAATTGCACGCACTTCGTCTTTAAACAATTCACGCAGCGGCTCAACCAACTTGAATGCCATATCTTCTGGCAAACCACCCACATTGTGATGCGATTTAATCACGTGTGCCTTACCGGTTTTGGCAGCAGCAGATTCAATCACATCAGGATAAATGGTGCCTTGCGCCAGCCATTTAACATCTTGCAGCTTTGTCGCTTCTGCATCGAACACATCGATAAAAGTACCACCGATGATTTTGCGTTTTTTCTCTGGATCATTTTCACCCGCGAGCTTGCTGAGGAATTGCTCTTCAGCATCCGCACGGATAACACGCACACCCATATTTTTGGCGAACATATCCATCACCTGATCGCCTTCATTTTTGCGCAGCAGACCGTTATCAACAAATACGCAAGTAAGTTGATCGCCAATTGCTTTGTGCAGCAACGCTGCAACAACTGATGAATCCACACCACCGGAAAGACCGAGCAATACCTTGTCAGTACCTACCTGCTCTTTTACTTTTTGAATGGCGTCTTCAACGATATTTGCTGGAGTCCACAGCGGCTCACATGCACACAATTGCAGTACAAAGTGTTCAAAAATACGCTTGCCCTGCAGGGTGTGAGTTACTTCCGGATGGAATTGTACGCCGTAGAACTTTTTCGCTTCGTTGTACATACCCGCAATTGGGCAGGATGGCGTTGATGCCATCAAACTAAAACCTTCTGGCATTCTGGTAACTTTGTCGCCGTGACTCATCCACACATCAAGCAATGCGTTACCGTCTTGATCGACGTGATCTTTAATATCTTTAAAGAGTGACGATTCACCATCCACTTTAATTTGCGCATAGCCAAATTCGCGAATGTTAGAACCTTCAACCGAACCGCCCATTTGCTCGGCCATGGTTTGCATGCCGTAGCAAATACCGAACACAGGAACACCCAGCGTAAATACGCTTTCAGGCGCGCGCGGTGAATTAGCTTCATGAACTGACTCTGGGCCGCCCGCCAAGATAATCCCTTTAGGATTGTATGCGCGGATCTCTTCATCGCTCATATCCCATGCGCGAATTTCAGAGAAAACACCAATTTCGCGTACACGGCGCGCGATCAACTGGGTGTATTGCGAACCAAAATCGAGAATGAGAATTCGCTGTGCGTGAATATCGTGAGACATGCTTGTTCCTGCTCAAAAGTAAAATGAAAAACGAAAAATAAAATGAATTCTGTTTAAACGAAAAACTCGGGCATTACCCGAGTTTTTCGTTAGCTAGGTTGTAGCGATATTTATCGCCCGCCACCTATTGGATAGTTAGGCGCTTCTTTGGTGATCTGCACATCGTGCACGTGGCTTTCGCCCATGCCCGCGGAGGTTACGCGCACAAATTCAGGCTTGGTGCGCATGGCTTCCAAATCTGCACAACCGGTATAACCCATAGCAGAGCGCACACCACCCATCATTTGGTGCACGATTGCAGTTAATGAGCCTTTGTAAGGTACACGGCCTTCGATACCCTCTGGAACCAGTTTCTCAGCACCTTGACTGGCATCCTGAAAATAACGGTCGCTAGAGCCTGAGGTTTGCGCCATGGCTCCCAATGAACCCATGCCGCGATAGGCTTTGTAAGTACGACCCTGATACAGCTCCACTTCGCCCGGCGCCTCTTCGGTACCGGCAAACATAGAACCCATCATTACCGCATGGGCACCGGCAACAATCGCCTTGGCGATATCACCCGAGTAGCGAATACCACCGTCGGCAATCGCAGGTACACCAGTACCTTTCAGCGCCGCCACAACGTTAGCAATTGCAGAAATTTGCGGAACACCCACACCACTCACGATACGAGTAGTACAGATAGAACCTGGGCCAATACCAACCTTAACGGCGTCTGCGCCAGCTTCAACCAAAGCAAGTGCTGCCGCGCCAGTAGCGATATTGCCACCAATCACCTGAACTTCAGGGTATTTGGTTTTGATCGCACGCACGCGATCCAATACGTTCTTGGAATGGCCGTGAGCGGTGTCAACAACCAGCACATCCACGCCGGCTTCTACCAAAGCATCTACACGATCATCAGTATCGCGGCTGGTGCCAACACTCGCACCAACACGCAAACGACCTTCAGGGTCTTTAGACGCATTCGGGTATTTTTCAGCTTTGTTGATGTCTTTTACGGTGATCAGACCACGCAATTCAAAGGCATCATTAACAACCAATACTTTTTCAATACGGTGTTTGTGCAGCAGGTTGCGTACCTCTTCAGCTGACACTCCCTCTTTAACGGTAACCAGCTGCGCTTTCGGAGTCATGATGCTGGAGACAGTGGCATCCAGATTGGTTTCAAAGCGCACGTCGCGACCAGTCACAATGCCAACCAAATCGCCATTACTCAGTACAGGCACACCAGAAATGTTGTTTTTGCGAGTCAGGGCGATCAAATCGCGGATAGTCGCACTGGCATCGATAGTGATTGGATCTTTCACCACACCGGCTTCAAACTTTTTCACTGCGCGCACTTCAGCAGCTTGCTGCTCGATCGTCATACTCTTGTGGATGATACCGATGCCACCTTCTTGGGCAATCGCAATTGCCAGACGCGCTTCAGTTACGGTATCCATAGCCGCAGAGATCAGAGGGATGTTTAACTGAATTTTGCGTGTTAACTGGGTTTTCAGAGATACGTCTTTTGGTGTCACATCGGAATAACCGGGCACCAGCAGAACATCGTCAAACGTGAGGGCTTCTTCAGCAATCCGCAACATACCAACCAACCTCAAAACAGGGGAAAAATAAACGCGAAATTATAGCGACTTGCGCGCTTCCGGTAAACCAATAACCACAACATCTAGTGTTTGTGCGCCTAACCAAGGCTATCGCCTTGGGCACTGATCGCCTAAAATGCGCCAATGACTAGCGATCTCTTTAGTAAAACCTCCGAACGTGACATCTTCAGTGTCAGCCAGCTAAACCGGCAGGCTCGGCAGCTGCTGGAGACTCACCTCCCTCTTTTGTGGGTTGAAGGCGAGCTTTCCAATGTGTCCACGCCTTCCTCCGGCCATTGGTACTTCACGCTCAAAGACGACCAAGCCCAAGTGCGCTGCTGCATGTTCCGCAATCGCAATATGCTGGTTCGCTTTAAACCTCAGCAAGGCCAACATGTGCTTCTGCGCGCTCGCGTCAGCCTTTATGAGGGGCGCGGCGATTACCAAATCATCGCCGAACACATGGAGGAAGCCGGCAGCGGTGCATTGCAGCGAGCTTTTGATGAGCTTAAACACAGGCTCGCACAGGAAGGCCTGTTTAACGAAGCCCACAAAAAAGCCTTACCCAGCCTGCCTAAACGTATTGGTGTGATCACCTCACCTACCGGCGCCGCCATTCATGATGTATTGAGCGTTCTGGAGCGCCGCTTCCCCGGCATCCCGGTAACAGTCATCCCTGTAGCCGTACAGGGCAAGGAATCAGCACCACAGATAGCCAAAGCAATCGACCTCGCCAATCGCTCTGGTTTATTTGATGTGCTACTACTCACCCGTGGTGGCGGTTCAATGGAGAATCTTTGGTCGTTTAACGAAGAGATTGTCGCCCGCGCTATTTTCAATAGCGAACTGCCGATCATCAGCGCTGTAGGCCACGAAGTGGATTTCACCATCGCCGATTTCGTCGCGGATTTGCGCGCACCCACTCCATCTGCAGCCGCAGAAATTCTGGTTCCCGATGCCGATGACTGGCTAGACAAGTTCATCGGCTTTGAAGTTTTGCTCGAAGAAAGCATGCTGCGAAAGCTCAGACAATGGCAAAAGCATTTACAGAATTTACGCCAACGTTTGCGCCATCCGCGCGAACGATTGGAGCAGCAATCGCAACGGCTAGATAACCTCGAATTGCGCCTGAAAAATCATATTAAAACCTTATTAAACGACGCAAAGCATCGCCTTCAACAAATACAAGTTCGCCAGCAAGCCCAGCACCCACAAGTGCGACTCAAACAATTGACCGAACAAGTAAAATCCCATCACCAGCGCCTGCAAAAAGCTCAATATCGGATTATTGAGCGAAAACAGCAGGCACTGGGGGAAGCGATTCGCCTGCTGAATACCCTTAGTCCGCTCAATACACTAGAGCGCGGCTACGCACTGGTGACCGATGCCAACACCCAAAAAGTGATCACCAATAGCGACCAGGTTATGCCCGGTACCAGCATCAAAGCACGCATCGCCCAAGGCGAATTACTGTGCAAAGTGGAATCTATCAACAGCTAAATTAGGCGATGGATGATCGCCCACAGATTGCGAAGCGGATGTGCGGCCAGTATATTGGCCGCCTTCTTGTCGGGGCGCCCTGGCAGTCAATGACTGTACGGGGGCTGAGATGGGCTCGGCCCAACCCGTAGAACCTGAACAGGCTAATACCTGCGGAGGGAACAAGGTGCTGATAGCTATTGCTATTCCCTGCCCTCCGCCTCAATTAATCGAGGCACTGTGACTAACAAACTTCCCACAACCATTGCGATTGCAGGTGCCGGTTTGCTCGGTCGATTACTGGCATGGCAATTACAAAAAGCCGGCATTCAAATCACCTTATTTGAAGCTGGCAGCTTCACACCTGATGCACCACAATCAAACCGGGCCGCTGCATTCACCGCTGCCGGCATGGTCGCCCCTTTAAGTGAAGCTGTAGTATCCGACGAAACCGTGTACCGCATGGGCATCTTTGCTCTGCAACAATGGCCAAAATGGTTTGCCCAATTGCCCGCCAATACGCCGCCGCTATTTTTTAATAATGGCAGCCTTGTTGTTGCGCACCAGCAAGACACCAGCGAGCTGGAACAATTCGAACGCGAACTGGGCTTCGTATTGCCCGACTGCAAAGGTTACAAACGTATTAATCAGCATGAAATCCGCCAACTAGAACCCGATTTGCAACCACACTTTCACAGCGGACTGTTTTTGGCTGACGAAGGTCACATCAACAACCGCGAATTTTTGCAAGTGATTGGCAATGAACTTTCAAGGCTCGGCGTGATAATTCGAGCAAACACATCGGTTGATGTATACCCCGGCAAAATATCCACTGAAACTGGTGATGAACATTTTGATCTGGTAATCGATTGCCGCGGATTGGGCACAAAAAAACAATTCGGAAAACTGCGCGGCGTACGCGGCGAAACCCTGCACGTAGAAACCAAAGAAATTCACTTGCAGCGCCCTGTGCGATTAATGCATCCACGCTATCAACTTTACGTAGTACCCAAACCCAATCACCGCTTTATGATCGGCGCAACACAAATCGAGAGTGAAGATCGCTCACCAATGACATTGCAATCGTCACTGGAACTTAGCAGCGCGCTATACACACTTTCACCCGCTTTTGCAGAGGCGCGCATTATTGAAATGGATACCAACTTGCGTCCGGCCTATATCGACAATATGCCCAAGGTTAGCATTCAGGACGGGCTGATCAGCGCAAACGGACTATTTCGCCACGGTTATCTACTCGCACCTGCGGTTGTCGAAAACGTGCTGGCACACATACTTAATTATCCTGAAGCGGTTTTCTCATCACAGCTCAACAAACACTAAACAACCATGACAATTGAACTCAGCGTAAACAACGAAAGTAAATCACTGGCAAGCGACACACTGCTCAGTGATGCACTGCAAGAATGGGGTTATGGCGATAGTAAAATTGCCGTGGCGATTAATGGCGAATTTGTTCCGCGCTCCACCTATAGCGAACGCAAATTATTGAATGGCGATCAAATCGATATCGTCAAACCCGTGGGCGGAGGTTGATATGAGCCACACCAAACCTGAAAAAGATTTCACACTCTACGGCGAAACTTTTTCCAGCCGTTTTTTATTAGGCACAGCCCTTTACGCATCACCACAATTAATGCGCGATTCAATCATTCAATCCCGCTGCGAAATTGTTACGCTCGGACTGCGCCGCCAAAATCCGGCCAATCGCGATGGCGATGCAATCTGGCAATACATTCAAGAGAGCGGCTGCCGCTTGCTGCCCAATACCGCCGGTTGCAAATCAGTCAAAGAGGCTGTAACACTCGCTGAAATGTCACGCGAAATTTTTGATACAGATTGGATTAAATTAGAAGTCGTTGGCGATGATTACAATCTGCAACCCGATCCATTTGGATTGGTAGAAGCCTCCGAAATTTTGATTAAAAAAGGCTTCAAGGTTTTACCCTACTGCACTGACGATTTAATTCTATGCAAACGTTTGCTTGATGTCGGCTGCGAAGTGTTAATGCCTTGGGGCGCCCCCATTGGCACCGGCCAAGGTTTATTGAATCGCTACAGTTTGCGCACACTACGTGAACGCATCAAAAATGTACCCATGATTATCGACGCTGGATTAGGCGCGCCTTCACAAGCAGCCGAAGCAATGGAAATGGGGTTTGATGGGATTCTATTAAACACAGCAGTAGCAAAAGCGCACAATCCGCCATTGATGGCGGAAGCATTTGGCGATGCGATTGATTCTGGGAGAAAAGCTTACAAGGCGGGATTAATGCAAAAACGTCAAACGGCTAGTCCGAGCACCCCTACCATCGGCCAACCTTTTTGGCATCAACAATAAACGCAGAAATTAGCCAGCGGTTACATCAAATACATTATTGGATTATTTGATGTAACCGCTGATTTTTGTAAGACCATCCTGTAATCGGCGAGTGATTTGCGGATCTTTTCCCTCACCCGATAACACATACATTTGCATCATGCGGCTTAATCGATGCAAATGAAAACTCATTTCCTGCTGCATTAGTGACGCATCCGCCACCACTTTACTAAGATTGATCTCATCTTCACTAATCATCGATTCAAGCGACTCACGCAAATCCTCTTTAAACAACATGCTGCCTTTAAAGGTGGTGGCTATATGCAAAATAATATTTTGTAGGGCGTGCAATTTGCGATCACCATGAGTATATCCAACTGCCCCCAAGCAGTTACGCAATTGAATAAACCAGCTTTGCAAATGCAAATTCTGCTGCAACATCCGCTCGGCAAACTCAGGCACACCGCTACCACTAACAAGATTCGGAAGCGGCAACTCACTACGCAAAATCATGGCAGTCACAATATCGCAGCTGCGATATAAATAAGCACTGCGATTCATTTCCAACACCGGAATTACTTCGCGCCAGCGGCGTCCTTGGGCTTTAAAGTGGTTAAAGTAAATGCCCACCATTGCATCTGCAACTGCGAGAATCTGCCCTAAAATTGAAAGCTCACTCTCTACTTTTGCGGAAGGATAACCCGTCCCATCGCAGCGCTCATGATGCTCACCTACCGCCTCAATAATTGCAGATGAAAGACCATCTACTCCATTTAAAATTTGACAAGAAATATTCACATGAGCTTGCAGATGCAACCACTCATCAGCCGTTAGTTCTTCCGCTTTATTAAGCACATCAGGTTCTATATGCAACATACCGACATCATGAGCGATCGCAGCCCAAAATACATCGCAGGCATCACTTGCAGGCAAACGCATTTCTTGCGCGATGTATAGCGCCCACAAACTCACACAGAGAGTGCGCTGATACAAGTCATTCATTTGGGACTGCATTACCGTCAGAAATTGCTGTAAGAGCGGAAAATTAGTCAAGAGCGCACAAACAGGCTCCAGCGAACTTAGCGGATGTTTTCGCTCCGCCAAAGACTGAAAATATTCGGTGGAACGAATGGTATCCAGTAGATGCTGCAACAACTCATCGGCAGTAATTACTTTTTCGATACTAATGGAATTGATCAAAGGGATAGCAAGAGTTCTATTTTTTAGAGCGCAGATAGCTGCGAAATCCAGCAAAGTTCCTTTCGTGAGCAACAAATCACCTTCAACAGAACAAATATCATTAACAACCAATACGGAGTTATGAACGGATAGTTGCGCAAGGTAATTAGCATAGACTCCTGCTCGCAATGGATTCCATGCGATTAAAGCATTCCCTGAAGAAGACTTTTGCTGATTAGGCGACATAGATAACAACCATCCGTGCAGCAGATACTTAATTGAACAATGTTTTAATTTTTATTCATTCTGTTGTTTAAGCTTAAAACTAAATGACTAGTCGCCAGAGCCACACACTTACCAAACCAGCCAACAAGCTATAGCCAACCAACGAAGAGGCAAATCGCGGCAGCAAATTATGACTAATCGCCAAGACTCCGGCAGAAATCATCGCAGGCATAGCCGCCTCTAAAATCACAACCCGAGCAACCAAGCCATCAACATCAAAGAGCCGCAGACCCAATAACACAAATAATGGAGAGATAAACAGGATATAAACCAACCCCACTAACAAAGGTGAAAAGTGCTCAGCACTCATCGACAAACGCCATTGCAAACCAACGGCCACCATCACCACTGGTACCAGTGTAGATGAAATACGCGCAAGTGCTTCAGCCAGCCAATCCGGATAGCTGAAAAAACTCACTCCAAATGCAAGAATCAGCGCAATAAAAGGTGGGAACGCCATAATGCTACGCACTATTTTCGCAATAGATGTAGAGCCGGAAGAGTAATAACAAGCCACCACTATGCCGTAGGTATTCAAGGCGATGAAAGTACCCAATTGATCGTACAAAATCGCATAAGGAATTGCCTGCGCCCCCAAATGCGCCTCAATCAGTGGAATCCCTACAAAACCGGTATTGCCTAAAGGCACCAACAACATAAGCGCGCCCGTCAGCTCACGCGACCACTTCAATGCACGCGCAGTACACCAGGTTAAAGACGCGCTGAATAACATCACCATCCAGGCTGCAATTACCGGTATCAATGCCTCGTGAGTGTAAGAAAGCTTGGGGATTTCAGCCAATACCAACGCGGGCAAAGCCACATAAATCACATAGAGATTTAACGTAGCCGCCGCATTTTCAGGAAAGCGCTTGGCTTTCTGAAGCAGCAAACCAATGATCAAGGCGATAACAACAACAGCAATATTCGACATAAATTAAACTACAGCCAAAATTTTCATCAGTCACAATTTTGCGCCCATGTTTTTGCGACCGCAATAAAAAACCCGCTCGATTTTGTCGAGCGGGTTTTGCGTTTACAACTAAAAAATCGTATTTAGTTGTAATAGTTCATATACAAGCCCATTCGCAGTGCAGACCCAATATCACGATTTGCGAAGCGATTTATCTTCACCGTGTAATAGCCAGATTGGCTGGGAGTGAAGTTAACGTATTCGAATGAGTTATCCCACGAATAAGAACCGCCAACCAAACTCCCATTAGGTGCATAGACCCTCATATCCAAATCCATACCTATTGCATGCGCATTATTGCGGTGATCATAGGTGTAGCTACCACGATTCATCCACGCCAACGCAACACGTGCTTTTTTATAGCTACTGGAAATGTAAATTCGCGTCGTTACATAACCATCGCTGCTGCCATCATTTTTATCGAAGGTACTCCAGGATGCATTATTACCACTCCACCATGCCCAATAACCGTTGTATTGCGCACTCAAAAAGTCGATACCACCCAAGCCCACCTTATCGAAACCACCACTAATCGCATCAGTAGCGCCGGCCAACATTTTAGCCTTCGCCAAATAAGGGCGATACTTCAAATAAGTCGACGAACTCATCATATCTGCTGTAAATGCGGCGGCGTGCGGGCAAGACATACTGGTGCCCGTCATGGTAAATCCACCCGCAGTGATACTGGTACCAGGAGCAGATAATTCAGGCTTGTCATTACCAATACTTGGATCGGTAAACGATGAACCAGCATTAATCGCACTGGTGGAGTCGTTGTAATTTCCCACCGCAATAATATTCAACCCTTTACCAGGAGTAGAAATTGAACCCGAACTGCCGCCAGAGTTACCTGCACTATTGAACATCGCCAAACTGTTGTTGTAACTGTAGTTATCCCAGTTGCGGTCAGTAGTGTTGTAGTTGTTACTGGAAGCATCGCCATTAGAACGAGTAGTGATGTAAATACGGTCATTGCCACCAACCCCATCCAAATCGCCATCATTCGGTAACACTGCACTGCCGCGACAATATAAAAAAGACTCGGGCGATACACTGCGAATAATCGCACCCACGTTACGCGAGTGATCCGTTTCTGAACCGGCAAGGCGATCATAGTTGGTAATACGCGATTCATTCGCACAACCGCTTTCAGTCATGTAAATACCAATGCCATCACCACGAGTTGCACTGAACGGCAACGCCCAATTAATGATGTTAGTTGCAGCCATAGCACCGGCGATATCATCCTTAAATTCAGCAGTTGGTTCGATACCGGCAACCATTTTGTCGTCTGCATCAATCAAGCGCACCAGTGTTTCCACATCCAAATAAGCAGTCACCCCCTCCTCGCCACGCGCAAGAGATTCCTTTACTCCTTTTGCATCCAGCAATTTATTCGCCTCTGCCCAACGCTGAACAATAATGCCCCGCTGAGTATTAGCCTCACTTTGCAGTTTGCGCAATTTGTCCGCACTAGAGTCCCCAAAAGCGGCCAACTCTTTTGCAGTCAGCTCGCGTCCGTTCACCACGCCACTAGCGGCCTCGCCACTGCGAATTTCTCCAAAGCCGACTTCCACCGGAAAGCTCGGGCTCACATCAAGATTTAACGCAATATCCACCTGCAATACAGCACCATAGTTCCCGCTATTACGCATTTCATTAACCCACTTGACGATACGCGGATCAATTTTTTCTGTTTTGGCGAGAGGCACTTCTCGCTCTGAGATAATTTTCCCATCAGGATTAAGAATTTGAGTTTTCACCTCACCCTGAGCATCAACGATTTTGCTAAATAAATACTTAGCACCATCAATGACAGCAACTTTTGTTGTAGTAAGTGAAACATCTTTTGTTTGAGCGCTGACGTTGATAGCAGTAAAACTAACCGCAAAACCAACCGCAAGAGAGAGGGAGTTAAAAGCAAATGATGAAAGTTTCATAATAAGTTCCTTTATTAACTGAGATTTGGCCTAGCCCAAATAATCCTTTAGGCTGAACTCAGTGTAAGAAACTGAAACGGGCATATCTGTAATCAAGTACCACAAGAATTTGTGACTTTTTCACATAAAGTAAAAGCCACCACAGAAATATTCCATAGAGTTAAAATCAGACGAAAACCACACGACTCTTATTTAAAGTATAAGCGTTTAAAAAATTCAGCTAAAAACTCCAATTTTTTATTAACTTCGCAGGAACCTTAATAACGGTTCCATGGCGCATTCGCTGTGGAGTATCCGCATCTGGAAAATGCATTTGCTCGGATACGTCCTCCCAGTGAACCATATCGGTTGAACGTAATGCGCCATAACGATGTGTTGTATACGCATCGTAATAAATGAACGCAGCATCGCCGATTTGAATTCCCGTTGGGCCTTCGACCCAAACCCCTTCTGGGGTAATAGGAAGACTTAGTTTTCCAAAAGATCCGAGATAGGTTTCAGCAGTAGTGATCTGCAAGTATTTTTTAGGTGGGAAACGTGTTTCATCTTTTACAACAAAATATAGGTTTTCGTTAAAACGCAGAAATGTTGCATCAATTACGCTAAAACCGGGATCATAGAATATTTTAGTTTCGCTAAAACGTTTGAAGTCGCGAGTAGTGGTGAAATAAATGCGATGGTTGTAATCGCTTTCCGATGCCCCTTTTGTTTCCGAAAATTTACCCGTGATAGTGGATGACCAAAAAATGATAAATTGGCGACTTTTTTCGTCATAGACAATCTCTGGTGCCCATGTATTACGTACCTCAGGCTCATGCGCCATAACCGGAATTTCTTGTTGCTCACTCCAATTCACAAAATCCTTTGTGGATGCATATCCAATATTGTTTTCATTCCAGCCAGAGGTCCACACCATGTGGTAGGTGCCATCCGGCCCCTGTACCACACAAGGATCGCGCATTAATTTTGATTTGCCGATTGATGGCCGCCAATGATTTTCAGCACGCACTACCTTTTTCCAGTTATATCCATCTTTACTGACGGCGAGATGCAATCCATCCTCGCCGTTTTTGGTGAAATAGGTAAATAGATAAGCAGTATCGTCTTGTGTGGTTTTATCCGGAGATATACAACCGGAAAAACTGAGACAGACAAAAACCAACGAAATCCAGGCAAACAGTTTTTTCATATCAATCCGCATAATCATTTGTAGATAATTTACTGAAACAACTTTTCACCAAAAGCTCATCACCTAAAATAATAGGCGTTCGCTGATGCAAGCTCTTTAGTGTAGTATCTAGAGCTGCTCCGGTTTCCGTATATGCCAAGCCCCCCGCCGCCTTCATCAATAAGGCCATCGGAAAAATTTCATACAGTAACCGCAATTTTGCTGGCTGGTTTGCGTCGCGGGAATCACTAGGATAAATAAATACACCACCACGAGTTAATATTCGATGCACATCGCCAACCATCGCGCCTTGCCAACGCATATTGAAACGTTGAGAACCTGAAATGGGTGCGAATAATCTAAACATGTAATTCTGAAATCGTTTTGGCCAATAAAACAAGTTAGCCATATTTGCAGCAACTTCCCGCACCCCTTGCTGAAATTTTATTTCGGCTTTAGACAAATGAAATTCGCTCGTCTGTTTATCTAATGTAAATTCATGGCACTTCGAACCTGTTGTTATCACCAAGGTGGTGTATGGGCCATAGAGCACATAACCAGCACAGAGTTGAGCACTTCCCGCTTGATAAAATTGTTCATCGCTATGATAAGGCACATCATTACGCGCATTCATAATGGTAAAGATAGTGCCAATCTGCCCGTTGACATCGACATTACTACTACCATCCAACGGATCAAATGCAACAATATAAGGCGCACCGGCAGCCCCCAATTGAGTATGCTCTTCCTCTTCTGAAGCCATGGCACGCACGGAGCCTTGCTTGCGTAAGGCAAGGATCAACAAGTCGTTGGCGATAACATCCAATTTTTTTTGCACTTCACCCTGCACATTCTCGTCTTGAGTTGCCCCCAAGGTATCACCTAAAGCGCCCTGCCCGACTTGCCGCGCAATTTGGCTACAGGTGGCGACGATAACCTCAACAAGATTGATAAGTGCAGGTGTTGCCTGCTCCTGAGTTAATACATCTTTTACCGAGATCATGATTTCGCCTTATAGCGACCAACACAATTTAATTGCACGAAAGACTCCGTCAGGCGTACAACCATCGATTCTTCTGCACTGCGCAGCCACACGCGTGGATCGTAAAACTTTTTGTTGGGTGCATCAGCGCCTTTTTCATTACCCAATTGACTATGCAAACGCTCCGCATTAGCGCGATAGAAGTTTAAAATTCCTTGCCAGAACGACCACTGAGTGTCGGTATCTATATTCATTTTGACTACTCCATAATTAATGGCAGCCGTTATATCAGCAGGGTCTGAACCTGACCCACCGTGAAAAACCAGATCCAAAGAATTGTGACCAAGCGAAAATTTTTCACTCACAAAATCTTGAGACTCTTTCAGAATCAAAGGCTTTAATTGCACATTGCCGGGATTATAAACACCGTGAACATTGCCAAAAGATGCAGCAATGCTGAATGATTTACTAATTGGTGCTAATTGCTGATATGCGTAAGCAACATCTGCGGGCTGGGTATAGAGTGCAGATTTATCCATATGGCTATTATCAACGCCATCTTCTTCACCACCTGTGCAACCTAATTCTATTTCCAATCCCATTCCCAGAGAGGCAACTTTTTGCAAATACTCAGCACTGATCGCGATATTTTCTTCCAGTGACTCTTCGGATAGATCAATCATGTGTGAACTAAAAAGTGGCTTGCCTGTTTGCTCAAAATGCTCCTTACCCGCCACCAATAAACCATCAATCCACGGCAATAATTTTTTTGCAGCATGATCGGTATGTAAAATCACAGGCACTTCATAATATTTAGCGACTTGATGTACATATTTCGCCGCGGCAACAGCGCCCAACACGGCCGCATCTTGCCCAACCAATTTCAATCCTTTACCGGTAAAAAAACTCGCGCCACCATGAGACAACTGGATAATCACCGGCGAACCAATGTTGCGCGCAGCTTCAAGCGCCGCATTGATAGAGTTAGTGCCAATTACATTCACGGCCGGAATTGCATAGCCATTAGCTTTTGCATCGGCATATACAGTTTGTAAATCCGCACCAGTGATTACACCGGGAGCAACGAGGTTTTGCAGGCTAGTCATAATTTTTCTCGTTCAATTCATTCAAAAATTTATTCAACAATGAGAAATGTCATCTGTGTTAATTCGCCATTTTTTGGGCAAAAGAATCCACACAACTTTCAGGTCATCCCGAAAATAGCTCAAGCAACAGAGTGGTTTTCAAAAAAAGCGCCGGAATGGCGCTTTTTTTATTTACAGCAGGATCAGATAATTCCTGATCCGGTTGCTTTAGGATCACGCGGACGTACGGGAGCCATTTTGGCTCTGTACTCAGCTGTACGATAGGTTTTCAGAGGGTTAATTGCGGCACCCTTGCGGTAGCGCGCCATCGCCAGTATGGGTGCCACATCAAAGTTAAATGCACGCTTCAACTCGCCTGCGGCCATAATCGCATCGTTGGCTTCTTGATAGCCGTAAAGCGCGTCGCGATTTACCAACAATGCTTTGACGTATGAGCGTTGAACTTCAATCGCAGAGGTCACCAAACTTTCAATAGGATCGGTCACGTTGTGTGATTGATCGAGCATATAAGCAGGATTGAATTCAGATTCTTTGCGATATTCGGCATCAACCAACTCGTTGAAAATCAGAAATTGTTGATAAGGTTGCAGCGAGCCTGAATCCAGATCGTCATCACCGTACTTACTATCATTAAAGTGGAAGCCGCCCAATTTTTTAAATTGAATCAAGCGTGCGACAATCATTTCAATATTGGTGTTAGGAGCATGATGCCCCAAATCAACCAGTGACTTACATTTTGGCCCCAATTGCATAGCAGCAAGAATACTGCTGCCCCAATCCTGAATTACGGTTGAGTAAAATGCAGGTTCAAACATTTTGTGTTCGAGATGCATCTCCCAATCCGCAGGCAAGCCTTTGTAAATTTGAGCCGCGCTTTCCAGATAACGCTCAAACGCGCGCTGAAAATGTTGCTGGCCGGGATGGTTGGAACCATCGCCCACCCATACGGTTAAACTTTTTGCACCCAACTGTTGGCCGTAGCTAATGCAATCCAAGTTGTGTTGGATCGCTAAATCGCGTGACGCCTTTTCAGTGTTACTCAAGCTGCCGTATTTGTAAGAAACCTGCTGGCCTGGCTGATCCTGAAAAGTATTGGAGTTAACCGCAACCCACTTCAAACCATAGCTATCAGCATGTTGTTTTAATTCTGAGAAGTCATTCACCACATCCCAAGGAAAGTGCGGGGAAATGCTGTCAGTACAACCAGACAGCTCGTTAATAACAGCGCAATCTTCTACTTTTTCAAAAATATTGCGCGGCTCCCCCTGCCCTGGGAAACGCGCGAAGCGAGTCCCACCGGTGCCAGTTCCCCAGGAAGGAACTGCAATTTGGAAATCAATAGCGGCTTTAGTGATCGCTTCAATATCAATTCCATCACGGCTGAGTTTTTCACCCAGTGCATTAAAGTCGGTTTGCAAATATTTAAATTCGTTTTCGTTTTGCTCGTGTACAACAGCGGAATCAATGCGTTTCATAATTATTGTCTCTTAACGTAAGAAGGCTTCGTGCAAACCACCATCAACACTGATCACTTGACCCGTGGTTTTACTCAGTTGACCGGAAATTAGTAAGAAGGCCGCTTCCGCCTGATCATCAGGAGTAATTGGCTGTTTAGTCAAAGTACGCTGGGCATAGAAATTTGCCAGCTTGGAGCGAAGAGACTCTGTCGTTTCGCTCTCATCAAATGGAATATCGTATTTCGCCAGCGATGAAATCACCCGGTCGCGCGGGAACATATTGCTGCCCTGCACTACAGTCGCGGGAGCAAGTGCATTTACATTAACCAGTGGAGCCATAGTCACTGCCAATTCGCGCACCAAGTGGTTGGCCGCTGCTTTGCTAGTGTCATAGGCTAACGAGCCTTTTTTCGACACAGCCGCATTAACGCTGGTCGTTAATACCAATGAGCCGTGCAGCTTTTGCTTCGCCCAAATGGCTTGCGCTTCAGAGGCAACGACATAACCGCCCTTCACATTCACGCCGAAACTTATATCAAAAATTTTGTCATTTTGATTTAAATCGGCGCCCTCGGCGATAAACACACCGGCGGTTACAATCACATTATCAATACCGCCGTACGCGAGAATAATTTGAGTGAACATCTCGGTTACAGTTTCGCGTTTAGTGATATCAACTTGCAATGCGATCGCAGGACCGCAACTGGAAATTCCAGTGCCTGCCACACCGATACCTTGGCCATAAATTTTAGTCAGCTCTGCTGCCGTTTGCTCTGCTGATTCAAGACGCAAATCTGCGCAGACAACATGTGCACCTTCTTTAGCAACACGGTGAGCAACAGCTTTACCAATACCATCGCCTGCACCAATCACTACCACTACATTGCGCGCTTGATTAGCCTCTTTTGGCATACGCTGCAATTTGGCTTCTTCCAGAGCCCAGTATTCAATATCAAAAGCTTCTTGTGCAGGCAGCGCAGTGTATTCAGAAATCGCTTCTGCACCGCGCATTACTTCGATTGCGCAGTTGTAAAACTCTGCGGTCACGCGCGATTCAGATTTGTTTTTACCCCAGGCGATCATGCCTACACCGGGGATCAATACTACAGTTGGGCTTGGATCGCGCATCGCAGGAGAATCAGGGCGCTTGCAAGACTCATAATAAGCTGCGTAATCCGCGCGATACTTTTCCAAACCGGCTTTAAAGCGGCTGATTAAAATATCGAGACTGTCATTTTGCGGATCAAACTCAACGTAGAGCGGTTTGATTTTGGTGCGCAAGAAGTGATCCGGACAAGAAGTGCCCAGCTCGGCTAGACGCGGTGCATCCACGCTGTTTACAAAGCGCAGCGTCGCCTCGTCAGTTTGCACTGTGCCGATAAATTTCACTTTTTCAGAAATAAGGCCGCGCGCCAGCGGTAGGAATTCACGCAGCAGTTCAGTGCGCGCCGCATCGCTCAGGCTTTGATATTTAGCGCCACCAAAGGTTTTCTCGCCTTTGTCATGCCGCTCAATGTAACGAGCAGCAGTTTCAATCACCCACAGCGAGGTCTCATAACAAGATTTACTCTCGCTCGACCAGTTAGTATGTCCGTGCTGACCTAAAAGAATCCCCAAGCTATCCGGATTACTGGCGTAGAGTTCTTCACAGGCTTTAGCTGCCTCCCACCCCGGGCGCATCCAGGGCAGATAAGTTAATTTTCCACCCCAAATTTCTTTAGTGAGCTTTTCCTGATCCTTACAAGAAGCAACTGAAATCACGGCATTTGGATGCAAGTGATCCACGTGCTTTTGCGAAATCATTGAATGCAGCGGAGTATCAATTGATGAAGCGCGAGGGTTCAAACAAAAATTACAGTGAGTGAACATCCCCACCATGCGGTCCTCACCTGCGGATTTGTAGCCCTTGTCTGAATAGGCTTGATATACCTTATCCAAGGCTTGCAGCTTGCCGCTGTATAAAGAAGAGAAATTATCTTTTTTAGATGTACGCAAATCGCCGCCAGATCCTTTTACCCAAAGCACCTCAACTTTCTCGCCGGTAAGCGGATCTGTTTCCATTAATTTGGCTGATGTATTGCCGCCACCAGTATTGGTTATGCGCTGGTCTTCACCCAATTTATTCGAGCGGTACACCAGGTTTTCTACCGGGTTCAACTTATCAGCAACTGCATCATCCCAGAGGTAATTAACGTGCTTATATTCATCTGGCTTGTACGACATGGATGAGTCCTATTATTAATAGTGGATACAACGTGATAGATCAGAGCAAAACGATCAATGCAGTCAATATAGCTACATTCAGAAGCATTTACAATCATATTCAATCATTAATGATCCAAAACAAGGGATTTCGATCATTAAATTTAGAATTTATGCCTAAAAGTGATTAAATAAAGAATGATTGCTGCGACCGACAAGAAAAAACCAGGTGCCTGCGCCATGCCCAATAGCTTTAGTTTAGGTGAGATTTGCAGGAAGCCTTCGCAAGATAACCAAGGAATTTAAACTGTAGATAATCAGGCAGGCTCGCATTAAGCGAACCTGCTGTCGGTAAGAGATGGGAAAAATCAAGGAGCAAATAAAATGGGGAGGAGCTAAATCAGCCTAGCTGGCAATATTAATCACAAGCATCAACCACGATAACTTCAATGCCCTGCTGTTCAAAATGAGCCAGAATAGCCTTATCGGCATTGCTATCCGTAATCACTACATCCACATCCGTGAGCTTGCTAAAAATTAAATTGCCTTTAACGCCAATCTTGGTGCTATCAGCCAAAACAATTAATTTTTCAGCGCGCTTCCGCAGTTTTTGTTCAGCCAATATGAGTAATGGATCAGTTTCCATTACGCCGATTTCACTAATGCCCGGACACCCCATAAACATCTTGCTACCGTGGTAATTTTGGGTAGTGTCATTTTCAAAAGAACTGAGAATAATGCTCTGTTTACGGTATACCTCACCGCCCGGCAAAGTAATTTGGTTTTGGCTGGATTCCAGTAATTCATGAGCCAACACAAATGAGTTGGTCAGAATATTCATGCGACGCTCTTGTAAAAACTCCGCCATCATAAAGGTAGAAGAGCCACCATTAATAATGACCGACTCGCCATCTTCACAAAGCTCGACCGCACGTTTGGCGATCATGCGTTTGGTATCAACATTTTTTTCTTTATCGACCCAAAAAGATTTACCGGCAATTTTTGCGACAGAAACAACTTTGGATTGAATAACCTCTGCCCCGCCACGGATTTTTTTAATTTTCCCCTGGGATGCCAGTTTATTTAGATCGCGCCGAATCGTTGCTTCAGAAGAATTAAGCTGTTCGCAAAGTTCGCCTACCCGCGCAAACTGCGCTTCATCTAAAAAATCCAAAATAAGTTGTTGACGCTGCTTTTCCAGCATAAATTTGCCCCGATAGAGAATTGAGAAATCCCAGAACCGATAGTTTGAAAATCACATTTTTAGCTAATAAAGTGATCATACTGAGATAACCAATCATAATCAATCAAATATAAGGGCATTTGATTGATTTGCTCCATTATCGCTTTAGCAAACCTTCGCTGTTCATCCAAAGATCCAGACTTTGGAACCAATCAATTGGATTGCGCAACCCAAAACCATGCCCACCTTGCGGCAAGAGGACGAGCTGACTGGGAACATGCTGAGTGTGCAGCGCCTGATAGTAAACCCATGCGTTTTCCATCAATACCGCCTCATCATCCTGAGCATGCACAATGAATGCCTTAGGGGTTTCCGTAGTTACTTGCAGCTCATTGGAAAAATACTGGCGTTGCTGCTCACTAAAATCGCTACCGAGTAAATTTTGGCGCGAGCCTTTGTGAGTGATTTGCTCATCAAAACTGATTACGGGATAGATCAAAATTTGAAAATCAGGGCGAAGATTTTTCCCCTTTAACTGCGGGTTTACTGCATCTTGATAATGAACGGCAGCCGAGGATGCCAAGTGCCCACCAGCAGAAAAACCCATGATGCCAATCTTGTTAGCATCGATCTGCCACTGCTGGCTGTGGCTGCGTACCAAGTGAATCGCTTGCTGTACATCTTGCAGCGGGCCAACACTTTTATCCTGCATGCTCACATCCATCGGCATGCGATATTTCAACACAAATGCGCTAACGCCTATCTGATTAAAACGTCGTGCGATTTCATCACCCTCTTTAACGTTCGATACTCCCGCATAGGCACCGCCCGGGCAGATGATAACTGCCGTCCCATTTGCGATCTTGGGATTGGCAATATAAGCCGTCAGATTGGGATGTGTCACCGCCATCAAAAAAGTATCTTTCGCTGCTGGGTCGCGCTGATATTCAAGATTGGCGGTAGCCAGCGCCCCCGGAATTTCTCCGTCATATAAATCAATAATTTCAGCTTTACTGATCAAAGAATTTGGCAGTGTGTTGCTACAAGCGTTTAGCAGATTTAGCGCTACCAACAGACCAGTCATTGCGCCTAATTTTTTAAATTTATTCATGTGACCACTCTTATGCTTTATTTTTCGCCTAGTTCAACTAGCTCGTACCATCTTGACCGGTACTCATTTAAACCAGTAAATCGGGACGGATTGCAGCTATCCAGAGATAAGTTAACTGCTGCTTGGGCATTTGATGCATCACCATCAAATTGTGTTAGCAGTATCGCTCCTTGTACCGTACCCGTATCATCAGCCGATAAATACACAGGTTGATGTGCGCGCAATTGTGCCACCAGCGCACACAATATTGGATTCTTAAGAAACGCTCCTTCAATATAAATAGCGCCAGTCGCCTGCAAATCATTTAATCGCTGGTCGATCATCAGCGCGCAGTACAGGGTTGCAATAGCACCTGCAAAAGCAGCTGATTGCGGACAATGCCATTGCGGCTTCATGCCGCCATAGGGGCCATTACCATCACTGAAATCCGGTGTAACCATCCACAAATTTTCCAGCACTGTCTGCACATCCTGTTCTGATATGGGCATCGATATATCGCCGCCCAAGTACTGACAAATCGCATCATATTCCCGCCCACCCATAAAGCGTGCGCATGCGATAGGATCGCCATAAACATCGCAATTGGCGAGTGTATCGCGACGCTTATACAAATCGCTGAGATCGCCGCGTGCCTGCATCAAAATTGTCCAGGTGCCTGTTGATACAACGGTAAAAGAATCTTGCCGGGTTTTGTCATTACACAAATAGCGAAGGTAACTAGCGTTACTATCATGCAGACCAAGATATACCTTGCAGTTGACGGACAAACCTGTTGCCGCTGCCAACTCCGGGCGAACCACTCCGAGTGATGCCCAAGCTGATTGAAGCGGTGGCAACAGGCGTTGCCAATGGCACTTTTCTACCAGCGATGAGTAATGGTGAGCGGTAGGGTTCCAAAGATCCGTATGACACCCAAGCGAGGTCACCTCCCCTGCAAGCTGGCCGGTCAATCGCCAAACCCAATACTGTGGATACATTAAAAGATGAGTGGCCTTCGCAAATTTTTCTGGAAATTTTTTCTCTAACCAAAAAATTTGCCGCCCTAAATTTAGTCCCGCAGGTAAATCGGGCGAAAGACTTTCTGAAAACGCAGGGCGCAGCACACCATATTCTTTATCCAACTCATTCGGACCAGTAAATTCGTAATCCAGTATCGGTAGGACTAATCCATCATTATCTTGGCCAGATTCCGAATTTATTAAGGCTGCCGTTGCGCCGTGCGTAGTCACAATGATCGCATCGATCATTTTTGCTTGAGAATAATTTGTCAGAGTCGCTAATAACCACTGCCAGATCCCAGCTGCATCCGCATGTGGGTAAGGCTCAATATTGATCGGTAAATTTTTGCGGGAATAGCTATCACATAGCTGACCTGAGTCATCGACCAACTGTAGTTTAACGTTAGTTTTTCCAATATCGAGAACAGCTTTCATAGTTACGGACACTGTAGTTAGACTTATTTTAGGTTAGTTACAAGCAATGATAGCAATTCCCCAATCCAAAACAAGCTTTATCAATCACTTTCAATCTTTTGTGGTCATATGTAGACTCGTCAAGCAGCCTGACGGCCATTATGTTCGTTAGGCGCACCCAACAATAAATCTTTTGGATCATTCTGTAGTTTTATCGAATGACCTTAACGGGAGCCAGAGAGCTATGAACAAAAGAGGCAAGATTATTATCGGCAATTGGAAGCTCAATGGCAGTAAACAGTTGGTAGAGGATACCCTGCTGGAGCTTGGCGAGGTCATCAATCAATCAGGTAAAGAATTTGATTGCTCCATTGCAATTTGCTCACCTGCCATTTACACCAATGAAATCGTTCAACTGGCCGCACGAATTAGCGACAAACTCATAGTCGGTTGTAAAAATATCAATACTGACCCTCACACCTTTACCGGTGAGCTAACTGCACAAGCAGCAAAAACACTGGGAACCAAACTATGCCTGGTTGGGCATGGTGAACGTCATTCAATATTGAATGAGGGTAATTACAGTAATCACCTCAAGATCAAACAATTAATACATGCAGGTATTACACCAGCGTTGTGCATTGGCGAAAAGCTTGAGAACCAATTAGCGGGCGACACCTACGACATCCTCTATCAACAGCTGACGCAATCGCTGAACGGAATAGAGCTAAATAATCACCCGCTCTATATTGTTTACGAACCAGCTTATGAAGCGAGTAGTTGCCAACGCTCTACAGCTATATATGCACAACCAATTCATGCAGCCATTCGCCAAATACTGAGTGATATTCTAGGCGCTAATTATGCCGACAATACTTCCATTATTTATGGCGGCAGTGTTAATCATGACAATGCACTAGAGTTGATCAACCAATCAGAAATTGATGGCTTACTGATTGGCTGTGTCAATGCAAACCTGCCTCATTTCCGTACTATTTGCAAAAAGGTTTTTTCGCACTCTCCTGTGTTCAGTTATTCAACAGAATCCAAAGAGTTTGAAAATTCTGCTCTATCGGCCTGAATGAAAGCCGGGTTAATAAAAGCCGCGTGAAAAAACTACCTTAAGATTGAGCAGGCAAGCCTAAATAGCTTGCTGGCAACCCATCAATATTAATAACTATTTTGTCCAGTAACACACCTGTGTCTACGCCATAGATGCGTAACACCTGCTTCCCTTTTTTTAATACGGTGAGTCTGGCAGTAACTTTTCGTGTTGCACTCAGAACACCCTGAGCCCAAACATCAGTTCCATCTTTAACGTCCAATTCGATCATCTGTGGAGCTGAGTTATCGAGCGATACTGCAAAGCGTAAAACACTTCCCGCTATTGGATGTGTTGGAACTAAATAAAACTCCAACTCAATATCACCCGTGCGTGAAAAACTGACGGGATATTCCAAGCTTGGTGCCAGCTGCGTCAACGAGTTAGTGGAAAAACTTTTTGTCTCAACTGGGTAGAGACCTACAGCACCTCTAACTGTACGCCCTAACCCCTCAATTATTTCCCAGCTGGCATTTGACTTATCTTCTTTGCGGATAAAATTTTCTGCCTCAATCGCAAAAGATAACTGCCCTGTTGCTGTCGCATTCAAAGCCAGCTGCGGCTTCAGATGATTACGAAGATGCGCAGCGGTGCCCGGCATAACCCAAGGAAACAATCGATACTTATCCCATTCATTCGTGGCTGGTTCTACGGCCATAAAATGCTTCCACTTGCCGTTGGCTAACCAACTGTTCCAAAGATCAGTCTGCTCACGCAATTCAGTGTCAGCCGCGACAGCCGCTTGCTGATCGCCAGCTTCACCTTCCAAAAAACGAATATTTGCTAATGCTGAACCATGAATCGGATAACCCACTAATTCAAAAAAGGCGAATCGTTTTTCGTGGGGAATTTTTTTACGCAAGCGGTCAACACCTTCACGCAGTTTTCTAAACGCTTGCAATCGTGAATAGGCTTCTTCTTCATTAAAATCACTTAACCGCGGACTGGTGCGGGATAGCCACCACTGCAAATGCTCGGGCTTTCGCTGATAGTTAAGGTGATAATACTCTTTCATTAGTGCTGCAATTTCCGTCGCATGAGTTTCACCAAACTCGCGCGCAGCCCAAGTACGTAAAAAATCTTGCTGATTATGAAGTTGCCAACGATTGATATCCCAAGCCATTTGAAAAAATAGCTCAGCACCAATTTCTGCGGGTTTTAAATCACCAATATTGGCTATCCAAATACGATCAGCACCCATCGCGTAGGATTTAGACATTTCCTCCCAAATCAACGCTGGTGGAGTTGTGTTTAGCCACAGATATGAGAGAGGCGCACCTAAGTAAGAGAGGTGATAATAAACACCGAATCCACCACTGCGATTGCGCTCTTGCGCATTGGCAAAGTTGCGCACATAACCAAAATTGTCATCAGGCCAGACAATGGTGACGTCATCGGGCACTTGTAGACCTTGGCGATATAAACCTAATACCTCTTTATAGGCACAAAACATTTGCGGTGTTTGTGATACGGGCAAATCAGTATGCTTAGAAATTAATTCACGCTGATCGGTAAATATTTTTTCCAACAGGGATATGCGTCCGCTATCGTCAACAGGACCTTGCATATAAGAGTCATGAATACCACGCATTCCCATTGTATAAATATTTTCAAATTTTCCATTGGTTTGCATGCGCTCCTGCCAGTAGCTATAAACCTGCTTCCGGTGGTCGAGATAATTATATTGCTCATGCGGCAATGACCACTCACCCACATTATTGCGCAGCATAGGTTCAGCATGAGATGAACCCATCACTATCGCGTAGTCGTCGGCAAGCTGCGCATTTTGCGCAAAATAATTAAACGGTTTGGTAACAGGGTGCATTGCAGGCCAGAGTGTATTGGCTTTCAATCGCAATAGTAATTCAAATATTTTTTGATAAGTTTTTGGGCCTATTCCACCATTTTCCGGCTCAAAGGTTTTTGCCGCCCACGGATGCATCCCCCAACCTTCATCATTGATAAAAATACCTCGATACTTCACCGAAGGTGGTCCAAATTGACGTGTGCCGGCGGAAATATACAAAGCCGATTTTTTTTCAGGAGTAACGTCAGCCCACCAATACCAAGGCGATACACCTATGGCCTGCGAGAGCTCATAAACACCGTAAGCAGTACCGCGACGATCACTGCCGATAATCACCAGCGCTTGCTTGATCCCTGGTTGGGGGTTATCAATCAGAGCAATAAGAAAACTTTCCCACTTTCCGCGCAACTGAGCAACATCCAGCTTTCCATTAGCAATCAATTCATCAATAACCGGGCTTTTACCTAGCGTACCAATGTAAACAACATTTTGAGTCTTTTTTGACTCTGACACACCAGACAGCACCCTTGGCTTTTGTCCGGTAACTCGTTCGATATCCTGCGCTAAATCCTGCACAGCAATGCTCACCACCTTAAAATCTTCCGATGCGATCACGAGGGGTGCAGATTGTTTTTTGGTAACCAAAGGAAAGTCGCCTTTGTGCATGCGGCTATCTACCCAGTGGTTATTTGCATGCACACTAAATGTACTCAAACTTAAAATGAGAAGAGCGATATATTTTGATAGTTTTTTATAGAAGCAATTGAAGCTGCGCATAAATTTACTGCCTTGTGCTGCCCGGTTTTAAATTCACATAGGTGAGCGCATTGCGGTCAGCCGTTAACCAACCATTTTGATAATGCAATTCCACCACCTGTATTGAGCTGCGTTTTACATTTACATCAGGCGCCTTACTGTAAACACTTTCCGCATTGACACCAGGATGAACAAAATAATAGAGATAGGCGCGCTCACCGCTGACAATCACCTCTGGATGATGGCCACCATTTTGATCATCTACACCTGTACCCGCGATACTTAACAAATCCTGTGGTTGACGCTGCCAGTGATTTGCATCGCTGGATTTATAAACACCCAATCCATTGTTGCCGAGCAAATCACTGATTAACCAATAACTACCTTTCCAAAAAAATACCAAAGGTGCCTCGCCACGCTCATTAGGTAAATTGGCTGAACCCTTATCTTCCCAGTGATATAAATCTTTACTGTCAGCGTAAAAGGTTTTTTTCCCTGCGAGCTCATTGTTGTACCAGAGCCGCCAGGTGCCATCGGCCAAACGCAGCACTGTTGCATCGATTACTTTATTGTTGATTAACGGCAGAGTGCTCTGATAGGACCAATCAATTAAATTGGCGCTGGTGAGGTGCACGATTGTGCGCGGGTGATTCCAGTCCTCAAAAACTCCGGGAACTATCGTCAGGTACATATGGTATGTACCCTCATGTTCCAGCACCGCTGGCGCCCAATAAGTCGCCAATTCAACATCAGTAGTATCAGGAATATTTTGGGGGAAATTAACTGTGCCGCGATATTGCCAATTAGCACCATCAGTAGATTCGGCAAATCCAATCGGTGTGCCATGCACCCAAGAAACATCAGTCAGTTCAGGTACATTTGCACGTCGATTTGTGTAAAACATCCACCAACTTTTAGTCGCTTTATTAAAAATAATGGATGGATCGGCAGCACCGTCAAATACCGGATCGCGATAAAGTGGCTTGGGAGCAACGACACCAACATCGTGGTTACTCTTTTGTATTGGCGGATTATCAGCACAGCTCAATAAAGAGAGTGATAGCAAAAAAGTTAACAGTCGCATTATTTTTATGATCTTTAATTGGATGATTTTAAAAAGAGAAATCTCCTCAAAAATGAGGAGCTTCGCCATTATTCAAAATGAAAAACCTGCTCCAATGGCTCAACCACCGGGCTGTTATCTGGATTGGTATCCATAATATCTGCCATATACGCCCACCACTTTTTTACCGCCGCAGTTGCTGGCAAGTTATCCATAGTGTGATTGGATTTGCGCTTTAGTACTGCAAATAATTTCAACGATTGCGGATGCAGATAGATCGAGTAATCAGAAATCCCTGCATTTTTTAGTTCCAGTGCCAGCTCCGGCCACAACTCATCGTGGCGTTTTTTATACTCAGCCTCAAAACCTGGCTTCAAGGTCATTACAAAAGCGATTTTTTCCATTGCTCTAGTCTCTTTTTGTTTTCAATTGGTTTCGTTCAGCTGTTTACAGCCAAAACGCGCCATTCGTAACTGGCAAGTTTTAACTCTGTGCCAGCAATTTTTTCTCCGGTTAATAGATCGCGTGTATTGGCTGGCAACTTAAGGTTTCCGCCTGCGCCATCCATATTGATTACAACCCATAACGTTTTACCGGATTGATCTATTCGCGGACAAACTACAGTGCCTTTTGTTACTGCAAAAGGAGCAGCGACAAATAATTCTTGCGCATAATTTTGAATTAGCTGTTGAATAAATTGTTTGCCTTTGTCACCTGTGGGATGCGCAGACAAGAGCACAACTTTACCTTTACCTAAACGGCGCTCGGTCAAAAAGGCAGTGTCAGGTACTAATGGAGAATTTAATATGCCCAACACCTTGGTATTAGCATCTGTCGCAGTGACCGCTGCACACCAACCGGTAAAGTCCAGCGACTGGCTGCCCACATTTCCGGTAATACCTGTGGCGGTAAGCGGGAAAACAAATTGGGTATCTACACCGGCAACTTTATCCAACATACCCAAGCCGCTATCGGTGTGAACTGTGTGCTCACGTGTACGCGTACCGGTTCCAGGGCCTACCAACCAAATGCCACCTGCCGTTACAAAATCGACAGCCCGCTGCAAAAATTCTTCACTAACATAAGGCATCGCTGGAGTGATCAATAATTTCAGGCCATCCAGTGCTGCACCTTCAAAACGGACATCGCGGTGATAGCCCTGCTCGAATAACAAGCCATGCCAAAATTGCACAACACCACCGTAGGTTTCAGGAAATCCGGCATCCTTATCCATAGGCTCAGATTCAATCATCGCGCGCGCATGATCTGACCAGGTAACAGCAATTTCCGGCACCAAGGGTTTGCTCGCAATCATTAATGGCTCTAGTTGTTTGCGCGCTGCATCTACCTGCTTCACTTGCTCATAACCAGTCGTAGGTTTGAACCAACTGCTCATGACTGCACTGTGACTAATTTCTGCCCCAGTGCGTTGTTGGCGCCAGAGCCAATAGTTCACACCTTCGCCACCCAAGCCGTACACCAACACCGCTTCCGCTTTTAAAAAGCCGTCGGGGTGCATAGGACTGTGATTTCCCAGCCAGCCGTTGTGACTCACACTGGTTTCCATTAACCAAAATGGGCGGCCGGGTTTTGCTGCGCGATACATATCGCTGCGAAACACCAGAGATTGCCATTCCGTTTTAGAGGGATAAGCGTCATAAGCGGCGAAATCCAAATTCTTGAACAAGCGCTCATGATTAACGCTAAAAGCGGGATTAGTATTGTGAGTAATTGGCGCCTTTGAATACTGGCGAATAATCTCGCACTGCATGTCAGAAAACTCCGCGATACTCTCGCGGTTAAACATGCGATACGCCGTACTTAATGAAGCATTGTGCAAAAACGGCGTTTTTAGTGGTGCAGGAACCTGCTCAAAGGTTTGATAGTGGGTGCTCCACATATGGGTGCCCCACTCTTCGTTCAAACGATCAATTGTGACATAGCGTTTTTTCAGCCACTGGTGCCAGTTGCTAATGGCTGCTGGGCTAAAATCTTCTGCCACATGGCATTTCAATTCATTGTCAATTTGCCAGCCAATAATCGATGGATGATCCCCCAAGGTTTTGGCAATCGCCTCTACAATTCGGTAACAGGCTTTACGTACTGCTGGATGTTCATAGCTGACATGCTGGCGCGCACCGTGGATCAAACGTTCGCCATCAGCGTTTACAAACAATCGATCGGAATGCCTATACGTCAACCACACAGGAGGTGTCGGTGTAGGGGTACAAAAGACAACTGCAATATCGGCGGCGTGAAGTTTATCCATAACGTTACGCAGAAATTGTGTAGAAATTTTACCTTCACGCGGCTCAAGCGTGGACCAGGTAAATTCACCAATACGAACCATATTGATACCGAGCTTTTTCATCTCAGCGATATCGCGCTCTACATCTTCAACTGGCCACAATTCGGGATAGTAACAGGCACCGTGCCAGAGTTTTTTCATGGTGTAGGAGGATGAGGCGCTTGCCCCTGCACCACTGGCAGAGGCCTCCTCAGCGTTCAAATAAGGTGCCGCCGCACTCAAGCTGGCGACAGATGCCATTAATTTAATGGCGTCACGACGAGTTGTATCCATTCTTATTACTCTTATTTTGGGTTGATATTGTGGTTTTAAGCTAGCAATGAAGACTCCAGAGAACCTGTTATCTCTCACTTTTGAAAAATACTAACGTAAATTCAATCACAAATGACAACATTTACCCTACTTTATGATTACATTTGCTTGATTATGAGTGTAAAACGTTGACCCCTGAGGATTATTGGCTATCATTTCGCTGAAAAATAACAACAGAGACCCATCAACCATGAACACCAAGCTATCTTTTTCCTCCTTAAACATTGCCCTACTTGCAACCCTTGCCATTTTGGGTTGTAACGGCAGCTCACCCCAAAAAACAGACAAGACAATGAACTCATCCCCCTCTATTGGGCTGGACTTTACCCAACCGCAAGTATTCCTTTTCGATAAGAGATCAAACCAGACAAATAAATATGTTGTTGCAGACAATCAAACGTATACCGAAAGCCTTGGCTATGGATTTGATTTGCAGACACAGAGAAATTCCCAGAACAAACCCTTCTTTTTTTCTGCCCATGTTCCTGAGGGAAATTATCGGGTGACGGTGGAGTTTGGCCATGAATCGCTAGCCTCTGCCAATACCCTACGCGCCGAGACGCGTCGCCTTTATGTTAAAAATTTAACAACAAAAGCTGGTGAGTTTGTGACGCGCAATTTTATTGTGAACGTGCGCAACAACGAATTGCCGCCGCCAGAATTGAACGCCCCCGGTTTTGTTGAGGTAAAGCTTAAAGAAAAAGAACAACATCGCTTACATTGGGACAATAAACTCACGCTGGAATTTAATGGCGATGCACCACAGGTTCGCTCAGTAACGCTGCAGCGTGTAGATGTACCTACTATTTATTTAATCGGGGATTCCACGGTAACCGATCAAGCCTATGAACCCGCCGCAAGCTGGGGGCAAATGCTGCCTTATTTCTTTAGCGGTGATTACTTCAATGGTGAGATAGCCATTGCAAACCATGCCGAATCCGGCGAGACCATGAAATCATTCATTATGACCGGGCGACTTGCAAAAACATTACAACGCATGAAAGCTGGCGATTATTTATTCATTCAATTTGGTCACAATGATCAGAAAATACAATGGCCACAAACTTATGTGGAAGCAACAACTACCTATAAAGATTACTTGCGCACACTGATTGGCGAGGCGCGCTTGCGCGGCGCAACTCCGGTATTAATTACCTCTATGCAACGCCGTACGTTTAATGAAGCAGGAAAAATCGTAAACAGCCATGGCTTGTACCCCCAAGCAGTGAGAGAAGTTGCCATTGAAAAAAATCTCACACTGGTTGATCTTGATACGATGAGCGTTAAATTCTACGAAGCATTAGGCCCCAACAAGGCACCGCTCGCCTTTAATGACAATGGCAAAGATGCCACCCATCACAATAACTATGGAGCCTATGAGTTTGCTCGCTGTGTAGCAGAATCCATTCGTCAATCATCACTTCCGCTAACGGCTCAACTTGCCAAGCTCCCCCCGTTTAATCCTGCTCATCCAGACGCGGTCGAAAACTTTAGTTTAAGCCCAAGCCCACTAAGCTCAAAACAACGTCCTGACGGGAACTGATACCTAAATACTCAAATATCGTCACCGGTAACGATAATAATGACTCCTTATGACCACTATGGATTGCATATGATTGATAATGATTGTTTTTAGGCAACATTTATCCTAGTCTCTATACAACACGAACCACACTCGTGCTCGACATCTTCAAACGCTAATTCTAAAAATGGAGAAGTAAATGAAACACACCAGTTTTAAAGCCAAGCCTCTTGCCGCGGCCATCGTCGCCCTGAGTCTTGCCGCCACCGCTCAAGCACAAACTTCTACCACAGAAGAAGTTGAGGAGATCACCGTCACCGGCTTTAGAGCGTCTCTTAATACCGCGTTAAACCAAAAAAGAGAAAGCGCGGCTGCAGTAGATAGCATCGTCTCCGAAGACATTGGTAAATTCCCTGATTCCAACCTGGCTGAATCCATGCAACGCATCCCGGGTGTTGCCCTGTCGCGCGGCGACGGTGGCGAGGGTAAGAATATTTCCGTGCGCGGTTTGGGCTCTTCGTTCACTCGCGTACGTATCAATGGTATGGAAGGTACCTCACAAACAGGCTCATCAGATATTTATGGCGCAGGTAATGCCGGTCGCAGCTTTGACTTTAACGTATTCCCCTCGGAAATCTTTTCTGAATTAACTGTACGTAAAACAGCAAGCGCGGATGTTGAAGAAGGTTCATTGGGTGCGACTGTGGATCTGCGCGCACCAAAACCGCTGTCAATGCAAGATGATTTCACCATGACCGGCACCATGCGCGGCGTGTATAACGAAATAAGTGAATCAACCGATCCTCGCTTATCTGGTTTGATCGCTAAAAAATTCGCTGATGGAAAATTTGGCGTTCTTGCTTCTCTCTCCTACTCTGATCGCAATATTCGTGAAGTAGGTTACTCAGCAGTAAATATTCTGCCTGGATATGTAAATGGCGGTTTCTGTAGTCCAGCCGGCTACACTGGCACTCAGGTTCCAGCAAACAATGCAACTAAAGGCGCTGACGCAGATAATTGCAGCACCGGCAATCCGCGTACTGGCAGTATTGAAGCCTATGAGCTGATGGCAAACACCACTGGTATCTCTGGTAATTTTGGTGGGGGCGTATTTATGCCGCGCATTCCTCGCTACCTCAACTCCGAACAAGATGCTGAACGTACTGGCGGCACTTTGACTCTTGAATGGGAACCAAGCGAAGACACCAATATTTCGCTAGATACCCTTTACTCACAATATGACGTAACTCGTCGCGACAACTACATAGATGCTCTTTCATTTGCGCGTAACGCCAATGACAATGGCCAGCCAATGGTGTCGGTAAGAGATCTGGAAATCGATGAAAATGGTTCCTTGGTTTACGGTGTATTTGATGGCGTTGATTTGCGTGCGGAAAGCTTGAAAGACCATTTCACCACAACATTTTTGCAAAACAATTTAAATCTTACGCATCACTTTACCGACAACTTTGAAATGAACATGTTGCTTGGGCGCTCGGAGTCTGAATTCCGTCAGCACGAGCGTTTGACCGTAAACGTCGATGCAATTGATACCGATAACTTTATAATTGATTTCCGCAACGGCGGTAATATTCCTATTATGAGTTACGGTATTGATCTGACCGACCCTAACAATTTCAATTATGCTGCGCGTCAGGCAGATGGAACAGTGCTAGGTAACTGGAACACCGCAAACTTGACCCGCACCACAGAAAATACCACAGCTGAGGCTAATTTCGGCTGGCAGATCAATGACGAATACAAGCTTAAATTTGGTGTACAAAACCGCGTTAGTGATTACCAAGTTGATGCATTGATTGTTGCTCCCGCCTACACAGCTACGCAGAATTTACCAGCAGGAGTTACTGTCTCTGACTTCTCGCGCATTGTTAACGGCGTAAATGACAAGCTAGGCTCAAACACCATGGGCGACTTCCTCGGTGTTGACCACGAGAAATGGAAAGAAGCGGTAGGCTTTGATGATTTTGTATGGTGCGGCGCGGAGTGTGGAGCGCAATCACCTGAAGTTAAAGAATCTGTTCAAAGTGCTTATTTAATGACTGAATTTAACTATTCAGAACTCAGATTCCCAGTACGTGGTGATATTGGTGTGCGCTACGTTGAAACTGATCAACGCAGTTTAGGTTTCGTTCCTACTGCTGCCCCGGCCGGCTCTCAGTATCCTACTGTGGCCAATCCAGTGGTTGTAAAGCGGAAATACGATGACCTTCTTCCAACGACAAATATCGTAGTTGAAATTCGTCCAGACTTGCTTGCGCGTTTTGCGTATGCTGAGGTGATGTCGCGCCCTGAATTGGGCACGCTTATCCCAAGTGGATCGATGAACCCCACTACTCGTGTAGCATCTGTAGGCAATCCCTATTTAGAGCCAATTCGCGCGAAATCTTATGACGCTGGATTAGAGTGGTATTTTGACGAAGGTGCATTGGCATCGGTTGCCTATTTCGAAAAAGATATCGACACCTACATTCAATCTATTTCTAGCTTGGTACCCTACTCCACATTAGGCTTGCCAGATACCTTGTTAGAAGGAAGCTCTGCAACGCCTAGCGATTTATTCACTGCCACTCGCTCCACCAATACTCCTGGTGGCCCACTGAAAGGCTATGAGTTGAACTTGCAATTACCATTCACTTTCCTGCCTTCTTTCTGGCAAGATTTTGGTGTATTGGCCAACTACACTCACGTAACCTCAGACATTGACTATGTTCTGCAAAGTGCTAATGGTGTGCCCACCCTGACTACCACCAATGACCTTGTTGGTTTGTCAAAAGATGCTGCAAGCGGAACCATTTACTACGAAAACGATTTATTCAGTTTCCGTACCACTGGTAGCTATCGTTCAGGTTATTTGCGTGCAATTCCATCTGGCGGTAACGACAGTGACGTACTAGGCAACAAGTCTACTTTCTTCGTAGATGCTTCTGCTTCTTACAATCTGACTGACAATGTGAAGTTGATGTTGGAAGCGCAAAATCTTACTGATGAGCGCAACACTCTCTACATCGATAGCGTTCGCCAAGACACCCTGTTCGAAACCCGCATGGGCCGCACATTTACTCTTGGTGTAACTGCCAAGTTCTAATTGTTCTCATGGCTGTACCTTTGCTGCTGCCGGTTTATCCGGCAGCCTTTTTCTATCTCTATTCTGCGCACGCGTATTTTTAATACTGAGCTCAGTCTTGAGACTTCAGCACAAAATCGACGCTTGCTCAAAACCTTATCTCATCACCTGCCGATACTCGAATTATTAATCTCCCTCATATTGGAGAAAGCATAATGAAAAAAACAATAGGCTTTTGCCTTGCATCTATATTGTCCTTACTTCTTTTACAAACATCTGCTTATGCAGAGGAAAAAAGAGCTGACATTTTTATTACTGCTCCCAAAGCAATTAGTACCACAGAAATTATTGCAAATGACTTTGGCGCGAAAGGCGATGGCATTAACGATGATACCCTTGCCTTACAAAAAGCAATCGACGCAGCCGCTGCTAAAAAATCCACGTTGGTATTAAAACCCGGAACCTACCTCACAGGGTCACTATTTTTAAAATCCAATATGGCGCTGCGCTTGGATAAAGGTGTAACTCTTACTGGCAAACAGGATATTGCATCCTACCCACGTCAAAAAACTCGCATTGCCGGTGTTGAAATTGTTTGGCCATCTGCACTGATCAATGTGTACGAGCAAAAAGATGTGCGCATTTATGGTGAAGGCACTATTGATGGCAATGGCATGGTGTTCTGGCAGACCTTTTGGGACAAACGTAATGCGTATGAAGGTAAGGGATTGCGTTGGGCTGCCGATTATGACGCAGAGCGACCACGATTAATTCAGGTATATAACGCCGAGCGCATCGAATTGGGTGGCGGATTGAATTTAACTCGCGCGGGATTCTGGACACTGCAAATTGTTTATTCAAATAACGTAAAAGTGTCCGGCGTGGTGATTCGTAATAATTCCGATGGCAAAGGTCCTTCTACAGATGGTATCGATGTGGATTCTTCTCATCATGTATTAGTAGAAAAAGCCGATATCGATGTAAATGATGACGCACTCTGTTTAAAAGCCGGGCGCGATGCTGATGGCCTGCGTGTAAACCGCCCCACCGAGCATGTAGTAATTCGTGATTCAATTATTCGACACGCTGAAGCAGGCGTTACTTTCGGCAGCGAAACTTCCGGCAGCATTCGCAACATTGATGTTTACAATCTGGATGTACAAGGGCCAGTGTACAGTGGCGTATTTTTTAAATCCGCCCATGTGCGCGGCGGTACTGTATCCAATATTCGCATCCATAATCTTGATATCAAAAATGCCGAAGCGGCTGTACGTGTCGACTTAAATTGGCTACCAGTTTATTCCTATCCGGTTATTCCGCCAGGCATAAAAAATGTACCTGATCACTGGAAAATTCTTGCGACACCTGTACCTAAAGATAAAGGCATGCCTCACCTGCGCGATATTTATATTAGCGATGTCAAAGCCGAAGCCAATGCAGCCTTTTTAATGCAGGGCTACGCCGAAGCACCGCTCAAAAATATGCGCTTTCATAAAATGCATATTAAAACTCCAGCAGCAGGTGCTATCAGCCATGCGCGCGGCTTTAGTTTTAAAGATGTGACTCTGGAAACCAGCGATCCTGATCCTGTGATACTCGACAATGTCAAAGATACCAAGGGCGAAATTACTTACGTGAGAACTTCCGAGTAATTGTCGCGCACCGGAGAATTTGAAATACAAATTCTCCGGCAATTTTTTAACAATAACGATAAATAAGGTACTGTCATTATGTCCAATCCATTACTGGGCGTTTTTTTCCATTGGCTGGGTGGACTGGCCTCTGCCAGTTTTTATGTTCCTTTTCGCAAAGTACGCGTTTGGTCATGGGAGGTTTATTGGCTCGTAGGTGGAATATTTTCATGGATCATTGCACCTTGGGTATTTGCCTATTTTCGCACCGAAGATTTATTTGGTGTTATCGGCGCTGCGGACAAGAAGATTTTAATCCAATGCATTGTTTATGGATTGCTCTGGGGGCTGGGAGGTCTGACCTTTGGTTTAACCATGCGCTATTTGGGCCTATCACTCGGCATGGCTGTGGCCCTTGGGCTCTGTGCATTTTTTGGAACGGTTATTCCGCCTATGCTGAAAGGTGTATTTTTTAGCGAGGTTTTACCTAGCTTGCACGGTCAAGTGGTATTGCTGGGATTAGTGATGTGTCTTCTCGGTATAGCAATAGTCGGTGCAGGAGGAATCAGCAAAGAGCGAGAGAGTGCCCCTGAGGAACGCAAAAAAAATATTGCCGAATTCAATTTAAAAAAGGGACTGCTAGTCGCACTTTTTTGCGGTCTGATGTCTTCCTGTTTTGCATTTGGATTATCCACCGGTGAACCTATTGCCGTATTATCCCGAGCTGCGGGAACCAATCCCCTATTTGCCGGCCTTCCCGTTATTTGTGTGGTGTTGATAGGCGGAGCAACAACCAACATTTTATGGTGCAGCTATTTAATCTGGCGCAATAAAAGCATTGGCGATATTTTTAATTCAAAATCCAATACCAACATTTTCGCACCGAGTATCGCGAATCTTTTTTGGTGCGCTTTAGCGGGAGTCACTTGGTATTTTCAATTTTTCTTTTATGCCATGGGTGAAAGCCAAATGGGGGAATATGGTTTTTCTTCCTGGACGCTGCATATGGCTTCCATCATTATTTTTTCATCCCTGTGGGGTTTTGCACTTAAAGAATGGCAAGGATCCAGTAAAAAAACACTTAGCTATGTGTTTCTCGGTTTGGCCAGTCTTGTGGGCTCAACAGTAGTTATCGGCTACGGCAACTCTTTGCTCTAACTACCCTTTTTCTATTCGAAAAAACACGTCCGACTTTAAAGAGAGTTCATCATATGAAAAGACGAGACTTATTGATTTCTTCTGCACTTGGCAGTGCGCTATTCGCATTGCAAAAAAGTGGCTGGGCAGCAGAGGGAAAAATTCCTGCAAGCTCAGCATTTAAAAATAGCGATGGACTACCGCGCGAATGGATAGACTCGATAAGCCATAAAAAAATTATCCGTCTCTCGCAACTAGACAATACTAAATCGCTCTATTTTCACGACAATGCCTTTACTGGTGATAGCCGCTATATGGTTATGAACACACCTAATGGTATTGGGCTTTATGATTTCACCTTGCATAAATATTCTCTTCTAGTGGAAGGTCGCTACGAAGCGATCATGGTGTCTTATACCAAACCGATTTGTTATGCACGTAAATACGCAGGCGAATTTAAAGGTAAGGACAACACCAATCGTTTCGATAGTGTTGAGTACTACGCGATTGATATTCCCAGCGGCAAAGAAAATTTTATTGGAATTTTCCCTGAAGGATTTATTACCTCGGTTAATGCTGATGACACCTTAATGGCCGGAGCCTATGCAACAGAATTTGTGGAATTGCAGCCAGGGCCGAAAGTTGCCAATACTGACGGAGGCTATAACGCGCTGGGTGCTGACGGTAAACCCTTGAGTTTCGCAGAAGCAAAAGAAGTGCGTATGGCTGAGCGCTTGGCTAAAAATATTCCTATGGAAATATTTACCATTGAGATAGCAACAGGAAAAAGAACAGTCGTAACAAAATCTACTGACTGGCTCAACCATGTGCAATTCTCCCCTGCTGATCCCCATAAATTAATGTATTGCCACGAAGGCCCTTGGCATATGGTCGACCGGGTCTGGACAATAGATACCAACGGAAAGAATAAACAAAAAGTGCATCAGCGCACCATGAATATGGAAATCGCCGGACATGAATTTTTTTCCTTTGATGGAAAAACTATTTATTACGATATGCAAACGCCACGCGGTGAAGTGTTTTGGTTAGCAAGCGTCCATTTGGAAACTCAAAAACGCCACTGGTATCACCTCTCGCGCAATGAATGGTCGGTGCACTATCAAATATCGCGCGATGGAAAATTATGGGCGGGTGATGGCGGCGATCATGAAATGGTTGCTCGCGCGCAAGACGGGAAATATATCTATTTATTTGAGCCGGAAATTATTGACGATATTGGCGCTAGCGCAGCTAACGCTGAGCAGCTGATTCGCCCTGGAAAATTAACCAGCACTAAACTGGTGGATATGCGCAACCACGATTATCGTGTTGAACCCAATTTGCAATTTTCACCCGACAATAAATACCTGATCTTCCGCTCTAATATGCAGGGTGCTATTCACACCTACGCAGTAGAACTTTAAAACTGCATCCAACCGCACAGCAATCTAACTTCTTCAACTCATAAAAAAGCCCGTTAATTAAATTGATTAACGGGCTTTTTTATTGCTTGGCGCACATTTCTTCAACTAAGGATTCGCAATGCGTCACTTAGGTAACCAGATGTTACCAATGACCACATATGATTGCACTTGACCACACAATGATTGAATATGATTGACCATGAATTTATATGATATTAATATCAGCTTGTTAGACACAAAATAATAGTTAAACACAATAAAAGAGAGGGAATAATGATAGGTTCCAATCAAATCACAACAGTTTGTAATACAAGCAATAAGATTCCATTTTCCCGTAAGTTATTAGCTAGCGGTATTACTTCAATATTGCTTGCCAGCGCGGGTTTTACCCTGATCGCACCCTCAGCTTTTGCACAAACATCTGCAGAAGTTTCTGAAGACCAAGTGACCACGGTAAATAAAAACACGACTAAAGCGAGCAAAGATAAAGATATCGAAGAGCTAGAAGTCACTGGAATTCGCTTCAGTCAGCGCAGTGCGCTGGATAGGAAAAAAGCCGCAGTAACCATGACTGATTCATTGGTTGCTGAAGATATTGGTGCCTTTCCTGATAAAAATATTGCCGAAGCGTTACAGCGCATTCCAGGGGTACAAATCTCTCGCGACAACGGTGAAGGTTCATCGGTCAGTGTGCGCGGGGTAGATCCTGATTTATTGCGTGTGGAATTAAATAGCGTTGGCGTTATGGGAATGGGCGGTAGCCGCGGAGTTGACTTCCGCGATATGGCCTCAGAATTGGTTAAATCGCTAGATGTGATCAAAGGTTCTGAAGCGCGTTTAACTGAAGGCGGTATTGGCGGCACTATTCAGGTCAATACGCGCAAGCCAAATGAATTCGAAAGCGATTTCTTCTCGGTTGATGCCGAAGCGCAATATAACGATTTGATCGGCGATACCATGCCCAAGATCAACTTGATTGGCGTGCACAAATTTCATGAAAAATTAGGGGTACTGGTTAACGTAACCGCCTCCGATAAAACCACCGTATTGCATGGTGTACGTAATACCGAATGGGCTCGCTTTGCCGATTACGATGGTGCTGCCGAAAAAACCTCGGTTAATCCAATCTATGCTGATATCACCGAGCAATCCGGTTGTTCAGGCATTTCTGTCGTTGCCGATCGCAATACCTGTTTGGCACAGTGGCAAGAATATGTTCCCTATTTGCCGCGCTACGGTATTTGGGAGCGCGGAGAAGAACGTGTGTCGGCGAATGCGATGGTGCAATACGCATTTACGGATAATTTTTCTGCGCATCTTGGTTATACCTACAACGAGCGCGACAAATCCGCTTACGACATTAACATGCAGTTTGAAACCAACTCGGCTGCGCGCATTAATCCATCCACGGTAGTGGTAGATGATCGTCATAACGTAGTGGGTTTCAAAACAGCTAATGCTTCAGTCTCCAACCGTGTGTTGGATATCGACTGGGATCAAGAAACCAGCATGCTGGAAGCGGGTTTTGAATACACTCAGGATAAGTTCCAAGCCTTAGGTGTAATCGCCCGCTCAACTTCAAAACAGGATATTGATTCGCGCGGCACCACTGTATGGGCTGGTGGCATTGTAGATATGGAAGTGACACTAAACCGCGAAGGCTTACCTAACATCGATTTAAGTAATGCTTACATCCTCAATGCAGCCGACCCTAGTGATACCTCGTATAAGTTCGATATGAATGATCCTGCCAGTTATACCGGTGGTGCATCCTATAACTATCGTCCTGTTACCGACGAAACAGAGGAAGATATGGCGAAAGTGGATTTTGCCTACAATCCGGATGCAGGATTCTTCACCAAGTTTCAAACAGGTTACCAATACAACACCCAGAATTTTTCTAACGCCAACTATGCCTACAATATTATTCGCAACGTAGGCGCAAACTATAACGGTCAAGTCTGGACCATCGCCGATCAGGTTAATTTAATTGAAGGGCGCACTGAATCTACACCTACTTTTTTCAATCATTTTGATTTGGACGTTTACGCCCCCAGCACTTGGCAAGCGATAGATTCAAAAGCCATTTTGGAAGAGCTTAGAGCGATCAGTGCCGACAATACAACGCGGAACGATTTGAATGTCAGTCGCGGCAACTTTGATGTAGATGTCGAGACTAATGCAATTTATGGCCAAGCAAATTTTGAAATGGCTATAGGTAGCATGCCATTAAAAGGCAACATGGGTGTACGTGTTGTCGATACCAATACCAGTGCTAATGGTGATGTGACTATTCGTGTGTGGGTAGATCAACTGGATGAAAACGGCAACCCAGTAATCAACCCGGTTACTGGTGCCTATGCTGCACCAATAGAAGATCTGGATCACCCGGATACTTATAACGGCCGCAAAACAATTGATGAAGGTTATACCGAAACTCTGCCTAGCTTGAACCTGACCCTGGGGTTGATTCCCGATGAGCTGGAATTATTTTTCGGTGCTGCAAAAGTGATGGCGCATCCACGCATTGCAGATATCAACGTCAATGCTACCTGCGTTATTAACGACTATACCCAAGCGCAAATTGACGATTTACCCAATACCTGTACTGCAGGTAACCCGGCATTAAAACCTTACGTCGCCAACCAACTGGACTTGGCGTTGACCTGGTACCCGAACGACGACTCCATTGTGTCTGCCGCCTTTTTCTCTAAAGAGATGGAAAGCTGGATCGTAGATCCAGATACGCAATACGATGTGGATTTCTTAAACGATGGTCGTGTGTGGGATGTACGCCAAAAATACAATAGCTCCGGTGCAAAAACCGAAGGTGTAGAGCTACAAGCCAGCACTATATTCTCGATGTTGCCCGCGCCCTTTGATGGTTTTGGTGGCTCAGTTAACTACACCTATATGAAGGCGGAAGATGTTGGCTTATTTAACCAAATTTCCGGTGAGGAACTCCCCTTCCCTTCACAATCGGAAGATAGTTATAACCTCACTGCATTCTATGAAACAGAAGTATGGGGCATTCGCGTTGCTTATAACTACCGTAGTGAATACTTAGTCAGAGCGTCTGACCGTTCAGGCAACCCTTTGTTTGTTAGTGATGCGGGTTATTTGGATGCGAAATTCAATTACAACATTACCGACAATTTGAAATTCCATATCGACGGTCGCAATCTGACCCAAGAAACATTGCATCTCAATTCCGGTGAAGGTCGCATGGCACAATACGATTATTCAGGCAGAGAATTTGCAATAGGTATCATGTACAAAATGTAACTGCAGTAGCCCCCGTAAACCCCGACTAACCCTCGGGGTTTTTTATTACCACTGTTAAAGGAGAATAATGAATAATGAGCCAGTTATTAATAAATCAGCACCCATCAAACAAAAATAAATATATTAAAAGAAATCGTTTTTTACATACGTTCTTTGCCTGCTTAAGCGTTGCGGCATTGTCTTTGCCTCAAGCTCAGGCACATCAAAAGCTCGATTGCAGCAAAACCAAACGGCCTTGTACTGAAAAGAAAACCGTTGAAAATCTGGATCGCGGTCTGGTGGTTATCCCCACAGAGGAAGGCAATGCAATTAGCTGGCGTCTATTGCAAAAAGATCCACCCCATAAAGGTTTTCATCTTTTTCGCAATGGCAAGAAACTCAACAAGCATCCTCTCACGCAAGCGACATTTTTTATCGATAAAGAAGGAAAGGCAGACGATAGTTACGAAGTTATGATTGAGGGTGAGCATCATCTTGACAAGGAAAAATCCAATGCAGTTAAAGCATGGAATAAACCCTATTTAAGCATTCCGCTGAATAAACCCAAAAGTGATTCCATTTTTGGTGTGCCTCACAATTACAGCGCGAATGATGCAAGTGTCGCTGACCTTGATGGTGATGGCGATTATGAAGTGATCGTTAAATGGTATCCCTCCAACGCCAAAGACAATTCCCAAAGCGGCTACACAGGCAATGTATTTATCGATGCCTATACACTTGAAGGCCAACAACTTTGGCGAATTAATTTAGGCAAAAATATTCGCGCCGGCGCTCACTACACGCAATTTATTGCTTACGACTTTGACGGTGATGGTCGCGCTGAAGTTGCAATGAAGACAGCGGATGGCACCATCGATGGTCGCGGCACAGTAATTGGCAATGCGAGTGCGGATTATCGCAACTCTGCCGGTTATGTATTGACCGGGCCAGAATATCTCACCATGTTTGATGGTCTCTCGGGTGAAGCGCTGGATACCATCGATTATGTTCCCGCACGCGGCAATATCGGAGATTGGGGTGACACTTACGGCAACCGTGTCGATCGCTTTTTGGCTGGTGTCGCTTATCTGAATGGTGAAACGCCAAGTCTGTTAATGGCACGCGGTTATTACACGCGCGCTGTTGTCGCTGCATTTGATTGGGTCAATGGAAAATTTAGTGAACGCTGGGTCTTTGATACCAACAATGGCAATGGTGATGAAGTTGTGTATGGTCAGGGTGCACACAGTTTGTCGGTAGCCGATGTTGATAATGATGGCCGCGATGAAATTATTTATGGCGCTGCAACTATTGATGACAACGGCCACGCTCTTTATAGCACAGCACTTGGTCACGGCGATGCATTACACGTTACCGACATTGATCCCAACCGTCCGGGTTTGGAAGTTTTTATGGTGCATGAGTGCGCCTCCTGCTACACCAAAGACGGTGTCGAATATGGTGTGGAGCTGCACGATGCCGCAACTGGACAAATTTTGTGGAGCCAACCCAGTAACGGTGCCGATGTGGGGCGCGGTGTCAGTATCGACATAGATCCGCGTTTTGCAGGCAATGAAAACTGGGGCTCACGCGGTGGATTGGTCGCAGCTAACGGCCAATTAATTTCCGATGTTCGTCCACCACAAATGAATTTTGCACTCTGGTGGGATGGTGATTTGCTGCGTGAAATTTTGGACGGCAATAAAATTTATAAATGGGATTACGAAAACAGTGTTTCCAATGTGATCGTTGATGGCGAGCTATTCAATGCAGTATCTGCTAATGGCACTAAAGCAACACCCGCCCTCTCAGCTGATATTTTCGGTGACTGGCGTGAAGAAGTTATCTGGTCCAGAGCCGACAGTAGCGAATTAATGATTTTTTCAAGCCCTATTGCTACCACACATCGCATCCCAACGCTTATGCAAAATCCACAATATCGCGCCGCTATCGCTTGGCAAAACGTGGGCTATAACCAGCCACCACATCCTAGCTTTTATTTGGGAAGTGATATGCAAGCGGTACCGGATTATCAAGTCACAGAAGTCGATGCTGCGCCCTGGGCAAAACTAGTCGCACGCGGTGATGCAACTAAAATCGCGATCCAACTTTACAGTCATGATGCAAAATTTAATGGAGCAGATATTTTCCGCGAAGTAGAAAATGATCCTGCCAGTAAAATTCGCATCGGCAGAATTAAAGGTGCACAGGGGGAAATAGTTGATACCAATGTTGTTCCTGATATCAATTACATTTATTCCGCACAATTGCGTGGTGGAAAGCCACATACTCAATTAAATCCAGGTGCGTCAAAAACACAGTTGTCAATGAGCTTAATTCCGCAAGTAGAATTCAATATCACCAACAACAAAGTGCCAGTACAACTTACTTGGCGCACTGAAAATATGGACATCCGCGCGATCAATATTTACCGCGAGGAAGTGGCAGACGATTCGGTGCCCGCCAATTTCGCCAACAGCCAATTCATCGGCAATGCCGCTAATGATGCAATCACTTGGCAAGATGCAAGCGCTACGGCCAGTAAAAATTATTACTACTGGGTAGAGTTTGATAACGGTCTTACCAATTCGGTAATTCGCACCCAACCTGTTTATGTTGCGACTATTTTGGAACCTAAAACCAATTTGGTGAGCAGCAAGGTTGCCAACGGCATTAGTTTGAATTGGAAGCTACAGGACTTCGCCTCCATCCGCACGGTAGAGGTTTATCGCAACACTCTCAACCAAGCTAGCGGCAGAACACGTGTACTGGCTAGCGCGCCACAAGAAGGCTCGCTTGTAGATACCAACGTCGTTGCAGGAACTACCTATTGGTATATGTTCAAACTCACGATGAGTGATGGCACCACAGTTAACACAACACCTGAGGCAAGTATTACTTTTTAAGACTACAACTCAATATGCCGACCTGTGCTGCAGGCCGGCATATTGAGCTTTTATTTCAATTGTTAAATGTTTATTGGATAAGTACATCATGACAAGAATTTATTGGACGCTTAAAAAAGTATTCACTGTATTGCTGGCCTTAACTTGTAGCCTGATGTTTACTTCATTACATGCTGAATCCAACAAGTCCAAAATTCCAAATCCGCAGCAAACGCTAAGCACAGTAAATAAATTGGCACGAGCGGAGGTTGCCAGGCTCAATAAAATCGAAATGACCGATGCTCACAAATGGAAAAAAATTAATACCAATTGGATCTCTGCCACTTTTTTTGTAGGCACAGCAAAGCTGATAGAGGTCAGCGATGTTCCAGAGGTACTGAAATTTAATTTGGAAACCGCTGAGCGTTTTAATTATGCACATCAAGGCCATGGCGCGCCGGTACATTTAATTAATGCCGACGATCAAGCGATTGGCGATTTATATCAATCCATATATTTGCGCACAGGTTTGCCTGGCGTGCTTATGCCATTACAGCAGCGTATGGATTACACCCTGCCCTATTTGAGTCTTACACCAACATCTAAACGGCTGGTCTGGTGGTGGTGCGATTCTTTGTTCATGGCTCCACCTGTCTATACCCGCATGTCTGCAATTACCGGAGACAGTAAATATATTGATGCCATGGACGCGCAATATTGGCGTGTTTACGATCGCTTATTCGATACCAATGAAAACTTATTCGCACGCGATGAACGCTTTATTGAGCGCCGCTCGGCCAACAATAAAAAAATATTCTGGTCGCGAGGACAAGGTTGGGTAGTTGCCGGGCTTGCGCGTATTTTGGAGGCCATGCCGGAAAATTATCCATCGCGTCCTAAATATGTAAAATTATTTCAGAACATGATGAGCCGTATTGCCCAACTACAACAACCCGATGGGCTCTGGCGCGCTAGCCTCTTGGATATGGAAGCCTACCCTGAACCAGAAACCTCCGGTACCGCCTTCTTTACTTACGCGTTAGCGTTTGGCATTAATCATGACCTGCTGGAGCGCGATAAATATTTGCCGCACGCACTTAACGGCTGGGCCGGATTAAATCAATACATTTTGCCGAGCGGCATACTCGGGCAAGTACAGTCTGCTGGCGACCAACCGGTGCCCACTAAACGCGAAACCACAGCACTTTATGCATCGGGTGCATTTATTCTCGCGGGGCTGGAAATCGCCAACTTAAATAAACCAATTGTCAAACTACCACTGCCATTTCCTAAACCACCCAAGCCCGACTATCACGCCAGTGATATTCCGTTAGTCCCATTGCCTGCCCATGCTACTCCAGATCAAATACGCGAAGATAAACGCCGCAATGCTGAACGCGATGCGGTTAAAGCACTGGCATATGATCCATTGGTTGATAAGTAAAGGATAATAAAAAATTATCCAATAAAAATGCCGACATTGAGTCGGCATTTTTATTACTAAAACTTTACTAGCATCTACTTCAATTGAAAGTTAATTACATTTTCCGTTGCCAAGGCTGTGCCTGATACAGATTCCACTTTGACATTTTCAAGTTTCAATCTGCGTACCGGAAGCTCCGCACTTGCATTGACATTGCACACATAGCTAGCTTGTTTAGCTTGCACATTGGAAACCACAATGTTTTCGATAGGCGTTAGGCGCCGCTCCAGCGTTGGGGTAAGGTTGCGCCACTGATAGAGCACATCCGTATCTATAGATACAACACCGCCTTGCAGGTTATCGGCAACAATATCATCCATAAAAATATTTTTAACAAATCCACCGCGTCGCTCGTTGGTTTTAATAAACAGCAAATTCATTAGCGTGGGAATATCTTGTTTAACAATAGGCTCAACCACGCAGGAGTGCATATACACATTTTCAATTCCGCCTGCGATTTCACTGCCTATCGCCAATAGTTGATGACCGTTTTTCACCGTGCAGTTGCGAATGACGATATTTCTACAGGGGGCATTTAATCGCCACGCATCAAACTCACGGCCGGACTTAACTGAAATAGCATCATCGCCCTGATCAAAAATGCAATTTTCAATTAATACATTGGTACACATTTCCGGGTCAGCGCCGTCGTTATTGTGACCGTGGGCGTAAATGTGCGCACCGCGAATAGTGACGTTATTACACAGGTAGGGATGCAACACCCAAAACGGGCTATTAACAATTGAAATATCTTCGACCAAAACATTATTACAGCGATTAAATTGTACAAATTGCGGGCGAAGGTTTGCAGCCCCTTTGGTCATATCGCGCTCGGTGACTGGAACATTTTTATGTGCCATGTAGTAGAGCTCGACCAGCGCATCCATATGGGTTTGAGGACGTGCGTACCATTCTTTCCAAATATCCAGTTTCGCTACTAATTTACCTTTGCCGGTGATGGCTACATTTTCGCATTCATACGCATAAATTAACGGCGAGTAGTTGTAGCACTCCAAACCTTCCCAAGTTGAATGTACAGCTGGAAGATAATCTTCAGGGTTGCTCGAAAAATGCAATTCGGCACCTTCAGCAATATGCAAATTCACATTGCTTTTTAAATGAATTTTCCCAGTTTCCCAGACTCCAGCAGGCACTATGACCACACCGCCCGATTTGGATGCTGCATCAATTGCCTGATCAATTGCCACTGAGGTTTTCGCTGGGTTTGCTTGATCAGCACCAAAATCCAAAATATTAAAGAGCGGCATTCCATCAAAATTGGGCGCTTGTACATCCATTGCCCCAAAAGGGGTTTCCAAAGAGATTTTGTTCATTTGCATGTTCATTACGTCATTGCGCCCCACAGCAATACACGAGGGAAGGAACGGCACCATTGCCATCAGTTTTAGTAGATCGCGTCTGTTGCTAGAGTTCATATTATCGCTCGCTGAAAGTTCATCGTTCAGATTAACGGTCATGGCTATTTCTTGCGCACAATATTTAGCCTTGGTTTAGCAGGTAGACTCATGCCTTCTCCGAGATAAAAACCTGGATGCGGAGGCTGATTGTATGCAGTGTTTTGCCATGCAATAGCAACCCGGTATTGCGGATCTTGCATGAGCGTGGTCATACCGATTGCAGATGATATTGGAGTTGAATAGATACGAAGTGATCGATTGTCCTCAGTGCGCAGAATAACTTCTTCACGCCAGTCACCAAATATATCAGCAGATAAGGCTGGCGTAGCCTTGGTACTATTGTTTGAACTTGTGCCTTCAGTTATTAACAGAGGAACACTGGTGTTGGTATTCCAATCCCATTTGAAAATTTTGTTGCCATCCAGTAGTTCGCGCAGTAAATCGCCATCCCACCAGATTGCAAAATTCACTTGTGCGGGACGCACCGGAGCAGCAATTTCGCTTTTAACGGTAAATAATTCCGGTGCATTTAATGCCCAGATTTCTGCGCCGGGATGACGTGGATCTATATCTGCCGCTAAACCGCGCCCGTTATCTTTTTCCGCAGATTTTTTCCACAATACCTTGCCACTCGCAAGATCAATTAACGCAGAACCAACACCACCGTTTGCACGCACACCTTCATAGACATTAAAGGATTCCAAGCCGGGATTATTTGGATCTAGATCCGACACATGCATGGCATCGCCGTGACCAAAGCCCGTTGTCCATTTAGGTGAGCCATCGTCATCAATCGCCATTGCACCGTAAATAATTTCATCTTTGCCATCGCTATCTATATCAGCTACCGACAACTGATGATTGCCCTGCCCGCCAAAACCTGGAGGAGTTTCTTTAGCGGAGGAATCAAACACCCAACGGGTAGAAATTTTTCCTGCATGGAAATCGTATGCGGCAACCACCGTGCGTGCGTAATAGCCCCGCGCCATAACCACGCTTGGACGCTCACCATCTAAATAAGCAACACCCGCCAAATAGCGCTCGGAGCGATTGCCATAAGCATCGCCCCAAAGCGATTTCATTTCATCGGCATTGGGATTGTCATTGCCCGGTGCACGTTGCGGAATATAAGGGACAGTATCCAGAACCTTACCAGTAGCACCTTCAAAAACTGAAAAATATTCAGGCCCGTTTAGTATGCGCCCGGTTAACTGCCCCATATATTTTCCTTCGGGAGTTACCACGGAACCTGTACGATCGCGCACTTCCATTTCACCACTGTGACTTACCCAATCTTCCTTGGCATCACCGATGATAGTTCCTTCACCATCGATAGTGCCGTCTGCGGTTTTCATTGCAATTTCGGCGCGCCCATCACCATCAAAGTCGTACACCATAAATTGGGTATAGTGCGCGCCCGAGCGAATATTTTTGCCTAAATTGATTCGCCATAGTTGCTTGCCTTCAAGTGTGTAGGCATCGATATAGGTAATACCTGTGTAACCACCGAATGCATTATCTTTCGCATTAGTTGGATACCATTTAAGAATAATTTCGTAGCGACCATCTCCATCCAGGTCGCCAACACTTGCATCGTTTGCGGTATAGGAATAAATATTGCCGTCAGGCGTTTTATCATCGGCAGGTGGTGTAATTGGAATATTCCAATAATTCTGCTGCCATGCCTGAGTAGTTGCGATCACCTGTTCATTGTAACGCAATTCGTAGGTTGTATCTGGTGTGCCTTGGTCATCCAAAACATTGCTAGGCCCATCATTGGTTACACTCGAAATCTTTTTGCCTTCGCGATATAAATCAAATACTGCGGTATTGTTATCGCCATAGAGTTTTCGCCAGCTAACCAAAACACCTTGCTTGGTTGGCACTGCAATAAGTCCACGATCCAAATATTCTATTTGTCTGGAAAAATTCGTAGCTGATAACGAATCCTGTGTATTAATTACGGGGGCGACTGTTTTATCTACCGCGCTTGCCGGTTGGCTGTCGCTAGTATCTTTGGAGCAGGATACCAAGGCTATAGCAGCCGCCATTGGAGTTAAAACACGGATAAGCTGGCGCAAGCCAAGCGAAAGTAATGACATGTTAACCTCGCGAAACACTTTTATTCTTAGCGAAAAACTACAAACCCAGTAAGGGTTTCAATGCATGCGCCACAATTTTTGCATTCAATTCAGCACCGGCTTGGCTGGTGTGGGTGTGTGCATCTGCAAAGAGTGCATCCACCTTTTTCACGCCCAGTTGATCGTATTCATTTGCGACTAGATTATTGAGGTCGATAAAGCCGCTACCAGTTTGCAAAGCGATTTGATAAGCCCAATCAGGATAGGAATTTTGTGGACGGTTAATTTTTTTATTCGTCCATTGTTTACGCGGGACGGGGGAACAAATTACGGTTGTGACACCACGGGCGCGCGCCTCGCCAATAAATTTACGCAGATATCCCCCATAGCTATACACAGTTTCTGGCTTACCGGTAAGCTCATTTGTAATTTGTTCGTAATTGTCTGCCACACCTTTTAAGGTTCCGCGTGCGCGCTCCTTGTCATTTATCGGTGCGTTGTCGTTGTGACCGAATTGCATTACCAATACATCGCCGGGGCGCATCATATTCAGTGCACGCTGCCAATAACCACCAGTGTAAAAGGTGCGGCTGCTTAAACCACCTACAGCGCGATTGACGACGTTGATTTTCTTGCTGTTCAAATGGGGCTGTAAATAATCGCCCCAACCCCACTCGCCGTTGTCGCCCACACCGCCACCGTTGCGAACGGTGGAGTCACCGATTAAAAATACCGAGCGTAAATTATTATTAGCGGGTAACGGCAAACGCAGCCAGGTCATTTCATCCGCCGCTATCGCTTGACCCTGTGCATTGAATAAATTGGCAAACAGTGCGGGGCGAATACCTTTGAGCGCGGCAACAATCGTCTCCACATGAACTTGCGCGCCTTGCAAATTAAAATGGGTATTGTCTTTGGTATAGAACGCCGCGGTGCGTTCTTCACCTAGTGCTTCCAACTTATCTGCTACCAAATTATTTACATCAACAAAGGATGTATTTAACTCTAAAGCTAATTCATACGCCCAGCGACCATAACTGCCATTGCGCTCTAACTTCCCTGCTTGCCACACATTACGCTGGGTGAGCGACATCAAAATAGGTGTGGCATTTTTTGCGCGGACATCGTTAACCATTTGGCGAATGTAATGACCAAAGGTGTAAACCGTTTCCTGTTTGTGTGTGAGCAGATTATTAATAGTGATAGCTTCATCACCTATACCCAGCAGCGTACCGCGCGCGCGAGTGGCATCATTTACCGGGCTTGCATCGTTATGACCGAATTGAATGATGACGATATCATTTGCGGAGACCTGATTAATTAATCCCTGCCATAAACCTTCGCTGATAAAGGTTCGTGTGCTTCGCCCGCCACGTGCCAGATTAATCACTTCGGATTTAGCTGGATCGATATAGTCTCCCAAGAGTGCGGCCCAACCCTGATGGTCAGGATCGCTATAGGTTGCAGCAGTGGAATCGCCTGCGATAAAAATTTTGGATTTGCCTGCAATCACTTGATCTGCATGCACCCAATTCACCGCACCACAAAGCAGAAGTAACATCAGCGAAACACTATGTGAAAGTGCGCGTACAGTAGTAGGTAAAACGCTACGCTGCCCGAGGCTGCGCAATTGCTGGATTATTTTCATTATTAGCCTCAATCGCGAGGGTGAACTGATTGTTCACCCATGAATATTGAAATTCTATTTCACTAAAATATCGGCGGTGACATCCTTAAGCGAAGGGCAACCAGCCAAGGCCATAGCCACGCGCAACTCATTACCTAAAATATCCAATACATTGGATACTCCTTGTTTTTTCTGAGCCGCAAGACCATAGACCCAAGCGCGGCCAATAACGACCGCATCAGCACCTAGCGCAATTGCGCGCACTATGTCTAAACCAGTGCGAATACCGCTATCGAGCAAAATTTTGATATCGCCTTGCACTGCATCGGCAATGGGGGGCAATGCGCGGATAGATGAAAGTGCACCGTCCAATTGGCGGCCGCCGTGATTGGATACGATCAAACCATCGGCGCCCAGTTTTTTCGCTTCGATCGCATCTTCAGGATCGAGAATACCTTTAATGATTAAATCTCCCTTCCATTTATCGCGAATTTGTTCGAGTGTTTTCCAAGTCACACTCGCATCGAAATTTTTGCCCATCCAACTCCAAAACTCATCGATGCCAGCGCCTTTTCCAAGCACGTGCGCAACATTACCCAGTGAATGGGGGCGACCACAAATTCCTACATCCCAGGCCCAACTCGGGCGCAGCATTGATTGAAACATGCGCGCACTTTGGCGGCGCAACATACTGCCTCCCGAAAGCCCTGAGCGAATATCGCGATAGCGCGATGATGGCACTGGCATATCCACTGTAAACATCAATGTTTTAGTGCCCGCCTCTACTGCGCGATCAAGCATTGCATTTAAAAATCCGCGGTCTTTGATCATATACAGTTGGAACCAGAGCGGATCTTTAGTTTTCGAACGTACCTCTTCAATTGAACAGGCTGACACTGTGGACAGACAAAAAGGTACGCCTTTTTCTTGCGCTGCTTGTGCTGCTAGTACTTCACCACGACGCGCGTTTAATCCGGCAATACCTACCGGCCCTAAAATCACGGGCAGCTTAAGTTTTTGGCCAAACAATTCTGTTTCGGTATTGATATTGGAAATATCGCGTAGCACCCGCTGACGCAAACCTATGGTTTGCAGATCAGCACAATTATTACGCAGTGTCGTTTCACTGAAGGAGCCACCATCAATATATTCAAATAAAAATTTGGGTAAGCGACGCTTTGCCAGTAAGCGATAGTCTTCAACGTTTGCAGCGATCAAAGGGTTCACCTCTAAAAAATATTAACTCAATGTGTTGGTTGTACTTCTCTGCTTCTGCCTTTTTCTTCCTACCGGAAAAGGCAATTATTTTTTTAATGCCGCGCCTATCAAGGCCAGATTCTGTATCGCCGCCAAGCCCCATTGTGCTGAGTCATTAGTGGATACCCAAGGCGCTTCATCAATTGGATTCAACACATTTGGCCCAACCACTTCTCTGGTTTGCGGAACATGATTTGACTCGCGAAAAAATTCACTCCACGCGCGAGCCGCTAATTCATCATCTCCGGTTTGCTGCGCAACATAGGCCGTTAAACGTGAATGGGCGTTGGTCAAACCATTGCCGCGCAGGCTGCGACCGAATTCTTTCTGCTGTTCAGCAGGTGATGCACTGTAAAATTTTCCATAGCGTAACCAAGCCGCTTTAAACTCAGGCACATCGATTAATTGATTTAATTCCGCGCAGACTTCAATCAAACCGAATACAGAATTCAGATGAGACACAGGTTGAAATGGTCGTGTATCGGACGAATCAAACAGCAGCGGGGTCATAGTTTTGGTATGAATATCAAAATGGTAACCCTTAGCAAAAAATCCTTGGGGATTGCCGCCAATTGCGCGCATCGCATTTTCCAGCCACTGTTTATAACGTGCATCACCAGTGCGCTCCCACGCAGACAACCAATTCGCCGCCGCTGAACCCCAGTCAGTGCCTATTCCAATGTGGGTATTTTTATCAGCGGCAGCATCGGGATTCACCTTGCGTGTCGGCAATAAATTCACCAGCTGATTATCGGCTTCTGCAACTTCTTGAATTACATCACCGGTGCGTTCGTCTGCGGTTAAAAAATAATGGAAACGACGGTAGACCGAGGTACTGATGCGCAGTTGTTTTGCGCTGCAACCCCAGTGCTGCACATTGTGACGCGTACCTAATCCCGCAAAGCGCCCCAAATGATAAATATCGACATCGCGATTGTGGCGAGTCATTGCCTCTGCCAAACGAAATGCACGTGCATCGCCGGTGCGCAAAAACGAATACCACAGCCATAAGTCTGGTGATAATTCAGAGTTATCCCACGCGAAGCCGCCAACATCGTAGCGCCACACATGGCGATCGGCATCGTAAGTGTGCATCACATCGCCGTAATTCCAAAAGCCATACCAGTGACGTTGCTCAACTTGCTTTTGATAAAAACCAATCGACCAAGCGAGACGATCCTCTAGCGTATTTTTAATTGGCGTCGAGCGATCCGGCAGACTCCATAAACCGCCAAATACACCGGCGTCCAGATAAGTTTGCGGCGCAGCAATAACTTGGGAGGGCGAGCGAATGCTATCTGCCAACTCAACCGTTCGCGCGCGTGTTGGTGTGTGATCCAACGCATAGAAAGTGAAATCGCTGGTACGAGCGATACCTTGAGGCGCACCAAATCCCGGCTCGTAATCTTCGTAGGTTATTTCCAAACCTTCGAGCTGTTTTGCGTAAGTATCCATGCCCATGCCGTCATGATAAAAACGCAAATCCATTGCGGGAGCATCGGGTGACCAGATCCACATTGTGCCTTGCGCAAGATCAGTTCCTGCATTGCGAATATCCAATTGCGTGGGATGCAGCTGCCAAAAATCACGCATGCCAAATAATATTCCGCCACTGGCGCCGCCCAAATAAGCGACGCCTGCAGCGCGTTGCCCTTGATCTACATCGATCCACGCGTGGCCGGGTTTGGTCCGCTTTTTTAAGGTAAAGCCATTGGCATTTAATTGTGCTAACGAATAATCATTCCACACGGGAATAAATTGCAGGCGGTCACTGACGCGCTTATCCCAAGTCGATAGCGCAGGCGTTGCCTCTCCATTTATTTGAGCTGCACGTACAGGCGCACCAGGGTCGCGCCGCAATCCGGTAATACCTTGCGGAGATTCCGCCCACAGACCTGCACCCTCACCCGCAAAACGTACATGGCGATCATAGAACTGATCGCGCTGAGGCACATCAAAACGCAAACCTAATGCGCGTATAAAGTCGCGATGTTCATCGCCATCAAAAACAAAAGTGTGACTGAGGCGCACGGCATCGCCGCCAGCATGAAAATACAAGCGTAAAGAAAATGGCAGCCACTCCCGACCACTGGCCTCGCGGTGCACTCCCGAGATTTTCACCACGGCTCTGAGCGGGCCAGACTGTTCAACTTCGGCCTGAGTAATCTGCGCAGAGAAATGCTCAATCTGCAACGCTTGGCCTTCTTCCAGTTCTGCTTGTGTCTGACGCTGACCAATAAAACGCGCATTTTTTAACAGTGTTTTTTTCCCGCGTGTAATTTCATCGAGAATCACATCGCCTTGAGTATTAATTAGACAGCGAATTACGCCCGTATCGACTGCGAGCTTGCCATTCTGCTTTTTAACACTGACGAACTGTTTGGCTTTAGGTGCGCGGCCTTTTTGTACGCGAAAATTATTTCCAAGCGATGGCCCTGCGGCTGTTGCCTGCCCTGTCCATTTAACTGAACCATCTGGCCAGGTTGCCATCACCCATGTTTGCAATGGCTGTTTCTCGCCGTTTGCATCGACAAGATGGAGTAGCTCATTAGGCTTCAGGCTGCCTCGTGGCCAAGGCTGCCCCCAAACCTGCCCACAGTTGACTTGCGGAGTTTTTGCATCCAACCAGCCGAGCTGACCAGATTTAACCAAGAATGGGTTGCCAAGCGGCTGTGAATGCCCGGAGGGCGACTGTGCGTTAGCAACTTGAGAGGCGGTTAATGGCAGGCTGGCGGCAATAGCGCCATATTTGAATAACTCTCTACGTTTCATAGTGATAGCTTCCGTCAACACCCGCAAAGGGGTATTCATTTATTGATTATTCGGAATCGGACAATGCTCTAATGCACGCCATTTGTATCACAATTGAATTAAATTGACCACATATGATTGAATATGATCAAATAAAAACTCAAGAGCTCGTCGAATAACACTGGCGCCAAGCCGATCAAGCCCACTGATCCAACGGCGCTATCCGGCGATTCAAAAATAATAAAGCCAGCGATGCTGCACATTCTGGAGTCAGAAAATAATGACATATCGTCAATTAATTCATTTATTTATCACCCTACTTGCTTATTGTGCCGCACCAGCGAGCTCGGCTTTATCACTTCGCCCGGAACTGTTATTGACGAACACCAGCGCCCGGGAACATATCAGCCTGAATGGCGACTGGGTTTACTCCAAAGACTTATATCGCACCGGGTTGACTGATATTAACGGCTGGGTTGCCAAATCCCGTATGCAGCGTTATCGCGACATTAACATCGCAGATGAAGAAAAAAATAATCCGCAAACGTTTTTTGAATTTGATATGCAACGCGGACCAACCATGAAGATTCCCGGAGCATGGAATGCAGCGGAACAAGAACTCAGGTACTACAACGGTCTGATTTGGTTTCAAAAAGAAATCACTATCGAACCGCCCAAAAATAAACGTGCCTTTCTGTATTTTGAAGCGGTTAATTACCATGCTCATGTGTATTTAAATGGTCAAAAAATAGGTGAGCACAAAGGGGGATTTACGCCCTTTACATTCGAGGTAAGCAACCTATTACGCAAAGGACTGAATCGCATTACCGTCGGTGTTGATAGCTCCCATGATCCCGAAAGTATTCCCGGCGATATTACTGATTGGGATTTATACGGTGGCATTACTCGCACTGTACGTTTAGTGTTCACCGCACCCACATTTATCGATGATGCCTATTTACAGCTGGATAAAAATGGATCACTTGTTGGCGAAGTTGTCCTTAACGGCCCCAAGCGAGCCAATCAATCGGTAAAAATATATTTGGATGGAAAGCCATTACCCTTAACGCTAAGAACCAATGCGCAAGGTGTTGCTCAAGTGAATACTCCAGCCCCACGAGATTTGCATCCTTGGTCACCAAACAACCCCAAACTCTACTCAGTGAAATTTACCGCCGCCGGTGACAGTCAGATAGAAAAAATTGGTTTTAGAACCTTGGAGACTCAAGGTGCTCGCCTGCTCTTAAATGGCGAACCCGTATTTTTGGCCGGTGTTTCACTGCATGAAGAGGAACTGGGCAGCAATCCCGGGCGCGTCATGACTGAATCATCGATTCGAGCTCTATTTAAAGAAGTTAAAGAGGGATTGCACGGAAATTATATTCGCCTCTCACACTACCCTCACTCTGAACTGGCCAGCCGAATTGCCGATGAAATGGGGCTGCTTTTGTGGAGCGAAATCCCGGTTTATTGGTCGATTGATTTCAAAAATCCGCGCGTATTACTCAATGCTCAAAAAATGATGGCAGAAAATATTTACCGCGACCGCAATCGTGCAGCGATCATTATTTGGAGCATCGCTAACGAAACGCCAATTGCGGATGATCGCAATCACTTTTTGCATGAGCTTGCACAGAGCGTTCGCACGATGGATAGCACTCGCCTGGTCAGTGCCGCATTATTAGTGGAGCGCAAAGATGCGCAGAACCGAATTGAAATTACCACGAACGACCCACTGATTGAGAGCCTGGATATTTTAGCGATCAATACTTACAACGGCTGGTACGGAGAGGATCAATTATCTGATCTGGTAAATACCCTCTGGCATATCCCCACACACAAACCGTTGATCCTCTCAGAATTTGGAGCCGATGCTAAAGCGGGCGTACATGCGCAAGGCACACCATTTAAATTTTCAGAGGAATATCAGGCGGAATATTATCGTCAGACACTGTTAATGGCTGACAAAATGAACAACTTGACCGGCATGTCCCCCTGGATCTTAAAAGATTTTCAATCACCACGACGCGAGCACCCTGTTTATCAACAAGGCTGGAACCGCAAAGGTTTACTCTCTGAAACAGGTGAGCGCAAACAGGCATTCAAGGTGCTGGCCGATTATTACCTGCAACGGAAAGCAAACACACTGGAGCCCACTGAAAAACCCCTAAGTAGAAACTGAATGACTTAATATGATTGAATATGATCGACAAATATCGATTTGAAGAGTATTATCAAGAAAGAATGAAGTCTGTCCCACATGAATAATAAGTTGTGAGTATTTTATGGTTGCTACAGTAGAAGGTATCGCGCGCACCGAGTTAACGCGCACCATTGATAAGCTGATTGATAATCTCGTTAACATCAAAGACACCAGCGGTGAATTCCTGCTGCGCCTTGATGATGGCCGCGTTATCGACACCAAAGGTTGGAATGACTGGGAGTGGACTCATGGCGTAGGTCTCTACGGGCTGCTGAAACTCTGGGATATTACTGGCGATGAAAAACCGCTGGTGATTATGCAAGATTGGTTCAAAAACCGTTTTGCCGCTGGCACACCTACTAAAAATGTTAACACCGTATCTCCATTTTTAACGCTGGCTTATCTCGCTGAACGCCTGGGCAATCGCAGTTACCTCCCCTATTTAGACGTATGGGCTGAGTGGGTAATGAATGAAATGCCGCGCACTGAAGAAGGCGGCTTGCAACACATCGTATTTAATTCGGTCAATTACCAACAAATATGGGACGACACACTCATGATGTGTGTACTTCCTCTCGCCAAAATAGGCTTGCTGATGAATCGCCCGGCTTACGTAGAAGAAGCCAAGCGCCAATTTATATTACACACAAAGTATCTGGCAGATCGCAAAACCGGGCTCTGGTTTCACGGCTGGACCTTTGATGGTCGCCACAACTTTGCAGATGCGCTTTGGGCGCGTGGCAACTGCTGGGTGACAATCGCTATTCCGGAGTTTATCGAGCTGCTCGATTTGCCACCGCACGACAGCACCCGCTTGTTCCTGATTGAAACTCTGGAAGCGCAAGTAAAAGCGCTTGAAGGTTATCAACACGAGAGCGGCTTGTGGCACACACTGATCAATGACCCAAGCTCCTATTTGGAAGCGTCGGCCGCAGCCGGTTTTGCTTACGGCATTTTGAAAGCGGTACGCAAAGGTTATCTGGACAGCAAATACGAAGCTATGGCGGTCAAAGCTATTAAAGCCGTGCTCGCCAACATCAGCGATGATGGCGAATTGCAGCAAGTATCCTTCGGCACACCAGTATTCGATGACCTGCAAGGCTACCGCGATATTCCTTTGACCTCTATGCCTTACGGTCAGTCAATGGCTATTCTCGCGCTAGTGGAATATATGAATCGTTATATTTAAGTTCCTGCTCGCTCTTCCTTGCTCGCGTTGACAGCACAGGAAGATTCCCTGTGTAGCATTGGCTACACAGGGTCTTTTATTCACAGCAACATCTTCTTGATAAGTAAAAAACAAAAAAACTAACTACAACTAATAAACAACAATAACGAGCGTCGTCCCTATGCAAACACGCGAAATCAAAACCCACAACTATGTCGCCTATGGTCTTAACGATGTGTTGGGCGCAGGATCTATGGCCGTTATCAGCGGCTGGTTAATTTTTTTCTACACCACTTTCTGTGGTTTATCCGCCGTACAAGCCGCATCTATTTTTGCTATTGCCCGAATTCTTGATGCAGTAGCCAGTCCACTCATCGGCCATATTTCCGACAATCTCAACAAAACCAAAATTGGCCGTCGCTTCGGCCGTCGCAGAATATTTTTATTAGCTGCCATTCCGTTGCTGCCATCTTTTGCACTTATGTGGGTTGCCGACCAACACTATTGGTATTACCTCTGCACCTTTGTATTTTTTGAACTGGTCTACGCCTCGGTATTAATTCCTTACGAAACACTTGCGGCTGAAATGACTGATGACTACGCAAAAAAAGCCAAGTTTGCCGGTGCGCGCATTTTGGTTGGGCAAGTCTCTGCGATTTTTGCCGGCATATTACCCAACTGGATTGTGAACTACGTCGGAGGCAAAGAAAGCTCCGATACATTTTTAATTATGGGAATTATTTTCAGTCTTGCATTTATGTTGGTTGTAGCAATTACCTATTTATTCACGTGGGAGCGAGAACCAACAATTGAAACTGAAGAGAAGAGCAATTCGAATAGCTCACCACTTAACTCACTCAAAATGGTTTTTGTAAATTTATCTTCCACGCTACGTATTCGCGCTTTTCGTCTACATTTGGGAATGTATTTAGGCGGTTATATTAGTCAGGATATTTTCAACGCGGCATTTACTTATTTTATTGTCTTTGCATTGGGCGGTTCGGTTGTGATTGCATCCTCGCTCATCGCCAATACTTATATTGCACAACTTCTCGCTGTTGCTTTGGCAATCGCCCTGGTAATTCGTATCGGCCCTTCTTATACCTATCGCTTAGCCGTTTCTTTTTATATCGCCGGCATTCTTGCACTGCTTATTTTATTTTTAAGTTTTGATCACTTACCTCCAATGTATTTACTGCTCGGCGCAGTAGTGTTGGCCGGACTGGGCCGCGGTGCACTTAATTATATTCCATGGAATGTATATAACTACATTGCCGACGTGGATCAAATTGTGACCGCAAAACGTCGCGAAGGCAGCTTTGCGGGTGTGATGACATTTATCCGCAAAGCATCGCAAGCTGCGGCGGTAATGTTTGTGGGGATTGTTATTGAGTGGGGCGGTTTTGTTTCAAACAGTGAAACACAATCTACCGAAGCGATTCACACAATTGTTACTGTAATGGTAATCGGACCAATCGTTTTGCTCTTATTCGGATTTTTTGTGGCAAGTCGCTTTAAATTAAATAAAGACTCACACGCAATTCTTATGCAAGAAATCGATCATCTAAAGTCGGGCGCCACTACGCCAAGTAGTGAAAAAAGTCGTCTCGTGGTGGAAGATTTATCTGGCTGGAGTTATGACAAATTATGGGGAAACAACAAAGTAGGAAAATAAAAGCAGGCAATGAAAGGTAACGCTATGCATCTATTCGCACGCTATTTTCTAACGCCGATACTGTGGCTCGCAATTGCAGCCACAGTGATATCCAAACCGATACTGGCGAGCAGTAGCGAGCCTAATAGCAATCAACAACCCCCTATCAACACCATCCCATCTAAGGGGAAACAACTCTACCACCGTGATTTGGCTAACCAAAAAGATATAGCCAATTGGCGAATGGAGGGTAACGCACAGCTGAACTTCAGTGACGGTTGGATGGAAATGTTTTCTCCCGCGCAACAGCAGCACCATGTACTTTGGTGCCCGCAAGAATTTCCCGATGATTTCATTGCGTCCTGGGAGGTACAAAATCTCGCACCTGAGGCAGGTTTATTAATTATTTTTTTTGCTGCGCGCGGCATAGAGGGCCAGGATATTTTTGATCCATCTTTACCTCTACGCGATGGCACCTTCACCGATTACACCTTGGGAAAAATTAAGAGTTATCACATTTCTTATTATGCCAATGTCGCCCATGAACCCGGACGTGTACACGCTAATTTGCGCAAGAACAACACATTCAGTTTATTGCAATCCGGTGGTGAAGGCATTCCTACACACTCAACCGATGTTTACCAGCTAACTCTCATCAAAGAGCGCGCACATCTCCGCTTGTTTATCAATGAACGCAAGGTAATCGACTATGTCGATAATCAACCTATAGTGGATGGGGTAAATACAGGTGCAGCCTTGACTGCAGGCAAAATCGGTTTTCGTCAAATGCAATGGAGCCGCTTTCGTTATCGCAACTTTACCGTCTGGGAACTTGCTCAATAACGAAGACAAGCCCAGATATAATTTTGCAGATAAAGAAATAGAGATTAATTTAATTGTGTAAGCGCCTCATCCCAAGCACACTGTAAATAAGCAAATGAATCGACCGCATGTGCAGGGCTGGTATCCTCCAGCAAAATTGGCACCGATGTTTTTCCCGCTTGCATTAATCGTTTAAACACACCAGCCCAATCCATTACACCAGTAGTACCCACGGGTAAATCCCCTAGCTTCATTAGGCCTTTGTCACTCTCAACCATTTTGTAATCTTTTGCGTGTATCGCCACTATGCGATCACCAAAAGTAGCAAAACATTCATCCAAAAATACATCCATGTTTTCTACACCGGGCAACGGAATTAAATTTACCGGATCAAAAATAATTCCCAAGGCCGGCGAATCAAACTCTGTGATCATAGTGCGGATATGTTCAATAGTAGAGAGCGCATGATATTCCGCCACTGCTTCTACACCAACTCGAACACCTTTTTTTTCTGCGGCTTTTACCAAGGGATAAAGCCCGTTTAACGCAACACGAAATGCGGTCTCGCGACCATTTGGTTGATCCAGATACGCAACTGGTGATCCAGTTTCTGTACCAATTACTGCGCAGCCCAAATCCGCCGCTACATCAATGTGCGCCTCAAAACGTTTAAAAGAAAATTCGCGCGCCGCAAGATCAGGTGTAACAGTATCAATGTAACAACCAATCACCCCAACAGAAATTCCCTGCGCAGCAAATGCCGCTCTTATTTCTGCAATACCATCAGCCCCGAATTCTTCAGGCATCAAATGCCCACCCGGAAATGCCTTTGCCAAGGCCAACTGCACGACCTGAGCACCAGAACTGGCTATGCGCATTGCCAACTCTTCAGGAGGAAAGGTTCCAAAATCATGAGCCCGCAGGCCAAAAAAAGGTTTCATAGAGCAATCCAATCAAAACTTAACATTTTATTGATTTATTATGACACATATTGATTTATTTGGATTGATAAGGAGAAATATAGACCCACTCTTTGGCTCTGTTGATAGTTTCGCTCAGACTATCAATTTTGATTTGCCATAGAAGCGTCAGCAACTTTGCTGATGTGATGCCTGAGACTGGAGTATTACCAATAAGGGGAACAATTTTTAATCGTCTATCAACTTGAGTTTACCGAGAGTTGCGCAGATAAAACCTTCAATTTATTTCTTTTTTATATGCTTAGCAGCAATCGCTGAAAAAGTGTTCGATGCAGAGATTCTCTTGTTTAATTTTTCTTGTCTTTTTATCTCACCAGGATCTTTGCCTTCAATCAATTCTAGTTTTGCAAGTCGCATTTTTTCTCGCGCAGTTGCGAGAAAAATTTCTGGATAAACACCAAAGGAAAGACGCTTTTCTTTGAGATCAAAACGATATTTTAGTCGCCAATATTTGGAGCCATTAGGTATGACTTGCAAATACATACACCACCATTGGAGACTTATACATCTTCTCTTTTGGCTTGGCCTTTTTGATTGCGACCTCAGTGAGCTTATTGGTTGCCATTTACGCCTCCAAATTTGTGCCCCCAGATGATCGTGGCTTCAATAGGATTTCGGTGGACGCCTATAGACGAAAAATGCCCTAAAACCCAGTGTTTATGCGGGTTTGTGGACATTCTGGGATTTCTTGAAATGTGGATATGGTGCCCGAGGCCGGACTTGAACCGGCACGACCAAAAGATCGACAGATTTTAAATCTGTTGTGTCTACCGATTTCACCACTCGGGCGGAGTGTCTTTACGTCGGTACGCAAAGAAAAGTGGAGGCGCGATCCGGAGTCGAACCGGACTAGCTGGATTTGCAATCCAGAGCATAACCGCTTTGCTATCGCGCCTTTTCGAGAGGCCGCAATTCTAGCGGACTCATTTTGAAAATCCTAGTCTTTTGTCACAATCGATGGAAGGTTTTTTGGCGACTGTTTAAATGCTGTACAGGTCGATCAAAAAGCCGTTATTTTTCTGGCGATTCGGGTAAAAGATAAGGCCAAGCTGCACGCAAATACAGCACCATCGACCACAGAGTCAGTGCAGCAGCGCCAGCCAAAGCGATGAAACCGACCGGCAACAACACAGGGATATTCATCAGCAGAACAATGATGGCAGTCATTTGCAAAGTTGTTTTGATCTTACCAATGCTGGATACCGCCACACTTGCACGCTGCCCCAGCTCTGCCATCCACTCACGCAATGCTGAGATCACTATCTCGCGCCCAACGATGACCGCAGCAGCAACGACAAACCAAACTGAATCGTGATGCAGCGTAACCAATAATAGCAATGCAATAGCCACCATTAATTTATCGGCCACAGGGTCGAGAAAGGCTCCAAAAGGTGTGCTTTGATTGTATTTACGGGCGACATATCCATCTGCCCAGTCGGTGATGGCAGCGACACTAAAAATCAGCGATGAGACGAAGTAAGACCAACCAAAGGGCAAATAGAAAACCACAACAAATAACGGAATCAAAAATATCCGCAACAGGGTCAATTGGTTGGCAAGATTCATAGATAGGTCCCGGTGCTACAAAATCATCAATCGGGCGCGATAATACACCAGCAGGAGGTCATTAACACCCTTTGGTTATATTAGTGAAACAATTGGATTAACGGCAAAGATGATTAATCGTTATGGAAAAACGCATAAATTTCTTCTGCGAGCCGCTGACTTATGCCGTTTACTCGCGCCAAATCATTAATACTGGCATTTTGCACTTCTTGTAGGCCACCAAAATGCCGCAACAATTCGCGGCGGCGATTAGCGCCGATCCCCGGAATATCCTCAAGGGTCGAGGTTTTGCGTTTTTTGTCGCGCCGCTGTTTGTGGCCCGTGATCGCAAAACGGTGGGATTCATCGCGAATATGCTGGATCAGATGCAATGCCGGAGAATCACCCGGCAAGACAATTTCTGCGCCGGTGTCACCATCAAACAGGGTTTCAAACCCCGCTTTGCGCGTTGACCCTTTAGCGACGCCTATCAATAAGACATCGTTTACACCCAGTTCGGCAAGCACCTCTTTTGCCTTACCTAACTGCCCTTTTCCGCCATCGATTAGCAGTATGTCAGGCAACTTCCCTTCGCCATTTTGCAGGCGGGTATAACGTCGTGTAAGCGCCTGCTCCATCGCAGCGTAATCATCGCCCGGTGTGATGCCATCAATGTTGAAACGGCGATAGTCCGATTTCAGCGGACCATTGGTATCGAATACTACACAGCTGGCAACAGTCAATTCACCACTGCTGTGGCTGATATCAAAACATTCCAAACGCTGCGGCGTTTCATCCAAATTCAGTGAGTCTTGCAAAGCAACAAAGCGATCCAGCGAGTTCTTTTTATTATTGATGTGCGCGACTAAATTTTGCTTCGCTGCTGTTGCTGCCATCTGCAACCATTGCGCGCGATGACTGCGAACCTGATGGTTAATCGATACCTGCCGCCCTACTGCCTGCTGTAATGCGGAACCGATCACTTCAACATCATCCAGCGGACTGCTCACAATAAGCTCGCGCGGAATTTCCCTGCCACTACTTGCAAGATAAAACTGCGGAATAAACTCCGCCAAAATATCAGCAGGCGTTTCTGCCAAAGTTGCAGCGGGATAAAAACTGCGACTACCTAAAATGCGTCCTTGACGAATAAATAACACATGCACACAAATTGCCGATACACGCATCTCGGCCGCGATCACATCAATATCGCCATTGCCTTCTTCTATCACCTGCTGCGATTGCACGGTACGCAGAGCAGTTATTTGGTCGCGATAAGCAGCTGCCTTTTCAAAAGCCAATGATTGCGCCGCATCGTCCATTTTGTCGGCCAACTCACCCAGTAATTTATCTGAATTGCCGGTAAGAAATAAACTGGTGTGGTACACATCGGTTTTGTAATCAGCGGGAGAAATAAACTCCACACAAGGCGCTGTGCAGCGTTTAATTTGATATTGCAAGCAAGGGCGTGTGCGATTTTTAAATACACTGTCTTCACACTGGCGCACACGAAAAGTTTTTTGCAAAAAATGCAAACTTTCCTTTACTGCACCAACATTCGGGAAAGGGCCAAAATAATCACCGCGTTTTTTCTTGGCGCCGCGATGAAATGAAATGCGCGGATAATCCTCACCACTGGAAATAAAAATATAGGGATAGGATTTATCATCGCGCAGCAAAATATTGTACGGCGGGCGATTAGACTTAATCAGATTTTGCTCAAGGATTAACGCTTCCGTTTCGCTCGCGGTAATCGTGACCTCAATACGCGCGATACGCGCCACCAATGCTTGAGTTTTGGGTGTTAGCCCTGTTTTGCGAAAATAACTCGATAAGCGCGCTTTAAGATTTTTAGCTTTACCAACGTAAAGGATCGCGCCGTCACCACCAAACATTTGGTAAATGCCCGGCTGCTGGGATGTATTGGAGAGAAAACGGGAGTGATCAAACAGATCGGTGCTGTCAGATGCCATTACAAATACTGTTTAATAGAACAAAGCAGTCGTTTAAACGACTGCTTCTGGATCGAGGAGATTGTGTTTCACTGCCAACAATGTCAGCTCAACATCACTGTTGATATCCAGCTTTTCAAAAATGCGGTAACGATAAGAGTTAACCGTTTTTGGGCTTACACAAAATGTGTTGGCAATATCGTTTACCTTTTGTCCGTTCGCAATCAACATTGCCGTCTGCAATTCACGCTGGGACAATTTTTCAAACGGCGATTCCTGACTACTGTTGCCAGAAAAGTTTTTCAATGCAAGCTGCTGAGCAATACTATTGCTCATGTACAGATCACCACGCGTTACTTTATCGATGGCATCAGTAATTTCGGTGAATTCTGCACCTTTAGTAACATAACCAACTGCCCCTGCTTGCATCAAGCGCGTTGGGTATAGGTCATCATCACACGCAGTAACAGCGATAATTTTAAATACCGGATTCACGGTCAGTAGTTTCTTCGTTGCCTCAAGGCCGCCCATCCCCGGCATTTTTACATCCATCAAGATGACATCAGGCTTTAAAATACGCGCCTTGGTCACTGCCTCTTCGCCACTTTTAGCGTCCCCAACCACTTGATAGCCGTCGATATCGGCTAACATACGCACTATCCCCATGCGAACTAGATCGTGATCATCGACTACGAGAATCTTTGTCAAACTAGCCCCCAATCCGAAAACGGATACATAACATTGTTGTTATTACCAACATATCTGCTGGCACATTTTTACTGATTGTAGTGAGACTACCGATAAACTACCACCATTTATGCTGCAATCAGGGGTAAATTCTCGGCTCCATTTCCAGCATGACGCCAAATTGCTCGTATACCGATTGCTTTACCGCATCAGCCAATGCCAATACCACCGAACCTGATAAGCGCGATGGATTAGTCAACACCAGCGCCTGTTGCTCATGAACAACCGCGCCAGCCTCCGCTTTACCTCGCCAACCGGCCTGATCAATCAACCAGCCTGCTGCCAATTTGACCTGATCACTTTCAGCGGGATAGCCCACGATTTTAGGATAAGCACTCAACAAAAGCTCAAATTGCGCGCGATCAATAACCGGATTTTTAAAAAAGCTCCCTACATTTGGAATAAGCGCAGGATCAGGCAGCTTTGATTGACGAATGGCGACAACGGCCGCACTTACATCCTGCGGGCTAATGTCAGATTCATCTCGATCAGCAAAAATCGCGCGCAACGCTGGATAAGTCAGGTTCACACATGGCTGCTTGCTCAAACGAAAAGTGACCGACGTAATAACATATTGGTCTTTGAGCGACTGTTTGAAGATGCTGTCGCGATAGCCAAATTGGCAACTTTCATTAGTGAAAGTCACAGGCAAACCTGATCGAATTTCAATGGCGGTAAGCTCAGTGACTAAATCTTTAATTTCAACACCGTAAGCACCAATATTTTGGATAGGTGCAGCGCCTACACTACCTGGAATGAGCGATAAGTTTTCCAATCCATAAAGTGCATTATCGAGCGAATATTCAACTAGTTGATGCCAGTTTTCACCCGCTGCTACTTTTAACCAAACACACTCATCATTTTCATCAATCACATCCCTGCCCTGAGATTTGATCTGTATCACCAAGCCGGGGAAATCATCGCGTAATACAATATTGCTGCCACCACCCAACAACAGCAGCGGTAATTTTTCTGTGCGCGCAAACGCGAGCGCTTCGCGCAACTCATCGTCCGTTTTTACACTGACAAAATATTGCGCAAGCGCTGGTACGGCGAGCGCGTTGAATTTTTGCAAATTAAAATGTGGCAGAAAAAGTGGCACAGCTGGCTTTACCTAATCAGTTAATTTTTTAAAATTACTTTTCTGGATTGCTTTTTTTGGACTGCTAACGATAATCAACGCAAGGCGTTGTGGCGAATATGGTTCAGCAAGCCTTGAGCTGCATCTTCCACCAAGTCCAACACCAACTCAAAACCGTCTGCGCCGCCGTAGTATGGATCAGGTACTTCACTGTGATCGCCGCGCGAACCAAACTCCAAAAACAAGCCCAAGTGGCCGCTGTAGTTTGCAGGTTTCATGCGCTGCAAATCACTTAAATTGGATTTATCCATCGCCAACACATAATCAAATTCAGCGAAATCACTTTTGCTAACTTGGCGCGCACGCAAAACCGATAAGTCATAACCGCGCTGGCGTGCGGCAGCAACCGTGCGCGCATCAGGTGCTTTACCTATATGCCAGTCGCCTGTTCCGGCTGAATCCACCAGAATTTTTTGATCCAAATTTGCCTGCGCAACCAAATTGCGAAAAATGCCGTCCGCTGTAGGCGAGCGACAAATATTCCCAAGACATACGAACAACACTTTAGCCATAAGTTTTTTAAGCCTGATTTTCCAGAATTGCTTTTACGCGCTGCAAATCAGCTTCAGTATCCACACCGCCGGGAACTGCGGCGCAAGCTTCTGCGATATGAATGGCTTCACCATTTGCCAACACACGCAATTGCTCCAGTGACTCTATTTGTTCCAACTGCGCTTGTGGCCAAGTAATAAAGCGATTCAACAGCGCCACACGATATGCGTAAATGCCAATATGGCGCTGCGCGGGGAAGTTATCAGACAAGGTATTCACATCCGCTTTAGCGAAATGATCGCGCGGCCAAGGGATAGGCGCACGGCTAAAATACAAGGCTTTACCAGCAATATCGGCAACCACTTTTACTATATTGGGATTGCGAAAATCATCCAAGTTATGAATAGGCTCGCTAAGTGTTGCGACGCTTGCGTAATTATTTGCAGCCAAATTGGCCGCGACCTGATTGATCACTTCCGGCGGAATCAAAGGCTCATCACCTTGAACATTCACCACTATGTCGGTTTCTTTCAACCCCAATTGTGTTACTACTTCTTGCAAACGATCTGTGCCGGAATTATGTGCCGCCGAAGTCATACATACGCGCGCGCCGAATGCTTTGGCAGCCTCTTCAATTCGGGCATCATCGGTAGCGATGATTACTTGCGCAGCATCACTTTCACAGGCGCGCTCATAAACGTGTTGGATCATCAGCTTGCCTGCGATTTCTTTTAATGGTTTTGCTGGCAAACGCGTGGATGCATAACGCGCAGGAATAACAACATAAAAACTCATGATTAGATTCCGTTAAGTAAATTCTATTTCGATTTGAATATGGATCGCTTCTGTTCACAGATTCGCTCCAACTTTTGTTGAAGCGCAACCCAAAAACTATCTGGCAAGCTGGCACTAATCGGTAAATAAAACCAATTCGGTTGCGCGAAGCTGCGGCACTTCACAGCATCTTTTTCGGTCATCACCACCGGCAAATCATTTGTAAATTTAAAGTCAGTTTCCGTATAAGAGTGATGATCAGGAAATTCATGTAGCTCTGCATCAACGCCTAATTGATTCAAGGTATTAAGAAAACGCTGCGGATTGCCAATGCCCGCAACCGCATTTACCTGTACACCAGCCAACTCAGCTACGGTACTTTTCTCGCCTGTTTGTAGATGGACTAAATCAGCTGCATTGATTTGCATAGGCACGTAAAACAAATCTGCCAATCCCGGTAGGGTGAAATTTTCGGATGGAGAATTTACCACCACCCAATCAACCGTTTTTAAGCGCGATTTAGGCTCGCGCAGTGGGCCGACAGGCAAGCGCCAACCATTCCCCAATCCGCGTTGCCCATCAACAACGGCGATTTCGATGTCGCGCCCCAAGCGATAGTGTTGTAAACCATCATCGCTCACTAGCACATCGCAATTTTGGTCTTCCAGCGCGCGCGCAACAGCGATACGATCTGGCCCGACACACACTGCGCAACCAGTTTGTTGATAAATGGTAATAGGTTCATCACCCGCTTCGGCGGCGGTGCTTGATGGATCAAGCAGATAAGGATATTGACTCGCCTTTCCGCCATAACCACGGCTAATTACACCGGGGTTAAAGCCTTGTTGCTGGAGTCGTTTTACCAATGAAATCAGTAACGGCGTTTTACCAGTGCCACCCACGGAAATATTGCCTACGACAATCACCGGCGTTACCAGCTTCTTTTGGGTGTAGCGCAAAATCCAGTAGCGGCGCAAACCAGCCAGCCCGACAAAAATCCACGACAAAGGTAAAAGCAAGTATGTCCAGACAGCATTGCCATACCAAGCTGCCAGCCAGGGATTTTGTTTGCGCGCAGGCGGAGCTTGAGTTGATAAATTGGGAGAGCTCAAATAGCGATCCTATCGGCTTGGAATAATAAAGAAGGCACAAAACAAAAAGGACTTTTGCATCCGGGATACAAAAGTCCTTCTGGTTGCGAAACTGGTTGGGATTGTAACCGAGTCGCCTGTCTTTTTCAGGCTCAGCCCCTTAGTCTTTTTCAGGCTCGGGCTGGCGGGTGGTAATACTCAAATGAGAGAAACCCAACTGCCCAGCGGCATCCATCGCCTGAACCACAGCTTGGTGCGGGGTTTTAGCATCGGCAGTAATCACCAGCGGCACCTTGTTATCTCCCTCAGCCATTTTGGTAATTGCCGACTTTAGAGTCTCGATTTTGCTATTGACCAGCGCCTGCCCATTGACCGAGTAGCTGCCATCGCTGCTGATCAAAATCTCGATCTGCTCGGGCAGCTCACTGCTCTGCTCACCCACAGCCTCTGGCAAATCGACACTCAAATGTGTCTCTTTGGTAAAGGTGGTGGAAACCATAAAAAAGATAAGGAGCAAAAACACCACATCGATCAGTGGCGTCAGGTTTACCCCTTCATCTTCTGTTCTTTGACGACGAAATTTCACGTGACAACCTCGCGCCCTTAAACCAGTTTCACATCAACACGACGGTCGCTGTGCAGCGCATCGACCAGTTTGATCGCCTCTTCTTCCATGGTGACTACGATGGAATCGATACGACGCTGGAAAAAACGGTGCGCGATCATCGCCGGAATAGCCACGATCAAACCAGCCGCGGTGGTATAGAGGGCGACGGAAATGCCACCAGCCAATACGCCAGTATTGCCGGTGCCTTGAATCATGATCGAGTTAAAAACCTGAATCATGCCGAATACAGTACCCAGCAAACCCAGCAAGGGCGCAATATTGGCGATAGTGCCAAGGATATTAACGTAGCGTTCCAACTCGTGGATGACCTGACTGGCGGCCTCTTGCACCGAATCTTTCATCACTTCACGGCCATGTTTGGAGTTGCTCAGACCTGCCGCAAGAATTTGGCCGAGAGGAGAAGACTGCTTGAGCTCACGCAGTTTGGTAGCATCAAGTTGATTATTTTTAATCCAGCTCCACACCTGCGCCAGCAGGGTTTTGGGGGCGATTTTAGCGGGATTGAGCGTCCAATAACGTTCGGCGCTAACGGCTATTACGATGAGTGAACAGGCCAGAATCGGCCACATCAAAAAACCGCCGGCTAAAAAAATCTCAAACACAGATAGCTTCCTCTTATTGTGTAAATCGTGGAGCCTATGGCCCTTGGTCGCGGCGTACATTACCACAAGCAGTCGTAATTGCCATGCGACAGACAGTTTTGTCTATAAATGTGTGAAGAAGTTGCATTTGGTGCCAGTGTTAAAGCCGAATCAATCCTCAATCAAACCAATACCGGCGGGCAAATTGACGATATTCACGCACCGCCAGTTGCTCATTTTTCCACTCAAGCACAACCGCACCAGCATCTGCGGTATTTAGCTCCCGACTGCCCACCGCTTGAAACCGTTGCCTAACCTGCGGATGAGGATGCCCATGCTGGCTGCGATAGCCCGCCGAATAAACCACGATGTGCGGTTGCGTGTTATTAACAAAACTAATCCCAGATGAAGTGCGACTACCATGATGCCCCGCCAGCAAAACCTGAATTTTCTCAGGCAACTGTTGCGAACGTATTAATTGATTTTCAACCGAGGTTTCTATGTCGCCGGGTAACAGAATATGTTGATCGCCATAACTGATCAGCAACACACAGGAATGATTATTTGCATTGGCGCGCGCAGTTTGCGGGAATTGTAAAAATCGAAATTTAATTGTTTGCCGCTGATCAGACAGCCATTGCCAATCAGTCGCTTGGTGACAATTTTGCACGCCGATTTTGTTGAACATATCTTGCTGATATTGTTCAAACGCGAATTTTTCTAGCTGAAAACTTTCAGGCTCGCCAGCAAATATTTGATCGATACTTGTCTTCTCCATCAAGCCAGCCAAACCGCCCGCATGATCCATATCGCCATGGCTCACAATTAAACGATCAATATGCCGGATTCCATGAGCATATAAATAAGGTGCAACTATGCCGCTGCCAGCATCAAAACTGTCGGTGTATTTGGGGCCTGTATCGTAAACCAAGGTTTGTTTACCCACTTGAACCACTACAGCAGTTCCCTGCCCTACATCCAACACCGTCAGCTTTAAATCCGCTGACTGTGGCGGCACCAAAATAAAACTGAATAAAAAACCTACACCTAAACCGCACCATCCGAGTGAACGGAAAAATAATCCTTTTGGCAATAACAACAAACAGCAGCTCAGCGCGATTAACACTGCTAATTCAGGCCGAAATGCAACAATCGGACTTGCCCATAAGCCACCCATTTCAAGTAATTTATCCAGCACCACTTTAAGGATTTCCATTAACCAGCCTGCGGCGGTTAATAAAAAATTACTGACATTAGGCAATATGGAATTGGTCGCAGCACTGATTAATAAAGGAGGAACAACCAAAAATGTAATGAGCGGAATGGCTATCGCATTGGCGATAGGCGCCACCAACGAGACAGTGCTAACTAATAAACTCAGCGGCACCAACAAGCCGATAAACATCACCCACTGGGAGCGAATAAAGCCAAAAATTATCTGGTTAGCATCAAAACCCGACCATGGCTGGTTCTGTTTTTTAACAACCAAACAGCCAGAAAAATACATTAGCAATAAAGCAACAGCGCCAAAGGATAACCAAAAGCCCATATCCAATGCGGCAAGTGGATCAATCACCACCACTATCGCCAACGCGAAACAAAAAATGTGGGTGACATTAATGCTGCGGCGACCTAAACACGCAAGATAAAACACCGCCAGCATGATCAGAGTGCGCACCGTAGGGATATTAAAACCCGCCAGCGCCGAATAAAAACTTGCGCAAATAATTGCGCAGCACCATGCGATCATTAGCGCTGGGCATGAGTGCCACATGAGTTGAATCGCTTTGCCAATCCATAAGCCGAGATAAAAACCAAAAATTGCCAAAAAACCAACATGCAAACCTGAAATCGCAATTAAATGACTGGTGCCTGTTTGCTGCATGCGCATCCATTGGCTTTTTTCAACATAAGCCGAATCACCAATAAGCAGCGCAATTAAAATTCCGCGCTCACTCGATTCACTGCGGGCGAGAATCCACTGCTGCAACTCATAGCGTTGCTTGTTGATCCAATCAACAGCGCTAAATAATTTCTTTTCATCTTTAATCTGCTGATTCAATGGGTGCTCAACCACATAACCGGTTGCTCCAATTCCTTGACGAAGCAGCCAAGCTTGATAATCGAACCCCGCCGGATTCACAAATCCACGCGGACGCTTAAGTCGCACTCGCAGTTGCCATTTATCGCCAATTACCAAGCTCGATACATCGACAGATTTTCCATTACGCTGATACAAATACCAGCTCAGTTGCAGCCGCTGGGGAAATTGCTCAAGAGGAATTGCCTGCCCCGCAGATGTCTGTGCAGACTCAACACTCAGGTTAAAACGCTGGCGGCGCTCATCCCGCTCGGGCAAGCCCTGAACATGGCCAGTGACCAGAAGATCTTTACCCGCCCACTTATCATCCAACTGAAGTGCAACCAGCCCGTGGCCGGAGTAAACGCCCCATGAAACCCCAATAATCAAAGCAGAGGCATAACGGGCGAGCCCGAATCGCCCTATATCGACGATAAATAGAATGGCGATAAGGGGAATCGCGAGAAATAAAGACCACAAGGGAGGTAAAACAGGGAAAAAACTAACGGCGACAACGCCAAATGAGAATAGTAATAACAGGCGGGGCATGGCGATATTCCTTATTGCCAATAATAACTTACACGATCTGGTGGGCGGCGCTCGGTGTCATCAGATTGGAGCGCAGCTTATGGTATACCGCTCGGGCAGACAAGTAAGTGGCTGGCGCCACATCATTCACCTGTCTCATAGTCTTCAAGCCTATTTATAGGCATAATGCGGTCTCTTTTTTGGTAGTACTCCGGTTTCCAGCATGGCGCGTAATCTACTTAAACGTTTTTTCCCCTCACCTGCCGCAATCAAAAGCAATCGCTCATTGCACTTTTTGGGGGATTTACTGCACGACCCGAACCTGTTTCACCTGAATCGTCACTCAGTTTCAGTTGCCTTTTTCTGGGGGACATTTATTGCGTTTGCATTCCCGCTCCCCGGGCAGATGGCCGTAGCGGCATTTGCCGCATTGTACTTCCGTTGCAATTTGCCGATTTGTGTTGCATTGGTTTGGATTACCAATCCACTCACTATTCCCTTTTTCTTTTTTCTGGCCTACAAAATTGGCTGTTTGATTCTGGGAATTCCGCCCGAGGCTTTTAAATTTGAAATGACTTGGGCTTGGGTGATGAAAGAAATCGGGCGCTTCGCCCCACCATTTTTGTTAGGCACAATTCTGATGGGATTGGTACTGGGAGGCTGCGCGTATTTCGGAATGCAAGGTTATTGGCGCTGGCATGTGAATCACGCATGGAAAAAGCGTCAACAAAAACGCGCAGAACAAACGACAAAATCTGAATAATGACAGGATAACCAGTACAAAAAAGCCCGCAGTGCGGGCTTTTTTGTGGCTGTAGTTTTTAAAATTATTTGTTAATGACTGATCATCCAGGGGCGCATTGAGGGAAACATTTTATTGCCGCCTGCGGTGTACATCAGATTGGATTTGCGAATCGGCTTATCACCACATCCACAACCTTTACCGTGTTTATGTTCGCGGCGTGCCTGTTGTTCAGCACGATATTCAGGTGTCGATAGCACCGGTGTATGTACCGCCGCTTCATTGCGCGCATGTGCAGCGCGGTTTTCTTTTTTCATGTCCATAAATTCTGGCGCAAGCATAATCACGCGTGCGCTGAGTTTGGCGCAAGTGGGGCAAGCCGCAGGTTTACTTGAATCATCCACTGAGGCTAATTCATAAAACAAACCATGGTCGGTGCATTTGTAATCGTAAACGGGCATATTTTTCTCCAGAAGATTTAATCCCTCCCCCGCCTCCCTTTTTCAAAGGGAGGAGCTAGAAGAGTGCTTTGCACAAAGTACCCCCTTTGAAAAAGGGGGCTAGGGGGATTTATTTATCCTTAGACAAAGGCACATCCATTCCCGGCGATACCTTTTTGGTTGGGCCTTCTGCCGATGGGTTTACATCGAAGTCGAAAATATCCGTCGGCAACCACAAAGTTGCACAGGCGTTTGGAATATCCACCACACCCGAGATATGCCCTTGCACCGGCGCACAACCTAAAATGGAGTAAGCCTGCGCTTTGCTGTAACCAAACTTGGTTAAATAATTGATGGCATTCAAACAAGCTTGACGATAAGCAACGTGCACATCCAAATAATGTTGCTCGCCATATTCATCAACCGAAATACCTTCAAAGATTAAGTAGTCATCGTATTTAGGCGCAATTGGGCTTGGTTTGAAAATGGGGTTTTTAATCGCGTATTTAGACATACCATCTTTGATCAAATTGACGCGCAGATGAATCCACCCCGCCATTTCGATAGCACCGCAAAAAGTGATCTCACCATCGCCTTGGCTAAAGTGCAAATCGCCAACTGACAAACCACCGCCTTTTACATACACAGGGAAATAGATTTTAGAACCGCGCGACAAATCTTTAATGTCGCAGTTACCGCCGTGCTCACGTGGCGGAACCGTGCGCGCACCTTCAGCAGCGGCTGCTTTGGCTGCATCACCCGTCATTTTGCCCATGTGCGCGGTATCCGCGTATGGAAGTGTGGCTAACGCAGGAACGCGATCTGGCTCGGTTTCATAGAGTTCTTTTTCGCGCTTATTCCATTCCAACAACATTTCTTTGGAGGGCAAACAACCGATCAAACCCGGGTGAACCAAACCAGCAAATTCGACGTTTGGAATATGGCGGGATTTGGTAAACATACCGTTAATATCCCAAATGGATTTTTGTGCTTCCGGGAAATGCTCGGTTAAAAATCCGCCACCGTTTTGTTTGGAGAAAAATCCATTAAAACCCCACTGACTTTCTTGAAATGTACCTATATCTAAAATATCAACGACCAATAAATCACCCGGCTCTGCACCTTCAACACCCACAGGGCCAGAAAGAAAATGCACCTGGGTTAAATCTACATCGCGCACGTCGTCAGCGCAGTCGTCATTTTTAATTTGACCACCGGTCCAGTCGTAACATTCGATAATAAAATCATCGCCAGGCTTCACGGTTTTAACCATGGGAATGTCCGGATGCCAGCGGTTGTGAATCATTTCGTTTTCGTAGGGAGATTTTTTTAAATCAATTTTGATAATCGTTTCAGCCATGGTTTTAACTCCTGATGGATGTGGGACGCACTTAACGTGACAGGGTCAGTATCTGGCTCAGCAATGAGTTTCACCATACGACAAATAGCGCGCAGACCTACGCTATTTGACGTATAGACAAGAAAATCAGGAGTCACAGGGGTATAAGAAGAGAACATAAAAAAGCCAGCAGTCGCCCGAGACATAGCGAAAGCTGGCTGAAGTTGAAGGCGTTAAAAATTAAATAAATTTAGACAGATAAATAAGAAGCCACTTTTGCTTCATTCACTGTCTCACGCAGCTCTTCGTGTACGATCTGACCTTTCTCAATCACTAAAATCCGGTCAGCAATATCCAGCGCAAAACTTAATACTTGCTCGGACACTACAATCGATAAACCACGCTGATCGCGAATATCTTTTAAGGTGCGTCCCATTTCGCGAATGATCGATGGTTGAATACCTTCAGTTGGCTCATCGAGAAATAACATTTTGGGATCACTCGCCAATGCACGGGCAATTGCCAATTGTTGCTGCTGACCGCCCGATAAGTTCCCGCCGCGTCGGTTGCGCATCTCCAACAGCACCGGAAACATATCGTAAAGCTCTTTGGGTACAGAGCGTTTTTTAGTGGTAGTTAAACCAGTTTCGATATTTTCTTTTACCGTCATACTAGAAAAAATCATGCGCCCTTGAGGAACAAAACCAAAACCATTTGCAACACGCTGATGGCTTTTAAGCTGGCTGACTTCTTTTCCATCCAGTTTTACACTGCCTCCGGAACTGGGGATAACTCCCATCAGCGATTTCATCAGCGTGGTTTTTCCCATCCCGTTGCGCCCCATCACCGCGACTATTTCACGGGGTTTTATTTCAAAATTTAATCCGTGCAATACTTCACTCTGGCCGTAACTTACGCGATAGTCGGATACAGATAACATAGTCAATTCCTCTTAATAGCCCGTCTCTAATGTCCCAGGTAGACTTCAATCACTTTAGGATCCGTCTTCACTTTTTCGACCGAACCTTCGGCGAGAATCTTTCCTTGATGAAGCACTGTCACCTTGTCAGCGATTTGTGCAACAAATTGCATATCGTGTTCGATCACAATTACCGAGCGATCTTTGATAATGCTGCGCAATAACTCTGCGGTTTGCTGACGCTCGCCAACAGACATTCCTGCCACCGGTTCATCCAGCATCAACAAATCCGGGTCTTGCATCAGCAACATGCCGATTTCCAACCACTGTTTTTGCCCGTGGCTGAGCAACTCGGCTTGCCGATCAAGTTGGTCACCAAGAAAAATCATGTTGGCAACTTCATTGACTTTGTTAATCACCTCTTCATCGCGTTTGAATGCTAAAGCACCAAATACCGAGCGACCGCGCGGAAACGAAATTTCCAAATTTTCAAATACGGTGAGATCACCATAAATAGAAGGGTTCTGGAATTTACGCCCCACACCGGCTTTCACAATTTCATGCTCACGCATTTTGGTGAGTTCTTTATTGCGAAATTTGATCGAGCCTTCGGTTGCTTTGGTGCGGCCACAGATCAAATCCAACACGGTTGTTTTACCTGCACCATTAGGGCCGATAATTACGCGGATTTCATTTTCATCCACATAAAAACTCAAATCATTAACCGCTTTAAAACCATCGAATGAAACGGTGAGACCTTCCACCGCCAATACAAAGTCTGTATTACTGGGGCTCATGGAGTGCTCCTTGTAGCATGGTAGAAGATTCAGTTTTTGATTCAGCAGGTTTTACTGATGAAGGAGTTGTAGGGACTGATGGTGGTGTTGGTGGAGTCGTACCCGACGAATTTTTCTTGCCAAACAGTGAGGCAAAAAGCGCATCCACTTTCGGGGCAGCGTAGGTGTTGTACAAACCTGCCAAACCATTAGGAAATGCCATTACCACCGCGATAAACAAACCACCCATCGCAAATAACCAGAGTTCAGGAAAACTTTCCGAGAAAGTGGTTTTTGCAAAATTCACCACAAGCGCACCGTATACCGCACCAATAATCGATAAGCGGCCACCCACCGCACAGAAAATTACCATCTCAATTGAAGGCACTATCCCGACTAAGGTTGGCGACATAAAACCCACTTGCAGGGTAAACATAGCACCGCCAATCGCAGCAAAGATTGCACCTATACAGAACACAAAGATTTTAAAGTTGGAGACGTCGTAACCGGAAAAACGTACACGGTCTTCTTTATCGCGCATCGCCACCAGCAAACGACCCAATTTACTTTTTCGAATAAATTGAGCGATGAACAAGCAGACAAAGAGCATAAACACGCACAGAAAATAAAATACGTATTTGGCACTGTCGGTACGAATGTCATAGCCATGTAATGTGCGCAAGTCAGTCATACCATTAACACCGCCGGTATAACCTTGCTGACCGATAATTAAGATAGTGAGAATGGCAGCGATTGCTTGCGTGATAATTGCAAAGTACACACCACCTACACGGCGCTTAAACATAGCCACGCCAATGATGTAACCCAAAATTGTCGGCAGCAAAATAATCGCGAGCAAAGTAAAACCAAAACTATGGAAGGGCTCCCAGAATAAAGGCAATTCGGTGAGCTGATTCCAATCCATAAAATCGGGAATACCAGGTGTGGATTGAATTTTGGTACTTTCAGGGTCAGAGGCTTCCAGCTTTAGGAACATCGCCATGGCGTAACCACCCAAACCGAAAAACACGCCCTGCCCTAAACTCAAAATACCCCCGTAACCCCAGCACAACACCAAACCCACTGCAACAAAGGCATAGGTTAAGTATTTACCGATGAGATTGAGACGGAAAATATCAAGTGACAGCGGCAATACCACCACCAAAATTACTGCGAGCACTAAAAACCCGACCATATCTTTTTTAGGAAAGAGTGATGCAAAACCTGCTTTTGTTGGCAACATTGACATGATCATTCCCTCCCCTTAACGACGCACTTTCAAGGTAAACAAACCTTGAGGGCGTAACATTAGAATGAACACCACGAACAAAAGTGTGAGTACTTTTGACATGGAACCGCTCATGAAAAACTCCATGGTGGATTGCGCTTGCGAGATGGTGAACGCTGAAGCAATTGTGCCGAGTAAACTGGCCGCACCACCAAACACAACGACAAGGAAAGTATCGACAATATAAAGTTGGCCAGAAGTCGGGCCAGTAGAACCGATCATGGTAAACGCGCTGCCTGCGACACCTGCAATGCCGCAACCCAATGCGAATGTTATGCGATCTACTTTTCCAGTATTGATACCAACAGCACCTGCCATTGGACGATTTTGTACTACTGCGCGAACTTGTGTTCCCCAACGCGAGCGATACATGAGAATCGCCACGGCGAGAGAAATTCCCAGTGCAAGGCACATTACAAACAAGCCGTTTATTGGCAGCTCAACAGTTTCGGTTAATTGATATGAGCCCATCAGCCAATCCGGCAAGGTCACACCTACTTCGCGCGCACCAAATACTGTGCGATAAAGTTGCTGCAAAATTAAACTTAAACCCCAGGTTGCGAGCAGCGTATCCAGTGGACGATTATATAAATGTCGTATCATCGCCCACTCCACAAGCGCACCCAGCGCAGCGGCGGCGATAAATGCGAGAATCATCGCGAGAATAAAATAAATGCTGAAAAAATCAGGAAGGTAAGTAGAAAAAACTTGTGAGGTTAAATAGGTAACATAGGCACCGAGAATCATAAATTCGCCGTGTGCCATATTGATCACACCCATCTGACCAAAAATAATTGCAAGCCCTAAGGCCATAAGCACAAACACGGAAAACAAAATCAATCCTGCTACGCCCTGCATGGCAAAGATCGACATCAACTCCGAGGTACTGTATTCAGCGAACATGGCTGTATCCTCATCTCGATTAAAAAATTAGCTTTGACAATACGTTCTCACAACGCAATCACCAGCCAATGGCTGGTGATTGCTATTTTTATTATTGATAACCTTTCGGGAATGGATCCGGCTCGATCAAGTCTTTGGTTTCAAACACCACATCGTATTGACCATCGGCACGTGCATGGCCTACGCGGGTTTTTGACCAGAGGTGATGGTTCGGGTGAACTTTCACGTAACCTTCAGGTGCAGTAGTCAACTCAAGGCCTGGTGATGCGGCGCGAACTTTGTCGATATCAAATGAACCGGCTTTTTCTACCGCTGCTTTCCACAACCAAGGGCCAAGGTAAGCTGCTTGAGTTACGTCACCGATAACGATGTCTTTGCCATATTTTTCTTTAAATGCTTCAACAAACTTTTTGTTGTTGTCGTTTGGCAAGCTTTGGAAGTATTTCATCGCCGCATATGCACCCACCATGTTCTCACCGCCGATGCCAAGGATTTCGTCTTCAGTTACGGAGATGGTCAATACCAGTGGCTTTTCTTTGGTCATATCGATACCGGCAGCTTTTAACTGCTTGTAGAAGGCTACGTTTGAACCACCTACAACGATTGCATAAATTACGTCCGGCTTTTTCAGTTTGATTTTGTTAATAACTGAGTTGAATTGGGTGTGACCCAACGGATAGTACTCTTCACCCACTACACTCAAGCCCAATTTTTCAATGTGCTTACGTGCAATTTTGTTAGAGGTGCGTGGCCAAATATAATCAGAACCAAGCAAGTAGAATGACTTGGCACCTTTGGTTTTAGTTACCCAGTCAATACCCGCAATAATTTGCTGGGTTGCTTCTTGACCGGTATAAATTACGTTAGGTGATTGCTCCAAACCTTCATAGAAAGTTGGGTAGTAGAGCATCCCATTGTATTGTTCAAAAATTGGCAGAACCGCTTTGCGCGATGCAGAAGTCCAGCAGCCAAATACCGCAGCAACCTTATCGTTCACCAATAATTTTTTGGATTTTTCAGCAAAAGTTGGCCAGTCAGATGCGCCATCTTCTTGAATGTATTCAATCTTGCGACCAAGCACACCACCCATAGCGTTGATTTGATCAATCGCTAACTTCTCGGCCTGTACTGAACCTGTTTCACTGATCGCCATAGTGCCGGTTACTGAGTGAAGGATACCGACCTTAACTGTGGTATCAGTTACCGCAAGGCCCGTGGTATTTACATCGGCCGCTTGCGTACCACCAATTGCCAAAGATGCAGCAAGTGCAAGCAAACATTTTTTCCAACCGCTGACCGCTTTCGCTGGCCGACCCAGTTGCATGGTATTGCGCATGGTCATGTTCATGATCTTTCCTCTAGTCATTAGCGAGTATTGTCTTAACGGATATTGTCAACAGGTGTTGGCTTAGCGATCAGCCCTGTGGAACAACATCCGTTCACGTTGCTCAATCTAGTGATGAGGAGTGCGTGACACCATTCGATAAATGACACACGTCACTACGTCATTTAACGCATAGAATATTTTTAAAGTTGGTACAGCAATTGAGTAGTAATAAAAATATAAGTGATGCAAATGGCAGGAAGCCCAATTGCCAGCAGCTAAGCACCCATACAAAAAATAAGCTGCACCACAAAAAAACATAAAGCGCGAACAGTGCGCAATTAGAAGGCAAATGGAAAACGCCGATTCATACCACTATTGATAACGAGACGTTCCCGGACGAACAGACTGTTTTACGGGGAGACCATGACAGCTAAACAACACATATTTCGTGTGCGGCGAAACTATAACCAGTGGGTCGCTAACCAAACGCTGGAAGACTATGCACTGCGCTTTACTGCCAAGCGCGCACGCCGTTGGTCTGCTGCACGAGTTGCAACAACAGCACTGGGCGCAATTTCATTTCTTGCGTTAGAAGCCATTGGTGGAGCAATTACGTTGCACTACGGATTTACTAACGCAATTGCCGCGATTATCGCGGTAAGCGTCATTATTTTTCTTACTGCCATCCCCATTAGCTATTACGCAGCCAAGTATGGTGTCGATATAGATCTGCTCACCCGCGGCGCTGGTTTTGGCTATATCGGCTCAACTATCACATCGCTAATATACGCATCATTCACCTTTATATTTTTTGCGCTTGAAGCTGCCATTATGGCGATGGCTTTGGATTTATTATTTGGAATTCCACTCGCCTGGGGCTATCTGATCAGTTCTTTAGCAATTATCCCACTGGTAACTCACGGCATTACTTTTATTAGCCGTTTTCAACTGTGGAGCCAACCGCTCTGGGTAATTTTACAACTCCTGCCCTTCGTTTTTATTATCTATGCCGATGCCAGCGCTGTAGAAAGTTGGACGCTATACGAAGGTGGTTTTGAACAGAAAAGCTCATCAAATGATGGCATCAACATTTTATTATTTGGTGCAGCGTCAGCAGTTATTTTTTCACTTATCGCACAAATTGGTGAACAAGTAGACTTCCTACGCTTTTTACCTACGCCAAAGAATACGCGAAAGGCACGCTTAAGTTGGTGGGCGGCTTTAATTGCGGGCGGGCCGGGCTGGATTGTCATTGGTGCGATTAAAATTTTGGCAGGTTCTTTTTTAGCGGTACTCGCACTGAATCATGGCGTCGCTAGTGAAGATGCAACCGACCCGACACGTATGTACATGGTCGCATTTAGTTACATTGCCAATTCACCGGAAGTCGCACTGTCTATGGCGGGAATTTTTGTCATTCTCAGTCAATTAAAAATTAATGTGACCAATGCCTATGCCGGCTCTATTGCCTGGTCAAATTTTTTCTCGCGCCTAACCCATAGCCACCCCGGCCGGGTTGTCTGGTTAGTATTCAATGTAGCAATTGCACTACTACTGATGGAACTAGGCGTTTATCGTGCACTGGAACAAACCTTAGGGTTTTACGGCATAGTCGCAGTGGCATGGTTAGGTTCTTTAGTTGCGGATTTAATTATTAACAAACCACTTGGATTAAGCCCTAAACATATCGAATTTAAACGTGCACATCTCTACGACATCAATCCTGTAGGCTTTGGCTCAATGCTCATCGCCTCTATTGTTGGCATTGTGTGCCACAGCGGTGTTTTGGGTGAAATTGCGCAAGCGCTCTCTCATTTCATTGCACTGGCTACAGCACTCTTAGCTGCACCTGCCATTGCTATTGCAACCAAAAGTCGCTATTACCTCGCCCGCCCTACAGTTAATTTACAAGACTCCATAGCAGATTCCGATAATCGTTATGAACAAAAACTTGCCACTATTTCCTGCTGTATTTGCGAGCACAAATTTGAAACTGAAGATATGACCTACTGCCCTGCTTATGCAGGCCATATTTGTTCACTTTGTTGCTCGCTTGATGCTCGTTGCCATGACCACTGTAAACCGGGCGCTAATTACACCACCCAAATCAGTGATTTTCTCAAACTGTTTTTTCCCAAAACTGCAATTTCTTACATCAACTCACGCTTTGGCCACTTTCTGATTTTAGTGTTAGTTATTAATGGGCTTTCTGCTGTTCTTTTATCCTTAATTTATTTTCAAACACCTATTGATGCCCCCGAAACAGCAGCACTTTTAGAAGCTACGCTATGGAAAGTCTTTTTCCTATTGGTGATTATTACCGGAGTTGTCAGTTGGTTATTTGTTCTTGCCCATGAAAGCCGCGTAGTTGCACAGGAAGAATCACAGCGGCAAACCCGTTTGCTGATGGAAGAAATTGATGCGCATGACCGCACAGATCGCGAGCTGCAAAAAGCTAAAGAAGCAGCTGAAGCTGCCAACCTCGCCAAAAGCCGTTATCTCACCGGCATTAGCCATGAATTACGCTCACCACTCAATGCTGTTCTCGGCTATGCACAGTTACTCGAAAAAGATCCAAGCATGCCTGCACACCGAAAAGATGCCTTGAGTGTAATTCGCCGCAGCGGTGAACACTTGGCTGATTTGATTGAAGGCTTATTGGACATTTCAAAAATTGAAGCTGGCCGATTGGATTTACATCAAGACCAGGTTCGCATTGCAGTTTTAATGGAACAATTGGTTCATATGTTCCGCTTACAAGCTGAAGCCAAAGGTTTGCAATTTATTTATGAATGTAAAGATCGATTGCCCGAATTGGTACGCACCGATGAAAAACGTTTACGCCAGATTTTAATTAATTTGCTATCCAATGCGATCAAATATACCGATAAAGGCAGTGTTGTTTTCAAGTTGCGTTATCGCAGCCAAGTTGCTGAATTTACTATTACCGATACGGGTGAAGGTATTGCACCTGAAAACATTGAACGAATCTTTCGCCCATTTGAACGAGTAAGACGCGCAGGTTCAACCGCTACTGGTACCGGTTTAGGCTTAACCATCACTCGTTTACTGAGTGAAATTATGGGTGGCGACATTGCAGTCACCAGCACACCCGGCCAAGGCAGCACCTTTAAGGCCAGTTTGATGCTTGCAAGCATTAATAAACCACAAACTGAATTTATCAGCTCTCAAGCGCAAACGATTTATGGCTATAAAGGTGAACCAAAACGTTTGATGCTGGTGGATGATGAAGCATCGCATCGTCAACTTATGCGCGCCATGCTTGAGCCTTTAGGTTTTGAAATAATTGAACTGGATAATCCATTACTTGCACTGGACCGCCTCGCACAGGAAATAAATCAGGGTAATTGCCCCGATTTAATTATGTTGGATGTATCCATGCCTGAAATGAATGGCTGGCAACTCGCCAAAAATCTGCGCGAGTCTGGATTTCAATCGCCCATCATTATGGTTTCAGCTGACGCCAGTGAAGGCAAGGATCTCCCTTCTCATCACCTAAGTGAAATTGCACCTTTGCACGATGCTTACGTTCTTAAACCTGTGCGCATCAACGTCCTACTCAATCACATCGGGCGCCTGTTAAATCTTGTTTGGTGTTATGAAAAAACTAAACCTAACGCCAATCCATCGCCTGAATTAATCGGTGCATTGGAGTTTCCAGATGAACAACATCTGGATGATCTTGCTCACTTTGCGTCTATCGGGCACAAAAAGGGCTTGGAAAATAAAATTCGAGAAATGGAAGAAGCAGGAGTTGCTCAAACACAATTTATGCAAGAAGTAAAAAAACTAACAGTCAGTTTTCAATTCGAAAAAATAGTCGCACTGATTGACACCGAACTGACAGAAGAAAAGAAATAAGACCACACTATTATTTTATAAACGAGAGCACATGACCATGAACACAAAATCACAAGCGCCAATCGTACTCGTGGTAGATGATTCAATCGATAGCATTCACATGCTGAATGACGTTTTGGAAGATGCACACTTTACTGTACTGGTTGCCCTTGAAGGCAATCAGGCACTGACGATTACTAAAAATATTCGTCCCGATATTATTTTGCTCGATGCCATAATGCCCAATATGGATGGTTTTGAAACTTGCCGACAATTAAAACTTAACCCACAACTTACCGATGTACCCATTATTTTTATGACAGGGCTAAGTGATACTGAACACGTTGTGATGGGACTGAGCGCAGGCGGAGTAGACTACGTAACCAAACCGATCAACCCCGACGAACTCATAGCACGCATGCGTGTTCACTTGGCCAACGCACGAATCACTCAAAGCGCACGCGCCGCACTGGATACTGCCGGGCAATTTTTATTCACTATCAATTTATTCGGCGAGTTGGTGTGGGCAACGCCGCAGGTTTACCAACTTTTAGATAAAGCGGGAGCAACCGAAGACTCAATCGCACTCACTGATGATATAGGCACACAATTGCGTGATTGGCTAAAGCATAACCCGGAGACCGGCCGTCAATTACAGTTGCAGCAATTGAGCGAATTATTAAGCGTGGAAATGCTGAATTTAATTGATGGTAAAGAATATTTACTGCGCTTGACCAATCCAAGCAAGCCTACCGAAAACACACAATCACTCAAGCAACAGTTTTCTGTTACCGGGCGTGAGGCCGATGTATTGCTGTGGATCGCCAATGGTAAAACAAACCGGGAGATTGGTCAGATTTTGGAAATGAGCCCGCGAACAGTAAATAAACATCTGGAACAGATATTTAAAAAATTGGGCGTAGAAAATAGGACTTCAGCGGCGGCTGTAGCAATTAAATGTCTGGCAAAGGCTTAGCTATCGCCAGACAATAACTCTATTCATTCGTAACGCAATGCATCAGCAGGCTGAATTTTACTCGCGCGCCATGCGGGATAGAGGCTGACAAAAAAACTGATCGCCAAAGCAGTCACCACTACTTTGGCGATATCGCCAGCCACCATTTCAGAAGGCAAATAGGTAATTGGATAAACATCTGAATGTAAAAACTGAATACCAAAGATGCGCTCAATGAATTGCACCAGCGGAGTTACAAAGTAAGACAGCAATACACCCAGCGCTAATCCAAGAGAGGTACCAATCAAGCCGATTAGCCCACCCTGAACCATGAAAATACCCATAATTTCTGCTGTGGATGCTCCCATGGTGCGCAGTATCGCAATATCACCCTGCTTATCAACAACAACCATAATCAGCGTAGAAACCAAATTAAAAGCGGCAATTGCGATAATCAAAAACAGCAACATCCCAACCATGTTTTTGGACATTTGAATCGCTTGATAAACATTGCCGTGAGTACGCATCCAGCTGGAGCCGTAATATTCAGGAGGAAGTGTTTGCATGATGTCACGCACAATATCGGGCGCAGCAAATAGATCATCCACTTTTAAACGCACACCGGTAATTTGGCCGGGATAACCTGAAATCTCTGCTGCGGCATTAATGTTCATCAGGGCCAGTGCATTATCTATATCGGTGTGGGTATCAAGAATCGCCAGCACTGTAACCACGTTAATTCGCGGCGATGTATTGCCTTCTACAGGAACAATTAAACTGATTGAGTCAGATTCGGCCACACGTAATTTGTCGGCAACACCGCGACCAATAACTATTCCCGTTTCAGAGTTAGCCAAATGTTGCAGCGTGCCTGCGGGTAAAAAATCCGGTAATTTGGATGTAGCTTTTTCTTGTTCAGAGTCAATCCCGAAAATATTGACTGGCGCCACTTGTTTTTGATAACTCAGCAAGCCCTGCAGTTGCACAAACGGTGATGCAGCCAATACACGCGGATGCTGTTCAAGTTGGGCAATTAACTGCTCAGGTTGCTCAATTGCATGACGGTGATAAACCATCGCTTGCGGCATTACGCCTAGAATATTTTCACGCAGTTCTTTATCAAAACCATTCATGATCGACATCACCAGAATTAACAGGGCAACACCAATCACCAAACCAGCAGTAGAGAGTCGCGAAATAAACGAGACCAAATGGCTATGGCCACGCGAGATTCCGTAGCGGGTTCCAACAAAAAATATGTAGCGGTTAGACATCAGTTAGCCTCAGCGCTTACTAAAGCACCATCGACCAAAGTGAGAGTGCGATCCATACGTGCAGCCAAGCGCGGATCATGTGTCACCACCACAAAGCTGGTGCCGATAGATTGGTTTAATTCCAGCATAAGCGATTGAATAGATTCTGCTGCGTGGCTATCAAGATTACCGGTAGGCTCATCCATTAGCACACAAGCAGGATTGGTGACCAACGCACGGGCAATAGCGACGCGCTGACGCTCGCCACCAGAAAGCTCCGAAGGTTTGTGATCGATCCGCTTTGCCAAACCAACACGAGCCAACAATTCCGATGCGCGCGCTTTAGCAACTGATACTGGCTGCTTACCAATCAGCAGCGGCATAGCGACATTTTCCAGTGCAGTAAACTCAGGCAACAAGTGATGGAACTGATAAACAAAACCCAAGCTGCGATTGCGCAATCGCCCGCGCGCATCTGCACTCATGTGCGACAAACGCTCGCCTGCAACACTTACCTCTCCACTATCGGGCACATCCAAACCGCCCAAAATATTTAGCAAGGTTGATTTACCAGAACCCGAGGCTCCAACAATCGCAACACGCTCACGCGCATTAATCTGAAAATTTACATTGTGCAAAACATCTACTGATAACGCGCCTTGGCGATAACTTTTGCTGACCTGCTGGCAAATTAAAACAGGAGTTGAATTATTCATAACGTAGCGCCTCCGCAGGTTCAATCTGTGCAGCACGATAAGCGGGATAAAGTGTGGCAATAAAACTCAGCAGCAGAGCAACTGCGCAGATAAATACAACATCCTGCCAGAGTAATACTGAAGGGAATTGACTAAAAAAATAGACATCCGGATCAAAAACCTGAAAACCGGAGAGTGATTCAATAAAATTCATAATAGGCGTGAGCATTGATGCCACAAGACAACCAAGCACAGTGCCAATAAAGGTTCCAAAAAAACCAACTGCACTGCCCTGCACTATAAAAATTGCCATTACCTGCCGCGCACTTACACCCATCGTACGCAAGACGGCAATGTCAGAACGTTTATCTGCAACCATCAGCACCAAGCTGGAGACAATATTAAATGCGGCAACGGCGATAATAATCATCAACAAAGAGCCGACTACAATTTTTTCCATTTTGACCGCCTGAAACAAACTGCCTTGCGTTTGACTCCAATCTTTTACTCGATAGCTATCACCCAGCTGATCGCGCAACTCACTCATCACCTGCGCAGCAGAAAACATGTTGTCGGTTTTTACATGTAGACCTTGCACACCCGGTTTACGCAAAAATTTTTGTGCATCCTGAACATGAATCAATGCCAGAGTGCTATCGACTTGCGCACCCACTTCAAACACACCAACCAAGGTAAAACTACGCGAGCGAGTAAATGCCCCCATGGGGGTAATATTGATATCAGGAGAGGTGATTCGGATTTTATCGCCCGGCGCAAGCATCAATCGGCTCGCCAATAGGCGCCCCATGACGATGCCATATTCTCCCGGCTGCAGTTGCGCAATCGATCCAACCAACATACGTTGCTCAACAATAGATACTTGCGCTTCAGCTTCAGGCAATATTCCCTGCAGCTCAATTGCCTCTACCCCGCCGGCATAACTGACCATCGCGCTACTGGCGATGTATGGAGCAGAAGCCACTACCTGAGGATGTTGATCAACCTGCACTGACAAGTTTTGCCAATCATCCAGCGCGGGAATCTGATCGATAAAACCATGAGGTATCACACTGAGAATGCGCTCTTTCATCTCACGATCAAAGCCGTTCATGACTGACAAAACGATGATCAAGGCCATAACCCCGAGCGCCATTCCCAGCAATGAAAAAGTGCTGATAAAGGAGATAAACTGGTTGCGACGCTTAGCGCGGGTATAGCGCAAGCCGATATAAAGAGGGATGTTTTTTAGCATGGGCGCATTAAACCCAATTGGTCTCGTTTGCTCAAGCAAAACCACAAATTGCCAAGAAAAACTCTACTACCAAGGCAACACATGAACGCCAGCCCTTTAGCAGAGCCACTTAGGCTCCGGCATGTGCTATGTTTACCCAAATAAGCCATTAGGAAGATCCCATTTATGAGCGAACGCCGCAGCTATTTTCGCATCGATGAAAGTATCGCCATTGAGTTCAAAGAAGTTGAGGAAATCACAGCAAATACTGCTGCGCCAGAATTGCAATTTCCCAATACCGCTTCACTTAAACTATTTGCCGAATTGCGTAAAATCGATAATGACAACGCGCACTTATTTCATGAGATTAAAGCCAATAGCCGCGCGCTGGGCGAATACTTGCACAATCTGAACCGCAAAATAGACATTATTAGCCAGCAATTAATGAGCGATGCAAAACCCCTCCCCCCATCAAAGACAATCAAACAAGTGAATCTGAGCGAAGGCGGCATTGCATTTGGAAGCTCTCGCCACGTGGAAGCCAACTCCCATATTGCATTGCGTTTGATTTTTTTACCCAGCAACGCAGGCCTGGTGCTCTTTGCCAAAATCATTCGATGTGAACCCAGTAACACTGGAGAGTTCCAACTTGCGGCAAAATTTCATCGTGTTACCGAGGCGCAACAACAACTGATCGGACAACAAATCATGCGCGCGCAAATGGCTGAGCGCCGCAAAAGCCAACACTATCTTCAATAGTTTTTGTTGTCGCTATGAATTTAAGGTGATTTAAACGATATGAACTCACGCAAATTGATCGCAATACTACTGAGTAGCCTTTTGGGATGCACTCTCTCAATTCAAAGCGCAAACGCTGAGGAAATCCGCATTCCCATCGGGGAACAAGCAAAAGATCAAGCGCCAATCGATATGCCCACCAAAGGCATGAGTCAATCACGAGTCAAGGAACTATTTGGCGAACCACTAGAAGAAGCGCCGCCCAAGGGCCAACCTCCCATTTCGCGCTGGAAATACAAAGAATTCACAGTTTATTTTGATAGCGGTGCCGTCATCCACAGCGTACGCAACTTTCACCCTAAGGCAAACTCCACCAATAGCGCCCAATAAAAACTGCCTTTCTGTACGCACCAAAACAAAAAGGGCGCACCTAGTTACCACTCGGTGCGCCCAATTCAATAAACAATTACAAATCTTCTTTAACGACGGCTAATCCGGTTTATACCATCCAATGCCGCCACTCGATAGGCTTCAGCCATAGTCGGGTAATTGAAGATATTATTGAGGAAATAGTGAATGCTATTGCCCTCACCTTTCTGCGTCATAATCGCTTGGCCGATGTGCACAATTTCCGCAGCCTCAGCACCAAAGCAATGAACCCCGAGGATCTCAAGTGTATCGACGTGGAATAACAGCTTTAGCATCCCTACATCTTCACCACTGATTTGACCACGCGCTGTATTCTTAAATAACGCACGACCAACCTCATAGGGAACCTTGGCTTGAGTCAATTCAGTTTCGGTTTTGCCTACAGAACTAATCTCTGGCAGCGTGTAAATTCCAGTCGGAACATCCTGAACCCATTTACACTCATCACCAAAAATACCACCCGAAACCGCTCGCCCCTGCCCGTAAGAGGCACTTGCCAAACTCGGCCACCCCACCACATCACCTACCGCATAAATGTTGGGAACCTGCGTTTGATAGGAGTCGTTAACTTTTAAATTGCCGCGATGATCCGACTCCAAGCCAACCGCTTCGAGATTCAATGTATCAGTGTTACCACTGCGACCATTACACCAAAGAATCGCATCTGCTTTTAACCGCTTACCGGATTTCAAAAACAGAGTTACGCATGAATCGCTCGCTTCTATCGCATCAAATTCTTCGCTATGACGCACAGTAACGCCGCTATCACGCAGGTGATAACTGAGCGCATCTGAAATTTCATCATCAAGGAATGAAAGCAACCGCTCGCGGTTGTTGATCAAATCAACACGCATGCCCAAACCAGAAAAAATCGATGCATATTCACAACCAATAACACCAGCACCATAAACGATGATATGACGCGGGGTATGTTGCATTTCGAGAATTGTATCGCTGTCGTAAACACGTGGATGATTGAAATCCACATCGGCAGGACGATAAGGGCGCGAACCTGTAGCAATGACAATATTAGCGGCGGTAATGGTTTCAATGCCGCCATCTAGCTGAAGCAAACTTACGGTATTTGCATCTACGAATGATGCTTGACCAATATGGACATTAACGCGATTGCGCACATAAAAACTGGTATGCAGTTCGACTTGCTTGGGAATTACTTTTGCGGCCGAATCCAATACACGCGGAAAGGTTAAACGGCGACTATCGCCGATCTCACGAAACAAACTATTACTTTTAAATTGAATAATTTGTTTTACAACATGACGCAGTGATTTGGATGGAATCGTCCCCTTATGAGCACAACTGCCGCCCACCACTGTTCTATTTTCTACTACTGCAACTCGTTTACCCGCCTTGGATGCTGCTATGGCTGCAGCTTCACCAGAGGGGCCAGAACCGATAACCAATAGATCGTAGCTGTGATCTGCCGATTTTTTACGACCAGTCAATTTATTCCCCTTAATCAAATAACAAAATTGATTCAGACTCCTTCAGTCTAGCAACAATCAGTCCTTTTGTTTGCTCGCATCATACGAAAGATCGCTGCTATCTGTTTTTGCTGGACTATTGGGTTTCATTTTTTCTTCTGCGCATTTGGCCTCATCGCCACCACATAAGTCACAGACATAATTAGGATCGCCCAATGCTTTACCCACACCACCACAAGAACCAGAGACAGGCTTTCTACCCATAAGCACGCTAATGGATAGCGCCAAGGCAACGAACAACATCATCACTAAAGTAACCACTAAAACGGCCACAATTAACTCCCGGACTTAACAAGTCTTTAATGCAATTAAAAAATTCCCTACCGATAAAACAAAAAACGAGGCGGTTTCCCAGCCTCGTTTTCCTTAGACATTAACCACCGAAGTCGTCGAGCAAAATGTTTTCGTCTTCAACACCAAGACTCTTCAGCATTTTAATCACGGCGGCGTTCATCATTGGCGGGCCACACATGTAGAACTCACAATCCTCTGGAGCCGGATGGTCTTTCAGATAGTTTTCATACAATACGTTATGAATAAAACCAGTCAAACCACTCCAATTGTCTTCCGGTTGTGGATCAGACAATGCGATGTGCCATTTGAAGTTTTCGTTTTCCGCTTGCAGCATGTCGTAATCTTCTTTGTAGAAAAGTTCACGCAGCGAACGAGCACCATACCAGAATGACATTTTACGATCTGTTTTCAAGCGACGCAGCTGATCGAAAATGTGCGAACGCATTGGCGCCATACCAGCACCACCACCGATAAACACCATTTCCGCATTGGTTTTCTTGGCAAAGAACTCACCAAATGGACCATAAACGGTAACTTTATCGCCCGGCTTCAAACCAAACACAAATGAAGACATCTGACCTGGCGGAATACCTTGTGATTTTGGTGGTGGAGTTGCAATACGAATATTGAACTTAACAACACCTTTCTCTTCTGGATAGTTAGCCATTGAGTAGGCACGAATAACCGGCTCAGTTACTTTGGACTCAAGATTGAAGAATCCAAAACGCTCCCAGTCACCACGATATTCAGCTTCAATATCGAAGTCAGAGAACTTAACGTGATGCGGAGGACACTCCAACTGAACATAACCACCAGCGCGGAAGTCAACGCTCTCGCCTTCAGGCAAACGTAAAGTCAGCTCTTTAATAAAAGTTGCTACGTTCGGGTTTGACTCAACAGTAGTCACCCACTGCTTAACGCCAAACACTTCTTCCGGAACATGAATTTTCATGTTTTGTTTTACCGGAACCTGACAACTCAAACGCCAGCCTTCATTTTGCTCACGACGGTTAAAGTGCGGTTCTTCAGTTGGCAGAATAGAACCGCCACCTTCATTTACCACACACTTACATTGTGCACAGCTACCGCCACCACCACAAGCAGAGGCCAGAAACACATTGCTTGCCGCCAGTGTTTGCAGCAATTTTCCACCAGCTGGCACGGTAATAGTTTTCTCATCATTAATGAGAATTTCTATATCACCACTATTCACCAGCTTGGCTTTGGCCACAAGAATCACCACCACCAGCGCGATGACGATTGCGGTGAACATGACTACACCTAATACAATCTCGATATTCATTGAGTTTTATTCCTCGTCTCGCTTAGAGAGAAATGCCGCCAAAAGACATAAAGCCTAATGACATCAATCCCACAGTAATAAAAGTGATACCCAGACCACGCAAGCCTTCAGGCACATCGGAATACTTCATCTTTTCGAGAATACCTGCGAGCAACACAATTGCGATTGCCCAACCGGTACCTGAACCCAAGCCGTAAACCACACTTTCAGCGAAATGGTAATCGCGCTCAACCATGAACAATGAGCCACCCATAATCACGCAGTTCACGGTAATCAACGGAAGGAACACACCCAACGCGTTGTAAAGCGCCGGCATGTACTTATCCATTACGATTTCCATAATCTGCACAATTGCAGCGATCACACCAATAAAAGAAATAAAGCTAAGGAAGGTCAGATCAACACCAGTTACACCAGCCCAAGCCAGAGCATCTTCTTTTAACAAGTAAGTCAAAATCAGATTGTTCGCTGGAACAGTAACAGTTTGTACCACGATTACCGCGATACCGAGACCTATAGCAGCGTTGATTTTCTTTGACATTGCCAAGAACGAACACATACCAAGGAAAAATGCCAAGGCCATGTTTTCAATAAAGACGGAACGCACAAACAAGCTTAATAAATGTTCCATTATGCGATCTCCTGAGTCTTAACAGAGTTTGGCGCAATGGTAAAAGACGCCTTCTCAACCTGATTTTTCTTCCAGGTACGAACGCCCCAAATGATCATGCCGATAATGAAAAATGCACTAGGCGGCAACAGCAGCAAGCCGTTTGGTATGTACCAACCACCATCAGTTACTACTGGCATTACCTGAATACCAAACCATTTTCCAGCACCGAAAAGTTCACGAATGGTTGCAATCACAAGCAGCAGAGCAGAATAGCCCAAACCATGACCAATACCATCAAGGAAACTTGGAACTGGAGGATTTTTCAGCGCAAAGGCTTCCGTACGTCCCATTACGATACAGTTAGTAATAATCAAACCAACGAATACCGAAAGTTGCTTACTAATATCGTAAGCAACTGCCTTTAGAACCTGATCAACAACGATTACCAACGCAGAGATGATGATCATCTGAGCAATGATACGAACACTGCTTGGGAGATAGTTACGCACCAGAGACACAAACAGGTTTGCAAAGGCAGATACCAGAGTCAGACCGATGGCCATTACCAAACTCACCTTCACACTGGAGGTTACTGCCAGCGCAGAACAAATCCCAAGAATCTGAAGAATAACCGGGTTATTTTCGACAATTGGTTTTGTGAGGAGATCTTTCGCTTTTACACTCATGATTATGCCTCTCCATTTTTCAGGTTAGTCAGGAAGGGTTTGAAGCCGTGCTCGCCCATCCAGTATTTAACCAAATTGTTAACACCAGTACTGGTCAAAGTCGCACCAGCCAAGCCGTCAACCTTGTACTCCCCTTCAGGAGTTGACTCGTCAACATGGCCTTTAATAACACTGACTTTTACATCACCGGAATCAGAGTAAATTTTCTTACCCAACCAGATAGACTTCCACTTTGGATTATCTACTTCACCACCAAGACCTGGGGTTTCAGCGTGTGAATAGAAGCCGAAACCAAGAACAGTGTTTAAGTCTTTATCTAAAGCGATAAAGCCAGACATAGTCGACCAAAGACCTTTACCGCGCACAGGCAGAATCACACGACTCAAACCTGCATCATCATTTACCAAAAATACTTTCGCGTATTTTTCACGGGTAATCAGCTTGGCGATATCTTCTTCAGAATCCAACTGGTCAAACATACCCGGCTTTTTAGCAGATGCAGTTTGATCAAATTTTTCAATATCAGTGATCGCATCAGTAAATTTCCCAGCTTCCAGATCCACAATTTTTACCTGGATCTTTTCAAACTGCTCATCGACTGAAACGCCTTCCTTATACATGCCCGCCACATTCAAAACGTTCTTTTTGAAGTCGAGAGCTTTATTTTCTGCCTGGAGCGGTCTCAACATAACAGCAGAACCGGACACCAGAACAGAGGCAACCAGACACATAACCAATGTGACGGCAATGGTGTATTTTGCAGTTTGTTGATTAGCCACGAGCCAGTCTCCGCTTAATGTTGGATTGAACGACGAAGTAGTCGATGGTCGGCGCAAACATATTGGCAAACAAAATAGCCAACATCATGCCCTCCGGGAACGCTGGGTTAACCACACGAATGGTGATTACCATAAAGCCAATGAGCGCACCAAAAATCCACTTACCTGTATTAGTCATAGAAGCAGAGACAGGGTCGGTTGCCATAAAGAACAAACCAAAGGCAAAACCACCCACAACAAAGTGCCACCAGAACGGCATTTGAAACATTGGATTAGCACTATCTGCACCAGCCCAGTTGTACAGCAAGGTAGTCAGGATAGTACCGATCAGCACACCAACAACGATACGAGTAGACGCAATACCCATAACCAGCAGAGCAATACCGCCAATCATCAATGCCAGAGTTGAGGTTTCACCGATTGAGCCTTGCTCAAAACCAAGGAATGCATCCATCCAGCTCAAGTGACCAGTCACTGCATCCATACCTTGCTGTGCAGCAAGAGAAAGCGCAGTTGCACCAGTGTAACCATCAACCGCAGTCCAAACCGCATCACCAGACATTTCCGCAGGATAAGCAAAGAACAGGAATGCACGACCAACCAAGGCTGGGTTAAGGAAGTTTTTACCAGTACCACCAAAAACTTCTTTACCGATTACAACACCAAAGCTGATACCCAGCGCGGCCTGCCACAAAGGCAAGTCAGGCGGACAGGTCAAAGCAAACAAAATAGAGGTCACAAAGAAACCTTCGTTAACTTCATGGCCGCGAACCATTGCAAACCAGACTTCCCAAATACCACCAACAATAAACACAGTGGCATATATAGGAAGGAAGTAAGCGGCCCCCAGAATCAAGTTGTCCCAGATGCTGTCAGGGTTATGACCAGCAAACCAGCTAACCAACACACCATGCCAGTTGTCGATACCGGTTGCGCCAGTCGCTGCAAGGATGGTATTCGCTTGCAAACCAACGTTGTACATACCGAAGAACATTGCTGGGAATGCACACAGCCACACAGTGATCATAATGCGCTTCAAATCTACGCCGTCACGAACGTGAGCGGTAGATTTGGTGACATCTGAAGGTTTGTAGAAAATGGTGTCTGCCGCTTCATACAGGGCATACCATTTTTCATATTTGCCGCCTTTGTGGAAATGCGGCTCCATATCATCAAGTATCTTTCGCAGTCCCATCTATTAGCCCTCCTGCTCAATACGGGTAAGGTTGTTACGCAGGATTGGACCGTATTCGTATTTGCCGGGGCACACAAAGGTACACAGCGCCAAATCTTCTTCATCCAACTCAAGGCAACCCAGTTTTTGTGCCATTTCGGTATCACCCACAATCAAGGAACGCAGCAATTGTGTTGGCAGGATATCCAGCGGCATCACCTTCTCATAAGAACCTACTGGCACCATGGCACGCTCGGAACCATTGGTTGATGTAGTGAAATTGAAGGCTTTTGAGGGAAGCAATTTAGACAGGTAAATACCCAGCACAGAGAACTTATTAGTTCCAGCGCGAAGGTAATGCAGCATTTCGCGCTCACGACCTTCAAGCAGTACGCTTACCTGATTATGGAAGCGACCAAGGTAAGTCAAGGCACCATGAGAACGACGACCACCAAAGATAGAACCGGAAATCAGGCGATTCTCACCTTCTTTAGTCTGGCCTTGGGTCAATTCATTCAGACTTGCACCGAGGCGAGTGCGCACAAGACGTGGACGTTCAACCTGAGGACCAGCCAGAGCAACAACACGCTCAACATTAAGCTGACCAGTTGTAAACAACTCACCAAAAGCAATAACGTCCTGATAACCGATAGTCCACACAGTTTTGTGAGCACTAACCGGATCGAGGAAATGGATATGGGTACCAGAGTTACCCGCCGGATGAACACCAGCAAAAGTTTCTACCGCAATATTGCCACCCTGCCCTTTCGGCAGATCAGCACCTTCGGCCTGACATACAAAAACCTTACCTTCGGTCAAACGTGCAAGCACGGTCAAACCATTGGCGAAAGCGTCTTTTTTAGCAGCGATAACAACTTTTGGATCAGCCGCTAAAGGATTGGTATCCATAGCCTGAACAAAGATCGAGCTGGGTTTTGAATCCAGTGCAGGAGCCTTGCTGTATGGACGAGTACGCAAAGCCGTCCAAAGACCGGATTGAACCAGATTTTGCTGGACACTTTCACGCGACAAACCAGCCAATTCAGCAGCTGAGTATTTAGCGAACTCAACTGCTTCATTACCTTCCACATCAATTACGATTGAGTGAAATACACGCTGATCGCCACGATTAATAGCACTGACGGTGCCAGAAGCCGGAGCGGTATAGTTAACACCGGGGATCTTTTTGTCAGAAAACAACACCTGACCGAGTTTAACCTTATCACCAACCTGTACCGCCATAGTGGGCTTCATACCATGGTAATCAAACCCGATTAAAGCTACCTGGCGAACCTGAGGGCCATCCTCAATAGATTGATTGGGGCTGCCAGTAATGGGCAAATCCAACCCTCGACGAATCTTTATCATACGTCTCTGCCTAGTCGTTCGTGTGGATATAGACCTGGAAATCCAGGCCGCGAGATGCAGCAAGCGATAAACCAACTGTCATTACTCAGTTACTTCCTGGCGGGAACTGAATAGGACTTTGTGGAGGAAGTGCTTGATCTGCGAGCGCATCATCATGTATTTGCTGGCGCAATAAATAATGATGCATAAGGCATGGAACATTCACTCAACCCTTGTATCAACATCTGCCTAAGCGAGCACAGCGCACACACAATTGATTGATTTTTGAGAAGTTTTCATTAGCCCTAGTAAAACCCGCAAATTATAAACGTCACCCAAAGCCAGCACCATAGCGATGCATCGATTTGATGCATGTTTTACAAGGCTTTTCGCTTAAGCTGAGTTCTTTTTATACAAAAAAATCTCCAACAACCCACTTAATGAAAACACTTCTCATCTTCACAAAAGACATTAAATTTCAAATGAGAATCTTTTTTATTTTTTTATTTGTATTTTTCTCACCCAAGAAGCACCTTAAGAAAGGTAAAATGCCCCATCAATTTAGATGTGCGATAAATAAAATACCTTATGACTCTACAGCTACTTAGTACCCCACCTATTTCTACAAAAACCAGTAATCGACAATATTGGGGGCAGCTTTTTGGCAGCGCCCAGGCATTGACCATTGTGAACGCTGCTCGTGCCTACAATGGCCTGAGCTTGGTGATTACTGCAGATACCAGTGCTGCTATCCGCATGGAAAGTGAACTCACTTTTTTTGCAACCGGCGAAAATTCACTTCCGGTTTTACATCTAGCGGATTGGGAAACACTTCCCTACGACACCATCTCGCCTCATCAGGATATTATTTCCGAGCGACTAAGCACGCTCTATAAATTACCTACAGTTAAACAGGGAATTCTCGTCGTCCCGGTTACGACCCTACTGCAAAGACTCATGCCGCACTCCTATTTAATCGGCAATAGTCTGATGCTTTCTGTCGGCGAAACGCTCGACGCCAATCAGCTGCGTCAGAATTTGGAGCGTGCTGGTTATCACTGCGTGGATACCGTTTATGAACACGGTGAATTTGCAGTGCGCGGTTCACTGATGGATATTTATCCGATGGGTAGTGAACTCCCCTATCGGATTGATTTATTTGATGACGAAATTGAAAGCCTGCGTACCTTCGACCCGGAAACACAAATCACCATCGACAAGGTCGATAAAATTCAATTGCTCCCCGCAAAAGAATTTCCGCTCAATAAAACCGGCATCAGTTTATTCAAACAAAAATGGCTGGAGCGTTTTGATGTTAATCACAAAGCTTGTCCAGTATTTCAAGATATAAGCGCAGGTATTTCACCACCGGGGATCGAATATTATCTCCCGTTATTTTTTGATGCCTGCAGCACCCTATTTGATTATCTGCCGACTGAAACACAAATTTATGCACTCGGTGATATCGAAAAATCAGCCGAGAATTTTTGGCTCGAACTATTACGCCGTTATGAAAGCCGCCGCGTAGATCCGTTACGCCCAATATTAGCGCCGCGCGATATTTATCTCGCCATCGATGAATTTTTTGGCAATTTAAAACAATACTCCCGCACGTTTATTGAATCGCAACCACTGGAAGAAAAAGAAGGAAATTTCAATTTTTGTAGCGCAGTAATACCTTCGCTACCCATTCGCGCACAAGCTGAAAACCCTCTCGCTGCCATTCAAGCTTTTTTAATGGAGTTTGATGGCAAAGTATTATTTTGTGCAGATTCTGCTGGCCGCCGCGAAACACTCCTTGAACTACTTAGCCGCATTCGCATTCGACCGACAACAGTGGATGGTTGGAGTGAGTTTCTGGATCATGGCGAAAAACTGGCAATAACCATTGCACCACTGGAACAAGGATTACTGCAAACCAATCCTAAAATTGCGCTCATCTCAGAAGCGCAATTATTTGGCGAACGCATTCAACAACAACGCCGACGCAAACAATCGCAAGACAATGCTGATCTTGTTGTAAAAAACCTCACTGAATTAAAAATCGGCGCATCTGTTGTGCATATCGATCACGGCGTTGGTCGCTTTCGCGGTTTGGAAACCATCACTATCGATAATGAAACCAATGAATTTTTAACATTGGAATATGCCGATGAAGCCAAACTCTATGTTCCAGTAACCAGCCTGCATTTAATTAGCCGCTACTCAGGCGCAGAAGATGATTTGGCGCCACTGCATAAACTCGGCAGCGAATCCTGGCAAAAGGCGCGGCGTAAAGCCGCAGAACAAATTCGAGATACCGCCGCAGAATTGCTTGAAGTTTATGCGCGCCGCGCCGCACGGAAAGGTCATAAATTTCCCGACCCTAAAGTTGCCTACGAAACCTTTGCAGCAAGCTTTCCGTTTGAAGAAACCGCCGATCAGCAACGCGCTATTGAAGCGGTTATGGAAGATATGCTTTCCTCAAAACCTATGGATCGATTGGTTTGTGGTGATGTAGGCTTCGGTAAAACTGAAGTCGCGATGCGCGCAGCTTTTATCGCCAGTCACAGCGGAAAACAAGTTGCAATACTTGCTCCAACTACCCTGCTTGCACAGCAGCATTACGAATCACTAAAAGACCGATTCGCAGATTGGCCGATTACTGTTGAAGTGCTATCGCGCTTTCGCACAACAAAAGAAGTTAATCAGGTATTGGAAAGATTGACAGAAGGAAAAGTCGATATAGTCGTCGGCACCCATAAACTCTTATCACCTGAGATTAAATTCAAAGATTTAGGATTACTAATCATCGATGAAGAACATCGCTTCGGTGTGCGCCAAAAAGATCAAATCAAAGCACTTCGCTCAGAAATTGATATTCTCACGCTTACCGCAACACCAATCCCCAGAACATTAAATATGTCCATGGCGGGCATTCGCGATTTATCAATCATTGCCACACCGCCTGCACGTCGTTTATCGGTAAAGACCTTTGTACGCACCTATGATGACGCCGTCATTAAAGAGGCGATCCTGCGTGAAATTTTGCGTGGTGGCCAAGTTTATTATCTACACAATGAAGTTGACACCATTGAAAAGGTAGCGCGCGATTTACAAGAATTAATTCCTGAGGCGCGCATAGGCATCGGCCACGGCCAAATGCGCGAGCGTGATCTTGAGCGAGTGATGTCCGATTTTTATCACAAACGTTTTAACATCATGGTATGCACCACCATCATCGAAACGGGCATAGACATCCCTAGCGCCAATACGATTATCATCAACCGCGCCGATAAATTCGGCTTGGCGCAATTGCATCAGCTACGTGGCCGCGTTGGGCGCTCGCATCACCAAGCCTATGCGTATCTATTGACGCCTGATCGCCGCGCAATGACTGACGACGCCCAAAAGCGTTTGGAGGCAATTAGTGCCGCGGAAGACTTGGGCGCAGGATTTACATTGGCGACTTATGACATGGAAATTCGTGGCGCTGGTGAACTATTGGGCGATGAACAAAGCGGCCAAATACAGACCATCGGTTTCTCACTCTATATGGATATGCTCGATCGCGCCGTAAAAGCCATCCGCCAAGGCAAGCAAGCCGATCTTGAAAAAGCGTTGAGTGAAGCGATTGAAATTAACTTGCGTATACCTGCACTAATTCCCGCAGATTATTTGCCCGATGTACATACACGACTGGTGATGTATAAACGTTTAGCCAATGCCGACAGTGAGGATGCCCTACGCGATCTACAAGTCGAAATGATTAACCGGTTTGGCATGCTGCCGGAGCAAATTAAAAATTTGTTCCGGGTTACGCAGATTAAAATCAACGCCGAAGCGATTGGCATCACCAAACTTGAAGCCAATGCACGCGGCGGTAAAGTGGAGTTTGCTAGCGAAACGCGCGTTGACCCGCTGCAAATTGTGAAACTGGTACAAAGCCAGCCACGCATCTACAAACTGGAAGGCGCAAACCAGTTAAAATTCACCATGATTTTGGACGATAACGAAAAGCGTATTCAAGCGATAGTCGAACTACTTAGCTATTTAACCCCAAGTTAAAAAGTAAATAACGACGAATGATTAACTGCAAAAAATGAAGTCTGACACTTTTATCAGGAAAACAATGCAATGATTTTCGCTCTCAAAAAACCATATCGCGCATTAATAAGCCTCGCAGTATTGCTGCTAGCGAGCCCAATTAGCTACGCACAACACGAGGGCTGGTACCAAGTGGAAATGATCGTCGTTGCACGCAAAGACGATAGCGGGCAGGAACACTGGCCGAGCAATATTAAATTGCGCTACCCGGGCGATTGGGTGGAATTAAAAAACCCTGGCGCGATTGATAGCAATGGGACTGATACACCTGTGCCAGTAGATCTTACTAAAGACGCGTTTTATTTATTGCCCGACAATGAGCGACAACTAAACGCGCAGGCACAAAAATTACAGCGCAGCTCGCGTTTTGAAGTCTTATTTCATCAAGCTTGGCGACAAATCATCACCAACAAAAAAGCCTCTAAAGCCATACTGATCAACGGCGGACAAACCTTTGGGCAACATCAAGCATTAGAAGGCAGTATTCGTCTGAGTGTGGCAACTTATCTGGAATTGCAAACCAACTTATGGCTTGCTCAATTTGACCTTAATGTCGGTCAGGAAGTCACTCAAACCTGGCCTGAAATCCCACTTCGCCCTAACTACTCAGTCGCGAGCATGCATAATTTATCTCTAGACTCAGCAGTAGAAGCGGAATTGGAACAGGCACTTGCAGCCGAAAATACCCAGTGGGGTGACGCAAGTTTGAGCGAAAGCGCAGATGCTTCGGCCACCGAGAATTTTATAACCCGCCAAATAATTCTCTTGCAACAAGAGCGCGATATGCGCAGCAATGAAGTTCATTACATTGATCACCCTGCATTAAATGTGATCATTCAAGTAACTCCATATACACCAGCAACAACCCCCGCCGCTTCCGTCCAGTAAAAATAAGCCACCACAAAAAAACGCGGCAATTGAGACTGTGTCAAAACCCTAGAGCCCAGGGTTTTGATTTGAGAAAATGCCCGCATCGTTTTGATGCGGGCATTTTTTATGCACTACAAGAAAGGGGGAGCCGTTACTCAAGGCAATTTATTTCCCGTTAGTTTGGACAAACTCATTCCCGCTGATCACAGCGTGCGAGTTATCGCTGCCTATGTTGAGCAACTTTCATTAGCGGCATTGGGTTTTACGAAAGCCGTAACGAAAGCCACCGGCCGTCCGCCATACGATCCTGCCGATTTATTAAAACTCTATCTGTACGGCTATTTGCAGCGCATTCGCTCCTCGCGCCGATTGGAAACAGAATGCCAACGCAATGTGGAGGTCATGTGGCTGCTTGGCCGATTAACGCCGGACTTCAAAACCATCGCCGAATTTCGTCGATTAAACCGCAGCGCGCTTATCGCCACTTGCCGTGAGTTTGTGCAGTTTTGTCGTCGCGCACAGCTCATCACTCCTGCAAAGCTGGCTAAACAACAAGCCGTACTGGAGCAACAGATTCAGCAGTACTTAAGCGCTCTGGATCAGCAAGATCAGACCGAAACAACGGAGCCTGTTAATGCAGATGCCGTTCGTGCGGCGTTGCAAACATTGCAAGCGCAACAACAGCAAAATTTCGCACAACAAGCGCATCTAAGTGAGCAGAATCTCACGCAGCTGATTAAAACCGAGCCAGATGCCCGCATGATGCGCACCGCATCGGGAAAGAAGGTCTCCTACAACGTACAAACGGCTGTTGATGCCACGCACCATTTGATTGTGCATCACGAGGTCACACAAGCTTGCACTGATAATCAGCAATTGCTGCCCATCGCACGGGAAACCAAAGCGGTATTGGAGCAAGACACGCTGACAGTAGCGGCCGATGCCGGCTATTCCAATGGTGAGCACTTTGCAGTGTGCGAGCAGGAAC